>JAGHVH010000010.1 GCA_018064455.1 Candidatus Limimonas egerieequi | reverse complement strand
CCAGTACTTTAAGTTATGACGGCTTTCAAACCCTGACTTTGCAAAATTTGAAATCTCATACTGTGAAAAGCCATATCCTTCAAGGGATGCTATTGTGAGGCTATAATACGCCACAACTTCATCCTCTGTTGGTAAGACAAGTTTACCCTCACTGTAACGCTTGTCAAACACAGTGCCTTCTTCTATTTTGTATAATTCTTTTCCATAATGAAAAATAAGGGTTCTCTGTCAATTGTTGGGGTCGCGACTCCGATAAAGTGAAATTGAACTAGGAAATAGAGCTTTTGACTCGAAAGAGTCAGAAGCTCTTTCTCTTTTCTCGGTTTCTGCCGGTCAAACGTATGCGGACATATGATGAAATGGCTGTCCGCTGCTTTGGTGGCACGCTCAAATCGAAGTGTCAAGGCACGCTTCGCTCTAAAGGCTTTGACACTCCGCTTTTCTCGTGCCATGGGCTGGATATCACCAGCAAAGGAAAACTTTGCTGGTCGCAATTAATCATTTTGAGTAGCCGTTAGGCTGCTCGTTGGTGTGAGAATATATGTAAAATACGGTTCCTGAATCTTCTAAAGTTTCTGTAACCATATGCATTTCTTTTAAGGACTTTAATCTTGTTGTTGCAACCTTCTGTAAATCCATTGGTGATTGGTGTCTCCATAGAGTTGAGTATCTCTGGGAGCCATCTGTAGTAGGTTTCAGTACATCTTCTAAATTGAGGAATTTTAGCTTCACTTGTACTTGCCAGCCATTGCTTAAACATTGCTTGTTTTTCAAGTGGATTAGGGATTCTTGAGATTGTTTGCAACCATTCTTTGTAAAAGTGACTGCGACTAAGATTGACAGATATATCTAGCATAATCAGTACTTGCCTTTGGTTGTCTTGAGGTAGGAAATCAAAAGGTTGCAGTAATAGTTGTCGTGAACGCTTAAAGTAAATCCTGTATTGCTTGTTAAACTTCTTCTGTTCACTCTTTCGGACATTTTCAAATGCCCATGTCATTTGTCTCGTCCAGTGGTACTTGTCGATGACTCGAGCGGCTTTAGGAAAGTAGTATTTAGCACAGTCTTGATATGGTTTCCACATGTCAGAAACAAACAATTCCACTTTGTTTCTTTCTTCTCTTGAGTAATTTCTTCTGAAGTAATCATCAACGTAGTAACCATACCGTTTTTCAATGATGTCTAACACTTGATGATTCTCTGGATCGGTAATAATACAATTGAATTTTTGACCGCCTGTATTTCCTTTGAACTCATCCATAGCTAGAGTTCTTGGCAAGGCATTTGGCCTTGGGTATTGAACTAAATCGAATATTCTAATAACGGTTGGTAAGGAAAGGTTGAATTCCTTAGCGACACTGGTAAATGACCTAACATCAGTTAATGCTAGTATCACTGTTTCAATTAGTCGTTTGGTCATTCGATAGTACCTTGGAAGAAACGTTAAGTGTTGATAGAAATGATGGCCACAGTGCTCACAATGAAGCCTTCTTTTTCTAAGCACCAGGTACACATGCTTTCCAAATGCAGTGGCATCTTTAATGGTTTGAGTTCTGTAATCGTGAACCTTTCTTGATACTTCTCCACAGTGTGGACAAACGCCTCCAACAAATTCGTGCTCAATGAAAATCTTGGTTGCAGTTTCAAACTGCTCAATTTTTGTGATTTTAACACCTTGTAAATTTAGTAATTCTTCTGTAAAATTAGAAATGGACATATACGAACTTCACCTCCGAATGTTTTCTAGTCAATCTCATTCTAAAGGATTTAGTCGTATATGTCTTCTTTTTTTTTGCATTTTTCCAAAAAAGAAGGCTCCATAACAAATGTTGTACCCCAACATTTATTATAGAGCCAAAGGATTTAGTCGTATATGTCTTCTTTTTTTTGCATTTTGTTTTGATTAGTTAATGGTTGGTGTCTCAAAATTAACACTTACTTGGTTACCTGTTGGGAGTCCTACCCATAGTACATCTTTGGTTGTATCTACAAGACCAAAGAGACCACTTGAGGAAAGCTTGCGAGAATCAATGTCTGATACCATAGCTGTTGATGAAGTCCATGTGTTACCAGTTTTGAGGTCGACATCAAGAGGTATAGGTTGATCCTTGTTAGATGAAAGTGAAATCTGGCTTGTAAGGTTAGAGAGTCTTGTTGAACCAGATGGTAAGTAATACCATGTGCCACGTTTAGGGCTATAAATAGTCCATGCAAGGTTGTATGATGCTATATCACCATCAAAGTTGCTTGTTGTATACTTTCCACGGTTACCAAGTGACTGGATAGCATTATCACCACTGATGTATGTTATATTCTTGTTTACGTCTCTGCCGAAGATGCTACCAACAATATTGATGACACCAGTCATAATCTTGTTGAGAAGGCCATCTGGAGAGCTCTTAAACCAAGAATTCCAGTCTACACCATAGAGAACATAGTCTGTATACTGGTGAGCTACTACGCTGTCAAATAGAGCGTTTTCAGCACTGTTTGCACCCGTTTCCATATCAGCATATTGAGCCTGTGCATATGCCCAACCAGTGAACCTAGAACAGTCGCTACTACCAAAGTATTCAGGAACATTAACTCCGCCTAATACAATACGGCCATATGCTTTTGAAGCACTGCCAGAGATTGAAGCAAAAGCATTTCCTTTAACAGCAATATTGCCTGTATTAGCGGCCTTTGAAGCTTCGCTCTGAGCTGCAGAGAGATAGAAGAACATATACTTGATACCATTCTGTCTCTGGCTATAATCAGTCCAGTTAAGGCTTGAATTATTATAAATCAAGTAGTACCAGCCTTGTGCTAAATCAGTTGTAGGATAGATGTATACTGTTCCGTTATCAGCGCTACTATAATAAACTTGACAGTTTGTACCTGGTACCATTTGAGTGATAAGAGAACCATATGTGTTCTTTAAAGTGTTGATTACATCTGAGCCCTTGACGTTACCGTTTCTATTATATGTAGCACCAAATCCCTTATACTCATAGTATGGGAGTCCACCGATATTAGTGCTTGCATCATATTTGATGTGATAGAAATCATTACCACTATCATGGCTTGCGCCGGTAATAGTAAAGTATGTTTGAACGTTATCAGGATTTGCGCCGTGGCAATCAGCATTCATTGAACCAGCTACTGGTCTGGTTTCTTCAAGGCTTGTAAAGTTTGTATCATGAAGGATTTCGCCTTTATCGTATCCAGGGCCATCGTTGGTTGAATACCAAATGGAGTGTGAATATCCCTTTTCAAAGTTACCACTAAATGTATGGACAACTTTTTCTTTTACTGAGTAGAGGTCGTCGTAATTCTCGTTTGTATTCTCTCTGAAGTAAGACATAATTACCATTTGATTGGCATCATTTCTGTTAGTTGTATTAGATACGTAGTTAGCAATAGATGTGCCCTGGAAGAATGTCTTAGGATCAGTAAATTGTGGATATTCATCCTTAGATACTTTGCCATCTTTGTTTGTGTCATAGTATGTAAGGAGGAAACCTGTGTAGAGTTCTTCTTTAGTTGCAACTACGCCATAGAATGGGTTTGTTGCTGTACTTTTAGTTATACCAGCAGTAGGAGTAAACTTGAGGAGGTCCTTAATTTCATCTTGATAGTGCTGACGAAGGTTTTGATATTGATAAACATCTTCGCCTTCCCACTTTGAAATGTTAGAACCTTCTATACCAAGAACTGCCATCTTACGCATGTTGACAACTTGCTCATAGATAGCTTCTGCAACACGCTTACCTTCTTTGTTTTCTGTGTTACCAATTTTAGCATTCACTTCGCCGTATACTGCTTGAAGTTTACTTGTGTATTCGAGCTGAATACGGTTGTATTTTGCCATATACTCAGAAATCTTGTACTCAAGTGAGAATGCATCTTTACCACCAGAGATAAGCTGCTCATCAACAGAAAAAGAGATGAACTGGTTAGTTGTTCCAGGAGTTGACATATCTTTGATAAAGTTTGCGTCAACGCCAGTTGAGATGAGTGCAAGGTTTACACACTTGATAATTCTTGAAAGCTCATATCTCTGCTTGCCATCACGGAAAACACGCACAGTAAGTTTGATGTGCTTATGGCTTGAGCCTGCTTCTTCAAGGGTATATTGAACTGTTCTTCTACCATAGAAGCTGTCATTATAGAGTTTAGTAGCGTCCTCTTGGTCCTTGTGTTTGAACATCAAAATACCAGATTGTGTAGTATCGTCAGTTAAATTTAATGATACGGACTGTGCAACACCTTCAGCAGGTGCTTTATCGGCATCATAAATGCTAAGGTGTGTTGAGTATTTGAGGATTGATGTTAATGTCTCAAATACGTGACCACCAACTTGTCTATCAAGAGCAGCATTTGATGTTGAAATGAAAATGTTGTTTGAAGAAATGATTATTCCCATTGTTGAAGTTGTAAGAATACCAAGTACTACAAGGGAGATGACCATTTCAATAAGAGTCATACCGAGTTTGTTATTTCTAAGATTAAACATAACCACTCTTCCTTTCTAAATTACTTAGTATTTAATCTCCAACAGGTTCTGCTGGAACAACAAAACTAAAGTTATCTGGGCAAAACTCTCTATAAGTTAAGTCAGTATTTGTTTCATTGCTGATAGCATATTGTCCTGGGAGTGTCAATGTGTTGTCTACACCGTTTTTCTTATACTTGATTGTTATGCCTGATGAAGCATCTTTATAATCAAGATCTACGCTAACTTTTGGGTCTTTTGACTCAACAACCTCCTCAACTTCAAGAGTGGAGGAAGTCGCAACACTAGCGTTTCTGTAATGTGTTGCTCTATTAGTCATTCTTGCAGCAGCAGAAAATCCTTCTGCAAGCATCATAGCACCTATACCAAGAATTACTATTGCAAGAACTACTTCAACGAGGGTCATACCTTTATTGTTTAAAGTTTTCATAATCGACCCTCCTTAATCTGAATAATTGCTAACAGCCCAATACTCTGCGATTTTTTGCTTTGCAATCTGAGAGCCGCTAGTAGATGTATAAATTACCTGTGCATTACCATCAACAATGAGGTTGTCACAAATAATTTCACCAAGTACAACGACGCCATCATGAAGATGTACTGTTGTATTATCTCCACCATAGATGCTATAGAGGAAAACGAGATCCTGTGGTCCATTTTCTCTACGGCCACCATCGTCATCGTAACCGAGATGAATTGTGCCCTTGTTTTCGAGATAGATTACTGAATAACTTGGCTTATTATGGATGTCGAATAGATTTGTAATGAAGCCGCTTATGTTATTTGTGATGTTTTCAGTAAACTTGCCAATAGCTGTTCTGTTACCTGGGTTAGCGCCGTATCTTACACGAACGGTAAGACCATTATTATCGCCACCACGAACGAACATATAAAGGAGTGGAACTACTTCATCGCTACGGTTAGCTTCATCGGATGATTGATAATCAATGTATGAAACATCAAGTGTATCGTAGAGTGCACCTTGAATGAAATTGTTATAGAATGAAAGTGTTACACCTGTAAGGAATGAACCTATTGGTCCCATGCTTTTCTGCCAATTAGCAACTGCATTAGAAATAGTAGTTGAGAGTGAGAGAAGTTCAACATACTGAATTGCAAGAGCATCGGTTTCACTATTGGTCAAAGCAAACTTATCATCAGCAATTCCATCCATCATATTTCCCATACCTATAAGGCTTAACAAACTGTATAAGCCACCACTTCTGTCCATATCGAGATAGCCACCAAATTTAGTTTCACCGCGGCTATTGCAGTAATAAGGATGTGTATCGGTAATTCTGCTTAATGTATTAAGAACGTTAGTTGTATACTCGGTGGTTGTATCATCACCAACAGTAAGAGTCTTATTAGAAATGATATATTCATTTGGATTCCAGATTTTTCTAGCATGACGTCCGTCGTTTGTAAAATCAACAGTTTGATTAAACTTATGACCAGCAACGGTCATACCAGCTGGGATTCTAGCATCGCCCTTTGATACAAAGTTACCGTTAACATTAAGTTTGTATGGGCTTGATCCTGAACCTACCATAAACTTTTCTGTGTTGTTCCAGTAAAAGTCGGTTCCAGCACCAAGGTTGAGATTACCATTTAAGGTTAAGTTTTTACATGAGATGCCAGCAAAGTAAAGAGGCTGACGTACAACGGTTGCTTCCATTGTATAATTTTCATCAGCATAGGTTGCTGTTACAGTAACTTTTACCTCGTCCTCATCGTTACGAGAAATGGTAGCCTTAGCAGTTCCCATCTTACTATCAAATCCAAAGTCAGATACTTCAATCTCTTTGTTTGGATCAGGAAGTATTGAAATGTCGGCAACGTTATAACTACCATTAACATCTCTTGTCTGTTCAACGGAAGTAAACTCTTCAAGACAAGCTGATATTGCTGAACGAGCAGTAAAATATGCCTGCTGACGTTTTACTGTATACATAGTGTAGTTAAAATATGCATACGTAGCGGACATTACAGCTCCTAGCAATATTGTAATAATAATAGTCATAAGGATTACCCAAAGTAGAGCAGAACCTTTGCTATTACTTATTGTTTTCAATTTCATTTGAAAAAACCTCCTTTTGGAGTAACTTTAGGGACTGACCATCCCACATAATTTGTTCGGTTTTGAAAACACCGAAAAACATTTTGTAAATTTTTTATTTTGTCAACAAAAAATAATGGTTTGTTAACAATCAAGTGTGATACAAAACAATGATTTTGTATCCTAACTACGTTGTTTTTGGCGAGTTGTTAATTTTATGTTCACAGAGGATAGTTGTTCGGTTGTTTTGATTTATAAGACATATTTTTTTTGGCCAGTTTGACAAATTCTTATGTGTGTATAAAATATATCTTGTAGTTTGATTTATAATTTTTTTTTGATATTAAAAGGAGGTGAGCAGAATGAGACTGAATTACACAGGTAGGCGTATCTGGGGAGTAGTGGATACAATCGTAGATTGGATCCTCATAATTGTTCTGCTCATCAGCCTTTACAACGTAGTTCAGAGGAAGGTGTTTAAATCACCATTGCCGATGATAGGTGGCTACGGATACGCCGTTGTGCTGTCCGGTAGTATGCTGCCCGAAATTGAGGTTTCGGATGTTGTAGTTATTAAAGAGAAATCTCGATATGAGGTTGGAGACATAATTACATTTATCGACCAGGATTCTCCATCTAAGGCACTTGTAACTCATAGAGTTATAGAGGTGTCTAAGGATGGATACAAGACAAAGGGTGATAATAACAATATTGTGGACCAAGGGTTGGTTGCACCGGCCGATATTAAGGGTCATGTTGTTAAAACGATTGGTTTTATTGGCTCTACGTTGCTGTTTATACAAAAGCCTGTCGGTACGCTTTGTCTGATACTCTTGGCGCTCTTATTTATTGAGTTGCCATACCAACTTAGAACAAGGTACAAAAAGGCGACAGAGGAGCGCATAGACGAGATTCGGAAGAAGATTGGTCCGGGCTCTGAAAAGAAAAAGTTTACGCCGGACCTTTATATGGAAGAGAATGACGGTTCGTACCGCGCTCCGGAAAAGACGAAAAAACAAATCGACTTCGAAAAGGAAGTTGATTGGCGAAGAAGGCGCAAACAAAGGCGCAAAGTATTCGTCCCAGATGAAAAACAATGGGATATTTCAATTGATGAAGATAAATAGCATTTTATATAAATATAATGGTATATTTTTGTTGACATTAGTGAAACAAAGTAATATAATTTGCACATATTAATAATAAAGGCAATGACGAAGACGGTTTTGATGACCTTTTTCAGAGAGCATGCGGTTGGTGTGAGCATGCATTGGAACTCAAGTTGACCTATCACTTCAACAGCTGAAATCCTGAACGATTTCTAGTAGGGGTTTACGTGAATGCTACGTTAGTGCAAAGGGGTTGTTAGACCTTAAAGTGGTATAGTTTTTTGACTATGCAATTTGAGTGGTACCGCGGATTTTAATTCGTCTCAAAGTTTTCGCTTTGAGACGATTTTTTTATTTTTTCTTCTTTGATTTTAGGAGGATTTAAGATGACAGGAAACAAGGAACAACAACAGATTTTTGAAGTTGTACAGCGTATCAAGGAGATGCGTGATATCTGTGGTTTCTCTGTAGAACAGATGGCAGAGAAGACAGAGGTATCGACAGAACAGTACGAGCTCTATGAGACAGGTACTGTTGACTTGCCATTTACGTTTGTACATAAGTGCGCACTTGCATTTAATATCGGTCTTGCTGACTTGCTTGAGGGCCAGTCTGCTCGTTTGTCTACTTATACGGTGACCCGTCGTAACGGTGGACTTACAACAGCTCGTGAGGATGGCATTACTATCCAGAACTTGGCTCCACTTTTCAAGGACAAGCTTGCTGATCCATATTTCTGCGTATATGAGTATGACGAGTCGCTTCAGGACAAGCCAATTAAGCTTGTTGAGCATGCCGGTCACGAGTTTAACTTTGTAATCAAGGGCTCTTTGCGTGTACAGGTAGGCGACCATATCGAGACACTTCACTCAGGTGACTCTATTTACTTCAAATCATCTATTCCTCATGGTGAACTTGCTGTTGATGGTGCACCATGTAAATTCCTTTCTATTATCTTAAATTCCGACGTTACAGAAGAGCTCTACAAGGAGCAGTCAATCGTTCGTGCAAAACAGTCAGAGAAACTTCAGGTTGAGAAGTTTATCACAACTGTTGATGCAGAGAACGGAGCTCCTGTATCTATCTCATTTAGAGATGAGGATAAATTTAACTTCGCATTTGATGTTGTTGATGAGATTGCTCGCAACAAGCCTGAAAAGGTTGCGATGATTCATCTCGACAGAGACAAGAATGAAGTTAAATATACATTCCGTGATATGAAGGACTTGTCTTCACAGGCAGCAAACTACTTCACATCACTTGGAATTAAAAAAGGCGATAGGGTAATGCTCGTTTTGAAGCGTCGCTTTGAATTCTGGGTAGCTATCCTCGGTCTTCACAAGATTGGTGCTATTGCAATTCCTGCAACACACCAGCTTAAGGATCACGACTTTGAATACCGCTTCAATGCGGCTGGAGTTAAGGCCATCGTTTGTACTTGCGACGACAATACTCCTGACGCAGTTGATGCTGTTATGAACGCACCAACACTTGAGCACAAGCTCATTGTCGGCGCAGATAGAGAGGGCTGGAAGAGATTTGATGAAGAGTACAAACTCTTCAGCCGCAGATATCTCCGCACAGCGGACAGCGCATGCGGCGATGACCCAATGATCATGTTCTTTACATCAGGAACATCTGGATATCCAAAGATGGCACTTCACTCATGTAAGTACCCACTTGGACATTTCCATACAGCTAAGTATTGGCACTGTGTACGCAGCAACGGCGTACACCTCACAATCTCTGATACTGGCTGGGGTAAAGCACTTTGGGGTAAACTTTACGGTCAATGGATGTACGAAGGCGCAATCTTTGTATATGACTTTGATAGATTTAATGCAGCAGATATCTTGCCACTATTTGCACAATATGGCATTACAACATTCTGCGCACCACCAACAATGTACCGTATGCTTATCAAAGAGGACCTCTCAAAGTATGACCTCTCATCAATTGAGCACGCAACAATCGCTGGTGAAGCACTCAACCCAGAGGTATTCTATCAGTTCAAAAAGGCAACAGGCCTTGAACTTATGGAAGGCTTTGGTCAGACAGAGACAACACTTACAATTGCGAACCTCGTTGGTATGTCTCCAAAGCCAGGCTCAATGGGTAAACCAGTACCAGTTTATGACATCGCACTTCTTGATGCCGACGGTAAAGAAGTTGGCGTTGGTGAAAACGGTGAAATCTGTATCAACACCAAGAATGGTGTTCCTTGTGGTTTGTTCCTTGGTTATTACAAGGACAAGGAACTCACAAAGGAAGTATGGCATGACGGTTATTACCACACAGGTGATATTGCATGGAAGGATGAGGATGGTTACTTCTGGTATGTTTCTCGTATCGACGATGTAATCAAGTCATCTGGTTACCGCATCGGACCATTTGAGATTGAAAACGTTATTATGGAACTTCCATACGTACTCGAGTGCGGTGTTTCTGCAGCACCTGATGAGGTTCGTGGCCAAGTAGTTAAGGCTTCAATCGTACTTGTTCCTGGCACAGAACCAACAGATGAACTCAAGAAAGAGATTCAAAATTACGTTAAACAGAAGACAGCTCCTTATAAATATCCAAGAATAGTTGAGTTTAAAGACGAATTACCTAAAACTATTAGTGGAAAGATTATAAGAAAAGAATTATAATATAAGGTAATCATTTTGGAGGTGAGGACTTGAAACGAGTCACTTTGTTTGCAGGGCACTATGGTAGCGGCAAGACCAATGTCGCAGTAAACTATGCAATGCATCTAAGCGACAGTGGTCTTCCGGTCGTCATCGCCGATTTAGATGTAGTTAATCCTTACTTCAGGACGAAGGACAGTGAGGCCGAGCTTGCGGCTCACGGCATTCCACTTATTTCGTCCGACTATGCGGGATCAAACGTGGATTTCCCGGCACTGCCAGGGTCACTCTATTCACTGTTTGATGATCATTCCTCATATGCCGTGCTTGATATCGGCGGCGACGACCGCGGCGCATTCGCGCTTGGCCGCTACCGTGACATGATGCTCGCTGAGGATAACTACGATATGTTTTTGGTTATCAACTGCTTTAGACCGCTTACTAAAACTCCAGAACTCTGTGTAGAGATAAAAGAGGAGATAGAGGAAGCGGCAGGAATTAAGTTTACTGGTATAGTAAACAATTCCAATTTGGGGGCAGAAACAACTGTAGCAGATGTTGAGTCATCATTTGATTATGCTAATGCAGTATCGTCATTGACTGGTTTGCCAATTGTCATGACTACTGTCATGGAAGGATTGGAAGTTTCAGGTGACAACATCTTCCACATCAAACTTCAGAAAAAGATCTTCGAGGAGGATTCTTAATATGGCAAAAGTAACTTTTTTGACAGACGTATGTAAGGGCTGCGGTCTTTGCGTTGGCGCCTGCCCAAAGGGCATCATTGCCCTCGACGAAGAAAAACTTAATGCAAAGGGTCATCATCCAGCAACTTGCACTAATATGGACGAGTGCGTTGGTTGTGCTTCTTGCGCAATTATGTGCCCTGATTGCGTTATCACAGTAGAGAGGTGAGAAAACAATGGGTGAAAAAGTATTGATGAAAGGTAATGAAGCAATAGCTGAAGCCGCTATCCGTGCTGGCTGCAGACATTACTTTGGTTACCCAATCACACCTCAAACAGAGGTTGCGGCATACATGTCAAAGCGTATGCCTAAAATTGGCGGTACATTTTTACAGGCTGAGTCTGAAATCGCCGCTATCAATATGGTAATTGGTGTAAGTTCAACTGGTAAGAGAGTTATGACTTCCTCTTCATCACCAGGAATTTCACTTAAGCAGGAGGGCATTTCATACCTTGCAGGCTGCGACCTTCCAGCACTCGTTGTAAACGTAGAGCGTGGCGGCCCAGGCCTTGGTGGTATCCAGCCTTCACAGTCTGACTACTGGCAGGCAACAAAAGCCGGCGGCCACGGTGACTATCACAACTTGGTTCTCGCTCCTGCATCTGTTCAGGAGATGGCTGCTCTTACAATCAAGGGCTTTGAACTTGCTGATAAATATGGCATGGTAGCTATGATCTTGGCCGATGGTACAATGGGCCAGATGATGGAACCTGTTGAGATTGATGATATCGAAATCAAGACAGTTGATAAGCCATGGGCACTTACAGGTACTGGAATGAAGAGAGAACACAACATTGTTAACTCTCTTTACTTAAAGCCAGACCTTCTTGAAATAAAGAATTTTGAAAGATATGAAAAGTACGCTGCAATTGAGCGTGACGAAGTTATGTACGAAGAGTACTTAATGGATGACGCTGAGTATTGCATCGTTGCATTTGGTATTTCAGCTCGTGTTGCAAAGAATGCTATCAATGCTGCACGTGCAGAGGGCATCAAAGTAGGTATGCTCAGACCAATTACTCTTTGGCCATTCCCTAAGGATGCACTTCTTGCTCGCGCAGATCAGTGCAAGGCATTCATCTCTGTTGAGATGAGCATGGGCCAAATGATTGAAGATGTTGAACTTGCAATCAAGTGCAAGAAGCCAGTTTACCTCTGCAACCGTGTTGGTGGTATGATTCCATCTCCAGAAGAGGTACTTGCAAAGATTAAAGAAGTAGGAGGTGCAAACTAATGGACGTAGTATTCAAGAAGCCACATGCTTTAACTGATGCACCACTTCACTATTGTCCTGGTTGCACTCATGGTATTATTCATAGACTTGTAGCAGAAGTAATCGACGAACTCGGTATCGAGGGTGAGACAATTGGTGTAGCATCTGTTGGTTGCTCAGTTATGGCTTATGACTATTTCAACGTTGACTTTGTACAGGCAGCTCACGGCCGTGCTCCTGCTGTTGCTACAGGTGTTAAACGTTCAGATCCTTCTAAGGTAGTATTCACATACCAGGGCGATGGCGACCTCGCTGCTATCGGTACTGCTGAGACAGTACACAGCGCTGCTCGTCGCGAAAATATCACTGTTATTTTCGTAAACAACGCTATCTACGGTATGACAGGTGGCCAGATGGCTCCTACAACACTTCCAAACATGGTAACTCAGACTTCTCCTTACGGACGTAACGTAGAGGCAGTTGGTTACCCAATCAAGGTTTGCGAACTCCTCTCTGAGGTAGACGGTGCTGCATACCTTGAGCGTGTTGCAGTAAACAACGTTGCCAACATCAGAAAGGCAAAGGCTGCAATCAAAAAGGCATTCCAGAACCAGCTCGATGGAAAGGGCTTCTCACTCGTTGAGGTTGTTTCCACTTGTCCTACAAACTGGGGTCTAACTCCAGCTAAGGCACTTGAATTTGTTGAGACAGATATGCTTCCTTACTATCCACTTGGTGTTTATAAGGACATCTATGCAGAGGGAGGAGAAAAGTAATGAGCGCACTTAATATTCTTTACGCTGGCTTTGGTGGCCAGGGCATCCTTTTCTCTGGTAAATTCCTAGCATATGAGGGACTTATCGCTGGTAAGCATGTATCATGGCTCCCATCATATGGTCCAGAAATGCGTGGCGGTACAGCTAACTGCTCAGTTATCATCTCAGATGAAGAAGTAGGTTCACCAATCGTTGACAAGCCTGACGTACTTGTTGTTATGAACCTTCCATCTCTTGATAAATATGAAAACGAAGTAGTACCTGGCGGTAAAATCTTTGTTGACTCAACACTTATCGAACGTAAGGTTGAGCGTACAGACGTAGAAGTATTCTATGTACCAGCAACAGGTATGGCTGCTGAAAAGAAGATTCCAACACTTGCTAACATGATTATCACAGGTAAGATGCTCAAGGAGATAGGTATCGACCTTGATAACATTGACGTAGTACTTGGTAAGATTGTTTCAGCACGTCACCAGGATTTGCTCGAAGTAAACAAGGATGCAATCAAGACAGGTTATGACCTTTAATAGGAGGCAAATGTTATGTTAGATATTAGAATTGAAAAAACAACTGCTCCAAAGGCAAAGCCAACTGATGAATCAAAGCTTGGTTTTGGTCAGATTTTCTCAGACCACATGTTCATCATGGACTACAGCGATGGTCAGTGGCATGACGCTCGCATAGTTCCTTTCCAGGATCTCTGCTACAGCCCAGGAACAGCTGTATTCCACTATGGTTGTGAAATTTTCGAAGGCCTTAAGGCATACAGAACAGCTGATGGCAAGATTCAGCTCTTTAGACCAATCGAGAACGTAAAGAGAATGAACAACTCAGCAGATCGTCTCTGCCTTCCACAGATGGCTGAGGAAGATATGCTTGAGGCTATCAAGAAGTTCGTTGAGGTTGAAAAGGATTGGGTTCCTCATTCAGAGGGCACATCTCTTTACATCCGTCCATTCCTTCTTGGTACAGACGAGACACTTGGCGTTCACACAATTAAGAAGGCTCAGTTCATTATCATCGGTTCTCCATCTGGTAGCTATTATCCAGAGGGAATCAACCCTGTTAAGATTATGATCGAGACAGAGGACGTTCGTGCCGTTCGTGGTGGTACAGGTTATGCTAAGTGCGGTGGTAACTACGCTGCATCAACTCGTGCTGGTCACAAGGCTGAACTCAAGGGCTACTCACAGGTTCTTTGGCTTGACGGTGTTGAGCAGAAGTACATTGAAGAAGTTGGCGCTATGAACGTTATGTTCAAGATTGATGGTACAGTTGTAACACCAAAGCTTATCGGTTCAATTCTTCCTGGTATCACAAGAAAGTCTTGCATCGAACTTCTTCAGGATAAGGGTATTCCTGTAGAGGAGAGAAGAATCTCTGCTGAAGAGCTCTTTGAAGCACTTCGTGCTGGCAAGCTTGAAGAAGCTTGGGGCACAGGTACAGCAGCAGTTGTATCTCCAATTGGTGAACTCGCTTATGGCGATGAGAAGTACACAGTAAACAACTTCGAAATCGGCGAGACAACACAGTGGCTCTATGACACTCTCACTGGTATGCAGTGGGGCAAGATTGCTGACGATAAGGGTTGGATTATTCCAATTGACTAATAAATAGAATATGGAAGCTAAATTAACTTTAGAAAACATAAGCACCGCCGTAGAAGAAGTAGAATCCTTCTACGACGGCGCTGCCGTAGATAGCACAAGTGCAAAAAAAGTTGCACTTGGCGTAGAGGAGACGCTCCTTCGCTTCCGCGACGAGTTTGGCGAGGCTCAAGACTTTACGCTCAGAACAGGTAAGAACTTTGGAAAACTCAAAGTTCTTATCGAAGTTGAGGAGCGTATGTATGACCCATACGCCAAAAACGAAGATGCGGGAGACGAGAGCGTTATGATGCGTAGCGCGCTCGCGACAATGGGAGTTCTCCCAGTGTGGCGCTATTCGCGCGGTACCAACGTTATCTCTTACGTTATCAAGAAGAAGTCCATTCCAGAATGGACTAACCTTCTTATTGCCATTGCGCTTGCAGTTGTATTCGGTTTACTCTGTCGTCAAGCGCCAGAAAACATCGTGTCGTTTATCAACGACGACCTGTTTTCTCCGCTCCTTGACACATTCATGAACCTCTTATCCGCAATCGCAAGTCCTATGATATTCTTTGCACTTGTTTGGGGTATTTATAGCATCGGCGATGCGTCTACTTTCAATGTTTTAGGTAAGAAGATGGCAATACGAGATTTTCTCTATATTGCCGGCCTTACAATTGTAGTGGGCCTTATATCTATGCTTTTCTTTAACTTTGAAAGTGGTGGCACAGTAGGTGTATCGGGCTTTAAGGATTTATTCGAAGTAATTATTGGAATTGTTCCAAACAATATCTTTACACCTTTTGCTGAGGGCAATACACTTCAAATTCTCTTCCTTGGTATAGTTATTGGTATTGCAATGATTATGATAGGCGAGAAGACTCAAACAGTTGCACTTATTGCTGAACAGCTCAACTATCTTGTTCAAATCATAATGGACTTTATCAGTAGACTTGTTCCATTCTTTGTATTCGGTAGTTTGTTTGATTTGATTATCAGCAATGATATTGCTCAGGTTAAGTCATCGTACAAGTTGCTTTTTGTCAACTTGATACCTTGCCTTTTGATGCTTGTTTTCTATGCTGTTTATGTGGCAGTTAGATTACGTGTTGATATTAGAACTTATGTTAAGAAGTTCTTGCCAACATTTATCATAGGTCTCACAACAGCATCATCTGCTGCAGCATTCTCTGAGAATATGAATACTTGTATCAGCAAGTATGGTGTAAAGCAGAACCTTGCAAACTTTGGCGTACCATTTAACCAGGTAGTATACAAGCCAACAGTTTCAATTCTTTACTTTACAATGGCAATTTATACCGCGGAAGTATTCGCAG
Source organism: Candidatus Limimonas egerieequi (assembly GCA_018064455.1). Taxonomy (GTDB): domain Bacteria; phylum Bacillota; class Clostridia; order Oscillospirales; family Acutalibacteraceae; genus UBA1227. The sequence goes on along the minus strand of JAGHVH010000010.1, from coordinate 257,050 downwards.
TACCTACATCTGTTTCTTGGTTTGCTTCCGCGTTCTTTATGAGCATTATCTTAGGCGTTGCCACACCTCCAATTCCAGGTGGTACGCTCGCAAGCATTTCCGTACTCTTTGCTCAGCTCCACCTTCCAATGGACGGCATGGCGCTTGTTATGGCACTCAACGTCCTTCTTGACTTCATTGAGACGCCAACCGATCTTATCGGTGGTCAGACAATGCTTATCCTTTCAGCTAACAGATTTAAGTTGATTGACAAGGAAGTACTCAGAAGCAAGTAAGCGACAGGTCGTCTTTCAACATCACAGAGAAAAATGATTAGATGTTGAAATCCAACCTGTGTGATAAAAGTCTCAGCGAGAGGGGACTTACAGCGCGATATCAACTTTGTTGAAATTGACAATAAACATATAAAAATAAGGGACGAACGGTCAAAAAATTACCGTTCGTCCCTTGTTTTTACCGCTTAACGCAAATCTTGACCGTTCGTCGGAAATCCCATTGTGCATATTGTACAATTTTTGCTCGATTTTGCAATTTGACTCGAACATAAGTTTGTATTAAAATAATAATGAATTAAATACCTAACGAATGTATGATACCTTTGAGATTAGATGATAGTTGATTGAATGCTTATAAAAATAACCAATCCACAAGCAATCTGAAGGTTGCCTGTGGATTTTTTTGTTTTCTAAATAAAAAACACAGGGCCTAGACTTGGCGGCAGTCTTAAAAAGAGGCACGCCCATCAGCTCTGTGTCGATATAATTATAACTAATTTTAACACATTGTCAATGAAACGAGGTGAAATGATGACAACATATTTTGTTGATTTTGAGAATGTCTGTGATGCTGGCTTGCTAGGAATAGATAATCTTGCTTTTGGTGATGAGGTTTACATTTTTTATAGCAAAAATGCAAGGAAAATATCTATTGAATCGTATAAAAAGATTGTTGCTTCATCTGCTTTTATTCACTTCGTTGAAGTTAAGGTTGGCAGCACAAACTCTCTTGATGTACAACTCGCAACTTTTGTTGGGAACAAATATAAAGAGAGAACCAATGGGAATGATGTCTTTTGTATTGTTGCACGAGATCGAATATATGAATATGTAATCTCGTTTTGGCAAAATAAAGGCATTCCAATATTTCAAAAGAAAAATATGTTATAAGATTCAAGGAGGAACAATTATGGAACCTGAAAAAGTAAGTGAGGCATTAACAGAGTATACTATTTTTGACAATCCGTTTATGAGAGCAGTTTTTAAAGATGATGAAGATGTCACACAATTAGTCCTACAAATTATTCTAGGAAAAGATGATTTAATAGTTCAAGAAATTAATACAGAAAAGAGACTGTTCAATTCACAAGGAAAGGAAGGAATAGTTGATGTTCTTGCTACTGATGAGGAAGGTAAAATTTATAATATTGAGATTCAAAATGATTCTTCCTTTGCGCAACCAAGACGTGCGAGATTCTATAATGATTTGATTGATACAAATTTTTTAGGAGAAGGTGCATCAGTTGATGATTTGCCAGAAAACTATGTCATTTTCATCACTCGACACGATTATTTTGGAGATAAAGAGCCAAAATACCTTTTCCAAATGACGAATCGCAATGATCATTCACATGTGCTTGAATATGGCGTAAATGTTGTATATGTAAATGGTGAATATCGTGGTAATGATGCACTCGGACTCTTAATGGAAGATTTTTCTTGCAAAAATCCTAATAATATGCATTATAATAAAATTAGTAAGAAAGTTGCGAAGATTAAATGCATGAAGGAGGAAGATGCTGTGGGAATGTTTGGTCCAGTTATGGATGGCATGTTGGAAGAACAAGCTGAAAAAACAGCGATAGAAATAGCAAAAAATATGATAAAGCGTCAAAAGTACTCTGAGGAAGAAATCGCAGAGAATACAAATTTGCCTTTAGATAAGGTGAAAAAAATAATTGAAGAGATGAAAGAGTACGTGGCGGGCCATGTTGTTGTGTGAGCCGCGGATTGATGTGCGGCAGAGCCCGAGAGATAGATTGCCAAAAAAGATAGGGTTTTGCAAGTTTAATTTGGCACTTTGTCTAATTGAAAATATATGGTTGCTTTTATATAATATAGGTGTACTTTGTAACTGACGGATTAGTGGATCACCACATGGGAGCAAAGTAACATATTATGTCGACCGTCTGGGCAGTTCCTTAGGACACTAGGGGACTGCCCTGATTTATTTTAGGAGGCACTTATGAAAAAGGTAGCAGTTATCATGGGAAGCAACTCCGACATTGGAGTTGTAGAGAAGTGCATCAACACACTCAAGGACTATGACATTGAAACTGAAGTTCACGTATACTCAGCACACAGAACACCGGCACAAGTGCAGGAGTTTTGTAGCAGTGCGCGCGACAACGGATTCGGTGTAATTATAGCTGCAGCAGGCAAGGCTGCGCACCTTGCTGGAGTATGTGCATCCTGGACTACATTGCCAGTCATTGGAATACCAGTAAAGGCATCAGAGCTTGACGGAATGGACGCTCTTCTTGCAACTGTACAGATGCCAACAGGCATACCTGTAGCAACAGTTGCAATTAATGGCGCAGCAAACGCAGGCTTGCTCGCAGTGCAGATGCTCGCAATAGAGGATGCTGCGCTCGCAGAAAAATTAAACAGCGCAAGAAAAGCAGGTGCAGACAAGGTACTTGCAGCCGATGGTGAAATTGCAGGCAGATACTAATCTGCCTGTTTTTATTTTTTAGATTATCTATTGGAGGACAAAATCATGGAAAAAGTTTATCAAGGAAAGACAAAAGACGTATTCGCACTTGACAATGGCAACTATCTTTTAAAGTTCAAAGATGATTGCACAGGCAAAGATGGCAAGTTCGATCCAGGCGAAAACTCAGTTGGTCTTACAATTGAAGGCGTTGGCGATGTTAACCTTAGAATGTCTATCTACTTCTTTGAGAAGGTTAATGCTGCTGGCATCAAGACACACTTTGTAAATGCAAACCTCTCAGATACAACAATGGAAGTACTTCCTGCAAAGGTATTTGGTCATGGCCTTGAGGTTATCTGCCGTCATAAGGCTGTTGGTAGCTTCATCCGTCGTTATGGCGAGTACATCGAAGAGGGTGCTGACCTTCCTGCATACGTTGAGATGACATTCAAAAACGATGAGAAGGGCGATCCACTTGTAACTAAGGAAGCACTTGTAGCACTTGGTATCATGACAGAGACACAGTATGAGAACATCAAGAAGATGACTCAGGACATCACAAAGATCGTTGCTGACGACCTCCTTGAAAAAGGCCTTGTACTTTATGACATCAAGTTTGAATTTGGTTATGACGCAAATGGCGATGTAATGCTTATCGATGAAATCGCATCAGGTAACATGAGAGTTTATAAGGATGGCGAGTACATCGATCCTATGACTCTTTCAGAGCTCTTCTTCGCTTAATATTTGTGATTATTAGAAAGTAGGTTTTAGTGTGGGCGGATTTTTCGGTGCCGTTGGAAAAAATGACGTCTTGCTAGATGTGTTCTTTGGTACAGACTACCATTCTCATCTTGGTACACGTCGTGGTGGACTTGCAGCTTGGAACAAAGAAGTTGGTCTTCAGCGCGAGATTCACAATATAGAGAACTCTCCATTCAGAACAAAGTTTGAGTATATCTTTGATGATATGAGCGGTACATCAGCAATTGGATGTATCAGTGACTATGATCCTCAACCACTCTTGATGAAGTCAAGAAATGGTGGCTATGCTATCTGTATGGTAGGCATAGTAAACAACAAGGACGAGCTCATCTCAAATTACCTCAAGGAGACATGTGGACACTTTAGCACCATGACTGGTGGTAAAGTCAACACAACAGAGCTTATTGCTGCTCTTATCAATCAGAAGGAAACTCTGGTAGAGGGTATAAGCTTTGCGCAGGAGGTAATAGATGGTACAGCATCAGTCCTTATTATGAAGGACGATGGTGACCTTGTTGCTGCGCGTGATAAAGTGGGCCGTTTGCCAATTATCATAGGCAAGAATGAAAATGGATACGCAGTATCCTTTGAATCATTTGCCTTTGAGAAGGTGGGATACGAAGTATTCCGTGAACTTGGCCCAGGAGAGATAGTAGAACTCAAAGCGGACTCATGCGAGACTTTAAAACCAGCTGGAAATGAAATGAGAATATGTTCATTCCTCTGGTCATATTACGGCTATCCAAACTCAACCTACGAAAATATAAATGTTGAAACTATGCGTTATGAAAACGGCAAGCGCATGGCTGAAAATGAAATAGAAAATGGTACTTTACCAAAAGACTTAGACTTTATCTGCGGTGTTCCAGATTCAGGAACTCCACACGCAATTGGCTATTCACACAAGAGCGGTGTTAACTTCGCTCGTGCATTTATTAAGTACACGCCAACCTGGCCACGTAGCTTTATGCCAACAAACCAGACTCAGCGTGCCAAAGTAGCCAAGATGAAGATGATTCCAGTAAAGGAACTTATCTCTGGCAAGAACTTAATGTTCGTTGATGACTCAATAGTACGTGGAACACAGATGAGAGAGACAGTAGAATTCCTATATGAAAATGGCGCACAGTCAGTACATATGCGCTCTGCATGTCCTCCAATCATGTATTCATGTAAATATCTAAACTTCTCTCGTCAAACTAGTCCAATGGAACTATTCACAAGAGCAACCATCAATGAACTTGAGGGCGAAGAGGGATTCAATCATCTTGAGGAATATGCTGATGCTACAACTGAGCGTGGTCGCAAGATGCGCCAGGTAATGGCAGAAAAGCTTAGACTTTCTTCACTTGAATTCCAGTCACTTCCTGGACTCATCGAATCAATCGGTTTACCAAAAGAGAAACTCTGTACCTATTGTTGGGACGGAAAAGAATAAAGGAGAAAAACACATGGAAAACTCTATGTCCAAAGCATATGCTGATGCTGGCGTTGATATTACTGCTGGTTACAAGGCTGTAGAGCTTATGAAAGCTCATGTTGCTAAAACTATGACTGAGGGTGCAAAGCTCGGTGCAATAGGTGGTTTTGGCGGTCTCTTTGAACTTCCTTCAGGATATGCAAAGCCAGTTTTGGTTTCTGGTACTGACGGTGTTGGTACAAAGCTTAAAATTGCTTTCTTGATGAATAAGCACGACACAGTCGGCATTGACTGTGTAGCAATGTGCGTTAACGATATTATCTGCTGTGGTGCAAAACCACTCCTTTTCCTTGACTACATCGCTTGTGGCAAGAACGTCCCTGAAAGGATTGCTTCTATCGTTTCAGGCGTAGCTGATGGTTGTGTACAGTCTGATGCTGCTCTTGTTGGTGGTGAGACAGCAGAGATGCCTGGTTTCTATCCAGAGGACGAGTATGATCTTGCTGGTTTCTCTGTTGGTGTTGTTGACAAGGATAAGATCCTTGACAACAAGTCAATGAAAGAGGGCGATGTAATAATTGCTCTTCCATCATCAGGTGTTCATTCAAACGGTTTCTCACTTGTTCGTAAGGTATTTGATATTGAGAATATCAGCGAAGACGCGCTCAAGGCACCAGTTGATGCACTCGGTGGTAAATCACTTGGTGAGACACTTCTCACTCCAACCAAGATTTATGTAAAGCCAATGCTTAAACTCTTTGATGCAGTAAAAGTATCTGCTGTATCACATATCACTGGCGGCGGCTTCTATGAGAATATTCCACGCTCAATTCCTGATGGAATGTGCGCAAAGATTAAAAAGGACGATGTACGTGTTCTTCCAATCTTTAAACTCATTGAGGAGCGCGGTGGTATTTCAGAGCACGATATGTTCAACACTTACAATATGGGCGTTGGTATGACAGTAGTAGTTGATGCTGCTGATAAGGACAAGGCACTTGAGGTACTCAAGGCTGAAGGCGAAGATGCTTATGTACTTGGTACTATCGTTGCAGGTCCTAATAAGATTGAACTCGTTTAAGGAGCATTTGTATGGATAAGGCAAGAATTGCTGTTTTAGTATCTGGTGGAGGTACCAACCTCCAGGCGCTCCTTGATGCGCAGGGTGACGTTATCACATCTGGCGAGATTACACTTGTAATCTCTAACAAGGCAGGCGCATATGCGCTTGAGCGCGCTCGTCTTGCGGGAGTAAAGGGTGAGACAGTACTAAGGCGCGAATGTGGCTCACAGGAAGCGTTTGAGGACAAGGTTTTATCATTACTTCGCGAGAATAACATCGATATGATTGTCCTTGCAGGTTTCCTTTCAGTTCTTTCAGAACGTTTTGTTAAGGAATATCCAAACAGGATAATAAACATACATCCATCTCTTATCCCAAAGCACTGTGGTGATGGCTTCTATGGACTCAAGGTCCATGAGTCAGTCCTCGCAGCAGGCGACAAGGTTACAGGTGCAACAGTTCACTTTGTAAATGAGATTACAGATGGCGGTGAGATTATCTTCCAACAGGAGGTACCTGTAATGGAGGGTGACACACCGGAAGTATTACAAAAGAGAGTAATGGAGCAAGCTGAGTGGATTATTCTTCCAAAGGCTTGCGAACAAGTTTCAAAAAAAATAGTGGAGGAGTCAAAATAATGGATATCTATGAAGTAAAATCAATGGGCAACCGTATTCACGGTAATGAATATGTAGGTCGCGGTATTGTTATCGGTATGACTGAGGACGCATCAAAGTGCGCAATCGCTTACTTTATCATGGGACGTTCTGAAAACAGCCGTAACCGTATCTTCAAAAAGGAAGGCGACAACCTTACAATCTATCCATTCGATGAGTCAAAAGTAGAGGACCCTTCACTTATCATCTATAACCCAGTAATGGTAAACGGTAACAAGACTATCGTTACAAACGGCGACCAGACAACAACAATCTATGACAAGATTGATGTTGATAAGGCTGCTGGCAAGTGCACTTGCTACGCTTTCGAGAAGGCTCTTAAGACTCGTGAGTTTGAACCAGACGGTCCAAACTGGACACCACGTATCTCTGGTATTGTTAAGATTACAGACGAAGAGTTTTCATACAAACTCAGCATCTTAAAGAGTGCTGACAGAGAGGGCACAGCTTGTAACAGATTTACATTTGATTATGAGCCACTTCCTGGCGTTGGACATTTCATCCACACTTATGTATGTGATGGCAACCCAATCCCAACATTCCAGGGTGAGCCTGAGAGAGTAACAATTCCTGATGATATCGATGAGTTCTATGACGATATTTGGAATAACCTTGATGCTAACAACAAGATTTCACTCTATGTTCGTTACATCGATCTTGACACAGGCAAGTATGACGACAGAATGATTAACAAGAATAAATAAGAGGAGAAAGACAATGACTGAATTTGAACTTAAATATGGTTGTAACCCTAACCAAAAACCAGCAAAGATTTACATGGCTGATGGCAGCGAACTTCCAATCGAGATTCTCTCAGGCAGACCAGGTTTCATCAACTTCCTTGATGCATTCAACTCTTGGCAGCTTGTAAAGGAACTCAAGGAGGCTCTTGGACTTCCAGCAGTTACATCATTCAAGCATGTATCTCCAACTTCAGCAGCTGTTGGTCTTCCTCTTTCAGATAAGCTTAAAAAGGCTTGCTTTGTTGACGATATTGAAGGACTTGATGAGTCACCACTTGCTTGCGCATACGCTCGTGCTCGTGGCACAGACAGAATGTGCTCATTCGGTGACTGGGTAGCACTCTCAGACGTATGTGACGTTACAACAGCTACTCTCATCAAGCGTGAGGTATCTGATGGTATCATCGCTCCTGGCTATGAGCCAGAGGCTCTTGAGATACTCAAGACAAAGAGAAACGGTAACTACAACATCGTCAAGATTGATCCAAACTATGTACCAGAGGTACAGGAGAAGAAGCAGGTGTTTGGTATCACATTTGAGCAGGGCAGAAACAACTTCGAAATCAATGAAGCACTCCTTTCAAATGTTGTAACAAAGAACAAGGATTTACCAGAGTCTGCAAAGAGAGACCTTATCATCTCTTTGATTACTCTTAAGTACACACAGTCAAACTCAGTTTGCTTTGCAGTTGACGGTCAGGCAATCGGTGTTGGTGCTGGTCAGCAGTCACGTGTTCACTGCGTAAGACTTGCTGGTTCAAAGGCAGACACATGGTTCCTTCGTCAGTGTGACAAGGTACTCAGTCTTCCATTTAAGGATGATATCGGCCGTCCAGAGCGTGACAACGTAATCGATGGTTATATCAACCAGAACGAAGAGGATGTTTGTGCTGATGGCAACTGGCAGAAGTACTTCAAGTCTCAGCCATCTGTACTTACAGAGGCTGACAAGCGCGAATTCCTTGATTCAATGACAGGCGTTGCACTTGGCTCTGATGCATTCTTCCCATTCCCAGACAACATTGAACGCGCTAAAAAGAGCGGCGTTTCATATATTGCTGAACCAGGTGGTTCTATCCGTGATGACCTTGTAATTGAAAAGGCTGACGATTATGGTATGGCTATGGCATTTACAGGTATGAGACTTTTCCATCATTAATTTAGGAGGGGCTTTTATGCGCAAACTAAGACCATTTAAGAAAGTTTTAGTAATAGGCGGCGGTGGCCGTGAACATGCTATTATCAAAAAGCTTAAAGAGAACCCAGAAGTAGAGGAAATCTTTGCTATTCCTGGTAATGGTGGTATTGCGGCAGATGCAACTTGCCTTGATATCGCAGCAACTGACATTGATAAGATAGTTGAGTTTGCATACTTTAATGTAATCAACTTTGCAGTAGTTGCACCGGATGATCCACTTGTTCTTGGATGCGTAGATGCACTTGAAAATCACGGTATACCTTGCTTTGGTCCAAATGCTGATGCGGCAATTATTGAGGGCTCAAAGATCTTCTCAAAGGATTTGATGAAGAAGTACGGTGTCCCAACCGCTGAGTATGCAACATTTACTAATATCGATGATGCAATCGTATATGTTGAGACATGTAAGATTCCAATAGTTATTAAGGCAGATGGTCTTGCACTTGGTAAGGGCGTTATCATCGCTGAGACACGTGATGAGGCTCGCGCTGCTGTTATATCTATGATGCAGGATATGAAGTTTGGTAAGTCTGGCGCTCAGATAGTTATCGAGGAATTCCTTGAGGGACCAGAAGTAACTGTTCTTTCATTCACTGATGGTAAGACACTTGTTCCAATGATTTCATCAATGGACCACAAGCGTGCGCTTGATGGTGACAAGGGCCTTAACACAGGTGGTATGGGCGTTATCGCTCCAAACCCTTATTACACCAAGGAAATTGCAGACGAGTGTATGGAGAAAATCTTCCTTCCAACAATGGCTGCAATGAACGCAGAGGGCAGAACATTTAAGGGTTGCTTGTACTTTGGACTTATGCTCACAGCAGACGGTCCAAAGGTTATTGAGTATAACTGCCGTTTTGGTGATCCAGAGACTCAGGTAGTACTTCCACTTCTTGAAACTGACCTTCTCACAATTATGAAGGCATGCCGCTTTGAGACACTTGATGAACTTGAAATCAAGTTCAAGGATGAGTGTTGCTGCTGCGTAGTTATGGCTTCAAAGGGCTATCCAGAGAAGTATGACAAGGGCTTTGAAATCACATTTGATGATGGACGTGACAATGTCTTTATTGCTGGTGCAAAACTTGAGGATGGCAAACTCCTCACAAATGGTGGACGTGTCCTTTGCGCTACAAGGACAGCTCCAACACTTGAAGAAGCAATTGACAAAGCATATGAGGCAGTTAAGACTATTCACTTTGAAAATGCTTATTATAGAACTGACATTGGTCAGAGAGCTTTAAAGGCAGGTAAGTAGGAATGGTATATAGAGTTTATGTAGAAAAAAAGGAAGCGCTTCGCCATGAGGCAAATGCGCTTCTCAGCGAGATAAATACATTGCTCGGTATGAGCAATGTAACAGGTCTTCGCATAATCAACAGATATGACGTTGAGGACCTCTCAAAGGAAATCTTTGATTATGCGGTAAAGACAATACTTTCAGAGCCACAGCTCGATGATGTCTATGACGACATCCCAGCTGATGGTGCGAAAGTATTTGCAGTAGAGTTCCTTCCTGGTCAGTTCGACCAGCGTGCAAACTCTGCTGCTGAATGTATTCAGTTAGTATCAAAGGGCGAGCGTCCAACAGTTGCCTCTGCTAAAGTATATTTAGTTTATGGCTCTGTTTCAGACGCCGATGTTGATGCAATCAAAAAGTATGTAGTAAACCCTGTTGAGGCACGTGTTGCGAGCCTTGAACTTCCTGAGACATTAAAGGCAGTTATGGACCTTCCTACAACTGTTGATACACTCACTGGTTTCCTAAACTATTCAGAATCAGAACTTGCAGCATTTGTATCAGAAAAGGGCCTTGCTATGGACCTTGATGATATCAAGTTCTGCCAGGATTACTTTAAATCAGAGGATAGGGATCCAACTATTACAGAGATTCGTATGATTGACACTTACTGGTCTGACCACTGTCGTCATACAACTTTCCTCACAACTATTGATAGCGTTAAGTTTGACGACTCTTATATCCAAGAGGCATACGACCTCTATATCGCTTCTCGCGAGAAGCTTGGTAGGACAAAGCCTATTAACCTTATGGATATAGGCACATTGGCTGCCAAGGTATTAAAGAGCGAAGGCAAACTTCAAAAGCTCGATGAGTCAGAAGAGATTAATGCATGCACAGTTAAGATGACAATCAACCACGATGGCAAGGATGAGGATTGGCTCTTGCTCTTTAAGAATGAGACGCATAACCATCCAACAGAGATAGAGCCATTCGGTGGTGCGGCTACTTGTATCGGTGGTGCCATTCGTGACCCACTTTCAGGTCGTTCTTATGTTTATGGTGCAATGCGTGTTACAGGCGCTGCTGATCCAACAAAGCCTCTCTCAGAGACTTTAAAGGGCAAACTTCCACAGCGTAAGCTTGTTACAACAGCAGCTAACGGTTACAGCTCATATGGTAACCAGATTGGTCTTGCAACCGGTCAGGTTGATGAGCTCTATCATGATGGTTATGCTGCAAAGCGTATGGAAATTGGTGCTGTTATCGCTGCTACACCAGCAGCAAACGTTCGTCGTGAAGTTCCAGATCCAGGTGATATAGTAATACTCCTTGGTGGTAGAACTGGACGTGATGGTTGCGGTGGCGCAACAGGCTCTTCTAAGTCACACAATTTGAACTCACTCGACACCTGTGGTGCCGAAGTTCAAAAGGGTAATGCACCAGAAGAGCGCAAACTCCAGCGTCTCTTTAGAAACGCTGAGGCATCACGTCTTATCCGTCGTTGCAACGACTTTGGTGCAGGCGGTGTATCTGTTGCTATAGGCGAACTTGCTGATGGTCTTCTTATTGATCTTGATAAGGTGCCAAAGAAGTATGAAGGCCTTGATGGCACAGAACTTGCTATCTCTGAGTCACAGGAGAGAATGGCAGTTGTAGTTGAATCAAAAGATGTTGATAGGTTCATTGAAATCGCAAACAGCGAGAACTTAGAGGCAACTGTTGTTGCAACAGTAACTGAAAAGCCATACCTCACAATGACTTGGAAGGGTAATACAGTTGTTAATATCAGCCGTGAGTTCTTAAATTCAAATGGTGCGGAGAAACATATTGATGTTCACACAAAGGCACAGTGCAACTATGCCAAGGAAATCCCATCATCATTTGTTGATGGTTACAAGGCACTTGTTGGTGACCTCAATGTCTGCTCAAAGCGCGGACTTTCAGAGCGCTTTGACTCAACCATTGGTGCAGGCGGCGTGCTTATGCCATTCGGTGGCAAGTATCAGCGCACACCAGTTCAGGCAATGGTAAACAAGGTATCAGTTGAACATGGTGACACTGATACTGCATCCCTCATGGCATATGGTTTCAACCCATATATCATGGAGAAGGACCAGTTCCACGGTGCATACCTTGCAGTAGTTGAATCAATTTCAAAACTCATTGCACACGGTGCAACATTTGAGGATGTTTACCTTACATTCCAAGAGTACTTTGAAAAGCCAAACAAGGCACCAGAGCGCTGGGGCAAGCCTCTTGCAGCACTCCTTGGTGCATTCAAGGCACAGCTTGATTTTGAGTGTGCAGCAATAGGTGGTAAGGACTCAATGTCTGGTTCATTCGAGGACCTTGACGTTCCACCAACACTTTGCTCATTCGCTGTTACTACTGACAAGATTTCAAGAATCATTTCTAATGATTTCAAAGCAGCTGGTCACAGAGTTGCTTGTGTAAGACCAGAGTACGATGAGTTTGGTGTACCAAAGATTGAGAGCCTCAAGAAGATTTATGCTGCTGTATCAAAACTCATAGCTGATGGTACTTTCGTTGCAGCATACACGCCAACCTATGGCGGTATTGCTGAGGCAATTTACAAGATGTGTATCGGTAATGGCGTAGGCTTTGACTATGGCGAGAACTACTCAATGAAAGAGATCTTTGAGTACAACTATGGCGCATTCATCCTTGAACTCAAGGATCACGATTCTTGTCCATTTGCTGGCATGGAAGGCTTTAAGGCTATGCCTTTGGGCTTTACATCTGACAAGCCAGAGATTACATTTGATGGTCAGTCAGTAACACTTGCTGAGCTTTCAGAAATCTATGAGAACAAGCTCGAGTCAGTATTCCCATGCAATAATATTCCAACTGACAAGCGTGCACTTCCAACATTCTCATATGATACTGATAATTCGTACAAGGCTGTATCAGCCGTTTCTAAGCCACGTGTGCTCATTCCTGTATTCCCAGGTACAAACTGCGAATATGACACAGCAAAGGCATTTGAGAGAGCAGGGGCAGAGGCCAAGATTTTTGTAATCAACAACCTTGATTCCAAGGGCGTTGAGAAATCAGTATCTGATTTTGCTCAAGAGATTAAGAATTCTCAAATTATCTTTATCCCAGGTGGTTTCTCAGGTGGTGACGAACCAGAGGGTTCTGCAAAGTTCATCACATCATTCTTTAGAAACCCAGAGATTAAGGATGCTGTAACTGACCTCCTTGAGAACAGGGATGGCCTTATGGGCGGTATCTGTAACGGCTTCCAGGCTCTTATTAAGCTTGGTCTTGTACCTTATGGTAAAATCATCGATACTGATGAGAACTGCCCAACACTTTCATACAACACAATCTCTCGCCACCAGAGCAAGATTGTTGGAACCAAGCTCTGCTCCAACAATTCTCCATGGCTTAAGTATGCAGAGGTTGGTAAGGTTTATAACGTTCCTATCTCACACGGTGAGGGTAGAATCATCGCTAGCGATGATTTGCTTATGAGCCTTGCTGAGAATGGTCAGATTCTTACTCAGTACGTTGACCTTGATGGCAACCCAACATCTGATATCCAGTACAATCCAAATGGTTCTGCACTTGCGGTTGAGGGACTTCTCTCACCAGATGGTCGTGTATTCGGTAAGATGGGACATGCTGAACGTATTGGTACTGGCCTTTATAAGAACGTACCAGGTGACTATGACCTCAAGCTCTTTGAGTCAGCAGTTGCTTACTACAATCAAAAGTAATTTATAAATTAAAACTCCCTTCGATTGCTCGAAGGGAGTTTTTGTTGACTTGAATTATAGTCAATGATAAAATGTAAACAAATAAAAGTTTATGTAAAATAATATTAGTTTACAATGGTGGTTTTATGGATTACAAAGCACTTTGTCTTGAACTCTTTGGAACAACAAATGAGGATGAACTTCGCAAAATTGCAAAGGAATATGGCGAGTTCTCGCCAGTAAATGTTGGCCGTAAAAAGCAATTTGTTGAAGGGGATGTTGCTGATATGCTAAGTCTTCAACGCGAAGGTGCATCCTACGATGAAATAGCCAAAAGGTACAACACATCCCGACAAACTATTTCAAAATATCTATCTTCCAAACCGTCAAGGGATTATCCTTTTGTAGTTGATGTTATGTATGGACGCACAGTAGTTTCATCAATATATTTAAATTTTAAGACAGAACAAGTTTACGTTATGAACCGTTCAAATGATATCTTGAGTTTACCATTTGGGGCAAATAATGATCCGACATGGCAGGATTTTCAAGACTATCTTTTAACACGTTGTTTCCCAGAAAATAGGGGTGACAAGAAGCAACTGTTAAAGGCATTAGATGTACCTTTTTATGATCCTTGGCTTATAGTAATGAAGACAAAGGGTAAAACACCTGATGATAGTTATTGGCTTAACATTAAAACTTTGGATTAATTAGGTGAAATTATGGACAAAAGAGCATTAAATCTTGGTATCCATCTCTCATATGATAAACAGCTTACTCTTAGTGGGTCTAGCAGTTCTAAGGGCAATCAACCAAAATGGAAAATGGGGGTTGATTGGTACAAGGGCGACTATATGGGCTATGAGGGTTTAGCAGAAGTTTACGTATCAGAGATGTTAAAGCATTCAAATGTAAATTCATATGTAAAATATTATCCAGTAGACATAACCTGTGGAGATAATTTCTACACGGGATGCTTTAGTTTGGACTTTTTAGATAATTATGAGGAATTGATTACAATCGAGCGCTTGCACGTATTAACTCGTGGTAAGCCTCTTGTAAAAGAACTTGATAGAATACCGTCGATAAAAAACAAGATTCTTTACACGGTATCTTTTTTGGAAGAAGAAACTGGTCTTAAAGGAGTAGGAGAGTATCTTACGGCGCTTTTGGAGCTGGATGCGCTTTTCCTAAACGAGGATAGGCATACAAACAATATTGCGATAATCAGGAATACCAAAACAAAGCAATTTAGATTTTGCCCATATTTTGATTTTGGCCTCTCGCTTCTTTCTGATACGAGCGCATACCCTTTAAATCATTTTTCTGTTGAAAAGGCGATATCAAGTGTTAAAGCTAAACCGTTCTCTAGCAGTTTTGATAGTCAAGTTAGTGCTGCACGGTCACTCTATGGTTCACAGGTAAGGTTTAATCTACCAAACCGTTTCCTATTAGACTTGAAAGAGAAATATCAGTCTTACTATGATACGGATGTACTTAGTCGAGCGGTTGAAACACTTATATATCAAATTTCACACAATAAAGATATGTTTTAATGTGAGAAAACTCCCTTCGATTTCTCGAAGGGAGTTCTTTTTATTTGTAAAGTTCTATGCAATTGTTTAGCCAATCTATATATGCGTCTTCGCGTAAGATTGCACCGTCAAGGACCATGTAGTCGCCAAGCTCTGGTGTGCCTTTTTTAGGTGGCTTATTGTTAAAAACTTCAGACATGATTTTCTGAAGATGATTTCTTTTGTCAGTATGCTGTGATAACTGACTGGTTAACAGTTTCATATATTCATCGTCCGTCAGGCTCTCATTGTAATAGGTGCGAAGACGGAAGATATCCTTGAATGTGCGCTCGATTGGAACGTCATCTTTGAGCCAATTTAAAAACTCGTTGTGACCTTGGTCGGTGATGTAGTATATCTTTTTCTCCATCTGTTCGCCGCGGATGTCGGTGTCAAAGCGGAGCATACCTTCTTCAACAAGCTTTTTAAGTTCTGGATATATCTGGCTGTGCTCAGCATGCCAAAAGCTTGTGAGGGCACGGTCCTCAAAAGCCTTCTTAATATCATATCCCGACATTGGCTCGCGATTTACGAGGCCGAGTATTGCATATTTAAGATTACGCATAACGTCACTCCATAGATTTAATATACATTTATTAAACTACAAATGTCCTAAATGAACAATTGACAAAGGTGACAAAATAAATATGTAAATATTTACATATTTGTCAATAGATAATTTGCTCTAATTGTCCTATTATATTATTGGTATTTTATGTTCGGATTAAAATTTAATATGGAGGTAATTATGATGAGCGTATTTAAACATCCAATTCATATGCCAGACCCATCATTTGATGTAATCTACACCGGCTTTGTAGAGTTTGATGAGGATATTGAGCACTATGATTTAGGTCTCGGAGAGATGAAGGCTTTTAAAGTAAAAGCTGGCAAGGTCAGTGGCAAGGTTGACGCTGACATCGCACCAGTAGTATCAGTGCTTTGGAAGACAAAACGCCTTGATGGCGGAGTAAAGTATGAGAGCAAGTTCGTTGCAAGAAAGGGTGCGCTTCGCACAATCTCTTGCGATGTCTATGGCAACAACTCCCAGATGTTTAACATACTTTACAACACAGGTTGGCCAGGACTTACTTGGCTCGCACACACTATTACATTTATTAAAGTTGATTCTGTAGCTGGTAATCGTGTTGTATTTACCTGCTACAAGGTAAATTAGGAGGTGCGCACTATGAAAACTAAATTCCTTTATTACACAGAGTGTGCATGTCCTGCACTCATGTTCCCAGTAGGACTTAAGGGCCTTGGCGCACAGGTTGTTATTCCAATTGAGGACGGCCCATGTGAGGGTGGCGAGATTAACGGCGTTATTAAGCCACTTGGCGCTGACTGGAATACAATTCACCTCCTTGGTATTACGAGTGATGTACTCGCAAAGTATCAGATTACAACTGATGACGGTGCAGTACTTGACCTCTTTACTGATGGTAGGATGAAGGTAATGTGGGACAAGGTTCCAAAGAACCTTTTGGGCCTTAAACATTACTTCTCAGACTATGTATATTTTAGAGAGTTCCTTTACTATCACACAAATGACGAGAGATACAAGTGGCTTGAGGACACTCCTTGCTTTGCAATGATTGGCATGAAGTTTACTATGAAGGACAAAAAACCATATTTCCTTATCAGTTATTACGCTTATGCAATTATTGATGAATAGGAGAAAATTCAATGAGAATCAAGTATTTTTCAACTTTGAGCGAAGGTGATAAACTTCGTGGCTTCATCATAATGCCAAAAGAGGAGAAGGATAAGTATCCAGCAGTTATCTTGAGCCATGGTATGTGTTCAAACTTGCTTGTTACTGCACCTTATGCTATTCCTTTTGTCAAAGCAGGATATGCAGTATTCCTCTATGACTTTACAAAATCTGGCTCTGGCATCTCTGGTGGTGACTCAACCAAGATGAGCCTCAAGACAGAGGCAAAGGATATCGAGAACATGGTTTCATATGTTCGTGGACTCCCTTGGGTTGACACAGATCACGTTATCCTCTCAGGTTGCTCACAGGGCGGTATCACATCAGCTCTCACAGCTCCAAAGGTAGAGGATTTGATTGAGAGAATTATTCTCTACTATCCAGCATTCTGTATCCCAGATGACGCGCGTACAGGCCGTGCGATGGTTACCAAGGTTGACCTTGATAATATTCCAGAGACATACTGGACACTGTTTGTTAAACTGGGTCCTTGTTACCTCCTCGATTCACTCGAGCTTGAACCATGGAAAGAGATTAAGGACTTTAAAAAGCCAGTATTTATTGTACATGGTAAAGAGGATCCTATCGTAAATATCAAGTATGCTAGAAAGGCTGCCGAAGTATATCCAAATTGCATTTTGAAGGAAATCCATGGCGATCATGGCTTTATCTTCATTGGCCTTCCAAGGAGCCTTAAGGAAACCAAGAAGTATATTGAATCTTATAAGGATTATTAATAGGAGTTTTAATATGTTTGACTTTAAAATTAGACCTTTTACAACTAAGAGCGAACAGGGTAACACTATTCGCGGTATCGTAGTAACTCCAAAGGAGTTTACTGGTAAATTGCCAGCAATCGTAATGTCACATGAGTTTTGCGCAAACATGTGGACAACTTTCCGTTATGCAAGGAAAGTTGTAAATGATGGTTACGCATGCTTCTGCTATGACTTCACACGCTCAGGCTCTGGTATTTCTGGCGGTAGCTCAGTTGGTATGAGCGCTGTTCAAGAGTCAAGAGACGTAGTTTCAGTATTTAACTATGCTAAATCGCAGAGCTTTGTAGATACATCAAACATCACACTTTGGGGCTGCTCACAGGGTGGTATGGCAACATCTTTAGTTGCTCCTGAACTTGAGGATGAGATTTCTAAGATTATCCTTTACTATCCAGCACTTTCAATCTGTGATGACGCTAGAAAAGGTTCTATGATTACTGCTCGTTTTGATCCAAAGAACCCACCAGAGAAGTTCTGGTGCGCAATCGTGCATGTTGCCAAAAACTATTGCACAGATGTAATTGACCTTGATCCATATGAGCAGATTTGTAAGTTTAGCAAGCCAGTACTATTAATCCATGGTAACAAGGACCACATTGTTAATGTTTCTTACTCAAGAGAGGCTGCAGCAAAGTATCCAAACTGTGAATTCCATGAGTTCCCAGCAGAGCACCTTTGGATTGGTGGCGGCGCTAAAAAGGCCGTTGAGATTACAAGAGAGTTCTTAGCAAAGAATAAGTAAGGAGAACGTTATGGCAAAGTTTATTAGTGCTCGTGAGGCAGCACAACTCATTCCAGATGGCGCGACCGTAGGTATCGGTGGCATGGGTCTGTCTGGTTGGGCAGAGGAAATTGCTTGTGCAATAAGAGATAATTTCGCCGAGACAGGCCATCCATGCAACCTTCATTTAAAGCAGGGTAGCGCCATGGGTGACTGGGGTCACGGTAATAACTTTATAGGATGGGACCGCGTACGTCGCGATGAGCCTGACAAGGCTCATGGTGCTCGTGGTGCCACACGTTTTGGTGAAGCAGGCCCAGGGCTTATTGCAAAATGGACTAGCGCCCACATAGGCTCCGCGTTCAGCCTTTGCGACCTCGCTCGTGCTGAGCAGCTTGAGAGCTATTGTCTCCCACAGGGTGTTATCATCAATCTTTGGCGCGAAATCGCCGCAGGTCGCCCTGGCCTTATCACCAAAACAGGTCTTGGTACATTCGTAGACCCACGTGTTGAGGGTGGACGAATGAACAAGTCTGCAAAGGATGAACTTGTTAAAGTCGTAGAGTTTAATGGTGAAGAGTATCTCTTCTATCCAGGCTTCAAAGTTGATGTAGCGCTCCTTCGTGGAACAATCGCAGATGAAAAGGGTAATATCTCTTTTGCACATGAGTCAGTAATAAATGAGGGCCTTGCAATTGCAGAGGCTACCAAGAATTCTGGCGGTATCGTAATCGTTCAGGTTGAGTATCTTGCAAAGGCGGATACACTCAATCCAAAGGATGTTAAAATTCCAGGCGCACTTGTAGATTACGTAGTCAAGGCAAAGGATCCTATGTCATGCTGGCAGGCTGAAGGCGACTATTGGGAGCCTTCATTCTCTGGTCAAATTAAAATCCCACTTGATGAGATTAAGCCTATTCCATTTGATGAGCGCAAGGTTGTTTGTCGCCGTTGCGCAATGGAACTTAAGGCAGGCGACCTTATCAACCTTGGTGTTGGTATGCCTGCTGACGTATCAAAGGTTGTAGCGGAGGAAGGCCAACTTGAAAAGGTAACTATGTCAACAGAGTCTGGTATGGTTGGTGGCGTTCCATCAGCACTTCCAAGCTTTGGTAGCGCATACAACCCAGAGGCAATCATCACACCTAATGATATGTTTGACTTTATCAGCGGTGGCGGACTTGATATGACTTGCCTTGGTATCGGACAGGTTGATAAATACGGTAACAACAATGTCTCACGTATGGGCTCACGCCTTACAGGTCCTGGCGGATTCATCGATATTACTGCTGCTACCAAGAAGGTAATCTTCGCTGGCACATTCACTGGCCACGCTGAGTATAAGCTTGGCGATGGCAAGATTGAAGTTATCAAAGAAGGCGACATTAGAAAGTTTGTTGATACTGTAAGCCAGATTACATTCGCTGGTCAGTATTCACCAGAGGATCAAGATGTACTTTACATCACTGAACGTGCAGTATTTAAACTTATCGATAAAAAGATGACAATTATAGAAATTGCTCCTGGTCTTGACCTTCAAAAGGACATCTTAGACCAGATGGACTTTGTACCAGAAATTGCAGATGACCTTAAGACAATGGACCCTGCAATCTTCTGCGAGACCTGGGGAGGACTTAAATTATGATTCTTGATGAAAAGCGTTTGCTTATGCGAAAGCTCTGCAGAGAATTTGCCGAGAATGAGTTCACTGACGAACTCCTTGATAGACTTGAGGAGACAGGTGAGTTTGACTGGGACATCTTTAACAAGATGGGTCAGTACGGCTTCTGCGGAGTCAAGATTCCAAAGGAATATGGTGGCCAGGGTGGTGACTCACTTGACTATGTGTTGATGGTTGAGGAGTTTGCCAAGGTTTCACCTGTACTTTCAATCTATGCTAACACCAGTAACTCACTCGGTGGTGGCCCACTTCTTATCTGTGGCAACGACGAACAGAAGGCAAAGTATTTGCCAGACGTTGCACAAGGTAAAAAGATTATGGTCTTCTGCCTCACAGAGCCAGGTGCTGGTTCTGATGCAGGAGGTACAATAACAACAGCTGTTGAGGATGGCGACTACTTCATCCTCAATGGTCGTAAGACTTTTGCATCAGGTGCTCCTATGGCTGATTATGCCGTAGTACTTGCAAAGACTGATACAACACAGAAGGGCTCACGTGGCATATCAATGTTTATCGTTGATATGAAACTCCCAGGTGTATCATGTGGTAAGCCTGAGCACAAGATGGGTATCATTGGTTATCCTACATCTGACGTCATCTTTGAAAACGTTAGAGTCCACAAGGACGAGATGGTAGGTAAGCGTGACAAGGGCTTTGGCGCTGCTATGGCGACACTTGACGGTGGTCGCCTTGGTATATCAGCGCAGGCACTTGGCATCGCAGAAGGTTGCCTTGAAGAGGCAATCAATTACGCCAAGGAGCGTAAGCAATTTGGCCAGCCAATTGCAAACTTCCAGGCTATTTCATTCATGATTGCCGACATGGCAACCGAGATTGAGGCAGCTCGTGAACTTATCTATTCAACAGCACTTAAGAAGGACGCAGGTGACCCAGAAGCATCAAAGCTTTGCGCTATGTCAAAGCTCTTTGCATCTGAGATGTGCAACCGCGTCGCATACAAGGCTGTTCAGATTCACGGCGGTTACGGTTATATGAAGGAATACAAGGTTGAACGTCTCTATCGCGATGCCCGTATTACAAGCATCTATGAGGGAACATCTCAAGTTCAGCAGATGGTAATCTCAGGAAATTTACTTAAGAAGTAAGGAGGGGAAAGCTTTGAAATATATTGTTTGTGTAAAGCAGGTGCCAGATACATCTGGCAAGGTTGCTGTCAAGGAAGACGGTACAATGGACCGTTCCAAGATGGCTACAATCATCAATCCTGATGACTTAAATGCAGTAGAAGCTGCCCTCTCACTTAAGGATAAGAATCCTGGTGCCAAAGTAGTTGTAGTATCAATGGGACCTCCACCAGCTGCTGGTATGCTCCATGAGATTCTTGCAATGGGTGCTGATGAAGCAGTACTTGTATCGGGTCGTGAATTCGGTGGCTCTGATACTTTCGCTACATCACAAATCCTTGCTGGCGCTATTGCTCATATGGGCGTTGAACCAGAAGATGTTATCTTCTGCGGACGTCAGGCAATCGATGGCGATACAGCACAGGTTGGCCCACAGATTGCTGAAAAGCTTGGTATCCCACAGGTATCTTATGCGGCTGATATTGAGCAGCAGGGCAATAAACTTAAAGTTAAGCGTGTGCTCGAGGACGGCTATATGTCAATTGAAGTTGAGACTCCTTGCCTTGTTACTTGCATCAAGGAACTCAATCAGCCACGTTATATGACAGTACATGGTATCCTTGAATTTGATCAGAAGCCATACACTGTTTATGATTTTGAAACACTCAAAGATGAACCACTTATCGAACTTGATACAATCGGCCTTAAGGGTTCACCAACAAACGTATATAAGTCATTCTCACCTCCAGCAAAAGCTCCTGGTAAGATGGTAGAAGCAACTGACACAGGTGTTCGTGATATGGTAAGCGAACTTGCTGCAAAGCACATTATTTAAGGAGGGGAGATAGATGTACGATTTTACTGATTTAAAAGCTTTTCACGGCGTTTGGGTATTCTGTGAACAGCGTGATGGTAAGCTTAATCCTACAAGTTTTGAACTCCTCTCTGAGGGAAGAAAACTTGCAGATGACCTTGGCACAGAACTCTGTGGTCTTTTGCTTGGTGACAATGTTGATTCCCTTGCAAGCGAACTTGGTGGTTATGGTGCAGACAAGGTATATGTTGCGAACTCACCACTTCTCAAGGTGTATACAACTGATGCATACACCAAGGTGCTCTGCGATGCAGTAATGGATAAAAAGCCAGAGATAGTTCTTATTGGCGCAACAAACATCGGCCGTGACCTTGGTCCACGTTGCGCAGCAAGACTTCATACAGGCCTTACAGCAGACGCAACACACCTTGATATCGATACAGCAAAGTATCTTGATTTCCTTCGTGAAACTTCCACAATAGATGTGGATAGTATGAAGTGGGATATGGAGGACAAGGGTCTTAAGATGACACGTCCAGCTTTTGGTGGACACCTCATGGCAACTATCATTTGCCCACGTTTTAGACCTCAGATGTCTACAGTTCGTCCAGGCGTTATGAAGTGCGCTGAGTTTGACGAATCAAAGGCTAAGGCTGTCGTAGTTGAGAATATTGAAGTTTCTCTCTCGGACAGTGACATCAGAACCAAGGTTTTAGAGGTTGTTAAGGAAACAAAGGAAATTGTTGATCTTATCGGTGCAGAGGTTATCGTATCTGTTGGCTATGGTATTGCCAAGGATACAGAGCGTGGTATTGCGCTTGCGAAGGAACTTGCTGACGCACTTGGCGGTGGTGTGCTTGGCGCATCCCGTGCTATTGTTGATGCTGGCATCTTACCATCTGATCACCAGGTAGGCCAGACAGGTAAAACTGTAAGACCAAGAATCTATGTAGCACTTGGTATTTCTGGTGCAATCCAGCACAAGGCTGGTATGCAGGATTCAGAATATATCATTGCAATAAATAATCAGGACAATGCCCCAATTTTTGAGGTAGCAGACTATGGTATTTGCGGTGACTTGTTCACAGTAGTACCAATGATGATTGATGCATTAAAAGAAGTGAAGTAAATGTTACCACTTGAAAACATTACAATTGACGAAGCGCTAATGCGCTCAGTCACCAATTATCCAGATAACCAGGCGCTCTCCTACGGTGAGCGCCATTGGACCTATACGGAGTTTAACGCAGAGGTAGATACTATTGCGCGAAAACTCCTCAATATGGGCGTGAAGCATGGCACTCATGTTGGCATTTGGTGCGAATCGGAACCAAATGCTGTTTTCTCATTGTTTGCAGTAGAGCGTATTGGTGCTGTTGCGGTAATGATAAACACGAGCCTCAAGGAAAAAGAGGTTGCATCTGTGCTTGAACGTACAGATGTTGAGTATCTCCTTATTGGCGATGGCTTTAAAGATGTAGATTACCGCGAGATAGCCAAGACTTTTGAGAACACTTTGATGGAGCTCAAAAATGTTATCTATATTGGTTTATCTGGCGACAACTTTGGGTTCACAGTATTTGATGAAATCAAAGAAGCTGACGATGAGAGTTTTGAAAGTGCAAAAGCGCGTGTCAAGCCAGAGGATGATGGCTTGATTCTCTTTACTAGTGGCACAACAAGTCAGCCACGCGCTGTTGTTGGAAGTCAGTATAGTAGGGCTAACAGTGGTATTTTGCAGGCACACGACCTTATGACGACACCAGAAGACCGCTTCTGTGTAGCAATGCCTATTTTCCATTGCTTCTGTCTCTCGGTTAATGTCTGCGCAGCACTTTTCTCTGGTGCCTGTCTTTGCCTTCCAAAGTCGCGCCATATCAAGGACCTCCTTGACACCGTTGAGACAGAGCACTGCACTGTGCTCTCATGCGTGCCAGCCCTTTATCATGCCATTATAGAGAGAGGAGATTTGGCGAATCATGACATCTCCTCACTTCGCACAGGCATCATTGGCGGCAGCATGTACTCCAGTGCTTTGTTTGAGGAAATAGAGGAAGCGTTTGGAATAACACTTCTTTCCAGCCTCGGCCAAACAGAGGCCACGGCTGGCATTACAATAGCAAATTTTGATGATCCACTTGGTGAACGCTCCTGTACGGTTGGACACATTATGGACCATATTGAATACAGGTTCGTTGAACGTTTTGAGCTCCTTGTTCGTGGCTATGTAGTTATGAAGGAGTACTACAAGGATCCTGATGCTACTGCTACTGCAATTGATAAGGATGGATGGCTCCATACAGGAGACACAGGCTTTGTCAATGAAAATGGTAACCTCATGTTAACTGGTCGTTTAAAGGATCTCATCATTCGTGGCGGAGAAAACATCAGCCCGCGTGAGATTGAGGCGGTTTTCGACGATGATGATAGGGTGCAAGAGTGCAAAGCACTAGGCGTTTATGACTCTCACTATGGTGAGGAGGTTGCCTTTGCGATTATTCGCAATGGCGCTATGGCTCCAATATCCAAAGAGGAAGTACTAGAAAAGCTTAAGCACGAGCTTGCAAATTATAAAATACCAAAACACATTGTGTTTATGAATGACTTTCCAAGGACATCAACAGGAAAGCCAAAGACATCTGATTTAAAGCATCAGGTGACAGAAATACTCGGTTTATAATTTTTTGAAAATATAAGGAGGAGATTTAAATGAGCAAAATCACTCAGGAAAAGACCAAGCGCCTTGAACTTGCTGGTCTTAACAAGCAACCGGACAGAGTTCCAATCACAAGCCAGATTGAAACATTTGCTTACGGTTATGCTGGAACAACTATAGCAGAGGTTAATAAGAACCCTCTCAAGGGCGTTGCAGCATTTAAAAAGTGCTATGAAGACATCTATTTTGATGCATTCTTCGAGCCTATTTTTGTACATCCATTTGGCTTCTTTGATGGACTTGGTGCTGACTCATATTTTGCATCTGACGATGGTGTTACAGCACAGCATGCAGAGATTGCTCCTATGAACGGAACTGAGGAGGAGTACAAGGCACTTATCGAGAATCCTACAAAGTTCTTCCTCGATGTTATCAACCCACGTAAGTTTCCAAACCTCAATGGCGCAGAAACTGACCAGAGAAAAGCTATTGTAGATGCTATGAAAGGTGCCGCTGGATTCCTTGTAGGTATGGGCGGCGGTGGAATGGGCCTTCCTATCCTTACCGACACACCAAGCTTTATGGGTGGCTTTATAGAGATGCCTTATGATAACCTTTTTGACTTCCTTCGTGGATTTAAGGGCTCATCAGTTGATATGAGACGTCATCCAGAACTTGTTTTGGAAGCAACTGATGCAATTTATGAGACATATACCAAGGAATGTGAAAAAATATATTCTTTCCTTAATGCGCTTTCAGACCCACCACGTATGGCCAAGAATGCTTATAACGTATTTATCAAGGGTGGAAATCCTGAGTGTACTAGATTCCCATGGTTCTTTAACCCAACACATGCTCCTTCATTTATGAACCAGCAGCAGTTTGAGAAGTTCTATTGGCCAACATACAAGAAGACACTTGAACTTGTTACAAGCTTTGGTGGACAGACATGTACTCTCCTTGAAGGCGAATGGGGTCCAGAGAAACTCGAACTCTTTAAGGAACTTGAGCCAGGTACAGTTATCCTCTATGTTGAGAACGACGATATCTGTGAGGTTAAGAAGCAGGTTGGCGACTATCAGGCAGTAATGGGCGGTCTCCCAATATCATTGCTCAAGTCGGGCACTAAGAAGGAGTGCATTGAGCACACAATGAAGGTATTCGATGCATGTGCACCAGGCGGTGGATTTATCTATACAACAGACAAGTCGCTCCTCTCAACAGAGGACTGTAACCCAGATAACTACAAGGCAGTAAACGAGTTCGCTCATGTTTATGGCCAATATTAATAGGAGGTAGGAACAATGGAAAAGAAGTTTTCAGATATTATTTATGATTATCTCAAAGAGACATTAAAGAGATTTATCCCTATCTTCTGGATCCCAGTAGTTGGCGACAAATTACTTGATAAAGTAATGAACTCAACAGCAGTCGGATTCGCTTGGAAGGGCTGGGTAATGATTTCATTGATGTAATTTCGGTGACGCTATGAAAAAAAGATATGCAATATTGTTCAGTGATTGTATTCTTCTAATCTTCCTTGGACTCATCTATGCTTGGAGTGTCTTTAAAAAGCCACTCGCAGCACAGTATGGCTGGGATGATGGACAGCTCACTTGGACTTTTACAATCTGTATGTTTATGTTCTGCCTTGGCGGTTTCACCGCAGCAGAACTATCCAAGAAACTATCACATAAAGTAATTACTTGGGGCTGTGGTGCACTTATTGCGGCATCATTTATCCTCATGGGATTTATGACAAGCCTCTGGCAAATTTATGCTCTATATGGCGTAGTTATAGGCTTTACAGTAGGTATGGTCTATAACTGTGTGCTTAGTACAGGCAACAAGTGGTTCCCAGACAAGGGCGGCTTTATTGCAGGATTGCTCCTCATGTTTTTCGGAGCAGGTAGCCTCTTTTTGAGCCCACTTTCAAATGCACTTATTGCATCCCTTGGACTTAAAGTTGCCTTCATTATTATTGGCCTTTTATTCCTTGCTATATTTATCGCAGGTGGATTTCAGGTCAAGGTGCCAACATCTGACGTTGAATTGCCAAAGCCTGTTGCAAATGAAAATGGTGTGACACCACCGGATTTTGCACCAAAGGATATGATAAAAACACGCAATTTTATCCTCTTCTTTATTTGGTGCATCATGGTGTCTTCCATAGGTATGGCACTTCTTGGCCAGATTGCAACTATCTCGGGTTCAGTTGGCATGAGTGATGCAAGATGTGCACTTATGGTTTCACTCTTTGCTGTTTTTAACGGCATTGGTCGCTTTGTTTTCGGTAGTTTCTATGACAAAAAGGGCAGGCTCCTTACGATGACAATCTTTGGAGTGCTCTTTACAATAGGTGGAATTTCACTCTTCTTTGGAGTGCGTTCATCAAGCATCGCACTTGTTGTTGTAGCGCTTGCACTTTTTGGCATCGCTTATGGTGGCGTTACGCCTACCAATGCGAATTTTGCTCGTAGCTACTACGGCAACAAGAACTATGCAACCAACTTTAGCCTTGTAAACTTCAACTTGCTTGTTGCAGTTTTCCTTGGCCAATATGTTGGCTCAACACTCTATATGCAAAGTGGTGGATATGAGGCTACTGCAATAGCACTTACAGTGCTCTCGGTACTCTCACTTGTTATCCAGTTCTTTATTACAAAACCACAAGCAGAATAGTTTAAAGCCCCAACGTTTTCGTTGGGGCTTAAATTGTGCCTATTTACGATTTATAGTGGTATTGCAACCAATAAAAAACTGTGATACACTACATGTTGTATTATATAAAAGAAGGTTATATTATGGATAAGAAAACACTTTTTACATTGTCGATAATAACCAAGATATTGCTCTTTGGTGCCATGACAGCCGGCCTTGTTGCATGCTTCTTTGGTAGTAGTTTTATGGGCACAGGTTCAGTTCTTATCAAGTATTTTACAATTCAGAGTAACCTCTGGATAGGAATTTTTGATTTGATTCTTGCCTTCGTTGGTATCAAAAATATTTCAAACGGACGATATGAGTTCTCTACGGTTCCATACATATTACAACTTGTATTTACGGTTTCAATCACTTTGACTGGCTGTGTATTTTGCTTTGTTTTGGTGCCTTCAATGGGTTCAATGGGAGATGAGGTAATGAAAGCAGTGCTTTCATGGCCACAGATACTTTTGCATGTGGTAGTGCCTTTCCTTGCAATCCTTGATCAACTTGTATTTACAATGCCACTTAAGTTTAACTATAGACGATTTGACTTTATATGGACTATAGTTCCACCACTTTATTACACTGGTTTTGCAATCGCTGGATACAACCTTCACTGGGACTTTGGCCAAGGAGCTAATTATCCATACTTCTTCTTTAACTTTGGATCACCAGCAGGTATATTCGGTTTTTCAAAGGAAATGCCATACTTTATGGGCTCGTTCTATTGGATATTAGTACTTGCTATTTTTGTCCTAACAGTGGGATTTTGGTATGCAGTATTTACCAATAGACATATCAGAAAAACAAGAGAAAAATTCATTTAGTAGGGTGTAAGATGAAACGACTAGTGCCATTTTTATTGATAATATCCTTTGTGCTATCAATGTTAACGGGATGTGTGAAGCAACCTCCACTTGAGCCTGTTTATGTTGTTCAGCCAAAGAGCTTGTCCGTTGTCGACTTTGCAGTCGATGACGTTTTTGCTGTCGTTTCTAGGTTCTACACCTATGGCATTCACTTTAATGTGGAGGGTACGCTCGATGTGACAAATTATTTCACTGCCGATGCGTTACCTGACACTAAGTTTGAACTTAGCCTCAAGTACAATGACAAAGAGGAAGATGAAATTCTTCTTCCATTGTTAGTTGATAAAACTGACACAGAAAATGTTATTAAATTTACCTCAGCAGAATACATCAATGAGGGAATAAACCTTGATGAACTTTTAAAGAAGAATTATATCGCTACTATCAAGGCAACTGGTGTTTCTGCTGTGTATTACTTTACCTTTGCGCCGTCGGATGAGGAGGCGCCTGGATGTCAGCCGATAGAGTACTACACAATCACTAAAAAGAAAAAGAATAATAGAATCAACATTGGCTTTGGCACGTGCGATGGCAAGGCAGAGGGCTCAAAGGTATCTTTCCTTGCCGTAAACGTGGAGGGCGTTAAAACGCTCCCAGAGGACGTATATGACGTTGTAATAGACCCAGGACACGGCGGACGTGATCCAGGCGCAATGTCAAATGACGGCTCTATTGATGAGCGTAAGCTCAATCTTCAGAATGCAATGTTCATCAAGGAAAAACTTGAGGGTGCTGGACTCAAGGTATATATCACAAGAACTAGCGCTGAAAAGACTGAAGAGGATACGGTTCACAACGTATATGACGATGATGGCAAGATAACAAAGGCGATGGAAACAAAGGCAAAAATTTATCTTGCAATACATATGAATTCAAGTGGCAGGGCAAACTCTTACAGTGGCTTTGAAATCTATGTTGCTCCACGTGACAGTTTAGGTCTCGCTCGAAGTTTCTCAAAGGAAATTAAAACAGCAACTGGTAGAAACGCTTCCACACTTGACCAGTTTAAAGTTGAAGATGGCATCTATAGTCGTGGATTCCTTTCCAAGGATTACGATGAGCTTGCTCATACAGCAAAGCAGGGCGGATTCAAGATGTACGAGAATGTAACAGAGAATACCCCTTATTACTACTTCATACGTGAGGTGGGAGGCTCAATAACAGGCGCATATACTGATGGCAGAAATACTCTTTATTCAGCCAATAAATACCGTAATTCAAATCAGGGAATAGAGAGCTATTTGTTTGAACTTTCCTATATCAACAACGATGATGATTTACAGTTCGTTTTGATGAATGGTGAGATGTTTGCAACGGGTATTACAAATGGTCTAATAAAATACCTCTATCCAGAGGCTAAAAAATAAATTAAGAGGCACTCAGACGAGTGCCTCTTTTTCTTCTTTCTTAAAGAATTTTGGTATTAATATTGTTGCTATCAGTATTACAAGGCTCGCAAAGGAAATTAGTAGTCCAATGGAGAGTCCCTGTGCATGATACTTAAATTCAATGTTATGTGTGCCACTGTCAAGTCTTACACCGAGAAGTGCGCCACCGATTGAAACAATCTGTTCCTCGCTTGCCTTTACACCATCAATATAGACATCCCAAGAGTCATCATAGTTGATTGATGTGTAGAGAGTGCAGTTGTTTTTGGCTGTAACGGTGCCAGAGAGCTTTGTATCGGACATTGAAGTAATTTCCATGCCTTTGTTTTGAAGAGCCTCAAAGCCTGTCTTAAATGCCTCTTCGTTAAGGCCATAGATGTAGCAATCTACAAATCCAGAGGAGCCCTCTGTGATTGGAACATCGAGGTACAATACTTCGCCAGCTTTGTGCTTGCCAAGATCGAAAATATATGGCTCATCAATTGTCTGTGACTTGAGGAAAGAGTCGTCCTCACTGCGAATCGTTATTGTATCAACGTTGCTTGACTCTACATATACATATATATTTTGAGTCTTTTCTGGGATAAGTTTTAGTGTGAATGAAGAATTTTGTCCTTCGTTTTGTGTATAGAAAACAAGGTTTCCTGATTCAATTTCATCCTCACCAAAATTGTCGATGTTGTAGTAGAGACAGTCATTTATTGGTATCTTTTCAAAAACATCTTGATTGCCAGTAGCGATGCTCCAGAAGCTGTTCTGAACATTGAATGGGTTGGCATCTATTGTATTCCAAGCATCAATGCTACTTGGCACTGTGAATCCAAGTGGGAGACAGTAGAGGTTCTCATAAGCATCAAATTTGTCAACAGTTGCAACCTTTTTATAGAAGTTGCTTGGCATATCAATTGCTGTGCTGTTGTTTACAACATACTTAAGTGAGAACATTGCATTGTAAACTGGAGTCTGTGGATTGTATGTGTAACTGTTGATGTAGTTTGAGAACATACCAAGGTTAGAATGGAGGTTTGCCGAACGCTCATATGCCATTGATGAGAAGACTGAGAGGCCGTTGTAACCATACCAAGAGTTATCCATTCTTGTGCGTAAATCTGTGAGTTCCATACGATAGAACTTATCTTTTTCACGAGTATCAAGTTTTGATTTTAATACCTTGAAATCAGGGTAGTCACTTGCATAATTCTTTTTTGGTTGATCTATGTCATAGTTATCTGTATTGGCAATTGCGACCTCTGCAAACATAAGGCAAAATAGGAGAATTGACATTGCAAAAGACTGTGCTTTGTGGTCCTTTAAAACCTTGAGAGCAATTGTGTAAACAATTGCAAAAGCAAGGCTTATAATTACTGTCTCTGTCTTGACATTTTTAGAGGTGATTTCCTCTGCTAAAACGATGAAGGCTGAGACGCCAAGACCAATTGTAAGAATGGTCTTGCTGTCAATCTCATGAAGTCTCAAGATTGCCTTAACAGCGAGTGTTATAAGTACAAATGAGTAACAGTAAGAGAAGCGATAAGGCAAGTCATTTGGGAAATGGAATGCATGCCAAATGTTGTTTAAATAGTTGATGTTCATTGAGAGGAAAAGGAACAAAAGTAGGGCAAAGCGTGATACCTTTTCTTTCAATGGAATCGACTTTGTATAGAGGTAAATAAGAGCCAAAATTACTGTGATTATACCGCAGAAAATATTAGGTAAGACATCCTCGCCACTGCTGCGAATTGTTGGCTCAAGAGCAGCAAGATGTTGGCAGAGGAAATCGAAAACATCGAAGTAGGTTGAGATTTCCGTTGGGAAGGAATCAGACGTTGCTGAGCATGTGCGAAGGCAGTAAAACGTCGGCAATAGTGAGAAGGCCGAAAGGCCTCCGGCAAGGACGGAATAGCCGGCAAATTTGCCGATTGAAACGGCAAGCTTTTTGCCGAATTTGTGCTTGCCAGCGTAGTAGCAAATTGCGTAGAATACGCAGAAAATGCACACCATGTATGCCATGTAGTATGTGGAGAACATAAGGAGTGCAAGTGAGAGACAATAGAGGAGTCCGCGTCCCTCATCTATGAGCTTTTCAAGGCCTAGGATGATGATAGGAAGAAGCATCATTCCGTCAAGCCACATAAAGTTCCAATAGTAAGCTATAAAGTATCCAGAAAAGGCATAGAGCACACCAAATCCAGCAGTTAAAAAACTTGATGTTTTATACTCGTTTGACTCCTTAAAATAGTAGGTCAAAGTTGCGGCTGAGAGAGCGGCTTTTAATGTGATAATGAAAGCTATGGCATCTGTTGTATTCTTGTGACCAAAGAGCAAAACAACAAATGAAAGTGGGCTTGAGAGATAGTTGAAGAAGTTGCCAAGGAAACTTCCGCCACCGCCAAATTGCCATGAGTAAACAAGGCTTTGTCCGTGAACAAGCCTGTCATAGAGTTCCGCAAGAAGAGGACCGTATTGGTGATAGAGGTCCATCCTAAGGATTGTTATATCGCCAAATGGGAACATATCATAGCAGAATGCAATGAGGAGCATTATGCCTAGTGATGTTCCAAATGATAGCATTATAAAGCGCCAGTTATAGGCCCATGCTTTGAGTTTTGCTTTCATGTAGTGACCGTCCTTTTTGTCATTATCCTTCAAAGTATATCAAAAATGTATTTTTGATTCAACCTTGCTTTATAATAAATAATTATTGTTAAATATAGAAATTAGTTGTATAATGAATGTCAGTTTATGCATATTTATGCAAGGAGGCAAAGTATGGCAGATAACAATTTTACAGGCGGACTCGTAATATCTGAGGACGTAATTGCAACAATTGCTATTAACGCTGCAAAGGACGTGGATGGAGTTGCAGGTCTTGGAATCAGACCAACTGATCTCTACACAACTTTCAAGGTTAACAACGGCAATATCAAGCATGTAAAAGTTACATTGTCAGATTACGACATCAAGCTTCATATGTACCTAGTCCTTACAAACGCTGCAAAGATTCAAGATGTTTCAGTAGCAGTACAAAATGCAGTAAAGACAGCAGTACAGAGCATGACTGGCCGTGTAGTAACTCGTGTTGATATTACTATCTCTGGCATAGTTGATGGAAATGGAGTAGCAACTCCAATGAATGAACCTTCAGAACTTTAAACGACAAATTTCACCCTCCGCGGTTTTGTCGTGGAGGGTATATTTTTGGGGTGTGACGATGAACAGGAGTCAAGAGAGAGAGCAAGCTTTTATACTTCTCTTTGAAAAGAGCTTTAATCCAGAACTCACAATAGATGACATCATTGATATGGCGCTTGAGTCAGAGTTTATGGAGAAGTCAGCTTTTACTGAAAAGCTTGCAAAACTTACCGTAGAAAAGGTTGGCGATATAGACGCCAAGATAGCACAGTACAGTGTCGGTTGGACACTCGACCGTATCACAAAGGTGTCGCTATCAATCCTTAGAATCGCTGTTTGTGAGATTCTCTTTATGGATGATATTCCAACCGGTGTATCAATCAATGAGGCAGTAGAACTTGCCAAGAATTACGCAAGCCGTGAGGATAGTCAGTTTATCAACGGTGTACTTGGTAGTATTTCAAAAGAACTATGAGCCTTC
This sequence comes from Candidatus Limimonas egerieequi, assembly GCA_018064455.1. Lineage (GTDB taxonomy): Bacteria > Bacillota > Clostridia > Oscillospirales > Acutalibacteraceae > UBA1227. The sequence continues at coordinate 223,898 of JAGHVH010000010.1, read as the reverse complement.
ACCTTGGGATTGACACCAGCAACTACACAACATCAGTTGCAATTTATGACAGCGAAACAAAAAATGTAATACATCGCAAAAAGCTATTGCCAGTCAAGGCGGGTGAGCGTGGCATTCGCCAGTCAGATGCTGTGTTTCATCATACACAGCAGTTGCGCGAACTGATTGCCGAGCTCGGCGCAAATGACGTCGACACTGTCGGTGTGTCAATTAGGCCACGCTGGGCCGACGACTCGTACATGCCTTGCTTTACGGTTGGCCAGACCGTTGCTACATCAATTGCAACGATAGGCGGCAAACCGCTTTATGAGGTCTCTCATCAAGAGGGCCACGTTATGGCAGCGCTTTATAGCGCAGGCAAACTTGATTTGGTTGGTCAAGAGTTTATGGCGTTCCACGTATCTGGTGGTACAACTGAGTCACTTCTTATTAAACCATCTGCTAGGTGTCCTGTATCGGCAACTATTTTAGGCACTTCAAGTGACTTAAAGGCTGGCCAGGCAATAGATCGCGTCGGCGTTATGTTGGGATTACAGTTCCCATGTGGACCAGAGCTTGAAAAACTTGCGCTTAAATCGACTCATCTTGATGAGAAGGACGCATTTGGCATTAGGGTTTCAAGTGTTGATGGCAACCCATCACTCTCTGGCGTTGAGAATAAGTGCAAAAAGATGTTTGATGATGGCTGTGCGCCAGAGGACATTGCACTATTTTGCCTTCGATATGTCGAAAAGGCAATTGTCGCAATGCTAGATTATGCTGATAACAAATTGCCAGTTGTATTTTCTGGTGGCGTTATGTCTAACTCCATTTTACAGTCAGCACTTCGTGCTCACTGTGAATCGTTGGGACGTGAATCATATTTCGCAACACCAGAGTTTTCAAGTGATAATGCTGCGGGAGTAGCAATACTAGCATCGCTAGTTTAAGGAGAAAGTTATGCAAGATGTGACACCGGAAGTTTATTCCGTTGCACAACTGAATAATTATGTTAAGTCCTTGATGGATTATGATCTGACACTCAAGGCTTTGTTTCTTGTTGGAGAGATTTCTAACTTCAAAGCACACTCATCGGGTCATATGTATATGACACTTAAGGATGATAAATCGTCAATTAAGGCGGTCATGTTTAGGGGTAATGCTTCAAAACTTAAATTTATGCCATCAGATGGTATGAAGATAATTGCTTTTGGTAGTGTCTCGGTTTTTGAACGTGACGGTGCCTATCAGTTTTATATAGAAAACATGCAACCTGATGGAGTTGGTTCGCTGAGTATTGCATTTGAGCAACTCAAGGAGAAACTCCAAAAGGAGGGCCTTTTCGATACGTCGGCCAAGAAACCATTGCCAAAGTATCCGAAAACAGTTGGTGTTGTTACATCGCCAACGGGCGCTGCATTCCAGGACATCTGTAATGTCCTTGGCAGGCGTTGGCCGATGGCGAGGATTGTTATCTCGCCAGCACTGGTGCAGGGCGAGACCGCACCGAGGTCGATTGTTGAAGCAATCGAGGACCTTGATGCCTCGGGTGAGGCAGACGTTATTATCGTTGCACGAGGCGGTGGCTCGATTGAGGACTTCTGGTGCTTTAACGACGAGCGCGTAGCACGTGCAATCTTTGATACCAAGACGCCGATAATATCGGGCGTCGGCCATGAGACAGATTTCACAATTGCTGACTTCGTCGCAGATATGCGCGCACCGACACCATCCGCTGCCGCGGAGATTGTTGTACCTGACGTGCTCGCCGAACGCGACCACATCATGCAACTGACGATGCGCTCACAGAAGCTGATGCTAAACCGCATCAGCACACTTAGGACATCACTTAACTTGCTTACATCTCGCAATGTTATGCAAGGCCCAGTCGCACTTATCAATGAAAGGCGGCTACTCCTTGATAACTTTGTTGATAGGATGAATGCTGCTGCGTCAGCAAAGGTAAGTGGCGACAGGTCAAACTTTGTAGTGCTCGCAAGCAAACTGGATGCCTTTTCACCACTCAAGGTGCTAAGCCGTGGCTATAGCATAACAGAGGGTGACAAGGGAGTAATCAAGAGTGTAGAGGAAGTAAGTCCTGGAGATAAAATAAGCATTCGCTTAAACGATGGCACAATCCGTGCGGAGGTAGAGTAATGGCTGAACTAAACTACGAACAGTCAATGGCAAGACTTGAACAAATAGTAGCAAAGCTTGAGGATGGTTCATTGGGACTTGATGAATCATTAAAGCTTTTTGAAGAGGGAACAAAGCTCGCTGCATTCTGTAACGAATCCCTTGATAAGGCAGAGCAAACAATAGTTACACTTCAAGGGGAGAAGGTTTCAAAGTAATGCAAACAGTTGAGGAATACTATCAATCACTTTACAACTTAATCAACGCAACTCTTTGCGATTATTTATCAATTGATCACACTGACTATCAAAAGGTCGCTGATGCTATGCAGTACAGCGTTGAAATCGGTGGCAAGAGGCTTAGACCAATTTTGGCACTTGAGTTTTGCAAGTTGTGCGGTGGCAACATAGCCGATGCACTTCCATTTGCATGTGCTCTTGAGATGATTCACACATACTCTCTTGTTCATGACGACCTTCCTTGCATGGACGACGATGACTATCGTCGTGGCAAGGAGTCTTGCCATAAGAAATTTGGCGAGGCATATGCGGTCCTTGCTGGTGACGCACTCCTTACTTATGCATTCCAGATTGCATCAGACGCTGGCGTTGATGACCATACAATTGTCAAGTGCACACGTGCACTTGCGAATTATGCTGGTATCTATGGCATGGTTGGCGGTCAGACACTTGACCTTGCAAATGAGGAGTCAAGCGATGTGACAGTTGAACGCCTTGCAGAAACCGATAAGCTCAAAACTGGCGCGCTCATCCGTTGCGCATGTGAGCTTGGCTGCAATGCTGCAAAGGCAAACAATGCGCAATATGAGGCTGCCAAGGAGTATGCAGAAAACCTTGGAATTGCCTTCCAAATCGTCGATGATATCCTTGATGTCACAGGTGACGAGGCAACACTTGGCAAAGCTGTTGGTTCGGATGAAACAAATGGTAAGGCTACATATGTAACTTTGCTTGGCCTTGATGGTGCAAAAGCAAAGGCAGAGGAACTTACAAACAAGGCACTTTCGGCACTTGAAACTTTTGAGAATAACGAAAATATAGTTTACCTTACAAAACAATTGCTAGAGCGCAATAAATAAGAGGCTTGATATGGAAAATAAGTATTTGGAGCGAGTGGCAAATAATCCACAGCTACTTAAAAACTTAACATATAGCGAACTAAATGTCCTTGCAAAGGAGATACGTACAAAACTTGTGTCAACTGTTGCAAAGACAGGTGGTCACCTTGCGTCCAACCTTGGTGTAGTTGAATTGACTCTTGCTCTTCACAAGGTATTTGATTCACCAAAGGATCAGTTCGTTTGGGACGTTGGTCACCAGGTTTATACACACAAGTTGTTGACTGGTAGATATGATGACTTTGATTCACTTCGCCAAAATGGCGGCATCTCTGGATTCCCTAATCCAGAGGAGTCTGAGCATGACACATTTGCTGCAGGCCATTCTGGCACATCTATTTCAGCAGCATTTGGACTCTCGGTTGCAAAAAAATTAAAAGGAGACGACTCATACACAATAGCAATTATTGGCGATGGTTCATTTACTGGTGGCTTGGTTTACGAGGCACTTAACAATGCTGGCCGTGCCAATTCAAAACTTATTGTCATCCTAAACGACAATGAGATGTCTATCTCACAGCCAGTTGGTTCATTTGCAAAGTACCTTGCTGCAATGCGCACCAATAGGCATTACTACAAGGCAAAGGGCTTTTTCATTGATGTGCTCGAGTCTTTACCAGGTGGTACTGCTCTCCATGATAAGGGAAGCCAAATTAAAAAGGTAGCCAAGGATTATCTCTATCAGAGTAACTTCTTTGAGGACTTGGGCTTTGAGTATATGGGACCTGTTGATGGACATAACATCTTGGCGCTTACACGTGCACTTGAGGCTGCCAAAGAATTTGATTCACCAGTGCTCCTTCACATTGAAACAGTCAAGGGCATGGGTTATGAACCGGCTGAACTAAACCCAGCGCAGTTCCATGGCATCTCACGTTTTAATGTTGTAACAGGTGAACCGATTGCCAAGGTTGGTGTCAAGAATTATTCAGATACATTTGGTGAATACCTCTGCGAACTTGCAGCAGAGAATGACAAGATTTGCGCTATTACTGCTGCAATGATGCTCGGAACGGGTCTTCAGAATTTCGCAATGCGCTATCCAAATAGGTTCTTTGACGTTGGCATTGCTGAGGAGTTTGGCGCAACATTTGCTGGTGGTCTTGCCAAGGGCGATATGATTCCTGTATTCGCTGTCTATTCAACATTCCTCCAGCGTGCATACGATGAGCTCGTTCACGATGTTGCAATGCAGAATAATAAAGTTATCCTTGGCGTTGACAGAGCTGGATTTGTAGGTGAGGATGGACGCAGCCATCAAGGCATCCTTGATGTTGCATTCCTCAAATCAATACCAGGCACCGTTATATATAGCCCAAGCTCATATGAGGAGCTTGGCATTGCCCTCCATCAGGCGGTGGATGGTGACGGCCACGTAGTAGCCGTCCGTTATCCACGCGGATATGAGGGCTATTTGCCAAAGAACTACAAGGCTCTGCCAGAGCCTGTGTCCATCTTTGGCAAGAAATCAAGCAGAGTTACAATCGTGACGTATGGTAGTCTTTTCTCCAATGCAGTTAAAGCACAGGAGAAGCTAAAAGAATACGACATTGATGTCAAGATTATTAAGCTCAATAGGGTTTGGCCTATTGATGAGCTTGCGATAAAAGAGGCGAAGAAGTCTGACACCATATTATTCTTCGAAGAGGGAATAAAAGCAGGTGGCGCAGGCGAGACATTCGCCACAATGCTTATGGAAGGTGCCTATAAGGGTGACTTCTCACATATTGCTATAGAAGATACCTTTGTACATCACGCAAGCATTAAGGAACTTGAGGAAGAATTTGGTCTCTCAAGTGAAAAGATGGTAGAAGAAGTTTTAAGGAGAGTATAGGGTTGAGCGACAAGATGAGACTTGACGTTGCTGTTTTTGAGCAAGGTCACACGGATAGTCGTGAAAAAGCACGCGCACTTATTATGGCTGGACAGGTGTATGTCAACGGCCAGAAAGAACTCAAAAGTGGCGCGCAAATAAAACCTACAGATGCAATAGAGGTTCGTGGCAGCAAGATGCCATATGTGAGCCGTGGCGGATACAAGCTTGAAAAAGCAATGAAGGTATTCCCACTAACTCTTGAGGGCAAGACCTGTATGGACATAGGTGCCTCAACAGGTGGCTTTACAGATTGCATGCTCCAAAATGGAGCAGTCAAGGTCTATTCAATCGATGTTGGATATGGACAGCTTGCATGGAAACTTCGCTCGGATGAACGAGTTGTAAATTTGGAGCGTACCAACTTTAGGAACTGCACAACAGAGGAGGTCCCTGATCCAATTGATTTTGCATCAGTTGACGTCTCCTTTATCTCTCTCAAAATTATTCTTCCAGTTATGAGGACTCTACTCACAGATGGTGGTGAGGCTGTCTGCCTTATCAAACCACAGTTTGAGGCCGGACGCGAAAAGGTTGGTAAAAAGGGCGTTGTACGTGAACTCTCAACACACGCTGAGGTCCTTGAGACGATTACCTCTTTCGCAGTTGAAAATGGATTTACTATAAAGGGACTTGATTTCTCACCGATTAAGGGCCCAGAGGGCAACATTGAGTACTTGATGTTTATTGAGAAATCTGACGACCCAAAGAATATGCTTTCTTTCTCTGCACTTGAACTTGCAGAGAAATCTCATGAGGTACTAAATGGGGAGGATAAACAATGAAAATTGCACTCTTGCCTAATTTAACTAGAGAAAAAGCTCACGGAGTCACACTTGAAATATGTAAGTGGCTTGATAAGTATGGCGCTGAATATGCTTGCCTTGATGAGGTACATATTAGTTTTTGTGCTATGCCAACAATGCAACACTTTAAATTCCAAGAACTCATAGAGTGGTGTGACGTAATCATATCAGTTGGTGGCGACGGTTCGGTTTTAAATGCTGCAAGACAAACTGTTGATTACAAAAAACCAATACTCTGTATCAATGCCGGTACACTCGCATTTATGGCCGGTCTTGAGAGCAACGAACTTGAGCTTTTAAAGAACTTAATAGATGGGGATTACACAATTGATAGACGTATGCTCCTTGATGTATCTGTTATCCGAAAAGGACAGGTTGTAATGAGTGACAGTTGTATCAACGATGCTGTATTAGCTCGTAATGGCGAACTAAGAATTACTGATATTGATGTTGACTGTGATGGTAAGCGCTCGAGCACATACCGTGCAGATGGTGTAATAGTTGCAACTCCAACTGGTTCATCAGCATATTCACTTTCTGCTGGTGGCCCAATAATTAATCCAAGCATGGAAGCAATAGTTGTAACGCCTATCTGTCCACAGACATTGTTCTCACGTTCAACTGTTTTTAGTGCTGAAAACGAAATTACTCTTTCTGTTGATGAAAAGTCAGCAAATAAAAATTTGCTGTTGTCACTTGATGGTGGCGTTACATTTGAGATTGGCGTAGGAGATAGGATAGAGATTAAAAAGTCGGAAAAGGTCGCTGAGTTTATCAGAATTAAGAATGAGGCATTCTTTGAAATTCTTAATTCTAAGTTGCTTGGCAAGTAAAGGGGAAAGAAATGAACATTAGAAAACAAAGACAGGACGCAATCCTTGACCTTATCAAGGCAGAGCCTGTGTACACTCAAGATGAGTTGATTTCAAAGCTTAAGTCTAGGGGATTTGAGGTAACTCAAGCTACAATTTCTCGCGACATTAAGGAGCTAAAGCTTGTTAAACGTATTGGCGCTCATGGCAAATCAGCATATGCTGCAAGTGAGACACCAAGCGAGAAGCTTTCATCAAAATACAATGCAATCTTTGCAGAGGCTGTTATGAGCGCCGATTACGCTCTTAACACATGTGTTATTAAAACACATGTAGGCATGGCAAATGCCGCTTGTGCAGCTCTTGACGCAACAGACAAAGATGAAATCGTCGGTACTATCGCAGGCGACGATACTATCTTTGTGCTCTGTCGCAATGAGGCTGCTGCAAAATCACTTTGCACAAGTATTCATAAGATGATCGGAGACTAAAATGCTTAGTACACTGAGGATAGAAAACATAGCGATTATTGAGTCTGCTGCCATTGATTTTGGCAACGGTCTTAACGTTATGAGCGGAGAGACGGGTGCTGGTAAATCAATTATCATCGATGCACTCTCAGCTGTCCTTGGTGAACGCACTTCAAAGGAACTGATAAGGACCGGTGCTGAAAAGGCACAGGTGTCCGCACTTTTTGAAAACATTTCCCCAAGTGTCGAGAAACTGATGGAATCCATGGGAATTCCAACAAGTGAAGATAAGGCACTAAATATCTCGAGAGTGATTGCCCTTGATGGCAGGAACTCTTGCAAAGTAAATGGCAATGCTGTAACCGTATCAATGCTCAAGACACTGGGCAAAGAATTGATAAGTATTCATGGACAGCACGATAGCCAAAATCTTTTAAACCCAGAATGTCACTACAAATACCTTGATGCTCTTGCAGGCAACGAGGATATTTATGGCGACTATCTTGAAAAGTATGTCGCTTACTCAAACCTCTATAGGAAGTTTAAATCTCTCTCTCAAAATGAGGAGGAGAAACAAAAACGAATTGAATTTTTGCAGCATGAGATTGCTGAAATAGAAAATGCAGGTGTTCGTATCGGTGAATATGACGAACTCTGCGACAAACGTGACCTTTTTAGGAACTCAGAAAAGGTTATCAAGGGCCTTCGTGATGCACTTTCCATCCTCCAAGATGGCGATGATACAACTGGCGTTGTAAACGCCATGTATGACGCCTCCAAGGCTGTGGAAAAGTCGGCTGCTCACTATGAGCCTGCATCTAAAATGGCATCTAGTATGCTTGAGATAACATATCAACTTGAGGAGAAGAAAAATGAGATAGAGCAGACGCTCTTTGATTTATCGTTTGATCCTGAGAAGTTGTCTGAAATAGAGGAGAGAATAAGTTTTCTCTTTAAACTCAAGGGTAAGTATGGTGAGTCAGAGGAAGAGATACTCGAGTACCTTCAAAATTCCAAGGACGAGCTCGAGACATTGGTGAACCTCAATCTCAGCCAGGATGAAATAATAGCAAAGCTTGAGGCTGACAAGGAAATCCTCCTTGAGGCTGCCGAAAAGCTTTCGCTTTCAAGAAAACATGCGGCGTCTGAATTTGAAGTTCACGTAAAACATGAACTTACATTCCTTGATATGCCAAATGTTGAAATTGCAGTTAACTTTGAACGCACAAAACTGAGCCCAACGGGTCCAGATAATATAGAATTCTTGATATCTCCAAACCCAGGTGAGGCACTCAAGCCTCTTGCAAAGATCGCGTCTGGTGGTGAGCTTTCAAGAATTATGCTTGCAATACAGAACGTCCTCTCTGCCAATGATAACGTTGGTACGATGATTTTTGATGAGATTGATACAGGCGTTTCAGGTAGTGCAGCAGAAAAGATTGCCAAGGTTTTAAAGAGCGTAGGTCAAAAGAGCCAGGTAATCTGTATCACGCACAGCGCACAAGTCGCATCCTATGCGGATAATCATTTTGTAGTTGAAAAGAAAGTTCAAAATGAGAAGACTTATACGTATGTGACGCCACTCGACAGGGACGGTCGAATCAAAGAAGTTGCCAGAATTATTGGTGGCGTAAATGTAACAGAATTGCAAATTAAGAGCGCTCTCGAAATGATCGAAAGCGCGTGTATTTAGAAGGAGTTAAAAATGGGAATTTATGAAGAACTTGTTGCCCGTGGACTTATCGCACAGGTAACAAATGAGGACGAGATTAGAAAGATGGTCAACGAAGGCAAAGCCAAGTTCTATATTGGCTTTGACTGCACAGCTGACAGTCTTACAGCTGGCCACTTTATGGCATTGACACTTATGAAGCGTCTTCAGATGGCAGGCAACCAGCCAGTTGCTTTAATCGGTGGCGGTACTACTATGATTGGTGACCCATCTGGTAGAACTGACATGAGAAAGATGCTCACAAAAGAGGATATTGATCACAATGCTGAATGCTTTAAACGCCAGATGGAACGCTTCATCGAATTTGGTGAAGGCAAAGCTATTATGGTAAACAACGCTGAATGGCTTCTTAATTTAAACTATATCGAACTTCTCCGTGATGTTGGACCTTGCTTCTCAGTAAACAACATGCTTCGTGCTGAATGTTACAAGCAGAGAATGGAAAAGGGTCTTTCATTCCTTGAGTTTAATTATATGATTATGCAGTCATATGACTTCTACTATCTCTTCCAGCACTATGGCTGCAACATGCAGTTTGGTGGAGATGACCAGTGGTCTAATATGCTTGGCGGTACAGAACTCATTAGAAAGAAGCTTGGCAAGGACGCTCATGCTATGACAATCACTCTTCTTACTGATTCACAGGGCAAGAAGATGGGTAAGACAGCTGGTAATGCTGTATGGCTTGATGCTAACAAGACATCTCCATACGAGTTCTATCAGTACTGGCGCAACGTAGGCGACTCAGATGTAATGAAGTGCATCCGTATGCTTACATTCTTGCCACTTGAGCAGATAGATGAGATGGACAAGTGGGAGGGCGCAAAGCTCAACGAAGCTAAGGAAATTCTCGCTTATGAACTTACAAATATGGTTCACGGCAAGGAAGAAGCAGACAAGGCACAGGCAACAGCACGCGCACTCTTTAGTGGCGCTGGTGACCTTGAGAATATGCCAGAGACAAAGCTTGATGCGACTGATTTGACAGATGGCAAAATTGGTATTTTGTCAATTATGGTTAAAGCAGGCCTTGCATCATCAAATGGTGAGGCAAGACGTCTTGTTCAACAGGGTGGTATCTCTGTTGATGACGCAAAAGTAACTGACCCACAGACATCATATGATGCTGATGCACTTGCAAACGGCATCGTAGTTAAGAAGGGTAAGAAAGTATTCCACAAAGTAACACTTTAAGGGATGATTTTATGAAGAAGTTTTCACTTGTCTTTTTGCTTTCTCTGTTGCTTTGCCTAATTTTTGCGCTCCCTGCAAATGCGGCTGATATCAAAGTAAAAGTTGGTGCTACCGAGTATCAAAAGGTTGTAACCAACACTGCTTACACATCAAAAACAGATTTTGCAAAGGGTAGCAAGATTGAAATAACAAGCGACAAGGATTTGGTATCGGCTTATATTGTTTGGTCAACCGCTCCATCAGCTTGGAAACTTGATGACACAAAAACAATTGATGATGGTTTCCTTCATCAATATGTAAAACTTGATAGCCCATCAAAGTCATTTTCAATGACGCTTGATGAGGCACAGTCAATCTGCTTTATCAAGGCCTTCGCCGACGGCGAAGAGCCAAAGGACTTGCAAAAGTGGCAAAAACCTCAGGATGAGGTTGATGTCCTCGCTTTTGCAGCTCACGCAGATGACGAGTCGCTCTTCCTTGGCGGTGCAATAGTTGACATCATTGCAAACCATCCGGACATGAATGTCCAGCTTGCAGTGATGACCAACCACTTGGCAACTGAAAAGCACCGCGAACACGAGCGCCTTGACGCTATGTGGACTTTGGGTCTCACCAACTATCCAATAGTTGGCGATGTCAAGGACGCATATTCAATGGATCTTGAGTCTGGACTTAAGACATGCAACTATGATGAGGTCCTTGAGACTTTCAAGGGATATATCACGAAATATAAGCCTCAAGTTATTATCACTCAGGACTTTGAGGGCGAATATGGTCACGGTCAACACCGTGTAATGGCAAAGGCTGTAGCGGAGGCTGTCGATACACTTGCACAGTCAAATACTTTTGATGTTAAAAAGACTTATATCCACCTTTACAAAGAAAATGCAATGGAACTAAACTTACAGGTTCCACTTGATTCCTTTGGTGGAATGACAGCACTTGATGTTGCAAAAGAAGCATACAAAAAGCATGCTTCTCAACAGTGGTGTTGGTTCTATGTATCTGATGACTACAAGTACAGTTGTGATGAGTTTGGACTCTATCGTACAAGCGTAGGCACTGACACTGGCAAAGATATGATGGAGAACATCACATCGTATAAAGCTATCCACGAGGAAGAGGAAAGGATAGCAGCCGAAAAGGCCAAAGAGGCTGAAAAGAGTAAGCCAAAAGCAACTGTAAAGAAGGAAAATAAAGCATCGAGTATATTTACAAAGATTATATATATTATTCTTGGCGCAGTTGTATTTGTAATACTTTTAATTGTCGCCTTAAGAGTATATAATAAGAATCGTAGAGCAAAAAAATATCAACCAAAACATGGCGCAAAAAAATAATTTTTAATATTTGGAGGAAAAACATTATGAAGTATGTATGTCCAGTATGTGGATATGTTCACGAAGGAGACCAGCCACCAGAGAAGTGCCCAACTTGCGGTATTCCTGGTGAGAAGTTCACAGTAGTAGAAGGCGAAATGAAGCTTGCTGCTGAGCATGAGTATGGCATCTATGCTAAAACAGTTAAAAACAATCCTGATATTTCTGATGAGGATAAGAAGTACATTTTCGACCAGCTTATGGCTAACTTCCAGGGCGAATGCTCTGAGGTAGGTATGTACCTTTGCATGGCTCGTATTGCTCATCGTGAAGGATATCCAGAAATCGGCCTTTATTGGGAAAAGGCAGCTTACGAAGAGGCAGAGCATGCAGCTAAGTTCGCAGAACTCCTCGGTGAAGACCTTGAGCCAAATATGAAGGCTACAACCAAGGACAACCTCGCATGGAGAGTTAACTGCGAGTACGGCGCAACACAGGGTAAGTTCGACCTCGCTATGTGCGCTAAGAAGAACAACCTCGATGCAATCCATGACACAGTTCATGAGATGGCACGCGACGAAGCTCGTCACGGCAAGGCACTTGAGGGTATGCTCAAGAGATACTTCTAAGTAAAAAATAAAGGACGGTTGGATTATCCAACCGTCCTTTTGTTATGCTTATTACTTTAAATCTTTGAGGAATGTGATGTTTTTCTCATTGACCATTGAGTACTTGTTAGTTTTGTTGCTTGAACCAATTTTCTTGGCTATGTCGTTGTTTACAGCAAACATTGAACTGCACTCTGGGCAGATAGCGAAGAGGTCAATGTTAAATGTAAGAAGAGGAACATTTAATACGCCAACACCATTTGTTGCCTTTAAAAGTTGCATAAAAACGTTTTTGCCACAACGTGGACAAATGATTGCTTCTGTTGTGCCAAATTCCTTAATATTGTCTGCTGCGATTTTCATATAATTATCTCCTTAAAAAATCATCGTTTATCATTTTATATTTTATTTGATTTATTGTCAACAAATCTATTGAAATTGAAGGTTTTAGGATATATAATTCGTATTATTATATATTTATAATAAGAGGGCTTTAAAAATGTTAGCTGCAAAGATTTGCGCCATCGTAATTTTCTTGCTTATGTTTGGTGCGATTATAACTGAGGTTTTGGAACGTCATATTACAACCTTGGTTGCTGGTCTTGCAACAATGGTTGTTGTATTTGGCATCTGTATGCATTCAGTAGATGCCATTATTAAAACTTTGAATTTAAAAGCACTTGTAACTTTGGGCTTTTGGTATGGCGGAGGAGAGGAATCCTTCGGTATCAACTGGGCTACAATTATATTCATTGCAGGTATGACTGTAATGGTTGAGGGTATGGGACACTCAGGATTTTTTGAATGGCTCTGCCTCAAGATTGCAAAACTTGTAAATTACAAGACAGTTGCACTCCTTGTTTGCTTTATGGCAATGTCTGCATTCCTTGCGATGTTTATTGACAGCATCACAGTAATTATGTTCCTTGCTGCTGTTACTATCACACTTGCCAAGACACTTAGGTTCGATCCAGTACCAATTGTACTTGCCGAAATTTTCTGTGCTAACCTTGGTGGTTCTGCAACAATGTGCGGTGACCCACCAAATATCATCATTGGTACAGCTCTTGGTTATTCATTCTTTGATTTTGTTACTAATACTGGTGCAATTGCAGGTATTGCATTGATAGTGGTAATGCTTTATTTCTTCATCGTTATGAGAAAACCACTCAAGCAGTCAGAACTCGACAGACCTGCTGATATAGTCTATCCAAATCCAGCTGACTGTATCAAAAATAAGAAGGGTTTTATTGGTTCAGTAATTGTCTTCCTTACAATTGTTGCACTTCTTGTAACGCACTCAATTACAGAACTTTCAGTTGCAACTATAGGTGTATTTGCAACTATTATTACAATAATTAACCTTCTTGTTTCATTTGGCTTTGATGATGTTAAGGTTGTTCTTAAAAAGGTTGACTACAAGACACTTCTCTTTTTCGTAGGCCTCTTTGTTGTAGTAGCAGGTCTTGAGGAGACAGGCTGTCTTGCTCTGGTCGCAAACTTCATTGGTAAGGTATCAGGCGGTAATATACTTGTTATGATTGCCATTATTATCTGGCTTTCAGCAATACTATCTGCCTTTGTTGATAACATCCCATTTGCTGCAACTATGGTTCCTGTTATTCAGGCTATGGCAGCATCAACTGGTGTTCCACTTGAGACTCTCGCGTGGACACTTGCACTTGGCACCGACATCGGTGGTAGTGCAACACCAATTGGTGCATCAGCAAACGTTGTTGGCACATCCCTTATTGCAAAGGCTGGTCACCCAGTAGGCTGGGGCAAGTACTGCAAGTACAATGCACCTGCAACAGTAATAGTAATCACTATTTGCATGCTTTCACTTTTCGTAAAGTACGCTTAATCTAGGAAAGGAGTTTCATACAATGCAAGATAAACAGATTATTATCACTATTGGCCGTGAATATGGTAGTTTAGGTCATTTAATCGCCGAAAAGGTTGGCGAGGAGTTAGAACTTCCAGTTCTTGATAGAGACTTCTTCCGACAGATGTCAATAAATCACGGCGTTGATCCAAAATTTGTCCGTGAGCACGATGAGAAAAAACGTAATTTATTTATTACAAGACAGCGTCGTGGTTACTCCAATTCAATGGAGGACATCGTTGCTGAGATGGTATTTGATTATGAGCGTGAACTTGCTGAGACAGGCGAGTCACTCATTATTGTAGGACGTTGCGCAGAGTGGGTTCTTCGTGATTTCCCAAATTTGATTCGTATATTTATAACAGCTGATGATGATACAAAGGCTCAGCGTATTGCTGAGATGGAAAATGTTGATTTAGAAGAGGCTGCTAAAATAGTTAAAAAGAAAGACAAAAAGCGTGGTGCTTATCACGAGTACTACACTGGTCTTAAATGGGGCGTTGCCAATGAGTATGATCTCTGTGTCAATTCGTCAGAGATTGGCGTTGATGGCGCTGCAAAACTTATTCTTCAATACGTTGAAGATTGGAAGGAAGCACATTGTACTGAGGAATGTGAATAACCCGAGAGGAAGTGCATAGTTGGAAAAGAACGTTATTATTGAGTTAAAAAACATATCGGTAGCTTTTGACGGCGAGCCGGTTCTAAAGGATTTAAATCTGAAAATTCGAGATGGGGAGTTTGTCACGTTACTCGGCCCTTCGGGCTGTGGTAAGACGACTACCCTTAGAATTATTGCAGGTTTCCAAGAGCCGGACGCGGGAGAAGTTATCTTTGAAGATAAATGCATCAATGGTGTTCCCGCTCATGAGAGACAGGTGAACACCATTTTTCAGCGTTATGCGTTGTTCCCACACCTTAATGTGTATGACAACGTAGCGTTCGGCTTGCGCCTTCGCAAGATGCCAGAGCGCGACATTAAGCAAAAGGTAGAGGAGATGCTCGAACTCGTCGATTTGAAAGGTTTCAATCGACGCTCTATCGACTCGCTCTCTGGCGGTCAGCAACAGCGTATCGCAATCGCTCGTGCACTTGCGGTTGACCCACGCGTGTTGCTCCTCGACGAGCCTCTTGGCGCGCTCGACTTAAAGCTCCGCAAGGACATGCAGGTTGAACTTAAAAAGATTCAAAAGCGTCTTGGTATCACATTTATCTATGTAACTCATGATCAGGAAGAAGCCCTTTCTATGTCTGATACAATCGTTGTTATGGACAAGGGCGAAATCCAGCATATAGGTTCTCCAACTGATATATATAACGAACCAGCAAACGCATTTGTTGCTGACTTTATCGGCGAGTCTAACATCCTTGACGGTGTTATGAAAAAGGACTTCGCTATTGAGTTTTCAGGTCACGTATTTAAGTGCGTAGACAAGGGATTCTCCGAGGATGAACTTGTTGACGTTGTAATAAGACCTGAGGACGTTGATATCACAACACCAGAAAAGGGTATGATTTCTGGCGTTGTAACAAACGTAACTTTCAAGGGTGTTCACTATGAGATCATCGTTGATATCGGTGGCTTTAAATGGATGATTCAGACTACTGACTACAGCGCAGTAGGAGACAAGATAGGCCTTTTAATCAAGCCAGATGAAATACACGTAATGAAAAAGTCCAAGTATTCTGGACGCTATGGTGACTATTCAAGCTTCTCTGACGAGATGGACCACATCAGTGATGTCGATGAGATTCTTGTAGACGTAGAGGAAACAGAGGATGAATAACAAAACGTATAATGGCATTTCTGCTCCATATGCGCTTTGGTGCTTGGTATTCATCCTAGCACCTCTTTGCATAGTTGCTTTCTATGCCTTAACAGATGCAAATGGTAACTTCACATTTGCAAACATATCGGGTCTCTCGATATATACAGATACAATTGCACGTTCTATCTACTTTGGAATTATTGCAACTTTAATCTGTCTTGTTATCGCATACCCGCTCGCATACTTTATTTCAAAGTCCAAGGCTTCGAGTCAAAAGATACTCATTATGCTTGTAATGGTACCGATGTGGATGAACTTCCTTCTTCGTACCTATGCGATTATGGTGCTCTTTGAGGATTCGGGTATTATCAACACTATCCTGACATCTATCGGACTTCACCCAATTCATATGATTAACACAAGTGGTGCTGTTATCTTTGGTATGGTCTATGACTATTTGCCATTTATGGTAATCCCACTTTATACAGCTATGACCAAGCTTGACTACAAGCTTATTGAGGCTGCACGTGACCTTGGAGCCACCGGCTTCCAGACACTCAAGGACGTTATGATTCCACTCACACGTTCTGGCATCGTATCAGGTGTAACTATGGTATTTGTACCATCAGTATCAACTTTCTACATAAGCCAGAAACTCGGTGGCGGTAAGTACACACTTATCGGTGACGTAATTGAAATGCAGTTCCAGACAGCTTATAACTACAACCTTGGTGCGGCAATATCACTTCTTTTGATGGTCTTCATCCTTATCTGTCTTGCAGTAATGAACAGGTTTGGAGACACAGATGAGGGAGGTGTAGTAGCATGAGAAAGCTTAAAACACTTCCTAGAATCTATATGATTCTCATCTTTATCTTGCTATACATTCCTATTGCTGTTTTGGTGTTCTATTCATTCAACTCATCAAATAGCACTAGTGTGTTCACAGGATTTTCTTTCCATTGGTACAGGGAACTGTTCCATGATGCTGCAACAATAACAGCACTTAAAAATACTTTGGTGCTCGCTATTATCTCATCAATCATTTCAACAGTCCTTGGTACTATTGCATCAACTGGTCTTTACTATTCCAAGACACGTTGGTATAAGAAGTCTGTAATGACAGTTACTAACATCCCAATGATGAATCCTGATATCGTAACTGGTATCTCTATGATGCTTCTTTTCGTATTCATAGGAACCATACTCAAAATATCAGGCGTATTGGGATTTGCAACTATGCTTCTTGCGCATATTACCTTTGAGTTGCCTTATGTTATACTCAACATCTTGCCAAGATTTAGGTCTATGGACAAGTATTTGACTGAGGCTGCCTGTGATCTTGGCTGTACGCCTGTACAGGCCTTTTTCAAGGTAACATTGCCTTACATCAAGTCGGAGATACTCGCTGCCTTTATTATGGCGTTTACGCTCTCTCTTGATGACTTCGTAATTTCTTATTTTGTAAGTGGCCCTGAGTTCCAGACACTTCCAATTAGGATTTACTCAATGACTAAAAAGCGCGTAACACCAGATATGTATGCTCTTTCAGCTATTATCTTTGTAACAGTGCTTTTGCTTCTCGTTCTTACAAACGTTGCGCAGGACGAAGACCTGCGCGAAAAGCGTAGGCTCAGACGCGAAAAGGCAAGTCTTAACAAGGTTGCAAGCAATGCAGGAAACGCACTACCAAAGGTAGTACTTTCTGCTGTTGCAATAGTTGTTATGCTTTCTGCTTTCGCAGTACCAGCCTTCGCATACAGCCTTGATGATTACAAAATCGACAAGGATTACTACGCCAACAATCCGTATAGGGGCACAACTCTCAATGTATATAACTGGGGCGAGTATATCTCTGATGGTGCAGAGGACTCACTTGATGTAAACGCATATTTTGAGGAACTCACTGGTATCAAAGTTAACTATACCAACTTTGATAGTAATGAGGATATGTATGCTAAGATAAAGTCTGGTGGTGCTAACTACGACGTTATTATTCCATCTGACTATATGATTGAGCGTATGGTAAAAGAGGGGCTCCTCTTAAAGCTTGATATGAAGAACATACCAAACTTTAAGTACATCGATGAGAAGTACAAGGGCCTCTATTTTGATGTATCAAACGAGTACACAGTTGCATACAACGTAGGCTACGTTGGCCTTGTTTATAATACAAAAATGGTTAAGGAAAAGCCTGATAGTTGGAGCATCCTTTGGGATGAGAATTATCAGGGCCAAATCCTTATGTTTAACAACCCACGTGATGGCTTTGCTATTGCTCAGTCGCTCCTTGGCCAGGATTATAACTCAACCAATCCATCTGATTGGGCTCTTGCCTATGATAAGCTTCTTGAGCAAAAGTCAGTTGTTCGCTCATATGTAATGGACGAAGTGTTCAATATTATGGAAAGCGGAGATGCTGCAGTGGCGCCTTATTACATTGGCGATATAGTTACTATGATGGACAATAACGAGGACCTTGACGTTGCTTATCCAAAGGAGGGCGCTAACGTCTTTGTTGACTCGATGTGTATCCCAACAACTACGCAAAACAAGGGCGCAGCGGAACTCTATATCAACTTTATGGAGGAGCCAGAGGTGGCACTCGCAAATGCAGAATATATCTGCTATGCGACTCCAAATGTAATCGTTCGTGATCTTGATGAGTACAGCCTTCAGGGTGATGAAATCATCTATCCAGATGATTCACTTATTGAGAACTATCAATACTTCCACAACATGCCAAATGATGTTCAGTCTCTTATGACAAACTATTGGTCTGATCTTAAAGTTGATGGTAATTCAAATATCTCAACTTACATCGGACTTGGCGTGTTCGCGCTTGTGTTTGCCGGCTACGGAGTCTATAGAATAATCAAAAAGAGGCGCCGTGAGCAGTATTATGATTAATTTTATAATTAAAAGGCAAAAAGTTGTTGACAAGGCAAAAACGCTTTGCTATAATACGTAATGTTGCGTGAGGGGAATACTCCGTGCGTAGCATGCGAGAGTGGCGGAATCGGCAGACGCGCACGTTTGAGGGGCGTGTGGGGCGACTCGTACGGGTTCAAGTCCCGTCTCTCGCACCAAAGGACCAAGTCGTATGACTTGGTCTTTTTTTATGCCTAAAAATGGTTTGATAAATTCATATATTATTACTATATCTAACTTAGATGGTTATGTTATAATATATGACGTATGAAATTTTAATGGGAGGCCATATCATGGAACTTGACAAAGAACTGTTTCCGGACTACGTCTATCCGGAATACAAGCCAGACCCAAATGAGCCATTTAGACCAATTATTGCTGAGCTTGGCAAGGCAATAACTGATAGAATTCCTCAAAAACTCGGTCTTGCAAAGATTACAAAGGATGACCCAGAGTATTGGGGACTTGCTGCTATGTGTACTGATGAGATGGCAGAAGTAGCACTCAAGATGGGTGTTAGAAAGCCAAAGACATTAAAACAGATGGCAGAGGCAACAGGTAAATCAGAGGAGTATTTAGAACCACTTCTTGAAAAGATGGCACTCAGTGGTGTTATCGAGTACAACTGGGAGAACCCACAACACGAGAAACAGTATGTGCTTCCAATGTTCGTTCCAGGAAGCGCAGAGTTCTCTAACATGAGTGGATTCCTTGATACTAATCCAGAACTCGGTATCTTCTTTGAGAGAATGACAAGACTTCCTCTTGATATGGTAACCAAGTTTGTACCAGAGGGTGGCAGTGGCATCGGTATGCATGTCATCCCTGTTGAAAAAGCTATTGAGATGGAGAGCCAATCAGTATCTGTTGAGCACATCTCTCATTGGCTTGATAAGTATGACGGCGTCTATGCAAAGTCTCCATGTTCTTGCCGTAGGTCAAGAAAGACTCACGGTGAGGGCTGTGGTGATGACCCAGAGGGTTGGTGTATTGCTGTTGGTGATATGGCTCACTATGTTGTTGAGACAAACAAGGGCGGTAAATATATCACACGTGAAGAAGCACTCGAAATCATGAAGATAGCAGAGGACAATGGTTTTGTTCACGAGATTACAAATATCGATGGTGAAAATAAGATTTTTGCTATCTGTAACTGTAACGTAAATGTCTGCTATGCACTTCGTACTTCCCAGCTTTACAACACACCAAACATGTCACGTTCGGCTTATATTGCTCACGTTGACAGAGACAAGTGTGTTGCTTGCGGTAAGTGCGTAGAGGTTTGCCCAGCTGGTGCTCCAAAGCTTGGTCAAAAGCTTTGCCGCAAGGATGGCACAGACGTTGAGTATCCAAAGCATGAGCTTCCATACGTTAACGAGCCATGGGGTGAGGACAAGTGGACTCACAACTATCGTGACGTTAACAGAATCCCAACATATGACACAGGTACAGCGCCATGTAAGACAGCTTGTCCTGCTCATATTTCAATTCAGGGTTATATCGATATGGCCAAGAACGGCCGCTATGATGAGGCTCTTGAACTCATCAAACTCGATAACCCACTTCCGGCAATTTGCGGTCACATCTGTAACCGCCGCTGCGAGGATGCATGTACTCGTGGAACTATTGATGATCCAGTAGCAATTGACGAGATTAAAAAGTTTGTTGCTATGCGTGACCTCAACAAGGAAACACGCTATGTACCAGAAAAGATTATCCCATCCCTTAATAAGGACTTCTATGCTGATACCAAGATTGCAATTATCGGTGCGGGTCCTGCGGGCCTTTCATGTGCATACTATCTTGCACTCAAGGGATACAAGCCAACAGTCTTTGAAAAGAATGACCGTCCAGGCGGTATGCTCACATATGGTGTTCCATCTTTCAAACTTGAGAAGAATGTCATTGAAGCAGAAGTTGACATCATCAAGGAACTCGGCGTTGAGTTTAAGTATGGTGTAGAAGTTGGTAAGGATGTAACACTCGATGCACTTCGTGCAGATGGCTACAAGGCATTTTATGTTGCTATTGGATGCCAAGGCGGCAGGAAGGCTGGCGTTGCTGGTGAGGACGCAGAGGGTGTTTACACAGCAGTTGAATTCCTCCGTGAGACCGCAGCAACAGAGAAGTTTGCACTTGGCGGTGGCAACGTAGTTGTTATCGGTGGCGGTAATGTTGCAATTGACGCAGCACGCTCAGCAGTTCGCTGTGGCAATGGTGCTGTATCAATGTACTGCCTTGAGAGCCGTGACGAGATGCCAGCACTCGATGAGGAGATCGCTGATGCAGAGTCTGACGGTATCACAATCAACAACAGCTGGGGTCCAAAGGAAATCCTTACAGAGAACGGCAAGGTAAAAGCTGTTGTATTTAAGAAGTGCACATCAGTATTTGACGGTGGTAAGTTCGCACCAAAGTATGATGAGAATGATACAATCACAGTTGAATGCACCGATGTTATCGTATCAATCGGTCAGGTGACAGAGTGGGGTGGCATTCCAGAGTGCCGCAAGGCATCAAAGCTCACATACCAGTCAGAGACCGCTGATGATATCTTTGTAGGTGGCGACGTTTACACAGGCCCTAAGTTTGCAATTGATGCAATTGCAGCAGGCCGTGAAGGCGCTATTTCTATCCACCGTTTTGTACAGCCAAATTGCACGCTTACAATCGGTCGTGACAGAAGAAACTTCGTAGAACTTAACAAGGCTGATATCAAGGTTGACTCCTATGATACTCAGGCTAGAAATAAAGCAAACCGCAAGAATCTTGACAAGAACTCATTCCGTGATTACATGGAGACATTTACTGAGGATCAAGTTAAGGCTGAAACAGAGCGTTGCCTCAAGTGCGGACGTTCAGTTGTTGATGAGAACAAGTGTCTCGGTTGCGGTCTTTGCACAACAAAGTGTCACTTCGATGCAATTCATTTGACACGTGATCTTCCTGGTTGCTCAACAATGCGCACAAGTGAAGAGAAACTTAAGTATATTATTCCAAACATGATTAAGTATCCTGTTGGACTTAAGATTCGTAAACTCAAGGAGAAGAAGGACTAATTCATGCACGAACTCGGTGTAGTATTTACAGTCATTGATAAAATCGAAGATGTCGCAAAGGAAAACGAATTGACTTGTGTTAAGACAGTCACATTGGAACTTGGCGAGGTATCTGCTGTACTGCCAGAACTCTTAATTGATTGCTGGAAGTGGGCAGTACCGAAGCACGAGATAATGAAAGAGGCAGAGCTCAAGATTGAGACTCTGCCAGCTGTGACATTCTGTTCTGACTGTAAAAAGACCTATTCTACAGTGGCACACGGCAAGACGTGCCCATACTGCAGTGGTGGTAACACTTACCTTATACAGGGAAACGAGTTTAATATTAAGGAAATTGAAGCACTATGAGACAGTACATTAAGCAAAATTTTAACAACGAGATATCAGAGCGAGAAATAGCGCATAAGGAAATTGCTTACAAGCTCGCATGCGAGGGTATTGTTCTTTTGGAGAACAACGATGCATTGCCAGTAGAAGTAGGTCCAATTGCGCTCTTTGGCGCTGGTGCGCGCCACACAATCAAGGGTGGCACTGGCTCTGGCGATGTTAATGAGCGCCACTCTGTAAGTATTTACGAGGGCCTTGTTGACGCTGGCTTTGAAATCACATCAAATGACTGGCTTGATAAGTATGATGCACTTCGTGCGGAAGTAATAAAGAATCAATCTAGCAATTTGATGAATGCTGTTAAACGTGCAAACTTTGCTGACATTATGGCACTGTTTATGGGCTCAGCAAGTTATCCTGCTTTGAAAGTAATCAAAGCAGATACAAATAAGGCAAAAGCAAAGACTGCTATCTATGTTGTGTCACGTCAGGCCGGCGAAGGCGCTGATAGGCACATTGAAAATGGCGACAATGATTTGTCAGATATTGAAATCGAGTCTTTGCAGCGCCTTGTTGAGGCTTATGAAAAGGTTATCCTTGTAATTAACATCGGTTGTAGCCTCAACATGGACTTTCTTTCGAAAGTTCCCGGCCTAGGTGCAGTTATTTATATGTGCCAGCAAGGCACAGAGGGTGGCCATGCCTTTGCTGATATCATCAGTGGCAAGGTAAATCCATCTGGCAAACTCACTGACACATGGGCTAAGAAGTATGAGGACATTCCATTCGCCAATGAGTATTCATACTTAAATGGCAATTTAAAAGAGGAGTACTACAAGGAGGGTATCCTTGTTGGATATCGTTACTTTGATACATATGGTGTTGAGCCGATGTATCCGTTTGGATATGGCCTTTCATATACTGACTTTGAAATTAAAACTAGTGGTGCCAATATCAACAAGACAACAGTAACGCTCTTTGTTGATATTAAAAATAAAGGTAAGGTACCTGGCAAAGAAGTTATTCAGGTTTACCTCTCAGCACCATCTGGTCGTCTCAAAAAGGAAGCAAAATCACTGGTTGCATTCAAGAAAACGGGTGTTATTGCTCCTGGTGAGGTAGAGCACTTTGATATACTCTTCGACTTGCGCGACTGCGCAAGTTACGAGGAACTTGGTGCACGCTTTATCCTTGATAAGGGTGACTATATTGTCAAAGTCGGTAATTCCTCTCGCAACACTAAGAATGTTGCTGTGCTGAATCTTAACAAGCTTGTTGTGGTAGAGCAGGTTAGAAATATCTGCCCAACAATAAATGAGTTTGAGGAGCTTGACATCCTTGATAGACCCGAAGAGGAGATAAGTTCTCTTCCACAGATTCCTATCAATGCAGATGATTTTAAAACCATATATCACGATTACTCAGCTCCAAAGCCATATCACAGCGCACAAGTTGATGCAATAGTAGGAGAGATGTCTCTCCTCGAAAAAGCAACAGTTTGTGTTGGTGCTGGTATGCTCAATGGTGGGCGTACAATCAAGATAGAGGGTGCTGTTGGTCACTCAACATCACGCTTTATGAGAAAGTTTGGCCTTCCAAATGTTGAGTTTGCTGATGGCCCTGCTGGTATCAGACTTACGAGGTATACTGGCGTTTACAAGAACGGCAAAACTAAGATGATTGATTCACCACTTGCTGGGCTTGAACTTTTACCACCAAGTTTGAAACAGTTTGTATTTGCTGATCCAAAGTCATGTGAGACAGCTGTTCAATATACAACAGCTTTTCCAGTAGAAGTAGCTCTTGCACAGACATGGAACATGGAACTTCTTTATGAGATGGGTACAGCAGTTGCTCGTGAAATGCAGGAGTTTGGTATTACATACTGGCTGGCGCCAGCACTTAACATCCATCGTAATCCGCTCTGTGGCCGAAATTTCGAGTATTATTCTGAGGACCCATTGCTAACTGGTAAATGTGCTGCAGCCGTAATTTCGGGCGTACAGAGCGTGCCAGGCCTCTATGTTGCAGCCAAGCATTTCTGCTGCAACAACCAAGAGGACAACCGTATGGCGGTAAGCAGCAATGTATCCGAGCGTGCTCTTCGTGAAATCTACTTAAAGGGCTTTGGTCTTGCAGTAAAAATAGGTAAAGCAACTGGCATTATGACCAGTTATAATAAAGTAAATGGTGTTAACCCACCAAACTCATACGACCTTTGTACAACTGTACTTCGTAATGAGTGGGGCTTTGACGGCATCGTCATGTCTGACTGGTTTGGCTCAACCTTCTCTGGTTCGCCAATCCTTGCAATGAAGGCAGGCAATGACCTTTCGATGCCTGGACTCCCAACTCAGAACCTTCAGATTGTACTCGGTACGCTTCTTTCATTCGTACACGAAACTGACGTTGACCGTTGCTGTCGCAACATCGTCCGTCAGGTAATTGAAAGTGATGCGTACAAACAACTTAAATCTGGCGATTTTGCAATTAAATAGGAAAAAATAAAAAGGAGAAAAGAATCATGAAACTTTCTTACTACCCAAGAGTACTTCCTTATGCAGTCCTTAATTTTTATCCCCAGTTTTTAGGCCATAATATCGACCGTTTGCTAAATGGCCCAGGCGTAGCAGGTCACTTTTTCTCACTTCTAACAGACAACGTTTTTATGAACCTTGTATTTGGTGTACAGCACAGTGAGGAAAAGAAGTCATTTGATTGGCTTGCTGATGAATTCAAAAAAGACTATAAGATTGAGCACTACATCTACAGCAAGGAAGAGGTTTTAAAGCAACCTTACAAGGCTGGCGTTAAGCTCTATTTCTTCCGTGGTGACCCAGATAAGCCATTTGTACTTTTCTGCCCACCAGGAGCATTCCTTATGGATGCTAACATCTGTGATGGTCTCCATATGGCTCGTGAGCTCACAAAGCAGGGCTATAACTTCTTTATCATCAACTACTCACAGTGCATTTTCCCACTCCACGGCGGCTTTAAATCAGCTCGCCAGGACGTTTCAAAGGCACTTGAGTACATCATGAGCCATGACTTCCCAGTTAACAAAGAGGGCTATGCAATCTCTGGTGGTTCAGCAGGCGCATGGATGTCTTGCCTTGCTGGTTCTAAGACACTTGGTTGCAAGGCAATGGGTGACCCAGAGCCTGCAGCAATCATCGCACTCTACCCAGTAGCAGCGCTTAACAGCCCAATTGAGAAGGGCCTTGCATTCCTCTGCGCACGCGGTGGTATTACAATGGATGATCTCAATCCAACCAAGAATCTCTCGGATGATTGCCCACCAGTATACTACTGGCGTGGTGGACAGGATATCTTGGTATCAGAGCAGTCTCAAAAGGACTTTGATGAGGCTTTGACTGCAAAGGGTATACCTCATATCTATCGTCAGTTTAAACAGGGCAAGCACGGCTGTGGCCTCTGCACAGGCCTCGACGGTGAAGGTTGGCTTGATGAGGCCGTTGCTTTCTGGGAAGAGCATCGTAAATAAATAGAAAAAAGACTGGCATATTGCCAGTCTTTTTTTGGTGCGGACGATGGGACTTGAACCCACAAGGAAGCATTATCCACAGGAGTCTGAGACCTGCGCGTCTGCCAATTCCGCCACATCCGCTCGTTGCCGCATAATTTTACCACTAATTTTTGTGCAAGTCTACAAAATAAATATATTTGTTGATAATTTGTTTACAAACCACTATATATTGGGTATTATATACGTAATAAAAATCCTTTAATTCGGTACGAGATGCCGGCAAGGTGACTAGAGAAATTATGCCTTGTCGCGTCATAGCGTCAAGGCTTATTTTTTTGTGAAAGGGGCGGTGAGCATGGATAAAGTAATAATTGACGAAGCAACTATGTCACGCTCACTCGCGCGTATTGCACATGAAATAATCGAGCACAATGCTGATGTTGATACAATCTATCTTGTCGGCATCAAAAGGCGCGGAGTGCCAATTGCAAAGGTGATAGGAGAGAACATTGAAAAGTTCTCAGATATCAAAGTTGAGCTAGGCGAGATTGACATCACATTCTATCGTGACGATTTGAGTGAGAAGTATGTTGAACCACACCTTAACGATTCGGTTATCAACTTTGATGTAAATGATAAGGCGATAGTGCTTGTTGATGATGTCTTATACACTGGTCGTACAGTTCGTGCGGCAATGGATGCACTAATGAGCCTTGGCAGACCAAAGTCAATTCAGTTCGCTGTTATGATTGACAGAGGTCACCGCGAACTTCCAATTTCAGCAAACTATGTTGGCAAGAACATTCCAACATCCCGTGAAGAGTTTATCAGTGTAAGAGTTGCTGAAATTGATGGAGTTAATGAAGTGGCAATTATGGCGAAAGCCTAAATTAAAGTAAAATTAAACTTAAAGGAGAAATGAACAATGTCAGAGCAAAAAGCAATTTATGACGCTCGCGAACTTGGCACTCCTAAGATGATCATCTTAGGTCTCCAGCACATGTTCGCAATGTTCGGAGCAACAGTACTTGTACCTCTTATTACAGGTCTTGATGTTTCAACAACACTTCTCTGTGCCGGTCTCGGTACACTTCTTTTCCACCTCATCACTAAGATGAAGGTTCCAGCTTTCCTTGGTTCATCATTCGCTTTCCTTGGCGGTTATGCTGCAATCACTGGTCTTGCTGGCACACCTGGTTATGAGGACATGACAACAGCACAGCTTCTTCCATACGCTTGTCTTGGTGTTGCATGTGCAGGTCTTCTTTACTTCGTTCTCGCTGGTCTTATCAAGGCTGTTGGCGTTAACAAGGTAATGAAGTTCTTCCCACCAGTAGTAACTGGTCCTATCATCATCTGCATCGGACTTGGACTTGCTGGCTCAGCTATTTCAAACTGTGCTACATGTTGGCCAATCGCTCTTATCGCACTTGCTCTCGTTATTATCTTTAACATCTGGGGCAAGGGCATGGCAAAGATCCTTCCTATCCTTATCGGTGTTGTAGGTTCTGTTGCTATTGCTGCTATCCTTGCATTAACTCTTGGTGCTCCAACAGCTGACGGCACTGCTATTGCTATCAATGGTAAAGATAACATGCAGCTCTTCTCAGTAAGCGCTCTTGAGTACCTCAAGGCAGCTCCATGGCTTGGCCTCCCAATTCACAAGGCTTCTACAGTTCTTGGTGTTGACTTTGGTAAGAGCTCACTTGTTGTAAGCTCAATTATTGCTATAATGCCTATCGCACTCGCAACAATGATGGAGCATATCGGTGATATCTCAGCTATCAGCGCAACAGTTGACAAGAACTTCATTAAGGAACCAGGCCTCCACAGAACACTCATGGGTGACGGTCTTGCAACAACTCTTGCATCCCTCGTTGGTGGTCCTGCTAATACAACATACGGCGAGAACACAGGCGTTCTTGTTCTTACAAAGGTTTATGATCCACGCGTAATTCGTATCGCTGCTATCTTCGCTACAGTACTTTCATTCTGCCCTAAGTTTGCAGCAGTTATCGAGCTTCTTCCAACAGCTGTTATCGGTGGTATCTCATTCGTTCTTTACGGTATGATTTCTGCAGCCGGTGTTAGAAACATCGTTGACACACGCGTTGATTTCGCAAACTCTCGTAACCTTATCATCGCTGCTGTTATCCTTGTAACAGGTCTTGGCCTTACAAGCGGTCTCTCATTCGGCGTTGGCAAGGCTACAATCACACTTTCAGCTTTGGCAGTAGCATCACTTGCTGGTATCATCCTCAATGCTATCCTTCCTGGTAAGGATTATGACTTCGAGGAGGAAACACCAGAAGACACAGGTGCTTCACTCTCATCTTCAGCTAATGCTAAGGATGTAAAGCAGACAAAGAAAGCAGAAGCTAAGGCAGCTGCTGAAAATTAAGTTTAATTTACATATGGAGCACCTTTCAAAGGTGCTCCTTTTGTAAAAGAAAAGGGGGATTAAAGTATGGCATTTGAAACAGTTTCTGGTCTTACAAAGTTGCCAGCTTTTCTTGATGTACATGTACATTTTAGGGAGCCGGGTTTCTCATACAAGGAAACTATTAAAACTGGTTCAATGGCAGCTGTACGTGGCGGATACACAGCCGTATGTACAATGCCAAACTTAAATCCTGTTCCTGATTCAATCGAAAATATGAAAGTAGAGCAGGACATTATAGACCGCGATGCGGTAATAGATGTCCGCCCATATGCAGCAATAACAGTTGGCCAAAAGGGCCAGGTTATTGCGGACCTTGAGGGGCTAGCCGACAAGTGCATCGCGTTCTCTGATGATGGCCATGGTGTCCAAGACGCCGGCATGATGCGCGAGGCTATGAGCCGTTCCGCAGCCCTAAACAAAATGATTGTTGCTCATTGCGAAGTAAATGAGCTGCTCCATGGTGGATATATCCATGACGGCGTATATGCCAAGTTCCATGGCCACCTTGGAATTTCATCCGCTTCTGAATGGAAGCAGATAGAACGTGATATTAACCTCTCATACGAGACGGGTTGTGCATATCACGTATGCCATATATCAACAAAAGAGAGTGTTGAACTCATAAGGGACGCTAAAAAGTCTGGCGTCAACATTACATGCGAGACTGGCCCACATTATTTGACACTTTGTGAAAATGATCTTGAAGAAGATGGACGATTCAAAATGAATCCACCACTTCGTGGTGCTGATGATAGGGAAGCACTTCTTCTTGGAATTACAGATGGTACTATCGATATGATAGCAACTGACCATGCACCACACAGCGCAGAGGAAAAGTCAAGGGGACTTGAGGGCTCCGCTTTTGGAATAGTAGGACTTGAGACAGCCTTCCCAGTACTCTATACAAATCTCGTTTTAAAATCGAAAATAATAACGCTTGAGGAGCTTGTTGACCTTCTTTCAACAAATCCTCGACAGCGTTTTGATATACCACTTGGTGATGATTATTCACTTTGGAATCTGGATGAAGAATTTATAGTAAATCCAGATGCGTTCCTCTCAATGGGACGCGCAACACCATATGCTGGCGTGACACTTAAAGGAGTTAATTACTTGACTGTCTTTAATGGCAGTGAAGTTTATATTAAATAATTCATAGGAGCAAACAACAATGGCAAAGAGAACAGATTTAAAGAAAATTCTTATCATTGGTTCTGGTCCAATTGTAATTGGCCAGGCCGCAGAGTTTGACTATGCTGGTACACAGGCATGTCTCGCTTTGAAGGAAGAAGGTTATGAGGTAATACTCTGTAACTCAAACCCTGCAACAATTATGACTGATACGTCTATTGCTGATAAGGTTTATATGGAGCCTTTGACACTCGAATACATAGCAAAGATTCTTCGCTATGAGCGTCCAGACGCTATTATTCCTGGTATCGGTGGTCAGACAGGCCTCAACCTCTGTATGCAACTTGAGAAGAAGGGCGTACTTAAGGAATGCGGTGTAGAACTCCTTGGTACATCATCAGAGAGTATTGAGCGCGCAGAGGACAGAGAGCTCTTTAAGGAGATGTGCGAGTCAATTGGCGAGCCAGTTATCCCATCAGAGATTACATACAATCTTGATGAGGCAAAGCTTGCTGCAGAGCACATCGGTTATCCTGTAGTACTTCGTCCTGCATTCACACTTGGTGGTACAGGCGGCGGCTTTGCCAACAATGAAGAGGAACTCATGGAGATTGGTAAGAATGCATTCGCACTCTCACCAGTTCATCAGGTTCTTATCGAGAAGTCAGTTAAAGGCTTTAAAGAAATCGAATTTGAAGTAATGCGTGATGGTAACGATAACGCAATTACTATCTGCGGAATGGAAAATGTTGATCCTGTTGGTGTACACACAGGTGACTCAATGGTTGTTGCTCCTATTTTATCTTTAAATGACCATGACCTTAAAATGCTCAACGATAGCGCAATCAAGCTTATCCGTGAACTTAAGATTGTCGGTGGTTGTAATGTTCAGTTTGCTCTTTCGCCAACATCATCTGAGTACTACCTCATCGAGGTAAACCCAAGAGTATCACGTTCATCAGCTCTTGCATCCAAGGCATCAGGTTACCCAATTGCTCGTGTAACAGCCAAGATTGCAACTGGTATGTCTCTTGAGGAAATCCCAGTTGCTGGTGGTACAGCAGCAATTGAACCATCACTTGACTACATTGTAGCCAAGTTCCCAAGATTCCCATTTGACAAGTTTGCTTCTGCTCCAAATACACTTGGCACACAGATGAAGGCAACTGGTGAAGTAATGGGCATCGGTTCAACTTTGGAAGAGTGCTGCCTCAAGTCAGTTCGTTCACTTGAGATAGGCGTTTGTCACTTCCATCTTTCAAAGTTTGACACATTTACAAACGATATGCTCTACGAGTACATCACTGAATTCAAAGATGACAACATCTATGCAATCTTTGAACTCCTTCGTCGTGGAGAGTCAATTGAAAAACTTCATGAAGTTACAATGATCACAGAACTTTTCCTTGAGTGCTTCAAGAAAATTGTTGATATGGAAGCAAAACTCAAGGCCAATATCAATGATGTCGCAGTTCTCAAAGATGCCAAGATTATGGGCTTCTCAGATGAGTTTATAGCTAAACTCTGGAATCTCCCAGAGATTGATGTTTATAACAAGCGTAAGCAAAATGGTATCAAGCCAATCTTTAAGATGGTAGATACTCTTCATACAGGTAAGTACATAGCATATCTCTACTCATCATACACAGGTGAGAATGCATCCCGTCTTACAGATAAGAAAAAGATTATCGTTTTAGGTGCTGGTCCTATACGTATAGGCCAGGGCGTTGAGTTTGACTACTCAACAGTTCACGCTGTTCAGACAATCAAGCGTGAAGGCTATGAAGCAATAATCATCAATAACAACCCAGAGACAGTTTCAACTGACTACACAACAGCTGATAAGCTCTACTTCGAGCCACTTACACCAGAGGATGTAATGGCAATTATCGATTTCGAGCAGCCAGAGGGCGTAGTTGCATCTCTTGGTGGTCAGACAGCAATCAACTTGGCTCAGCCACTTATGGATAGAGGAGTTAAGATTATCGGTACAGACTGTGCAGCAATTGAGCGCGCAGAGAACCGCGATAGCTTTAACGAAGTACTTCGTAACCTCCAGATTCCTCAGCCAAAGGGCCACGCTGTTACTAATATCGAAGCAGGAATCGCTGCTGCAAATGAAATTGGTTATCCAGTACTTGTTCGTCCATCATTCGTACTTGGTGGTCGTGCAATGCAGATAGTTTCAAAGGATGAGGACCTTAGAACATACCTCAAGACAGCCGTTGAAATTGATGAGGATAAGCCAGTACTTGTTGATAAGTACATCCAAGGTAAGGAAGTAGAAGTTGACGCCATCTGTGATGGACACGATGTATTCGTACCAGGCATCATGGAGCTTGTTGAGAGAACTGGTGTACACAGCGGTGACTCAATTTCAGTTTACCCATCATTCAGCATCTCTGATAAGGTTAAGGGTACAATCCTTCAGTATGCAAAGGCACTCGGCCTTGGAATAGGCATCGTAGGCCTCTATAACATCCAGTTTATCGTAGACAAGAACGATGATGTTTACATCATTGAAGTTAACCCAAGATCAAGCCGTACAGTTCCATTCCTTTCAAAGTCAACAGGCTACAGCCTTGCTGATATTGCGACAGAGGTTATCCTTGGCAAGTCACTTAAGGAACAGGGGATCTTTGAACTCTACCCAACAGAGAAGGAACGCTACTATGTTAAGGTTCCAGTATTCTCATTCAACAAGATTAAGGGACTTGATGCATATCTCTCACCAGAGATGAAATCAACTGGTGAAGCAATCGGTTATGACAAGAAGCTTACACGTGCTCTCTTCAAGGCACTTCAAGCATCAGGCATGAAACTTAAAAATTACGGTACAATTATCGTTACTTTGGCCGATGAGGACAAAGAGGAGGCATTCCCACTTGTTAAGCGCTTCTATGAGATGGGCTTTAACATCCAGGCTACACTTGGCACAGCTTACTTCCTTCGTGAGCGTGGAATTAGAACCAAGGTACTTGGTAAAATCTCAGAGGGTGATTCAACACTCCTTGATAATATCCGTGCAGGCTTCGTAAGCTATGTTATAAACACCCGTGCGGTAACATCTGGTGTTCACTATGATGATGGTGTTATCATCCGTCGCTGCGCTATTGAGAATAACGTAAATATGTTTACAAGCCTTGATACAGTAAGAGTACTTCTCGATGTACTTGAGGAGACAACACTTACAATTTCAACTATCGACGCTGAATAACCTAGAAAGGTACTTCATATGAAACAAGAAACTTTCAAAATAGTTTCCAATAAAGCATTGACCAGCAATGTATATAAGATGTCACTCCTTGGTGACACAGATGAAATCACTGCACCAGGTCAATTTGTAAATATCAAAATAGATGGTCTTTTCCTTCGCCGTCCAATCTCGGTATGCGACGTGTACGGCAACACATTGACCTTGGTTTACAAGGTCGTAGGTGCCGGTACAAAGGCAATGTCAGAGATGGGCGCAGGCGACGAGCTGGACATGCTCGTCGGCCTTGGAAATGGCTATGATTTGGACCTCGCTGGCGAGCGTCCGCTCCTTGTCGGTGGTGGCGTTGGTGTACCACCAATGCTTTACCTTGCCAAGGAGCTCAAATTTAAGGGTGCAAATCCTATCGTTGTAATGGGCTTTAATACTGCAGATGAAGTTTTCCTTGAGGATGACTTTAAATCACGTGGTTTTGAGACATACGTTACAACTGTTGATGGATCTTATGGAATTAAGGGATTTGTAACTGACGCAATTGCGGAACTTGATTACACTTACTTTTATACCTGTGGTCCAGAGCCAATGTTAAAGGCACTGTATAGCGCTACCAAGACATCCGGTGAGTTTAGCTTTGAAGAGCGTATGGGTTGCGGTTTTGGTGCTTGCATGGGTTGCTCATGCAAGACAATCACTGGTAACAAGCGTATCTGTAAAGAGGGACCAGTGCTAAAAAAAGAAGAAATACTGTGGGAGGATTAAGCATGAACACTAAAGTGAATTTATGTGGGACTGAGCTTGATAATCCCGTAATACCAGCATCTGGCACATTCGGATATGGTTATGAGTTTTCAGAACTCTATGATATTAACTGCCTTGGAACATTCAGTTTCAAAGGTACAACAAAAGACCCTCGTTTCGGCAATCCAACACCAAGGATTGCTGAGTGCACAAGCGGTATGATAAATGCCGTAGGCCTACAAAATCCTGGTGTGGATGCCGTAATAAACGAGGAACTTCCAAAGCTCAAGGCTTGCTTTAACAAGCCTGTTATGGCAAATGTTAGTGGCTTTTCCGTAGAGGAGTATGCTTACACCTGTGAACGCCTTGATAAAGAGGAACAGGTGGGCTGGCTTGAAGTAAATGTAAGTTGCCCTAATGTTCACGGTGGCGGTATGACATTTGGAACAGACTGTGAGAGCGCAGCATCTGTTGTACGCGCTGTAAAGGCCGTTACAACTAAACCGGTTATTATCAAACTCTCACCAAATGTCACTGATATAGCATCTATTGCCAAGGCATGTGAGGATGCTGGTGCTGACGGCATCAGCCTTATCAACACAATGCTTGGCATGCGTATCAACCTCAATACTAAAAAGCCTGTAATTGCAAATAAGATGGGTGGCTTCTCAGGCCCTGCAATCTTCCCAGTGGCCCTTAGGATGGTTTATCAAGTGTATGAGGCAGTTGATATTCCAATTATTGGAATGGGCGGTATCAGTTGTGCCAGCGACGTAATAGAGATGATGCTTGCAGGTGCTACTGCATGCGAGATTGGCGCTATGAATTTGGTTGACCCATTTGCGTCAATTAAAATAGTAGAGGAATTACCTCTAGTTATGCAACAGTATGGTATTACTGACTTAAAAGAGATAATAGGAGGTGCTCACTGATGGGACGCGATGTCATTATTGCCTGCGATTTTAACAGTGCAGAGGAGACATTCTCTTTCCTTGACAAGTTTTCCGCACTCGAGCAAAAACCTTTTGTTAAAATCGGTATGGAACTTTACTATGCCGAAGGACCAGCAATAGTACGTGAACTTAAGAGTCGTGGTCATAAAATTTTCCTTGATTTAAAGCTTCACGACATTCCAACCACAGTTAAAAAATCAATGTCTGTACTTTCAAAGCTTGATGTTGATATGACTAACGTTCATGCTGCTGGTACAACTCGTATGATGGAGGCTGCAATCGAAGGTCTCACACGTGAGGATGGCACAAGACCAATCCTCATCGCTGTAACCCAGCTTACATCAACTGATCAAGAGATTATGGAGAAGGACCTTCTCATAAATGAACCTATAGATAAAGTTGTTATGCACTATGCAAACAACGCTAAAATATCTGGACTTGATGGTGTCGTTTGCTCACCACTTGAGGCTAAAAAAGTACACGATACCTGTGGCAAGGACTTTATTACTGTCACACCAGGTGTACGCTTTGCTGATGGTGACGTTGGTGACCAAAAGAGAGTAATGACACCAGCACAGGCTAAGGAAATTGGTTCTGACTACATTGTTGTAGGTCGTCCAATTACCAAAGCAGAAGACCCAGTAGCCGCTTACAAACGTTGTTTAGCAGAATTCGTTGATTAAGGGAGAAAATTATGACTGAACAAGAAATACTCATAGCAAAGGATTTGCTTAAAATTAAAGCTATATTCCTCCGTCCAGATGAGCCATTTATCTGGGCTTCAGGAATTAAAAGCCCAATCTACTGTGATAATAGATTGACTTTGACAGCTCCAAACGTTCGTCTTGATGTAGAATATGGTCTAGTTGGTCTTATCAAGGACCACTTTAAGAACGTTGAGGTTTTGATGGGTACATCAACAGCTGGTATTGCACATGCTGCAATTGTTGGCCATTTAATGAACCTTCCAATGGGATATGTTCGCTCAAGTTCTAAGGATCATGGTCGCCAGAACAGGATTGAAGGCCGTTTGGAACCAGGCCAGAAGGTAGTAGTTGTTGAGGATTTAATCTCAACAGGTGGCAGCGTAATAGAGGTTGTTAATACACTAAGGGACGCTGGCGCTGATGTGCTTGGCGTAGTATCAATCTATACCTATGGTATGCAAAAGGGTATTGATAGACTCGCTGAGGCAAACGTTGTTAATTACTCTCTTACAACATTTGACAATGTAATCGAAGTTGCAGCGCAGGAGGGTTATATAAAAGAAGAGGATAAGGAGCGCCTTGTCAAGTTTAGAAACAACCCAACAGACGAGTCCTGGATAGGACAAGGAGAATAATAGTGAAGAAAGATTTAATCGACATTAGGGATTTAAGCCTTGCTGAGATTGACGAGCTTATTGGTGTTGCTGAGGATATAATTGATAATCCGTCACAGTATTCTGATAAGTGCAAGGGTCGTAAAATAGCAACGCTCTTTTATGAGCCGTCCACAAGGACGCGCTTTAGCTTTGAATCGGCAATGCTCGATTTGGGCGGTAGCGTTATCGGCTTCTCTTCGCCAACTGATTGCTCAGTTGCAAAAGGCGAAAGTGTAGCCGATACAGCTCGCACAGCAGAGTGCTTTGCCGATATTATTGCTATGCGCCACTATAAGGACGGCGCAGCATTCGTCGCCGCCTCTAATGTTAACATCCCTGTTATTAACGCCGGCGACGGTGGTCATAACCACCCAACACAGACACTTACTGATTTGCTCACAATCCATAGGGAAAAGGGCACATTTGATAATTTGACAATCGGCCTCTGTGGTGACTTAAAGTACGGTCGTACTGTGCATTCTCTGATTGCTGCAATGTCACGATATAGCAATGTTAAGTTTATCTTGATTTCACCAGAGGAACTAAAAATCCCTGAAAACATTAAGACAGAAATTCTCGAAAAGAACGAGATTGACTTTGCTGAGACAGATTCACTTGAGGCTGTAATGCCAGAGCTTGACGTGCTATATATGACACGTATTCAGAGGGAACGCTTCCGTGACCCAACTGTCTATGCAAGACTTGAAGGAATTTACATTCTTGATAATGAGAAGTTGAATACTGCAAAGTCTGACCTCATTGTCATGCATCCATTGCCAAGAGTAAATGAAATAGCCGTTGAGGTTGATGATGACCCAAGAGCCGCTTACTTTAGACAGGTTAAAAACGGTAAATTCATTCGTATGGCATTAATCCTAAAACTGCTTGAATTGAATGAGCAGGAGAGAGTAAATGGCAATTTCTCCAAGCCATCAAAACTTGGTGCTGAAAGCTTCGACCCAAGCATTATTAGGTGCGATAACGCTCGTTGTATCAGTAGTATCGAACAGGGACTTGAACACCTTTTTGTCAAAACAGATAATGGCTACAGATGCCTATACTGTGAGACAAAAGCTCATAAATCTTTCTAAACTGAATAAAAAAATTAAGGCCTGCTGAAACCAGCAGGCCTTTTGTGTTGTTAAAATTACTTCTTCTGATATTCGTCGTAATCTCTGTAGATTTCTTCGCCCTGAACAAGGTCTTCGTTCTTGCCGTGGTCTGCATACCAAACCTGTGCAAAGAATGGGTTAACCTTAGCGATTGCGTCATAGTTCCATGGCATAGGATCGCACTCTGGGCACCAGTGGCCGCCCTTAAGTACTGTGTTAACGCTCATGTCGAACTCGTGACCAAATGCGCACTTCCAGTGTGATGGAGCATAAACATCATCAGGCTTCTTAGAATCGAGATATTCACCACCACGGAATTCAGCAGCCTTCTTGAGGTCAGCAGCTGAGAGCTTGTCAAGAGACTTAGACTCATCATAACCATGGTCAAGTTTGAACTTGTCAGCTTCTTTGATGTCGTTTGATGGAGGTGTAAGATCCCAATCAGACCACTTGTCTGAGAGCTTCTTGTAGTGAGCCATACCGAATGACTCTGTGTCACCCCAGTAAGCGTTCATACGCTCATCATTGTTTGTAGCAATCCATGTTCTTGTACCAAATCTCTTGTCCTTAGCGATCATACCGATAGCGAAACGAGTGATATCAGAGATACCAGGAACGCGAGTAACAGCAGAAAGCTGATAGAACCAAGGAATATCCTTCTTCATGCTCTCGAAGTACTGGTCAGCAGGAATGTTCTGACGGAAGTGAAGGTAATCATCAAGAAGATCTGAGTCAGCATACCACTGGCCGTGGAAGTTTCTGTCGATGAACCAGTTTGGCTTGAAGATACGCTTTGAAGCATCCTTGCCCATACCGATTGTCTTGAGGAGGTAATCCTCAAACTCATAGAGAGTGATTCTGAATGAAGGACCAGAACCGATGTTGTAGAAGTTTCTGTAGAACTCATCTGGAAGATCGTCTGAGCAGAAGTGTTCCATAAGGATAGCTGAATCATCAACTGTAGCCCACTCAAGAACGTCGTTCATTGGAACGTGGTACATGATAGGGTCCATGTTCTTAAGGATTGCTGGATAAAGGATACCAGACTGACGCATTGAAACCCACTTCTTAAGACCTGACTCTGCGAATACACGCTCAGCGCGGATCTTAGAGATTGCATAGTGGTCATATACAGAAACCTTAAGAGGGTCACCTGTACGGCCCCAGTGGATACCATATGGACGGTTACCTGTTTCAGCAACTGTACCGATATATACAACAGCGATGTCGTCAGGATTTGGCTGAGCCTTGATAGCCTTAACGATATTTTCAGCTGCAAGTACGTTTGTCTTTAATGTCTTCTTTGGCCAATAGTCAGCAGCAGGGGAAACCATACCACCGATGTGAAGTACATATGATGCACCTGTTACGCATTCAAGGATTGCATCATAGTTGTTGAAGTCGCCCCAAACAATTTTTACTCTCTTGTCGCCAAGATATGGAGCAAACTTATCACGGTTCTTCTGTGAATCACGGAGAAGAACAACGATGTCAAGGTCAGAACGATAATCATAGATTCTCTTGAAAGACGCCCAACCCATGTTACCGGAAGCACCGGTAATAAATACCTTTTTGTTTGCCATGGTTATACCTCCAAAAAATTTATAACGCAAGTTATAATTGTTAGCTTAAATATTTTAACACAACATAAGAGTGATAATCAACCTTAATAATACATTTGTATTAAAACGTTCATAAAAAATTAAATTGTGAAATCTTCTACTGTGTAATCCTTGCCAAACTTAGGTGCTTTTGCCTTGTTTGATGGGATAAGGAGTAGGAGAGCAAGACATACAAGGTCTGCTGATAATACAATTGCGAGATAGTTGTACTCGTTAGCACAAGCATACTGTACAACACGGCCAGCATAAGGAATTTTGAACTTTACTGGTCCATAAAATTGATTCTCGTTTACTGTATATTCGCCACGGTTGTCCTCAACAGTTGCAATGTTAACACCGTTAACTCGATCAAGTGACTTTATCTTTGCAAATGATCTGGTGTCCTTGGTGGTCATAACGCTTGAGCCAAGCTCTATGCCGTCAAAATCAGTGTATTTTACGAGAACAACATCATCAGTTGTAATGTCTGGGCTGAGAAGATTGTTGAAAACAGATGCGAAACGATATCCGCCAACAGCATAGCCATCGTAAGTTGTGGAGAATGCATATGCAACGCCACTGCAAAGGCTAACGATGAGGGAAAGTATGAATATAACCCAAACGATAGCTCTTATGAAAGTGCGGAAACCGGATTTTTTATATGTAGTGTGATTCTTTGGCACTACATCTTCGCCTTCAACGTAAGGAGCAGGTTCGGTATTAACACGTTCCTCAAATAGTGGCTCTTCAACTGTCTCAGCTTCGATTGGATCAGCGTTGAAGTCAATTGTTTCTTCCTCAACTTGTTCAACAACTGGGTCTGGCTCAACATACTCTAAAGGGCGCTCTGTTGAGGCAAGGCGCGCGATTTCAGCTTTCAAATTGTCT
Source organism: Candidatus Limimonas egerieequi (assembly GCA_018064455.1). Lineage (GTDB taxonomy): Bacteria > Bacillota > Clostridia > Oscillospirales > Acutalibacteraceae > UBA1227. The sequence continues at coordinate 184,930 of JAGHVH010000010.1, read as the reverse complement.
ATTTCAGATTCGAGTTCTGCTACTTTTGAAGTTGCATCCTCGTTTGCCTTAATTTTCTTGGCAAACGAAACACAATCCTTGTAGAGTTTCTCGTTTTTTGCTTTGAGCTTTTTGTTTTCTTCCAAAAGAGCTTCTAATTCTTTTAAACTATCGTCCATAGGAACCTCCTATAAATAGTAAGTTATCAATTTAACAATATTATTTTATATATAATTTATTGAAATTGCAAGGTAAATAGGGTATCATTATCAAGAAATTTGTTTTTGGAGTGAAAGACGTGAAAAGCACAAAGCTCACTGCCCTTGGCGGAATTGTTACAGCGCTTTCTGTTATGTTTATGTTTCTGTCTTCACTCATTCCTTTTATGACTTATGTTGTACCTGCTTTTGCGGGACTTTTACTGATAGTAACTGTAGAGGAAGTAGAGCTTAAGTGGTCTGCATATATCTATTTTGCAGTATCTGTTTTATCTTTGCTCGTAATAGCTGATAAGGAATCAGCGGTTATGTATGCATTTTTCTTTGGTTACTATCCAATAATCCGTGTCATTGTTAATGACCGTGTAAAAAATAAGGCTTTAAATATTATTTTAAGGTTCTTGATATTCAATGTTTCTGTAGTTTTGGGCTATCTTCTCATTATCTATGTTTTCGCAATTCCAATTGAGGAGATGGAGGAGTTTGGAAAATATACCAATCTCTTCTTGCTAGGACTTGGAAATGTCACATTCGTTTTCTATGACATCGTAGTTCGAAACTTAACGATAATCTATAACAGGTCTTGGCATGACCGTGTGAACAAGACTTTTAAATTTTGAGGAGGACAAATTATGTATCAAAGTTTGTCAGAGTTCTTTGCCGATGCAAAAAGCAGTGGCAAGGATTGGATTAAATCACAGGTTAAACTTTCAGCAATCACATTTGTGCTTTTGCTTGTTGGACTTTTTGTAGCAGACATCATTTGTGAGAAAAAGTTTAATGATGGTGTTGCATGGGATGTTTTGATTCCATTCATTGCACTTGCAATTGCTATTATTGATGCAGTTCCTGTGCTTGGTATTAGCATCACTATGCTTCCATGGGCCGCTCTTGCAACAATTTTCTCAGAGGAGAAGAAGGTTGGCCTTGCAATCCTTATCGTTTATCTTGTAATCATGCTTATTAAGCAGATTATTGAGCCATTCATTCGTGGTAAGTCACTTGGCGTAAGCCCAGTAGAGGAACTTGTATGTGCTGTTATTGGCTATATTGTATTCCCTGGAACACTCGGTAGTGCACTTGGCCTTATTATTGTTCCTGTTGTATACACAGCAGCCAAGAAGATTTATATTAAAAACAACCCAAGTTTTGCAGAAAAGAAGAATGCAAAGCTTGCAGATAAAGGTGATGTAATCGACATCACAAATGACGTAAAAGACGTCAAAGACGAATAGAAAAGTGGTGCTGTGACATGAGTAAAACTTTACTTGGTCATATCGAAGAAATTTATCCAGATCTTTCCAAAAGCCATAAAAAAATTGCTGATTTCATAATCAACAATTATGAGAAAGCTGCGTATTACACGGCAGCAAGGCTTGGCGCGGAAACAGACATAAGCGAATCTACTGTTGTAAGATTCGCGGCACAACTTGGCTTTGAGGGGTATCCTGAATTTCAGGATGCCCTTCAAGAGGATATAAAGGGTAAGCTTACAACTCTCCAACGTATGGAGATTGCAAGCCTTAAAATGGTTGACGAGGATGTGCTTGATAAAGTACTTCGTGGCGACCGTGCCTCAATTAAGGAAACTCTTGAGAATGTTTCAAGAGAGGATTTCAAAAATGCCGCTAAGGCAATCAATAATGCTGATAAAATATACATCTTGGGTGTTAGAAGTACCGCACCACTTGCAAACTTTATCTACTTCTATTTCAAGATGGTCTATGACAACGTTGTCCTAATCACATCTGCAAGTTCATCAGAGGAATTTGAACAGATTTTCAAGATTAAAAAGGGCGACGTATGTATTGCTATAAGTTTCCCACGCTACTCAAAGCAAGTTGTTAAAACACTTGAGTATGCTAAGGAAAAGGGAGCCAAGATTATTGCTATCACTGATAGCCATTCTTCTCCAATTGCTCCACTTTCAAATTATGTTTTAACAGCCAAGAGCAATATGGCATCATTTATGGATTCGCTTGTTGCTCCACTTAGTCTTATTAACGCTCTCATTGTAGAGGCTACAATGGAGAAGCGTGATGATGTCCTTGAGAGATTCGCAGAGCTTGAGAATGTCTGGGACAAGTACGATGTTTATGAAAAGTCAGAGGACATTATAAATGAGTAATGTTGTAGTCATAGGCGGCGGACCGGCCGGTGTGCTTGCAGCTTGTGTTGCATCAAAGAATGGTCATGACGTGACCTTGATTGAGCGCAACACAAGGATAGGTCGCAAGCTCATGATAACGGGCAAGGGCCGCTGTAATGTGACGAACGCCGTCACGGATCCCAAAGAGGTAATTGATCAGGTCCCTGTGAACGGTCGCTTTTTATTTAGCGCCCTTTCACAGTTTATGACCTATGACACCATGGACCTCTTTGAGGAGCTCGGCGTTCCACTCAAAGTTGAGCGTGGCAATCGCGTATTCCCAGTTTCTGACAAGTCAGTTGACATAGTTGACGCGCTTGCCAAGTATTTAAAGCAGTGCCATGTAAAACAAGTTTGCGCTCGTGTGTCATCAATTAATGTTGATGATGACTCAGTTACTGGCATTACAACTGATGACGGCCGTGAATTTAAGTGTGACAGGGTAATCCTTGCTACTGGTGGAATGTCCTACACTGCAACTGGTTCAACTGGTGATGGCTATAACATGGCACGTGACCTTGGTCACACAATTGTTGACTTAAATCCTTCACTTGTACCAATTGAGTCGAGTGACCCATGCTGCAAAGCAATGCAGGGTCTCTCTCTTAAGAACGTTGAGATTAAGGTTGCTGAAACCAAGACAGGCAAGGTTATTTACAAGGATTTTGGCGAGATGCTGTTTACTCACTTTGGTGTCTCGGGTCCAATTATTTTAAGCGCTAGTTCTCACATAAGGCGCATGATTGATGGCCAATACACTTTGCTTATTGACCTAAAACCGGCCCTTTTGGAAGAGCAACTTGACTTTAGAGTACAGCGTGATTTTCTTGAACAGCAAAACAAGGATTTTCAAAACTCTCTTGGTGGACTTTTACCATCAAAGATGATCCCTGTTGTTGTTGAAAAATGTGGCGTAGACCCTCAAAAGAAGGTCAATCAGCTTACTAAGCAGGAGAGGCATGCACTGGTCTATACCTTGAAAAACTTTGAGGTGCCTCTTTCAAAATTTAGACCGATTAATGAAGCAATTATTACATCTGGCGGAATTGACACGCGTGAGATTAATCCAAAAACTATGGAGTCAAAACTCGTAAACGGTCTTTTCTTCGCAGGTGAAATTATAGATGTAGATGCTTACACTGGTGGCTTTAACCTTCAAATAGCTTTTTCTACTGGCTATTTGGCTGGCCAAAGTGTATAAAAGGAGATTTATTATGATTAACATTGCTATCGATGGCCCAGGCGGCGCAGGCAAGAGCACAATTGCTCGTGCGGTTGCGGCAGAGCTTGGCTTTATCTACGTTGATACTGGAGCGCTCTACCGTGCAGTAGGCCTTAACGCGCTTCGCCATGGTATCGACACAAGAAATATTGATGGAATAGTAAAAATGCTTGATGAAACTGACGTTTCATTGTCTTTTATAGATGGCGAGCAACGCGTTATGCTAAACGGTGAGGATGTATCAACTGCTATTCGTCTTCCAGAGGCTTCTATGGCAGCTTCAAACGTCTCTGCAATACCTGCTGTACGTCAATTCCTTTTTGACCTTCAGCGTAAGATTGCAGAGGAGAACAACTGCCTTATGGATGGACGCGATATTGGCTCTGTTGTCCTTCCAAATGCTGACTTAAAACTCTTTATGACAGCATCTCCAGAGACAAGAGCTCAGCGTCGTTTTGATGAACTCAAAGCAAAGGGTGAGGACGTAAAGTATTCTGAAATACTTGATGAACTCAACAAACGTGACTATCAGGACTCTCATCGTGAAATAGCGCCTCTTAAGCAGGCAGAAGATGCTATTTTATTCGATACAAGTGATTTGTCATTCGATGAGGTTAAAAATAAATTAATCGAGATGGTAAAGGAGAAAATCGATGGCTGAGCAAATTGTTACAAACAAAGATAGACTTCATTTTTACAATGAAAATGAATATAACTACAATTGGGACAAGCCACTTGTTGAACACAGTGCCTTCTTTTACAAAGCTTGGTACCCAGTAGCAAAAGCAGTTGTAAAATTCAAGTTTGATATTGAATTTTATGGTGCTGAAAATGTTCCAAAGGAAGGCGGTCTTCTTTTGGCTGCAAACCACGTAGCAGGACTTGATCCTATCGCTATCACATACTGCCTTCAAAACAAGGGTCATATGAGAACAATGCGTTTTATGGCAAAAGAGGAATTCTTCCACGTGTTCTATGTAAAAATTCCACTTATGTATTTTGGTGGTTTCCCAGTAAAGCGTGGTACATCTGACAGAAAGTCACTTGAGTATTCAAAGAAAATCGTCGATAACGATCAGATTCTTCTTGTATTCCCACAGGGAACAAGAGACAAGGAGAGAAAGCGTCCTGGAGAAGCAAAGGGTGGCATTGCGCTCCTTGCTCGTGAGACCAAATCTGATGTAGTACCTGTTTCAATCTACAGGAGCCCAGAGGGCGAGGGTAGAAAGAAGGATAAGTACGTAATTCGTTTTGGCGAGGTTATTCCTTATGAGGAGTTAGGCCTTGGTGATAAGCCAAAATCAAAAGAACTCAGGTCAGCAACCCAACTTATAATGGACAAAATAGGTGAATTATGGGACAAGGACGGCGCGAAATAATCCTTGCAAAATCTGCTGGATTTTGCTTTGGAGTAGATAGGGCATTACGCTTGGCACTAGATTTTGCAAAAGAACATAATCTGGAAAGTGTTTATTGCCTTGGTGAACTCATACATAACAACTTAATCAATGAGTCATACGCCAAACGCGGTGTAAAAATAGAGGATGATTACAAGCTTATTCCAGATGGAGCTAATGTAATCATCAGAGCTCATGGTGTCCCAAAAGAGGTTTATGACGATTTTGAGAAACGTAAAATTAACTACATTGACTGTACATGTCCTTTCGTTTCCAAGATTCATAAAATCGTCAGTGAAATACCAACTGAGGGTTCAGTGGTCTTAATTGCGGGGAACCCAAAACACCCTGAAGTTATAGGAATTATGGGGTTTTGCACAGCAAAGCGCTTTGTGTTCGATAACTCTGAAACGCTTGAAAAAACAATTGCTGAAAATGCTAGTATTATAAGCGAAAATCAGGTTTATGTTGTCAGCCAAACCACATTCTCAATGAATGAATGGGACAAGTGTCTAAAAAAGATAAAATTATTATGTACAAACCCTATTATTTTTGATACAATATGTAAGGCTACCGAGGAAAGGCAAATAGAGGCAGGGCGCCTTTCTGAGAAATGCGATGCCATGGTCGTTATTGGCTCAACGCATTCTTCAAACACAGTTAAGCTTTACAATATCTGCAAAGAGAACTGTAAAACCTGTCTTATCGAATCGGCAAAGGAACTAAACGGAAACTTCCTCTCTGGTTCAAGCACCATCGGTGTCACTGCGGGGGCGTCTACGCCAACCGTGATTATAAAGGAGGTACTTGAGGCTATGTCTGAAGTAGAAAACAAAATTGTAAATGATGCTGAGGATTTTGAGGCTTTACTCGAAGAATCATTAAGCAACATGAGTACTGATCAGAAGGTGAAGGGTGTTATCGTAGGCATCACACCAACTGAGGTTCAGATTGATATAGGAAGGAAGCAGACCGGTTATATTTCATATAACGAGTGGAGTTTTGATCCAAATGCAAACCCAGCTGACGAAGCTAAGGTTGGCGACGAGATCAACGTTGTTATTATGAAGACTAATGACGCTGAGGGCACAATCATGTGCTCAAAGAAGCGTTTTGATAGCGCTAACTCATGGGATGAGCTCGAAGCTGCAATTGAGTCTGGCGAGATGATAGAGGGTACCGTTACTGATATCATCAAGGGCGGTATCATCGCAACAACTCAAAAGGGTGTTCGCGTATTTATTCCTGGTTCACTCTCAGGTGTTGCTAAGGACGAGCCAATGGACGCTCTCCTTAAAACAAAGGTTTCATTCAAGATTATTGAGGTTAACAAGCAGAGAAGACGTGCTGTTGGTTCAATCAAGGCACAGGCTTCATCAGCTCGCCGTGAGGCTCAGGAGAAGTTCTGGGAGCAGGCAGAAGTTGGCCAGGTATACACAGGTGTTGTTAAGTCACTCACAAACTACGGTGCATTCGTAGACATCGGTGGCGTAGACGGCATGATTCACATTTCAGAGCTTTCATGGAAGCGCATTAAGCATCCATCAGAGATTCTCAATGTTGGTGATACAGTAGAAGTATTCATCAAGGCTCTTGATAACAACAAGATTTCTCTTGGTTACAAGAAGGATGAGGATAACCCATGGGCAATCCTTAAGAAGACATATGCTGTTGACGATGTTGTTAAGGCAAAGATCGTTGGTATGACAGCGTTTGGTGCTTTCGCTAACGTTATCGATGGTATCGATGGTCTCATCCATATTTCACAGATCGCTAACAAGCGCATCGAGAAGCCACAGGACGTTCTTAAGGTTGGCGATGAAGTAGAAGCAAAGATTACTGAAATCGACTACGACAAGAAGCGCGTTAGCCTTTCAATCCGTGCTCTTCTTCCTGAGGAAGAGATCGTAGAGGAAGAGGCTCCTGCTGAGGAACCAGCTGCAGAAGAAGCTCCTGTAGAGGAATAATGCTAGCGTTCAAATTAAAAGAGAACATAGACTTATGGGCTTACCTACAATCAGTAGGTAAGCCTGTTGTAGTTTATGGCACAGGAAACGGTGCAGACAAGATAATGGATACTTTGGAGAAGTATAATATCAAAGTATCCGATATATTTATGAGCAATGACTTCTTTAGAGAAGATGCAACGTTTCGTGGCTATAAACTGCTCTCATATGACGATATTAAGCAAAAGTATGATGACTGCGTCATAGTTCTTGCTTTTGCAGTATTTCGTCGTGATATGCTTACTAGAATTCGCGAGATGTCAAAGGAGTATGAACTTCGTGCTCCATGTGTATCAGTTTTTGGCAATGACTATTTTTCTATGGATACATTGTCAAAGTATGAGTCAGAGATAAATAAAACATATAGTTTGCTTGCTGATGACCTTTCGAGAGATGTTTTTGTTAAATCACTTGAATACAGGATATCTGGCAAAGTGGACTATCTTTTTGATTGCCAGACAGAGCGAGATGAAGTCTTCTCAAATATTATAAAGTTGAATGACGATGAAGTTTATGTTGACCTTGGCGCTTACCGTGGCGACACAGTGGAGGAGTTCCTCCTTATGACGCACGGTAAGTACAAGAAAATCTATGCTTTGGAACCTGATAGCAAGAACTACGCAAAGCTGATTGAGAATATGGGCTCACTTGATGATGCTGTGTTCCTAAATAAAGCATCGTGGTCCGATGAGAGAGTTATGAACTTTGAAGGTGGTGGCGGACGCAATTCCAATCTCTTTAGTCCTGACACTCCAAAGCCTGAGGTAGTTCATACAATAGATGTTGATAGCGTGCTTCAAGGTGAACGTGCTACGTACATTAAGATGGATGTTGAAGGTGCAGAGCACGAGACATTGAAAGGACTTTCGAGAACTTTAACTAATTACAAACCAAAACTGATAGTTTCTGGTTATCATAGAGTTATCGACCTGTTTACACTTCCGATTTTGGTTCACTGTATCAATCCAGAATATAAGATTTATCTTCGCCATCATCCTTATATTCCAGATTGGGAGACTAATTTATATTGTATATAAATTGTAATTTACTTTTATAATAGTTTAGTGTTACAATTAATCGAAAATTAAACACGTTAGGGGGAACTCTGATGAAGAGTCCAGATAACGTGTTATTGGGTATAGCATTAATTTTGCTAGCGGGTGTTATTCTTTATAATGTATTCACGGCAGAGCCAACGGTGGAACCAAGTGTGGTGCCATCAACGTCTGCTTTGAGCACAACAAGCAGTGTGACAGAGGTCGTTACAACGACGCCAGAAGTCACACTATCAAGTGCCAAAGTAAATATCAATACGGCAAGTGCTGAGGAACTTATGTCACTGACTGGCATAGGCCCAACAAAAGCGCAAGCTATTGTTGATTATCGAACAAACTTTGGTAATTTTACTTCAATTGATCAGCTCACCAATGTAAGTGGCATAGGTGAGAAGACACTTGCAAAAATAAGAGACGATATTACGGTTTAGGAGAGAGTGACTTGGTATTTTCAAGCCTAGTTTTCATATATGCTTTTCTTAGCATTACATTAATCCTATATTTCTTTGCGGCTAGAACAATACAACAAAAAAATGTTGTATTGCTCATAATGTCGCTTATTTTTTATGCTTGGGGCGAGCCAAAGTGGATTGTGCTGATGCTCATCAGCACAGGTGTCGAATACTTTGGCGCACTGCTTGTGGAACGCTACCGTGAGGAGCGTCCAGCCATTGCAAAATTGTCACTTGGCGTCTCAGTCACAGTCGCACTCTCGTTCCTTTTTATCTTTAAGTATTTTGATTTCTTTACGTTCAACTTTAACCAGACATTTGGTACCGATATCAAACTGCTCGGTTTGACACTTCCAATTGGTATTTCATTCTACACATTCCAAACAATCACATACATTGTCGATGTTTATCGTAAAAAGGCAGAGGTTCAGCGCTCATATTGGAACCTACTTCTTTACGTTTCAATGTTCCCACAACTCATTGCTGGTCCTATCGTTAAGTATGTTGATGTTGAAAAGCAACTTACAAGTCGAACATATAACGGCCGTAAGGCAGGAGACGGTGTTTTTCGTTTCCTTATCGGCCTTACAAAGAAGGCTATCTTTGCCAACATAGCAGGTGAGATGGCAACACAGTTCCTGGATGGTGATTTCTCAGAACTCTCAGTTTTGGGCGCATGGATAGGAATTCTTTCCTACACACTTCAAATTTATTTCGACTTCTCAGCGTATTCTGATATGGCAATAGGCCTTGGTAAAATCTTTGGTTTTGATTATCCAGAGAACTTTAACTATCCATATATTGCAAAGTCAGTATCTGAATTCTGGAAGCGTTGGCACATCTCTCTTACAACATTCTTTAGGGAATATCTCTATATCCCGCTCGGTGGCAACAGACGTCATCACGTATTAAACTTGCTCATCGTCTGGGCATTCACAGGCCTCTGGCATGGTGCATCTTGGAATTTTATCCTCTGGGGACTTTATTACTATGTACTCATAGTGCTTGAGAGATTGTTCCTTGGTAATGTCCTTGAAAAGATTCCAGGTTTTATTAGCCACATCTATACACTTCTTACCGTCATTATCGGATGGGTATTCTTCTACTTTGATGATATGACAAGGCTCAAGACATTCTTTGGAATTCTTGTTGGTGTTGGAGATCATCCATTTGCCAATATCACAGATAAGACTGTGCTGATAAATCACATCTTATTCTTTGTTCTTGCAATTATTGCCGTAACTCCAGTATCAAGGCTTATAAAGAAGTACTTTATGAAGTTTACTGAAAAGGGCAATACAAATAAATTGATTGGTGATGCATCAATGGTAGTAGCAAGCTTGTTTTTGCTCTTTATAAACACAGCAGCTATTGTTGGCTCATCATACAATCCATTCTTGTACTTTAGATTTTAGGAAAGGGGAATACAAATGGAAAATAAAAGAAACTTATTTTCTAAGGACAACTTAGGACTTGGCCTTTTGCTCTTGTTCCTTTTCATATTGTTTGTTGTATTTTTCCTTTCAATTGTTATTCCTGATAAGGGCGTTTCTGAAAGGGAGAACAGAACCCTTGCTAAATTCCCTAAGTTTTCATTTGCTACTTACTTTAGTGGTGACTTTAACTCTGACATAGAGGAGTATTTTTCTGATAATTTCCCATTCAGAGATAAGCTTTTAAATGTAAACGACAAGATTACTAAACTCACTTCACAGTTCAGCGGAAACAAGGATGATGGCATCGTTGTTATTGAGACAGGTGAACGTGACCTAGGCGGCGAAGGCTTTGGAGATTTTGAAAAAGCCCAGGCGCAGGAAAGTGAGGCGGCAAACTGATGCAGTACATTATTCTTGACCTTGAATGGAATACAGCATATTCAAACAAGCTAGGCCATTTTGTAAATGAAATAATTGAATTTGGCGCAGTCAAGCTTAATGATAGATTTGAAATCACTGAGGATTTTTCAAGTTTTGTTAAACCACAGATTGAGAAGAAACTTAGGACTAGGGTTAAAAACCTCACAAATATCAGTAATGAAGATGTAGCTGATGCAGAGACATTTGATATTGTCCTCGAGGACTTTACAAACTGGGTTGGTGACCCTGAGAACACAGTAATAATGTCTTGGGGTGACATGGATATCCGTGTCCTAATTGATAACTGTAAGTATTTTAATGCTGATGATCCACATATCCCATTTGTTAAGTACTATGTTGATCTTCAGGCATATTTTATGCAGGAGAAGGAACTTCCAAAGGGACAGCAGATAAGTCTTTCAAATGCAGCGTCACTTATTAACGCTGACTGTGATGAGTTTATGCTTCACCGTGCACTTGATGACAGTGAACTCTCATCAGTTTGCTTCAAGGCTGTTTACAAGAAGGATAGTTTTAAGCACGCAATCATCACATGCGATGATGATTATTATAAGCGTATTCTCTTTAAGCCATATGTAATCTCTGATATCAACGATAAGCTTATTGATAAGACACAGTTTTGCTGTAAGTGCGTTGAGTGTGGAGAGATGGCTGATCAGATATCCGACTGGAAGTTCTCAAACAGTTCATTCCACGCTATGTTTACTTGTCGCGATTGCAACAAGAAATACAGAGTAAGTGTTCAGTTTAAGAAGACATTTAGTCAACTTAATATCAAGAAAAACGTAGTAGAAGTTAAAAAGTAAGAATAAACCAGGTGTCTCGCTTGAGATACCTGGTTTTATAGTTGACTTTTCAACTATTTTTAATTAATATATTCTTGTTAAATGAATATGTTCATAAAGGAGACGGCAAAATGAGAGAAATCGAGAAAAACATGAAGCCTAAGGAACTAAAAGCCTATAGGACTCAGTTATTCCGTGACGCTGAGCAGTGGAAGACTCCTGACAGAATTGCTCATTACGGTAACATCGTTACATGGAAAATTTTTGATGCTGGTTACACAATCGACGAAGCAATGACTAACTTCGATGTAATGAAGGACACAGTTCAAAAGTTCCTTGAGAAATATCCAATCGACGTGCTTATCGATATTGGTATCCGTAACCAGTTCAATGTAACAGAAGCATTTGGTATGGGTAAAAATGGATACTACTATTATGACAAGGAAGTAGTTGGTATCAACGACCATGCTTATTGTCCAGTTGATAGACTCATGGAGTATATTGAGGACAAGAACAAGTATGCTTGGGAAGTTGCTCTTCCAGAAAAGATTCCTGATTTTTATGACAAGCCAATGGAGGTTTGGAAGAACACTTGGAACGAGTACTGGAACTACATTATGTTCATTTTAAAGATGAACAAAGTAACTGGTGCTTTCGGTCTTGCTAATGGTGCTCCAAACAACCCAATGAAGGGTACAATCAACTTTGGTATTGAAGAGGCAGAGTCTAACCTTCTTGGTATTAAAAACCTCTCAATTGCTGCTCGTAGAAACTTTGATCAGCTCAAAGAATTCTGTGACGCTTGGCATGAGAAGGAGACAAAGCCAATTATTGCTAAAATCTATGAGAGCGAAGACGGCCCTGATATGAAGTATTGCTTTGATGCATCACTTATTATGCTCTCACAGAACATCTTAAACCCACGCCAGTTTGATGAACTTTACTGGTGTTACCTCGAGCCACTTCTCAAGGCTTATGAGGAGAAGGGCAAGTGCCCACGTATTTTCATGGAAGGCAAGATTGGCCAGTATGCTGATCACTTTGCTGATTTCAAGAAGGGTTCACTTTGCTTCCATCTTGAAAATGATGATCCATGGGAGATTCGTGAGGCTTTACCTAACGTATGTATCTTGGGTGGTCTTACAACTGCTATGCTTTCAAACTCAACACCTGATGAGTGCGTAGCATATACCAAGAAACTTATTGATGAACTTGGCTCTGAGGGTGGTTTCATCCTTTCAGAGGACAAGATGCTTTCATACAGAAATGACTGTAAGGCAGAAAACCTTAAGGCAGTATGCGAGTTCGTATCAAACTACGAACTTAAAAAGTAAGGAGGGTATAAAAATGGCAGACGAGATTAAAGTAGAAGCAGCTGAAGTAGCAGAAGAAGCTGTAGAAGAAGTTGTAGAAGAAAAGAAAACAGATTGGCCATATGCATCATACCCTGATGGATTTAACAAGCTTCTTAACAAGGTAATGCCATTCTGGGCAAGACCTGCAAAGAAGATGATGGGTTCACTTCTCATTAAAGTACTTGTTGATGGTTAATTGTACTTGCACATTGGTTTGCGATAACTTATAATTTAGAGGTCGATTTTCGTCGACCTCTTTATTTTAAATATAGGTGGTTAACATTTATAATGGGTAAAGATATTTTATTTAACGAACAGGCAAGCGGATCAATGATAGCCGGAATTAACAAAGTGGCAGATGCTGTGAAGATGACATTCGGACCAAAGGGACGCAATGTTGCATTCACAAGGCAGTATGACGTGCCACTTGTTTCAAATGACGGCTATGAGATTGCAACAAACATCCTTCTTGAGGACAAGTTTGAGAACATGGGCGCGCTTCTCCTTCGTGAGATTACAACCAAGTCAAACGAGGAGTCAGGAGATGGTACAACTGCTTCTGTTATACTTGCTCAGTCAATAATTAATGAGGCGCACAAGGCAATTGCCGCTGGTGCCAATCCAATATTCATTAAACGTGGTATGGACAAGGCTGTTGACGTTGTTCTTAAAAAACTCGATAGCATTGCTACCAAGATTGATGATACAGAATCAATTAATAACATCGCTACTATCTCGAGTAACAATGACAAGGATATAGGCGACCTTGTTGAAAGCATTTACAAGGAACTAGGCTTCTCACCAGTTGTCACTTTGATGGACACTCAGATGGCTGAAACCAAGCTTGTAATCTCTCACGGTTGTAGGATTGATTCAGGTTATCTCTCACGTTATTTCATCACAGATAAGAACAAGAACATCTGTGAAATGGAAGACCCATATATCTTTGTATGTATGGATGAGATAGTTGAGATTGCTCAGATATATCATCTTCTTGAAGAGGCTGTAACAAATAAAGCACCTCTTCTCATCATTGCTAAGGATATCAAGGGCGAGGCCCTTGGAGCACTCGCTGCAAACGCTGAGAAGGGCGTTGTAAGTGTAATTGCTATCAAGGCACCTGGTTATACTGATACAAGAGATAGAAACCTTAAATGCCTTGCGGCAATAACAGGTGCAACACTTGTTGATAGCGCATATATGGATATTAAGGAATGTGGACTTTCAGTTTGCGGTCATGCTAAGAATGTTGTATGCGACAAGAACGTGACAACTGTTATGCAGCCAGCATGTCCTGAGTGTGAAGAGGCATTGACACTCAAGCATCAGGTAGAGGAACAGCTCAAGACGGAGACACATCCATATCAAGTTGACAAACTTGAGCAGGCACTTGCAATGCTCAATTCCGCATGTGCAGTTGTTGAGGTTGGCGGTACATCGGAACTTGAGATGTTTGAACGCAAGTTCCGCATTGAGGACGCCCTCAACGCAGCAAAGCGCGCAGCAGAGACAGGCATCGTGCCTGGTGGCGGCAAAGCATTACTTCTTTGCCGTGATGACGTTAAGGCATTCTGTGAGACGCTCAGTGGCGATGAGGCGATTGGCGCAAGTGTAATTCTAAATTGCCTTGAAGCGCCAATAAGACAGCTCTCAGAGAACTCTGGCGTTGATGCAAGCGTTGTTGTTGATACAATCGACAAAAACAAATCTGCATCATACGGATTTAATGCATTGACTGGTGAATATGGTGATCTTCTCAAGATGAAGATTGTTGATCCAGTTGTTGTAATTAAGAACTCGTTTATAAATGCTGCAAGTGTTGCAGGCACATATATTACAACATCAGTTGTAGTTGCATAAAAAATGACTTCCCACTTTAACTGTGGGAAGTCTTATTTTTTATTTCAAATGAAGTTTTGAAGACTTGAATCCAAGTTTCTCGAGAATCCAGAAGGAGAGAATTAAATAGATCCTTGTCTCTGAATCATTAAAGTTTATCTTGGTTATCTCTTCAATCCTCTCAACACGGCGTATCAGTGTAGTGCGGTGAATATAGAGCTCATCCGCTGTATGTGTTGAGTTGCAGTTGTTTTGAAGATAAACCTCAAGTGTTTTTAAGTACTCTGTATTGTTCTTTATATCGTATTCAATAAGCTTTCTTATTGCTTCTGAAATAAGCTGATCATATGAGAACTCACTAATGATACGGTCATACATATAATCGAGTGCATAGTCAGAGAACTTGAAATACCATTTGTTCGCAGAGCATTTCTGACCAATCTCAAGCGCCTTACGAGCTTGAAGGAGGTAGGATGAGATTTTGTTCAGTCCTTCAAAAGAATCAGATACACCGGCCTTGCAGACAAAGTCACGGACAATGTAAGCGAGTACATGGAAGAACTTGTGCTCATCATCAAGGTTCTTAGAGATACTGTGGTTGAGAACAAGTATAATGTCATCACCAGCAACAATTGCACAGGAGTTTGACCAAGTTTCCTCAAACTTACCACTGATGTATTCAGTGAGCTCATCCCACTTTGTGTTTTTATAAAACGCAAAGTTGATTACTGAATAAGTATCATTAATAGACCAACCATAGTTTTGAAGAATGAGAGATGCATCTGCGGCGTCAATCATATTTGGTGTAGTAATCATGTCGTATATAAGCGTATGTAACTTATCGGAATTACGCTTGATAAGTGGGTCTTCGGAGTAGCGAAGATATACATGGCTTAAATACTGGAAGTAGTGACGGAAAAGTTGCATCTGTCCTTCGTCAGGTTCATTATTATAAATTGTGACAGGAGACATAAGACGAGCGATATATCTGCCGTCACTTATGATGTTTTGGCAGATGTTAAGCACCTTGTTAGGATCTGTATAAGTATAAATATCTGTATGGTTTTGAGAAGATATATAATCCTTATCTATGAGAAGTCTTCTAACAGCCTTGATAGACAGAACCTTACCAAAGTTTGACCTATAAATTGCATTATCTGCGCTTTCATTTATCTCATCATCGCTCATAAAAGTATATCCCTTTTTGCCAGTGAGTGAGAGTAGTGAAAAGTTGTGATTGAGTACATACATTGGCTCCTTGATGATGTCCCCAGCGATAGCACCAAATTCATCAAGAGGAATACGTGATGTCAGAGCATCTTTGAGTTTACAGTCCCATGTCTGCAATTCATTTATTGCTTCATATACTATTTCAGCAAGGTCAAAGAAGTTGCGTACATTCTTGAATATTGCATAGTCGCAGTTCTTTGGAATGTATGACCTATCAAGATCCTCTGCATTAATAAAGATGAGTGTTATTGGTTTCTTGGCAACTATTGCCTTGTCGAGTCTTCGACAGTCAACAAGGTAGCAAGAGCCAACCTCTGTTTTGCCATTATAGAACCTGATATTATCTATTTGGAGTTTGTGAGAAGGTGAACGCTTCTCAACGAAATCGATTTTCTTCGAAAGCTGATAGAAGAGAATAGGTGATGTAATAATCATAGTTCTTCTCCTTTAAAAATCTAATTGCGCAATAAACTTTTCCTGGAATTTCTCATGAGATGCAAGCTCGATAAATTCTGCTTTCTCAGCGATTAAGTCACATGTCTTGTATTCGTCACTTGAAAGCAAGCAGAGCTTGGAACCTTCGCCAGCGGCGTTGCCGACTGGTGTTATTTTTTGGCGAAGCTCGCTTGGAATAAGACCAATGCGACATGTTGAGTCTGGGTCCATGTAATTGCCGAATGCTCCGGCAATAAGGACATTTGTGATGTCGTCATAAGTGATGCCAAGCACTTCTGCCATAATCTCGATACCAGCGGCAATAGCGCCTTTGGCGAGCTGAACTTCACGGATATCCTTCTGTGTTACATATACTTTGTCGGTAAGACGGAAAGCCTTGGTACCATCGATAGTTTCGATACGTGAGGCGAGAGAGCCCTCATACTTTCTGTCAAATCTTCCCGATGGCATAATAACGCCTGTATCAAGGATTACCCGACAGAAGTCAATAAGACCTGAGCCACAGATGCCGATTGCTTCAAGATTATCAATAGTAGAATACTTGAGTTCGTCGCCATCCATCCAGATGTGATCAATAGCACCTGGTGCACCACGCATGCCGCATACAATTTTGGCGCCTTCAAAAGCTGGACCCGATGCGGTTGAGCATACAACAAATCTGTCTTTGTTACCGAGTGCCATCTCTCCGTTTGTTCCGATATCAAGAAGGAGAGTGGTGTTGTCACACTGATAGAATCTTGTTGCAAGGATTGCGCCAACTGTATCAGCACCGATAAAGCCTGCTATAACTGGTACAAAGTATATAGTTGCATTTTCATTTATATTATTTATAATGCCTTTTGCTGGTAACTGGAAGCTACCATATTTTGTTGGCATATATGGGATTTCAACAAGAGTTGTTGGATTGATGCCAGCATAGATGTGTTGCATGCAAGTGTTGCCTACAATTGTGATTGAGCAGACATCATTGCTATTCTTCCCGTTCCTCACAATTATCTTTTCAATCATTTTGCTTGTTTGATCGTTTACGCATGCTGATATTTCATCAACGCCGTTTTCAAGTGAGTAGATGCAACGTGAGATAACATCTCCACCATATTTAACCTGCTCGTTAAGTTCACCGAGCGTGTCGATTATTTCACCTGAACATAAATCGAGAAGATATGCAGCTATTGTTGTTGTGCCAATATCAAACGCTATTCCAAGAGGAGAATTTGACATATTGGAGTAGTCAGCAAGAGGGGAAGTCATATCACATGAAGTTGTAGGACATCCACTTGTCATTACTCTTTCATTGTGAACACCAACGTCGTCTGGTAGGGTAACTACCATCCCATCCGATACTTTTGTTGTACATGCTTTAGCGCGATATTTTCTGCCGTCGCATTCGATATCAACGAGGCACTTTCCACATGTACCATTGCCTCCGCAAGGGTACTCAAAGGAAAGTTCGAGAGCACGCTCGGCATCCATAATAGTCGCGCTATCATTAATTGTAATTGACTCACCTGATGGTAAAAAAGTTACTTTACAGTCCATAATTAAGTCCTTAAATCACATGCACACTTTTGTTATACGTTAATCAAAACACAATAATAAACAGAAATATTAAAAGTGTTTATAATCCAACAAAATAACGTAGTTATGTTGATGGTGCGCACTTAAATAATACGGGTATAGTGCCAAAATACTTACGCTACAAATTGTAGCATATATTAAATAATTTTGCTATAGTTTGCTAGTATATTTTATTAGAATTATTATTTATAATGAACTCGTCAAACTAAAAACAATTAGGAGGATTTTTATTATGGCAGATTTAGCAAAGCTCAAGGAAGCTATGGGCGACCTTGAAGAAGACATCGTTGTAGAAATCGTTGACGAAGTAGCAGCAGCTGGTGCTGGTGCTCAGGAAGCAGTAGATGCTTTGTCAGCAGGTATGGATATTGTTGGTGATCGTTTCAGCGCTGGCGAGTATTTCGTATCAGACCTCATCTATGCTGGTGAGATCATGACAGACGCTATCCAGAAGCTTTCTTCATTACTTGCTTCTGGTGATGCAGCTTCTGTATCAACAAAGATTATCCTTGCTACAGTTAAGGATGACCTTCATGACATCGGTAAGAACATCGTTAAGGCTTTCTTCGAAGCTGCTGGCTTTGAGGTTGTTGACCTTGGTATCGACGTAGCTCCAGAGAAGATCGTTGCTACAGCTAAGGAACAGGGTATCAAGATTGTTGCTTTGACAGGCGTTTTGACACTTGCTCTTGACTCAATGAAGGCTACAGTAGAAGCATTTGAGGCTGCTGGTATCCGTGATGACGTTAATATCCTTATCGGTGGTAACCCAGTATCTGCAGAGTCTTGTGCAGCTATGAAGGCTGACGCATGGGCTCATTCACCAGCTGATTCTGTTAAAATTTGTAAGGATTGGGCAGGTAAATAATCCATGATAGTAATTGGCGAAAAGATTAATGGTGCAGTTCCAAAGACACGCGCCGCAATAGAAGCACGTGACAAAGAGTACATCCAGGAACTTGTTCGCATTCAAGAGGCTGCTGGTTGTGATTACATCGACGTATGTGCATCAACAGATGCAAGCGTAGAGTATGATACACTTTGCTGGCTTATCGATTGCGTACAGGAGGTTAATACAAAGCCAATTTGTATTGACTCACCAGATCCAAATATGCTTGTAAAAGTTTTCCCAAAGATTAACGAGCCTGGTCTTGTTAATTCAGTTTCTCTCGAAGGCAACAAGTGTGACATTCTTTTCCCACTTCTTCGTGATAATCCTGAGTGGAAAATCGTAGCACTCGCTTCATCAGACAATGGTGTTCCATACACAGCTGATGAAAAGGTTGCTAACTGTTTCGCTCTTATTGAGAAGGCTGCAGAGTACGGCATCACAGAGGACAGAATCATGAACGATCTTCTTATCTTCGATGCATCTACTCGTTCTGATTGCCTTTCAGCATTCACAGAGGCTACTCGCCGTGTTAAGGAAAAATATCCTAACACAATAGTAACAGGTGCTCTTTCAAATATCTCATTTACACTTCCTGTAAAGAAGGCTTTGAACAGTGCATTCCTTGTTCTCGCTATGGAGGCTGGCCTTGATTCATTCATCGGTGATTTAACAAACCGTGATTTGAAGGCTGTTATGATGGCAGCAGATGTACTTCTTGACAATGATAAGCATTGCCGCAAGTACACAACAGCATTCCGTAAAGGTGAAATCGGTCCAATTAAATAAGACTTATTAACTCTCAGAGTAGGGGCGTATGCGTTAAGTTGTGGAGGAATGGGACGTTGTCCTCCAACCGAAAGACTTATGTCTGCGATATACGCCCCGCATCCACTGGAGGTTTTTTTATTTTGAAAAACAATAAGACATTTAAACTTGTAATAGACGCTATGCTTGCCGCTATGGTGGCAGTTCTTGGCTACATATCAATTGATGCCACAGTATTCAAAATCACTTTTGAATCATTGCCAATATTCATTGGCGCATTTTTGCTTGGCCCAGTTGATGGTATGTTAATAGGTGGAGTGGGTACATTGATTTACCAACTTCTCCGTTATGGCTTTGCGTACACAACAGTGCTTTGGATGCTTCCTTACATTGTTGCGGGACTCCTTTGTGGTCTTGTTGCCAAGAGCGATAAGTTTAATACAAGTAAAATTAAATTTATAGTTGTCACTTTGTGTGCAGAGCTCCTGATTTCAGTTCTCAATACTGGTGTAATCTTCCTTGATAGCAAGATTAATCATTATTATTATGCTGGAATTATCTTGGGCTCACTTGCTCTAAGGATTGTTGTTGCTGTCGCAAAGGGTATTGTTTTTGGTGCAATACTTCCATATTTGCTCTCTGCAATTAAGAAAATCAAATAGTATATTTGGACAGATTAGGTTATCTATCCAAACTATTTAAGTCTCCATCATGTTATAATTTTGTTGGGTTCAAAACGGAACAATAAAATTAAAAGGAGACTTTACTATGTACAATTTTTTGCAGACAAAATTATGGGACGTTGTAGCTGGTTTTACAAGCCTTGCAATGTGGCTCGGTAGCTTTATTATCGCTGCTTGGAAGAAGAACACAATTTGCATTTGGCTTATGTTTGCTGCTCACACAACACAGAACTTGATCATTGGTATCAAGACAGGTAAGCGTGCTGGCCTTGACCTTATGACATCAGTAGCTAAGTGCTATTGCTATGGTTTTGCTTGGTGGCTTCCACTTCTTCTTAGACTTAACAAAGAAGGCAAATAATTAAACACAAAAAAGGCTGTTGCTTTAAACAAGCAACAGCCTTTAATTTTTATCTTAGTCCATGTAACCTTCTGCACAGAGGAGCTCAGCATATTCAACTGCGCCGCCTGCAGCACCACGAAGTGTGTTGTGTGAGAGACATACGAATTTGTAGTCGTACTGTGTATCTTCACGAAGTCTACCAATTGAGATAGCCATACCGTTTTCAAGGTTTCTCTGGAGTTTTGTCTGTGGGAGGTTGTCCTCTTCGAAGTAGTTGAGGAACTGCTTTGGAGCTGATGGTAATTCAAGTTCCTGAGCACGACCCTTGAACTCTTTCCAAGTTGAAAGGATTTCATCCTTTGATGGCTTGTTCTTAAAACGTACAAATACAGCAGCCATATGACCATCTGATACAGGTACGCGAAGGCACTGAGCTGTGAAGTGAGGCTTTGAAGCTGGAACGATTTCGTCGCCTTCAATTGTACCCCAAATCTTGCGTGGCTCTTGCTCTGACTTTTCTTCCTCACCACCGATGAATGGAATTACGTTATCGAGCATCTCTGGCCATGTCTCAAATGTCTTACCAGCACCAGAGATAGCTTGGTATGTGCATACAAGAACATCTTCTACGCCGTACTTGGCATCAAGTGGGTAGAGGGCAGGAACATATGACTGGAGTGAGCAGTTAGACTTAACTGCGATAAAGCCACGCTTTGTTCCAAGACGCTTTCTCTGAGACTCGATAACCTTGATGTGATCAGCGTTGAGTTCTGGTACTACCATAGGTACGTCAGGGGTGTGACGGTTAGCGCTGTTATTTGATACTACTGGAATTTCAGCCTTTGCATACTTTTCCTCAATAGCCTTAGTTGCATCCTTGTCAAGGTTTACTGCACAGAATACGAAGTCAACAAGCTGTCCAATCTTTTCAACATCGTTGTCAGCATCCATAACAATCATATCAGCCATTGCTGCAGGAATAGGATTTGCCATGCACCATTTGTCGCCAATTGCATCCTTATATGTCTTGCCTGCTGAACGTGATGAAGCAGCAAGAACCTTAACATCGAACCATGGGTGGTTCTCAAGGATTGTCATAAAGCGCTGGCCTACCATACCTGTTGCGCCAATAACACCTACGTTGTACTTTTTCATAATTAAAACCCCTTGTAAATATAAACTACTTTGATATAATACTTATGCTTAATAATTATAGACTAGAGAGGCCCAATGTCAATGAATAATTCGATGAAAACGTCCGATTTTTATTATGAATTACCTGAGAGATTAATTGCTCAGCATCCGCTGGAGCAACGTGATTCGTCACGCCTTCTTCACGTTGACAAAGAGTCAGGTTCTCTTGAGCATAGACACTTTACCGATATACTCGATTATTTAAGGCCAGGCGACACACTCATAATGAATAACACTCGCGTGCTGCCGTGCCGTATTTACGGCGTTAAGCAGGACACTGGCGCTGTCGTAGAGTTCCTTTTGCTAAATCAAAAGGAATACGACACATGGGAGTGTCTCTGTGGCCCAGGCAAGCGCGCAAAAGTGGGAACGAAGTTCACCTTTGGTGAGGGACTTCTCGAGTGCGAAGTAATCGACGTATTAGACGATGGCAATCGTATAGTAAAGTTCCTATTTGAAGGAAACTTCTTTGCAATACTTGATGAGATTGGCCAAATGCCACTCCCACCATATATCACGGAAAAGCTTGAGGACAAGGAGAGATATCAAACAGTATATTCCAAGGAACTTGGAAGTGCCGCTGCACCTACTGCTGGTCTTCACTTTACACCGGAGCTTATGAAGCGAATAGAGGATATGGGAGTAAACATTGGTTATGTTACACTCCACGTCGGACTTGGTACATTTAGGCCTGTTAAGGTCGATGATGTAACCAAGCACAAGATGCACAGTGAGCATTACTGGCTCCCTCAGGAAACCGCTGATCTTATCAACAACACCAAAAAGAATGGTGGACGCATAATTTCGGTTGGAACAACTTCCTGTAGGACACTTGAGGCTGTTGCCTCAAAGTATAATGGCGAGATTAGGGCAGATGAGGATAGCACAGAAATCTTTATCTATCCTGGATATAAATTTAAATGCATCGACGCTCTTATCACAAACTTCCATCTTCCAGAGAGCACACTTATTATGCTTGTCTCAGCTTTCCTTGGATACGACAAGACAATGAATGCATATAATGAGGCTGTCAAAGAGGAGTACAGATTCTTCTCATTTGGCGATTCTATGATGATTTCATAAAGTTGGAGAAAACTATGTATAAACTTATAAAAACAGAAGGACAGGCCAGGAGAGGCCAATTTACAACGCCTCACGGCGTCGTTGAGACTCCTGCCTTCCAAAATGTTGCGACATGTGGAGCAATAAAGGGCGGTCTTGAGGCGTCAGACCTTAAAAACATTGGTGCCCAAGTAATGCTTTGCAACACATATCATTTACATGTTCGTCCTGGTGATGAACTTATACGCGACCTTGGTGGACTCCACAAGTTTACTGGTTGGGATGGTCCTATCCTTACTGACTCTGGTGGATTCCAGGTGTTTTCACTTGCGAAACTTCGCAAGATTCGCGAAGAGGGTGTTGAGTTTAACTCTCACATCGATGGCAGACATATCTTTATGGGCCCTGAGGAGTCAATGAGGATCCAGTCAAACCTTGGCTCTACAATTGCTATGGCGTTCGACGAGTGCGTTGAAAACCCAGCAGAGTACACATATGCCAAGCAGTCATGCGAGCGTACAACTCGCTGGCTTCTTAGATGCAAGGATGAGATGGAACGTCTCAATGCAAAATATGACACGATTAACAAAGAGCAGATGCTCTTTGGAATAAATCAAGGATGCACTTATGATGACCTTCGTATCAAGCATATGGAGGAGATTGCAAAGCTTGATCTTGATGGCTATGCAATTGGCGGTCTTGCAGTAGGCGAGCCTAAGGAAGATATGTATCGCATCATCAGTGCTGTTGAGCCTTATGCGCCACGCGACAAGATTCGTTACCTTATGGGCGTTGGCACGCCAGGTAACATAATTGAGGCTGTCTATCGTGGCGTCGACTTGTTTGATTGCGTTATGCCAAGTCGCAACGCTCGTCATGGACAACTCTTCACGTGGGATGGCATTATTAACCTTAATAACGCCAAGTATGAACGTGACGAGTCACCAATTGACTCGCACTGCGACTGCCCAACGTGCCAGGCGCACTCACGTGCGTACGTGCGCCATCTTTTAAAGGCCAATGAGGTCCTTGGCCTTAGGCTCTGCGTGCAGCATAATCTCTACTTCTATAACAACCTTATGAGCGAGATTAGGCTCGCACTTGACGAGGGAAGATTCACAGAATTTCATGATAAATATGTAGACCTTCTTGACACTAGAATATAATCTGTTAAAATACTTACATATGTATAGATATTTATAAAGGAGATAAATTATGAACTTCGCATATTTACTCAGCATGGCTTCTTCACAGGGAGGAGCGGCTGCCGCTCAGCAGGGCTCTGCTGGTTCAAGCATTATTATGATTGTTTTCTTTGTGTTCATCATCGGTTACTTTGCTGTAATCATGAGAAAGGACAAGAAACAGCAACAGTCAGAAAAGGACATGCGTGATAGCATCAAGGTTGGAGACGAGGTTCTTACAATCGGCGGTGTAATCGGAAGAGTTGTTACAGTTAAGGAAGAATCAGTTGATATTGAGACTGGTGCCGACAGAAACAAGATTCGCTTCACTCGTTCAGCTATCGCAAAGAACATCACAGCAGATAAGAAGGCTGAGGAGATTAAGCAGGCTAAGATGAAGGCTGCTACAGAAGCAAAATCTAAGAAGTAATTTTTGCCAGACCAGTGTGAAACCACACTGGTCATTAATTTTGTAAGGTGATTCTAAGTGAAAGAGTTTTTCACAGTAAAACTTAAAAACTTCATAAAGAAAAACGTCCTTAATACAAGTTTCCTTGTTGCATTTATTTGCGCTTTTCTTGTAATTACTATTCTAGTAACTTTCTATTTCATTACTGCTCAAAACCGAGAAAAAGATAGAGTATTGGCTTTTGCAAACTCTGTTAGTAATGACGTTAATGACATACTCACTACGAATTCTAATGATATCTATTTAATGCAGGATTATATTAATTTCATCAATGGTGGCGATGAAGATCCTTCTTCATTTGACCGTATTGCAAAGCTCTTGAGTTCACCAAAATCTGTTATTAGTGTAATGTTTGCCAAGAATGATGTAATCAGCTATGTCTATCCAACAGAGTATGGCAAGGATTATATTGGTGCTGATATCCTTAAAGATAACCAATATGCGCTTGCTGAAAAGTCGGCAAAGCTTGCGAAAGAAAGTAAGGATGTCTATCTTGCTGGCCCATTTAAGACATCCGATGGTAGACAAATTATATGTAATATTCTTCCTATCTATATTCCTAATGAAACGGGAGAAGATACATATTGGGGCCTTGCTGTAATTACAACAGATCTTGATGTTGCGTTTAAACAAGTACAGGATAAGATTGATTCAATCTACAAATCTTCTGACTATATCTGTAAAGTATGGAAAACTGATACTTTTGATCAAGAAGGAGTAACAATCTGTG
Source organism: Candidatus Limimonas egerieequi (assembly GCA_018064455.1). Taxonomy (GTDB): domain Bacteria; phylum Bacillota; class Clostridia; order Oscillospirales; family Acutalibacteraceae; genus UBA1227. Next base: position 160,010 of record JAGHVH010000010.1, on the reverse strand, counting down.
AGTCTGAAACTCCTGTTGTCAAGCTTGATGAGCGTAACGTTGCAACGGTTTCACAACAGTTCTATGGTACAACTTGGAATGTTTCAGCTTCCACTTACCTTTCATGGCATGAACAGATAAATGTAGTTATTTTCGCAATTAACATTACTCTAATTTCAATTGGTATTGCTCTTCTTTACGTAATTATTAGGAGAGTAAATGACCTTGAAATGATTGAGGAGATTAAACTTCAAGAAGAAATCATTGCTGAGCAAGATGAAGAGGTTCATCGTAAGACGGCAATTCTCAATGTATTGGCAACAGAGTATGATGCTCTTGCACTTATCCATACTGAGGATGAAACTTATGAAATCTATTCATCTATACCAAAATTTGCAAAAATGATTGGTCACACTCTTGATGGTGTCGATAATGTTTCTGATGCTATCACAAGACTTCGTGAATTGATTCATATTGATGCAATCAAACTCTATGATAGCAAAGTAACTTATAAAAATATCAAAGATGAATTGCTTGATAAGAAGTCATATGTTGTTGAACTTAAGAATATACATGACCACTATTTTGAAGTTAAGTTTGTTAAGTTTGAGAATGCAAATGAGCCACCAAAGACTATTGCTCTTTGCATAACACAAAATGATGCACTTGTTCGTCGTGAACTTAAAAACAGTCAGGACCTTGAAGAAGCTCTTGAGAGATCAAATCTTGCAAGTTCAGCGAAGTCTGATTTCTTGTTCTCTATGAGCCATGATATTAGAACTCCAATGAATGCTATTCTTGGATTTACTAATATGGCCGAGAAGTACATTGATGACAAGGATAAAACACTTGATTACCTTGAAAAGGTTAAAATATCTGGCAATCAACTTTTAAGCCTCATCAACGATATTCTTGATATGTCTCGTGTAGAGAGTGGCAATGTCAAGATTTCTAATGCTCCAGTTGATTTAAAGCACTGTATGAATGAGTTCTATGAGATTATGGACTTCTCCGCAAAGCAGAAGAGTCAGACATTAGAACTAGAATATGCTTGTAACAACAGTGGTGTTATCACCGATGAATATAGACTTACTCGTATCCTTACTAATATCGTCGGAAATGCTATTAAGTATACTGATGAGGGAGGACGCATAAAGGTATCAGTATCTGAATCCGTGAGTGACCTTCCAGAGGCATCAAAGTACATTTTTGTTGTTACAGATAACGGCAGGGGAATGAGCGAGGAATTCATAGAACATATCTTTGACTCGTTCTCAAGAGAAGAGACATCTACAAACAGCGGTATTCAAGGTGCTGGACTTGGTATGTCTATTACCAAGAAACTTGTTGATATGATGAATGGCGCTATCTATATCGACAGTGAAGTTGGAACTGGTACAACCGTAAAGATTATCTTTGAATTTGCTCACTCTGATGCAGCAATTGGTGCTAAGTTGCCACTTGTTGATATCGTACAAGAGAAACTTAGAGGCAAGACAATCCTTCTTGTTGAGGACAATGAACTTAACAAAGAAATTGCAAAAGATATCTTGATAGATATGGGTATGATTGTTGAAGAAGCAAGTGATGGCCTTGAGGCCATTGAGAAGGTTAAATGTTATCCAAAGGGTGGTCACTATGACTTAATCCTCATGGATATCCAAATGCCAAATATGGGCGGTTTAGAAGCCACTAGAAAGATTCGTAATCTTACTGATGTTGAGGGTGCTCGTTCAATCCCAATTGTTGCGATGACTGCTAATGCATCTGAGGATGATAAGCAGAAGTCGATTGAGGCTGGAATGAATGCTCATATCTCAAAGCCAATTACACTTGATGTCTTAATTAACACACTTAATTATTTAATTAAGTAAAACTAAAGCCTGGTAAGTTCATACTTACCAGGCTCTTTTTATATGCCAAACATTTTCTTATTGTATTCTTTTACATGCTTCTTAAACCAATCATCAGGGAAATACATTGATATGTTTATTAAGTCCGTATCGTCGTCAACAATTAGTTTAAATGAAGGCTCAATCGTTTTTAAAGCAAACTCAATGATAAAGTCACCATCAATTTCACGACCATTTTCGTTACATTCATAAACATATTCGATTATTCCGCCAAAGGCAAATGATAGCTTGTCATCAAAGTGTGGATCTTCTTCACGAAGCTTAGCGAAAAGTTTAGGCTCTTTTTCTTCAAACCATTCAAGTCCTATATCGACAACTTGCATAGTATAGAGACGATTCTCTATGTATTCTTGAACTAAAAACTTTGTAATAACACTGTTATAGAAAGAGTAGTTGAAAAGTACATATCCAACTGCAAAGGCCATTACAACGCTGTTTGGAATATTGATTTCTTTATCTTTTGATATCTGTTCGTAGATTGTATTAAGACCACGTTCTATAAGTGTAGTTGCAATAATTTCCTTTGCGGGGAAATAATACTGAACAAGTGACTTTGTGATATTTGCAGCCTTTGCAATATCTGAAAGTGAAGTGTTTTCAAAGCCCTGTTCTGTCATAAGTTTATAAGCAATTTGAAGTAGTCTTTCACGTTCTGCCTCATTACGTTTTCTAGCCATTATTTCTTCTCGCTTTCTATTTCCTTGAGTATCTTGGTTGAATTAAGTGGGTTGTTATCAGTGGCAGTTTTGAGCTGATCGTTGACAACATGAGTATAGATTTGGGTTGTTCCAACGTTTTCGTGTCCCAAAATTTCCTTTAATACAAGCACATCTGCATCGCCATATTGATACATTAGCGTTGCTGCGGTATGTCTTAGTTTATGAGTAGAATACCCTTCAAGTCCTGCCTTGTCAAGAGCTTTGTAAACCAAATGCTGGACAGTTTTTGGACTGATTCGCTGTAATCTATTGCTTAAAAAAAGCGCTTCAGGATCCTTAACACCATCACGTGGACGAACCCTCATATATTCGTTTATAGCAGATATTGAAGCATCATTTAAGTATATTGTACGTTCTTTATTACCTTTACCAAGTACCTTTATAGTATTGTCATCACGAATGTCTGTATAGTTAAGTGAAACAAGTTCAGAAAGACGCATGCCACAGTTCAAAAACAACGTAATTATAGCAAAATCACGTTCTTTATTAGGTCCTTCAAATGATGTTCTGAGCAGGCTTGTAGCTTCCTCTAAAGTTAAGTATTTTGGAAGTGTTTGTTTGAGCTTAGGGGAGTCAAGGCTTGCCATTGGATCCTCTTTAATAATTCCTTTTTGAGTCTTACAAAACTTAAAGAAGTCACGAAGGGTTGATACCTTACGAGCTCTTGTACGAGCTGAGTTTTGGCGATCATCTTTACAAAATGCTAAAAAAGCGTAGGCATCAGTTATTGTTATTTTTTTCACAAACTCTTCATCGCAGTCTTTAATAGGTATTTTAGCAAATTCTTCTTCATCAGATATATCAGAAACTGTAACAAGACCTTTGTAGTACTTTAGGAACCTAAAGAACAGACGAAGATCAGATGCATATTCGGATATAGTATTTTTAGAGCGATTTTTAATGGCATCCATGTAATTTAGGAATTCAACCATAATATCTGGGAATTCTACATAATCAGCACGCGTAATCATAAAAACCTCCAAAATGTAAACTCGTTTTGAGACGATAGAAATTTTTTATTGATGAATTGTTCATCTAAAAAAATCTGATAAGATGAGCATTTTTAGAAAATTGTCATCCAATAGAAAATTTTTAAATGAAGAACTATTAAGCTAAAAAAACTGAGTGGCTAGAAACGAGGCGAGAAAAATATCAAATAATAATATAACATACAATATAGTATATATTAGGCCATAATAACAGAAGAAACCATAGTAAATACGTTATTTAGCCATATTTTGGTTTCTCACTACCCTAAATTATACAAAACATTTATTTTGTATAATTATATCACAAAATCCAAACAAAGTAAAGTATTATCTTCCCTCTATACATATAATTATAAAAATAGCCACCAGGTATATTTCTACCCTGGTGGCTTTTATGAATTTAAGATTAAAGATGTCTTCTCTCGTAACCAACGTGTTCTGATTCAAGGTCAAACTGAAGTTTGCCAGACTTATAATAACGGAATCTGCAGTGAGCATTGTTAGCTTCACGGAGTTCTTCAGTCATATTACCATTAGATGCTGATACAAGACCATGTGCTGTACCCTCATCAAGTACATCGATAACAAACTTTCTATTTGGGAACTGCCAGAGTGTAATCTTATCCTTCTTAAGGCTTGTAAGAGCAAGGAAATAAGTTGAAAGTCTGTTTTCTTTATGTCCCTTTCTATTGATAACAACAATAGAACCACGAATAGGAATACCAAGTACTGGAACCTGAGCTATACAAGCAACGATTGCTGTATCATCTGGATCGTCAAAGCTGTTGCACTGAATCCACATATGAGCTGCTGGGAACTGCTCGCCGCTGTCACACTCATGATAGCCGTAACCATCTGTGAAGTCGTACTCCTCGCCTTCTACCATAATCTTACCTGATGTCTTGTGACGAATACTAATAATAGAATGTCTATCCTCAAGTGGAAGATATTTAAGGAAGCCCATGAAGTCATAAGCTATTGGTGTTGTGTCGGTAAACTTGAGTTCACCCTTAATGTCAGGAAGGTCGATTTTCATACCATCGTTAGTAAATTCACTATTACCAACCTTGATTGTATCGCCCATTTCAGCTGTTGGGAAAGTAAAGTTATATGCTTTCTTGTCAGTGATTACCTGAAGTGTGCCACCCTCTTCTGCGATACCTGGGATAATTCCAAATACCTTCTGCTTATCCTTTGTATACTGCTTGTAGTAATGGCCGTAGAACTTTGTCTTGTCTTTTTTACTTGTTAAAGTACCCATAAGTCATTTCTCCTTGTAGTGTATTTTAATGTACAACGAAATTATATATGAACACGATAATATAATCAATATAATAATTAAAAAAGAGGACATTAACTGTCCTCTTTTGGTAACTCATATTTTAGATATCTGTATAGTAAGATAAACGATGGAATATACGTTAGAACATATGCGACTGGCTGCGCGATGATAATGCCTTTGAGTCCCCAGAGCGATTCAAAGATTATGAGCGCTGGGATGAATATAAGGCCATTGCGAAGCGCAGCAAGTATCGATGCGTATCCGCTCTTTCCAGTGGTCTGGAAGAGCATCTCACACAGCGATGAAGCAGCAAGTAAGGCCATAGATGCCACAAGGTATCTAAGGGCCGACTGCCCTATCTCAACTACCGCCATATCATGGCGGAACATCCAAATTAGCTTTGGTGCAAATATAAATATTACTGATAACAAACAGCATAGTACTGTTTCAGCAGTAACCATTGTAAATGCAAGTGAATCACGAAGTCTTCTAAACTTCTTAGCACCATAGCTGAAACTAGATACTGGCTGGAATCCTTGACCAATACCAAGAGCGACTCCAAATGCCAAGAATGAAATACGTGTTGAAATACTCATTGCAGCAACTGCTGCATCGCTGTACTGGCCAGCAAGGTTATTAAGGATAATTGTGGCAATACTTGTAAGTCCCTGTCTAATAAGGCTTGGGAAACCAATACCAGCCACTTCCCTATAAACGCTGAACTTAAGTGATGCAAACTTAGGATTCAGAGTAACAATTGTCTTACGTCTTATAAATGGTACTGCAAGGATAAGAACACCAATGTATTGAGATATACAAGTTGAAAGTCCAGCACCAGTAATACCCATATCAAACTTAAATATGAATACTGCATCGCCAAGGATATTGAGGGCAGCACCGGAAATGAGACCAATCATTCCAAGCTTTGCCCTACCCTCAAACCTTAGAATATTGTTGAGTGCAAAGCTTGCAGTCATTGCTGGTGCTGCTATAAGGATATATTTAATATATTCCTTGGCGTATGGTGCAATCGTTGGCGTACTGCCAAGGAAAGTGATGATTGGATCCATCCAAATTGCTGTGATTACAGCAAAAATTATGCCAACTAACGTGGATGCAAATACACCAGTTGATGCATACATGTTACCAACCTTGGTATTACCATCACCAAGGTTTCTTGACATCATAATGCCGGAACCTTGTCCAAACATAAAGCCTACGGCTTGTATTATTGCCATATAACCAAATACGACCCCGACAGCACCACTGGCGCTGGTACCGAGGGTACCAATAAAAGCGGTGTCGACGAGGTTATATATGTTTGTAACAAGCATGCTAATTATTGCAGGAATTGCAAGGGATGTCACCAGTTTGTTAACTGGTGTATTTAGCATTTTCTCAGTCTGTGTCACAATAGATTTCCTTCCAACGAGCCTTTCTCTCCTCTGTTACATCGAACTTACGAAGTAACATTTGATCAAGGCTACCATATTTCTCATTTACAAAGTTATATGCATGCAAAAGTAACTCCTCATGAGTTGATTCTGCATATTTAATATCATCAATTCGCCTCTGGCTAAAGCCCATCTTTTTAAGATTTTGCCTATTCTTTGGCGGTCTCAACTCATTAGATACAAGATAGTTTTGCATAATTGTATCATCATCTATGCCAAGGCAATGCTCAATTATTACTGCACAGAAGCCGGTGCGGTCTTTGCCCTCAGTGCAGTGGAAAAGGAACTTTTCTCCCCTATCCATTGCAGCAAATACTTCTGACCATACTGGAGAATCCGCTATTGCTGGATATGAATCAAACTTATTCTTCTTAAGTTTGTATTCAAATCGTCCAACAAGGTGACCTGCCAGAATGCGTGAGCGAAGGTCTGTCAATACATACCTATATTTCTGTGCATTGATCGTATTGAGACGCACATAGGTTGCTCCCAAAGGTATGTAATCAGGCCTCTCGCGTGCTTCACTTTTGCAACGCAAGTCAAATACTCTATCAAGCCCTAAGTTATCAAGCTGGGCTTTTTCCTCATCTGTTAAATTTTTTCGATAGATTGTAGCACTACGCCATATCTTGTCAGTGCCACTGATATTCCTGAAATTGTTTAACATACAGTCTCCGTTAAGTGATTATTTATTTACAATTATAGCATATTTGTAGTATATTAATAGAGCAAATATTTTTTATGAAGGTGATATATATGCAAATGAACACAAATTATCCTTTCGTTTTAGTACATGGCATGCTTGGATATGGTAAGGATGAAGTAATGAACAAGTATGTCCCATACTGGGGCATGCTTTCTGGTAATTTACCTCAGTATTTAAACGATCAAGGATTTGAGGTCTATGACCCATCAGTTGGTAAGTACTCAAGCGCATGGGATCGCGCTTGTGAGCTCTATGCTCAGCTTGTTGGTGGTACAGTAGACTACGGTGTTGCCCACTCTAAGAAATATGGTCATAACCGTTTTGGTCGTACATACAACAAACCACTTTTTGAGGGCTTTGGTCCAGATAAAAAGGTTAACCTTGTAGGTCACTCATTTGGTGGCGCTACAATCCGTCTTTTTGCAACACTTATGGCTCGCGGTAGCGAGGCTGAAAAGGAAGCAACCCCAGAGGATGAACTTTCTGACCTTTTCAAAGGTGGCAAAGAGGATTGGATATTCTCAATTACAGCTGTTGCATCAGTTCATGAGGGTACTACTCTCCTCTACTCTGCTCGTAACGCTATGGATAAGCTTGATATGGTAACATATTTAATGGCTAGTCTTGGTGGTGACAACTTCTTTGGCAGACTCTATGAGAGCCACATGGAACAGTGGGATATGATTGGTATCAATAATGGCCGTATCGAAAGCCGTCCAATCTCTGTTGCTAAGATGAAGAAGGTTAAGGAAAGCCACGACAACGTTTGGTATGACCTTACAATGCAAGGTGCAAAGGAAGTTAATGAAACTATCGAGTGCCTTCCAAACGTATACTACTTCTCATGGCCATGCTGCAAGACTTCCCAGAAGTTCTTTACAGACAAGCCACAGCACACACCACGTTTTACAATGTGTCCTGTATTCCAGCCATTCTCACGTTCGATTGGTAAGTACAGCGTAAATGACGTTGACGATTATCCAATTGATGAGCACTGGCTTGCAAACGATGGCGTAGTTCCAACAATTTCTGAGACTGCTCCATTTAATGAGCCACACATGGATTTACATGACCTTAAGGGTGAACCAAAGAAAGGTATGTGGTACGTTTACGACGTATTCCCATGTGATCACCTTGGTATCATCGGCGGTTTCCTCATGCCAACATCAGCATCTAAGCTTCAGCCTTGGTACAGAAACCACTTCCGCATGATTAACCAGCTTAAGAAATAAATATAAACTAAAAGAACTGCCGACTCATATGAGCCGGCAGTTTTTCTATTGCTATAAAAAGGCCTAGGTTGGTGTGTCAATCCCAACATTTCTTTTTTACCCAGAAGGCGTGTAGAAACACATTCTCTACTTCTAGGCCCAACTAAAATATATCACATTACCTAAAATCAATCAAGATTGTTTAAGAACTCAATCATGTCTCTGTTGTACTTATAGTACTTAACTGGATTCTCAAAGAAGCCAGCCCAAGAGAAGTGATCCTTGTCCTCTACTGGGAAGTTGTACCACATTCCTGGCTCAACTTTCATACCTTCAACATAGTCAGCATACTTTGATGTAAGTGGTGCTGACTGACCAATAACATTAACCATACCATCATTGTTTCTCCAATCCTTAGAAGAGAAATCAGCTTTAAGGTGTGGCCAAATAATGTTACCTGTGATAAGTTCTGTTAAGTTGTTAGGAATTGTGCACTTAAGTGTTGGAAGCTGAATGCCATGAAAATTAAATGAACGGTTTGCACGACGTGCAAAATAGTACTGATCTGGGCATTCCTTTTGACTTGGATTAATCTCATTTTGACATGTCTCAATTTGCATCTCGTATGCAACAGAGTCAAATGTGTGAGCATTATACTTCTTAGCCATTGGTACAAACTGAAGTGGGTTTCTAAAGTTAAACCAACCACATGTCTTTGTGTCGTTGGTTGTAACTCCCCACATGTTAAGACCAAAGTCATATACTTTCATTACAAATGTGTCGCCGATAAGGCCACCAAAGCAAAGAAGTACATAAGAGATTACAGTCATACCACGCTTACCAAAAGCAGATGCAAGGTGTGTTCCGTTGTTAACACCTGAAAGTGTTGTAGCACTGTGAATCTTCTGTGGTTTTGAAAGTGCAAAGAATGGTGAGAGTTCATCAGCAGGTGTGCCATCTACTTCCTCTTTTGCGCCATAGTTTACGATGCTTGAGAACATCTTAAGTACTGGACCACCAAAGGAATGGCCGATAAGATTGATCTTTTCATGGTCACCCTTGGTACCCCAATCCTTGATAACACCAGGATAAGTTTTACCATATCTGTTATGGCCATACTTCTCTGAGTGAACTTTTCCGTAGTCAACTGTTCCACCCATGATGTATGCCCAAAGTTCGCAAGCGCGGTCCCATGCGCCAGCAAAAGATGAGATGTCAGGTGCATATGCTTCGTATCCGTGCTTGTTAAGAGCTTTGATACAGTCAAAAACAAGTCCAAAAGGTGGAAGCACTTTTGCAAGTCCGGATGTGTCTCCCCATCCGCCGAGACCATGAACAAAAACTGTTGGGTAGTTGTGTTTCATAATATCTCCTCCAAATTTATATTCCTAAAATTTTAGCTGCTTTGAGGATTGCGACCTGAGTCTTGGAATCTGGAATCTTACCTGCCATAACGTCGTCTACAAGGTCCGATAAAGGCACTTTCTTAACATTTAGAAGTTCGTCATCGTCGAGGTCCTGCTCTCCTTTGTGGAGGCCCTGAGCGAGAAACATAGTTATTCTTTCATCAGAGTAAGCGGCAGCTGGATAAAAATCACCAATGTTCGTCCATTTATCCGCTGTGTATCCTGTCTCTTCCCTAAGTTCACGCTTTGCGGCCTCTAGCCTATCCTCTGTCTTGGAGTCAAGTTTTCCAGCTGGTATTTCAGTGATTACTTCATCGAAAGGATAGCGGTATTGACGCTCAACAATAGCTTCATTGTTATCTGTAACAGGAATAACACATACTGCACCAATGTGTCTTATGACTTCCCTGTATGATGTGTTGCCAGTTGATAACTTAATTTTATCTTTTACAACATGCAAGATAACACCATCAAATATTTCCTCGCTATCAAGCTGTTCTTCTCTCAAATACTCTTCGTTATCCATTTGTTATTGATCCTTCCAAATACCAATTTTTGATGCTTTTGCCTCATCTTGAATCTTGTAGAATTCATCGGTGTACTTTTTATTGTTCTTGTCGTTATATACCTTGGCAAAACCATTTTCAAGAAGTACGCGTTCAATCATTGTTTCACCGTCATCAAGGTAAACGTATGCGAGTGTCCTGTCATACTTATCGGTTTTGCTTACATCGTATTCAAGATATACTTTTGAACCTGATGGAAGGAGTCCCTTGGTAAATTCAGAGGCAATCATACCCTCCTCTGTGTTTTCTTTACCAGACTCCTCTGGAGCAACACTTTCAGGACAGTCTATGTTTGCAAATCTAACCCTAGTTTTTACGCCATTAAGGTCAATGATGATTGTATCACCATCAACTACTCTATCGACCTCATATGGTCCTTCAAGATTTGCTGGTACCTCCTGCTCATTGCTTATAACAGTAGAAGTATTACCTTCCTCATCAGTAACTACAACAGAGTACTGACAAGCTGTTAAACTAAGACATATAGTTAAGGATAGAAATAGTCCAACTAATCTTTTCATCAGGAATTACTCCTTAAATTTCAATAAGTTCATATTCTTTTGAGCCAACGCCTATCTTGGCAGCAGCATCGATTGTATGCTTGCCAAGGCGTTCCTCAATACGTTTGATAAAATGATCCTTGCCTGGGTCGTTTGAGGCATATACAGCATCGACGCAAGCTGCATCGAGTGCAACTGGGTCAGATGACGCAAATATGCCGATATCGGCCATGCAAGGGTCCTCTGCGATAGCGCAGCAGTCGCAGTCAACCGACAGGTTTACTGCTGCAGAAATGTAAACTGCTTTTCCATCAAAGAGGTCAACAACTGATTTTGCAGCATCTGCCATACATTCACAGAAGTCAGACTGCGCTGCAACATTGGACCAGATGTTATTCTGGTCAATTGTTTTAGTTGCTGAGTGAATGTAACATTTACCCTCTGTTGATGCACAGCCGATAGAAAGCTGTTTTAGCGCACCACCAAATCCACCCATTGGATGTCCTTTGAAATGTGAAAGAACAAGGAGTGAATCATAGTTCTTAAGGTTCTTTCCTACAAGATTCTTTGTAAGGATATTGCCATTTTCAACTGGAATTTCAACATAACCATCTTTATCAAGAAGATCAACATTAAAATACTTTGACCACTCATGCTCATCAAAGAGTTTTAAATGCTTGTCACTGTAGTTGCGCTCACCATCATATGCTGTATTGCACTCAACTACAGTGTTTGAATTTACATAATCAGCCACTGGTTTAAAATAATCAGGATGTAAAAAGTTCTGATTACCCTTTTCACCCGAATGAACTTTAATCGCAATATTGCCAGTGAGCTTGACACCAACAGCGTCATAGAGCTTGATAAGTGTCTCTGGGCTTAAATCTTTTGAAAAATATACTTTACTCATCTGTTTCACCTTTGTTTTCGATTCTTGCCTTGTGGTGTTTGAGTGTAAGACCAAATGGGATTAGGGATAGTAAGCAGAAAAGACCACCTACAAGGAAGATGTTACCATTTGGAATGTATTGCATTTGGCCACTTGCAGCATCTATGAATGTGTGGCCAGAAGTTTTAACTGTTGCCTCACCAAGGAGTGAGCCACCAATCCATGGAATAAGCACAAAGAAGAGAATCCAAATACCCTCAAACTGACCTTTCTTGTCAGCTGGGAAAAGTCTCTTTGCCCATACTTTTGATGCTTGAAGAATTGAGATATATCCAAGTCCTACAACAAGGATACCAATCCAAACATGTGGATTAAACATCTTGGTAGGATCAACGTTTTCTGCCTTAACAAGATATGTGATGAGGCAGCCAATTGCATTAACAATTACAGCAACAAGAACAATGTATGGTTCCTTGTTTTTGTTTATAAGCTTTGCAACTGGAATAGCACTAAGCATAGCAAGAGTCAGTGGAACTGCTTCGATGATACCCATCATATCAGGGCTGTAGCCAAGATAGTAGATAAGGTAGTTTCCTAGGTAAGCAAAATAAACGTTGAAACCTATAAAGAATATTGCAAGGCCAACGTGTAAAAGCACAAGTTCCTTGAGCTTAAAGAACTCTTTGAAATTAAATACACTGAGGAACTGGTGCCAGAAAGTACCGTCTCTGTATGGTTCAACATCATCGTTTTTGTTGAGCGCAAAAAATGAGATGATACCAAAGATAATTACGAACACGCCCATAACGATAAAGAGGCGCATGTAATTATCGTCTGAGCCGACTAGCATACCACCAACAACGGTGCCGACCATTGTGCCAATAACTGGCTGAGTTGCCAGTGCGGCACCAATGCCACCTTTGTTTTTATCGGTCATAATATCGTTGCACCAGACATTAAAGCCCGAGTCATTACCCATTGAGCCAAAGAAACTCATTACAGTATCAGCAAGAACAACTGTGATACCAACAAGGGTATACATATCTTTGCTAATAAACTGAGTGAGTCCAAATCCGATGGTGAAAATACCCCAAAGGATGTAGCCAAGCGAAATGAAATGACGTCTCTTACCTATTCTGTCAGACCATGTTCCAAAGAAGAAAGTTGAGAATGTTGTAGCAAGAGCACTACAGATGAGCATACCTGTAATGATGCTTGGGTCCTTGCCTATCTTGGCATATACAAATGTATTAAACCACTGGTTCTCCATATTCCAGCAGAGCTGGCCTGCAAGACCAAGTCCCCAGATAAGGAGCCACATGGCAAAATTAGATCTTTTCTTTTCCATAATTAACCTTCAAATACTACACCAGGTACTACACAAGCCATAACAAGGTCATCATCCCCATACTGTTCAATCATATGTGTGTTGCCTGTTGGGCAGAAATGTGCATTACCAGCCTCTATTAACTCCTCTACTCCATTCATAGTAATCTTTGCGATACCAGAAAGGACATAGATTACTTCAAAGTTTGATGTGTGAGTGTGCTCTCCTATTGAACAATCCTTTTTGAGAGTTGCTCTCATTATTCTTGACTTACCATCAAAATACATATGAGCGAGTACATCACCACGTCCACCGTTAAACTCATGAAGTACGGTGTCCTCCATTGAATTGAAATCAATTAACATAATTACACCTCATTTAAAAAATACTCCATACCCCAGGCGCGGAGTATGGAGTATTCAAAATTCTAATTACTTAATAGCCTTAAGGATGTCCTTTAAGTCATCGAGTTCATCCTTTGTAAGAGTGATACCCTTACCCATCTTTTCATGATCTGGAGCCCAGTCACGGATGTCATACTTTGGTGCGCCGCCGTTCCATGAGATAAGATTTACCTCACGAGTCCAGCCCTTGTTGTTCTCTGAAAATACACCAAATTCTTCTACGATTTCATACTTGAATTCTGGCATGTTTACGTCCTCCTTTTATAAATAAAAACATTTTCGTTCTAAATTTTTATATATTATATATATTATTAATAAAAAAGTAAATAATTAACATTATACAAATTTATGTATAAGAAATTATTTAAAATGCCTTTCCAGTTGCCAGTATTTAGTCCTAAATTTAAAGTGATTTTCAATGAATTTTTCCCATGGTTCGCGGAGCAAAATCTTGGAAAGTGTATAAAGTATGGTTGCAATATTAACACCGACAAATGCGCCAACACCAAAGAAATAGAATGAAAGTCCAATAGCAAATATTCCGCTAATTACATTAAATGTCCAATAGACAAGATTTCGATCACGACCTGTTGCTTTTGCTATCTCCTGCTCATAGAGAATATAGACAATAGGACTGATGTATGTGTGATCCATCAAAGCATAACCAAGCGGTCCTATTACTATTGCAAGCGCAAGGAGCAGCACCCTAACCCATACTATCTCAAGTGGTAATAATTCTAGTACGTTAGTTATAGCATCAATTGTTGCTGCAAAGATAAGCGTTGTTAGGAATGAGAAAACATGCTTCTTTCCAAATTTACCAGTTACTATAAATAGGAAGAGCAATATAAATGCTTGAATCGTATACTCAGCAGTACCATATGATATCTGCTGTGTAAGAGATACCTTTTCATATATAACGTATGCAGGAGCAGAAGACAAAGAAACGCCAAATCCAGCAGCCTTCATAAAGGTTATGGAGATGGCGAGAAAGAGCACGCTAAAGAAATAAGCATACTCAGAATAAACTATTTTCTTTTCCTTAAGATTAGCGTTTTTAGAGCTCATACTCCACACATCCTCCAATGTCAAGCAGTGGCTTGTCATTAGACAACTGAATAATTTGTTTGCCCTGACTATCTAAGAACAACTTGATTTTATCATAGTCGGGGTGTTTTTGTATAGCGCCAAAAAAGAATACATTTTTATCTATCACTGCAGTAGCTCCACCAATGAAGCCATAGTCGTAGCCAGGAAGGCTCACATAACCCTTTTTAATAAGTAGAGCATCAATGTTTAAGCCAGATTCCAAAACGGACTTATAGATGCCCTCATCCTCTGTTATGATTGAATGATCATTTACGACTAAAGTACTGCACTTAGTATAACCTTGTTTTACTTTGATTATGTTCATATTTCTCTCTGTCGCATAATCAAGTATTTCCTTTGCACAGGTGTTGGGATTAAGGATAAGAGTATTTCCGAGTGATGCAACGTTTAACAGGACATCGCCAGGGTATTTGTCCGATAATTTAGCCTCTATGTCATCCTTACTAAACCACCTGTCGCCTACTTTGACAAGTACAAGGTCAATATGGTGCGCTGTGGCCTCTTGTAAGGCACTGCAGGGCCCATTTTCTATTACGTTTATGTCATATTCTAGAAAAGCCAATTTGAGCCACTCAGGCGCCTCTCCGCAGAGCAAGTTTTTCATATAATCTCCTCAAAGGCCTGACTTAGATATTTAACACCGATAATTTCTATCTCAGATGTGAGTTCTTTTGAAATGCTCTTTAAGTTATCCTTTGGAATTACAACCTTGGTAAAGCCGAGGCGAGCTGCCTCCTTGACGCGCTGTTCGCAATGGGATACCGAGCGAACTTCGCCGGCAAGGCCTATCTCGCCGAAGGCTAAGACGTCCTCACGTACTACGGCGTCCTTGAGGCTTGATACAAGAGCCATAGCAACCGACAGGTCTGCTGCTGGCTCGTAAAGCTTAAGGCCGCCAACAACGTTGAGGTAGACGTCCATATTGCCAAAGAAATAGCCACAGCGTTTTTCAAGGACAGCAAGTATCATTGAAAGCCTGTTGTAATCAAAGCCGTTTGCCATACGACGTGGGTTACCAAACGTCGTTGGTGTAACAAGGCCTTGAACTTCTGCCAAGATAGGACGGCTACCCTCCATTGCACATGCAACGCATGAGCCAGAGGAATTCTTTGGTCGTCCAGAGAGCATCATCATAGATGGGTTCTCAACTTGATGAAGACCGTTATCAAGCATTTCAAATACACCAATTTCATTGGTTGAACCATAACGGTTCTTAACTGCACGAAGGATTCTATAGTTGTAGTTTCGCTCGCCTTCAATATAAAGGACAGCGTCAACTACGTGTTCAAGGACCTTTGGTCCAGCAATATTGCCATCCTTGTTGACATGGCCGACAATAATAACTGGGATATTAAAGTCCTTGGCTGTACGCATGATATAGTTCGTTGACTCGCGAACCTGAGTTATGCTGCCGCACGAACTTGAAAGTTCGGAAAGCATAACTGTCTGAATTGAGTCAACGATGACAAGGTCAGGTTTATCTGACTTGATATGCTCACAGATAATTTCAACGTCAGTCTCTGCCATAACAAAGAGATTATCTGTATCAACTCCAAGGCGGTCAGCACGAAGCTTAATCTGGTGAGCAGATTCCTCACCTGATACATAAAGTATCTTGAGCTGTTGTCCAAGATACTGACATACCTGAAGAAGTATTGTTGATTTACCAATACCAGGGTCACCTGAAAGCAAGACAAGAGAGCCCTTGACGATACCACCGCCAAGAACGCGATCAAACTCAGAAAGTCCAGTCATATAGCGATGCTCACCATCTGACTGTATATCCTTAATCTTTTGTGATACTCCGCGTTCAAGAGAACCTGATTTGAGTTTTGCAATTGATGCAGGTTCGTTTGATACTACTCTCTCCTCCAAGGTATCCCACTCACCACAACTTGGGCAGCGACCATACCACTTTGGATTCTCATAGCCACATGAACTACAGACGTAAACTGATTTTATCTTGCTTGCCATATATCTCGTCCTTCTAAAAAGAGCGCTGATGACAGCGCTCTTTAATAATCAATTAGATTAAGCCACGACGGAAGTTGTACTTCTTCTCGTCAATAGTGATCTTGTTTGTGAGCTTACCGCTCTTTTTGTCCTCAAAGTATGTTGACTTTTGAGGAACAACGAATGTAAGACCATCAGGAATAACTTCGATTGTGAGGTCGTTTGTCTTATGGCACTCACCATCGATATTTGTGTAATGGTTGCGTTCCTTCTGATCGTGGATTGTCATCTTCTTACCACGGATGTATTCACAGTTCTTGTAGTGAACGTGAGTATCATCGTTGTTCTGCCAGTCGAACATCATAACGAAGAACATCAAAATCCAAGGCATCTTTTTCTTCATAAGTACGAAGTCAAGTTCGTGGTCATCAGGCATAGCGAAAGGAGCTACTTTGATGCCAGAACCATACCAACGTGAGTTACAACCTACTGCAAATACGAATGGGCCCTCTACTTTCTGACCATCAACGTCGATGTCATAGTAGTTCTTAACCTTTGTGAACATGCAGTAAAGACCACCAAATGTGTATGAGAGGTGACCTGCAACGCCAGGGAGTTTCTTCATCTGGCCCTGTACTGCGCAAGCGTCTGCGTCAAAGCCCATAGAAGCCTGTGAGATAGCAATTTCATCGCCTGCTTTGATGCAGTCGATTGGAATAGCTGTACCATCAATCTGTCCCTCAATATCATAGTAGATGTCAAGGTCGCCGAAAAGACGTGTCCAGTCATTACCAGAACCAAGTGGTACTACTGCTACCTGAGCATTTGGATGACCATATGCACCGTTTACTACCTCGTAGAGTGTTCCGTCACCGCCACAAGCATAGAAACGAGCTGGCTCTCCATTAGCAGCTGTCTTGTCAACAAAGTCCATACCATCGCCAGGTGCCTTTGTGTAGTAAATCTCGTACTCTATGCCCTTCTTTTCACAAGCAGGGATGATAGTTTCTTTAACGAAATTTGACTTAAGGCCCTTACCAGCAGTTGGATTAACAATAAAATAATGCTTTATTGCCATTTGTTACATCTCCTCTATATAAATATTATTTAAAATACATGTATACCTGACATTTTATCATACCGTTGTATAATTTTCTACGTTTATCGGCTTTTTTACCAAAATATTTTTCAAATTCCTCTGATGGACTGATTGCATAGTAAGCCCATCCACGCTCACTTTGGAACTTCTGTCCCATGAGTTTATAGAGGTCATTCGCAGCATTGATATCAAGTAACCTCTCACCGTATGGTGGATTACATATTACCGTGCCCTTTTCGCTCTTGTGCACCCAATCCTTAAGGTCAAGTACCTCAAAGTCAATGCGCTTTTCAACGCCAGCACGTCTTGCATTTTCCTTGGCAAGTTCTATTGCATTTGCGTCAATGTCAGAGCCATATGCGTGGAATTCAAAGTCAAAGTTAATAAGGTCCTGTGCCCTTGTACGCTCCTCTGCCCATACCTTTGGATCAATCTGAGAGAACTTCTCAGCGGCGAAGGTACGGCTGATGCCAGGCGCAATATTGAGCGCCTTCATTGCGCCTTCGATAAGGATTGTACCGGAGCCGCACATTGGATCATACAGGGTATGATAAGGACGAAGTCGTGCTAGTGTGCAAAGGGATGCAGCCAAGGTTTCCTTGATTGGCGCATCATTTGCCTTTAAACGGTATCCACGCTTGTGGAGACCGGCACCTGACGTATCAATAGTCAAAGTGACTTCATCTTTCATAATTGAGAACTCAATAGCATACTTGTTTCCAGTCTCATTAAACCAAGGAAGTTTGTACTTTTCCTTAAGCCTCTCAACGATTGCCTTTTTGATAATCGATTGGCAGTCAGAGATTGAAAACAATGCTGAATTCCTTGAGTAACCACCCTTGATTGGGAACTCATCATCCTTTAAAATCCAATCCTCCCAAGGAAGCGCCTTGGTGCCCTGGAAGAGCTCTTCAAATGTTTTGGCAATGAAAGTACCAACAACAATTTGAACGCGCTCTGCGTGGCGCAGACAGATATTTGCACGAGCAAGGATGTGCTCATCTCCAGAGAAGAAAACACGTGCGTTTTCGCAACGTACATCCTCTGCTCCAAGTTCCTTGAGCTCGTCTGCTATAAGTGATTCAAGTCCCATAAGGCATGGGACAACAAAATTCATATTCATCAATTGTCCTCTTATATTGTTTCAGTTGCATGTCTTGTAACATGACATCCGATATTTACAGCAACTGGAAGTCCAGCAATGTGAGTAGGTGCTGTCTCAATATTGACAGCCAGCGCGGTGGTGTTACCACCGAAACCTTGTGGGCCAATTTGGAGCGCATTTACGCGCTCGAGAATAGTTTGCTCGAGCGAAGCGTAAAATGGATCGGCGTTGCGTACTGCGACATCCCTGCAAAGCGCACGCTTAGCAAGTAGCGCGCATTGCTCAAAGTCGCCACCAAGGCCAACGCCTATTACCATTGGCGGACAAGGGTTACTGCCAGCGTCACGAACAACTGACACAACATATTCAACAATATCATCGACGCTGGCCGCTGGCGTTTTCATTGAAAGCTGGCTCATGTTTTCTGAGCCAAATCCCTTTGGACAAACGTCGATTTTAAGCTTGTCACCAGGTACAATATCAATATGAATAATTGCTGGAGTATTGTCACCTGTGTTTATTCTACTCTTTAGTGGGTCCGAAACAACGGACTTACGAAGGAGACCCTCTGTATATCCTTTTGCGACACCACTATTTATTGCATCTTTTAAAAGTCCGCCAGTGATATGCACGTCCTGGCCAAGTTCAACAAACACAACGGCCATACCTGTATCCTGGCAGATAGGTACATCTAGTTCCTTTGCAGCATCGATATTTGAGAGAAGGTCCTCCATAATCTCACGTGGAAGTCCCTCTTTTTCATTTTCAGAAGAAGCTTTTATACAGTCGCAAAGCGAACAAGGCAAATTCTTGTTCGCATCAATTGATAGTTTTGCAACTACTTCTTCGATTTTACTAAACTCAATTTCTCGCACTTTACTACCTCTCAAAAAAATATGCAGAGTGCTTTGGACACTCTGCATTATTTATGCTTAACGGCGAGCGCCAGAACGTTTACCGTAACCAGAATGCTTGGTATCAGTAGAACGCTTTAAATCAGCCATCTTCTCATCCGAAGATGTCTTCCATTTGCTCATCATTTCTTCAAAAGTCAAGTTCTCCGTCTCAGGCTTTTGCTTTTGTCCCTGCCAAACGTTTGGAGCTGGACGCTCGTGCTTTTTGTTTTCGAAATCTTTGTGAGGTTTCTTCTCACGAGGTTTGTCCTCGTAACCTTCCTCAGCCTGTTTGATAGAAAGACTAATTTTGCCAGCCTCATCAATTGATAAGACTTTTACTTTAACTTCCTGTCCAGGTTCTACAAAATCAGTAATCTCATTGACGTATGTAGATGCGACTTCTGAAATGTGAACCATTCCAGTCTGTCCATTCCCCAAATCCACAAATGCGCCAAACTTAGTGAGACCAGTTACTTTGCCTTCAAGAATTGTGCCGATTTCTAATGCCATATAGTCTAAATTTCCTCCAAAAGATCTAATCACCAGATGAGATATCGTAGTATACTCTCTCTCCTGGTAATACGTAGCCAAGTACATCCCTTGCCACTTTCTCTATATATGCAGAATCGTCCTCTTCATCTAGCACGCTTTGAAGTTCCTCATTGCGTTCCTTCTTTTGCTCAAGAGTCGTTTGAGCCTGTGCTAGCTGCTGTTCCTTTTCTGCTTTTTCCATTTGTAAAGAAATCAGGGATATTACGAAATAGCCTATAACGGCAATAATGGCAAGAGTCAAAATGAAACTAGAAGACCTAGTCTTCTTTTTCTTAGGTTGTGAAGCCTGATTTTGCTGTGCCATAAACTCACCCCAATCCTAATCTTTAGGAGATTATAATATATAAATTAATTACATTGCAAGAGTTTTTATAAAATTGGACATATGTTGTTCATTATAAAACTTTGAACATGTCACTTGCATTTTCTTTTGTTGCATATTCGTTTACTGCAACAACCTGAACTTTAATAGTTTTCTCGCCTTTTGTTACTTCAACAATATCATTTACTTTTACGTCGTATGAAGCACGTGCGACTTTACCATTGACGCTTACATGTCCAGCGTCACAGAGGTCGTTTGCTACTGTACGACGTTTTTCAATACGAGATACTTTTAAGTATTTATCGAGTCTCATAATTCACCTTTCATAAGGAAATGGGAGAGGTCGTTCGACCTCCCCCAAGTTCTTAAATAATCTTAAATTATTTAACAGCGTCCTTAAGAGCCTTACCAGCCTTGAAAGCAGGAAGCTTTGATGCTGGGATTGTCATTGGGAGACCTGTCTTAGGGTTGTGGCCCTGCTTCTTAGCGCGCTTTCTAACTTCGAAAGTACCGAAACCAACGAGCTGAACCTTGTCGCCCTTCTTAAGAGCCTTTGTGATAGAAGCTGTTACAGCGTTAACTGCCTTTTCAGCGTCCTTCTTTGAGAGACCAGCGTCAGCTGCAACAGCAGCGATGAGTTCTGTCTTGTTCATAATAATGTCCTCCATAAATTTAAAACATAATGTTTGCGTTCGTAAAACCACAATATTTTGTGGTAACCAAACGGTCGAACTACAAGGACATATTAACCTAAAACTTTCAGTTTTTCAAGTACTTTCGCGATTTTTTGGCCTTTTGGCAGAGACAAAACATCATTTTTTGTAAGAACTTTGAAAATTGCTAGTAATATTACCCAAACAATCACTGCTACTATCAGTGATATTGCACAAGAAACAAGTGACTTCATACTGGTCAAATTTCCTTGTAAATTAAAGATTTTCTCAATAATTACGTAATTTGTTCCAAGTGCTGCGAAGCCTGAAAGTGCTCCGACAATGAATGGTTTTATCAAAGCATCTAACCAATTGATGTGAACACCACATACTTTTATTAAAACAAGTAGGTTGTTTATTACAATAATGAGATAACAAACGATAGTACCAACTGGTGCACCTTTGATATTTATTGCTGGGTTACCAACCAATATCAAATTGATAATAATCTTTGCTGTCGCACCAAAGAGAAGCGACTTTACTGGCACGTCTGCCCTACCAACTGCTTGAAGCATATTGTTAATTGGTGTTGATATGGCAAGTAAAAGTGCAGCATAACCAAATACAGCTACAAATGGAGCAGAGATTGAAATCGAATGTGAAGATGGATAAAGGATTCTAAGCATTGGTTCAGCAAGCGCTGCCATAACGAATCCTGCTGGTACAGCAAGAAGCGATGCCGTCTTAACTACTGTATGAATAGCATCCTGCATCTTGTCTGTCTCATGACGTGTAAATGCGGCTGAAAGCACCGGAATGGCGCTAACACCCAAAGTCATGATTACAGTTGGAATAAGATTTCTAAAGTCAAGAGCGACGCCGTAGCAACCGTAGAGGAAGTCCTTGATATCAACTGACTTAATACCAAGTTCAGTGATTTCTGGATAGATGTTTCTAATAACATCCTCTCCTATTGCTGTAGCATGCTTAAGCCTGCTCTGGATAGTTGATGTATCAATGAGGTTAGTGATATTTAATACAAGTGCACTAGTTGCAATTGGTACAACTGTAGTAAAGAGTGACTTTGTAAGAGAACCAATTTCCTCTGGCTCTGGTGAACCAAGGAGTTCCTCCTCTGTTATTCCATCACCATTCTTGTGATAGATAATGAAACAGTAGATAAGTGCCAAAATTGTACCGATTGTAACACCAGCGATAGCGGCAGCGGATGAGTATGGTGCTGCGGCCAGGACAACGTCCTTGGCAGTCTCGCACTTAACACCAAATACTACGCCTGTCGCTTCAAATTGGTCATTTGCAATCTTGAGCACATACTTCGCAAGACCAATACCAAATACCAGTTTACCCAGGCATTCAAAGAGCTGTGAAAAGCCCGTTGGTGCCATGTTGCGAAGTCCTTCGTAATATCCGCGATAGGTCGACATCATACAACAGAAGAAGATGGATGGACCTATGCAAAGGATTGAGAGGAAGGAATTCGGTGAACCGATAATATGATGTGAAAATGGATAAGCAAGCACGAGCATCAACAAAGTACCAACGATACCTGTGATGAGGAACAACCTCTTTGATGCGTCGCGAACGCGACGTACTTCCTTATACCTGCCTGTTGCCATACGTTCAGATATCATCTTGGACACGGCAACTGGCAGTCCAGCCATAGAAATGGCATAGATTGGCGTATAGAGTTCATACGCTGATGTGAAATATCCACGTCCTACCTCGCCTATTATATTTGTAATAGGAATCTTGAAGAAGATATTGATGACGTGAACAACTACTGTTATCACCATAAGAAGCATAGCGCCTGAAAGTAGCGATTGGGTCTTACGGTTGTTTTCGTCTCCCACGACTATGCCTCCTAACCTACGAATTCACGAAGCAGTGAATTCTTTGGAATAATGTCTTTATCAAGTTTAGTTACCTTTTTGAGTTTCTCAAGGAGTAATGCTGCATCGTCAACATACTCACTGTCCTCTGGGAGTTCAAGAAGTAACTTCTCGGCAACTTCCTTATAGATACACATCTCATAAGGATGAAGTGAATCAACAAGGTAATCTGCCATATCTATCAGTGGAACAAGGTACTTGTCCTCACCTTCTGTAACCTTAGGCCACATTGAGAATGTGAGTTCAACTGGTGCAGACCTAAAGTTATAGTCACGAATTGTACGACGGAAGAATCTTACGTCACGACGGCCAAACAGAATCTTGCCGTCCTCATCAAGAATATCTGATGCAGTTGATGCATAAATCTTGATGATACAGTCGCTATCAAGTTCCTCTGTAAAGATAGGATTGATAGCATGAAGTCCTTCAATGATAACTACATCGCCCTCATTTAGGACAAGTTTGAATACGTTATCTGTACGCTTACCTGTATTGAAATCAAAGAATGGGAGCTTGGTCTCACCCTTTTCAAGAAGATCACGGAGCGTATTTTGGATAAGTTCCAAATCAAGTGCATAAACTGCTTCAAAATCCTGCTTGCCATCTTTTCCAGGTGGTATCTCATCACGATCACGATAGAAGTCATCAAGAGAGATAACGTTAGCCTCACATCCAAATCGCTGGAAGATACGTGCAATTTTATTTGCGCCAGTTGTCTTACCAGATGAGCTTGGACCCGAAAGCATAATAATCTTATTCTTGCCAGGTCGTGCCATGATTTCGCGCACAATCTGTTGAAGCGATGCGTCATACATACGCTCGCAACGGCTTACATATTCAATTGGATTTGTGATTACTTCTTTGTTAATCACCTTTTGGTAGAGAAGATCGTCCATAAAAATCCAATACTCTATTCTTTCTTAATATTTGTTCATCGAACCTATCGTTGTATTCAAATGGGTATTTGAAGTTAAAGATACGTTCGATATTTGGACCATATGGGTCCTTGAGTTTAGTTACAGCACCAGCGCCACAGGCAAGAATAGTGTGGCACTCCTCCATCATATAGATGTTGTACTTTGAAAGGTATCCGTCCTTGCACCAACCTACGTTTTCAAGGTTGCCAACGGATTTTGCCTGCCTGTACATATAGTAAGGAATATAGCCGTTTTGATAAAGTGTGTCGTTTGCAAAATCTATCATTGAAGCTGTGTCCCTTGTAGTGCTGAAAAGACCATCAGTATAGTTTAAATCAGATGACCTTTTAAATGCTAATGCGTGGACTGTGATACTCTCAGGGTCCATTTCAATCAACTTGTTGAGACTGTATTTGAATCCATCAAGTGTATCGGTTGGAAGTCCAGCAATTAAATCCATGTTAATGTTAGTAAATCCAAGGCGGCGGGCGTCGTTATAGACATCTATAACATCCTTGGCGCTGTGGCGACGGCCAACAGCGTTCAACACACCGTCGTTCATCGTCTGTGGATTTATACTGATGCGGTCGATACCACCATCACGGATGGCGCAAAGCTTATCCTTTGTTATGGTGTCTGGTCGACCTGCCTCAAAGGTGAATTCACTACAGCTTGAGAGATCAAAACTCGAATTTACGAGTTTTAAGAGCCTCTCAATCTGAGCAGCACTTAAAGTCGACGGTGTTCCGCCGCCAACATAAGCAGAAAGCATCTTTATACCACTTTTGCTTGCAAGTTCACCGGTGTACTCTATCTCACGACAGAGATTTTCAAAATAAGGTTCAATTATTTTCTTGGCGCTCGTTGTATTTACAGCGCTTGAAACAAATGAGCAATAGGAACACCTAGTTGGACAGAATGGAATTGAGATATAGAGGCTGAATGAATCAGGCTTTGAAGTAGCAATAACACTTTCCTCTGCGCTTGCAACATTGCGTGCAAGCTTTGCCTTCTTTGGCGATACAAGAAAACAGTTTTTAAAGTACTCTATTCCCTCTTCCTCGCCCTTTTCATCCATAAGACGTATAAGGAGCTTTGACGGACGAATACCAGTCAGCAATCCCCATCCAAGATCAAGTCCTGTAACGTCGCTTAACACCTTGTAGAGAAGCTGTGCACAGTGAAGTTCGATACTGTCTGATGAATCAGCAAGTGAAATGCTGCGATTATCCACACCATCAGTAAATATTGGTAGTTCCTCAAAGAGAGATGTAATTACAACATCATCTTCAAAATAAGAAACCTGTGCCCTAATCATATCATCGTGAGTAGAAACAAGCTCAACGACAACTGACTTAGACTCACCATCAAGGACAGGCTCACTGCCGTCCTTGAGTTTGCCATCTATTACGACAATTACATGTTCCTCTGGGAAGAATGAAGATGTTAACTTTTCAAGTTCATAAGCATAAGGATTATTCCTTACAATAAGGACCATTCTATCTTCCTCATAAATCTGTTAGTTTTACGTTCAGCATCAAGCGTTGTTGAGATGCCGTGACCAGGATAAACAATGTAGTCACCCTGAAGTTTACCTAGCTTAACGATAGATGATTGCATGTCTGTAAGATTGCCACGGAAAAGGTCTGTCCTGCCACATGTACGGCAGAAGAGTGTATCACCTGAGAACATAGTGTTATCAAAGAGATAACATACACTGCCAGGTGTGTGGCCAGGAGTGAGAATTACTTTAACAGTGATAGTACCAAAGTTAAAGGAATCACCATCTCCTACAAGCTTGTCAGCATGCATTGGAGTCTGTTCAAGACCAATATCAGCAGCAAGTGAACACTGTGTGCTTGATAGGCATATCTCATCCTCATCGGCAATTACAACCATTGCCTCTGGATAAGCCTTTTTAAGGTCATATACTCCAAGAATATGGTCCGAGTGACCATGGGTTAAAAGTATGTACTGAAGCTTGGTCATGCCAGATGCCTTAACAGCTTCAATAAGTTCTGTTGTGTAGAGCGCTGGGTCAATAACAGCGCCAAGTCCAGAAAGTTCATCGACAACTATATAGCAGTTAGTCTGCAATGAACCAAGAACAATTTTATTGATTTTCATTTATACACCAGTTCTTTCAATAGTTAGAACACCATTTATTTTCCTCAAAAATTTGATCACGTTATGAAGATGTTCAACGCCGTTTACAGCGATAGTCAAAGTGAGCCTGGAGCCATCCTTTGTATCGTGAGTAGCAATTGAGCGTATATCAACGTGCATATTTGCAAGAGTTGTTGATATATCAGCCATGAGACCGATTCGGTTAATGCAGTAGATGTCAAGAGTAGCATTAAACTCCTCTTTGACATTTTCATCCCAATAGACGTTAATCCAACGCTCTGGCTCAAGTGCATCTGCAATCTTGATTGGAACGTTAGTACAGTCGCGCTTGTGAACTGATACACCGTGACCACGTGTTACAAAACCAATGATTTCATCGCCTGGGAGCGGGTTACAACATCTTGAAAGCTTGACAAGACAGTTGTCTATGCCCTCAACGATGATACCCTCTGAACTTGTGCGATGAATTGGTTTTGTTACCTTGATTTCATCTCGTGGAGTTTCAGATGCCTTGAGAATCTTTTGATATTCATCCTTGATGAATGGATTAAGTTTTTCAAGTGAGATGCTGCCATATCCAATAGCAGCAAAAAAGTCATCTGAATTATCTATCGCCTTGCGCTTTGCAAGGTTCATTACAAGTAAGTCATACTCCTCATCAAAGAGTCTAATATTATTCTTGCGAAGCTCGCGCTCAAACTGAATTTTACCTTCTTCAATGTTCTCAGGACGCTTTTCCTTCTTGAACCAACCACGAATCTTTGTCCTTGCACTTGCGGTTGTTACAATGTTAAGCCAGTCACGGGATGGTCCCTTGTTTGGATCAGGAGAACGAAGAATTTCAACTATCTGTCCTGTTTGAACTTTGTAGTCAATTGGAACTATACGGCCATCAACCTTGGCACCAGTCATCTTGTGACCTACCTGAGTATGAATTGCATATGCAAAGTCAATAACTGTAGAACCATAAGGGATGTTGATAACATCGCCCTTTGGTGTGAATACGAATACGTCATCTGGTACGAAGTCGCTCTTGATTGTACGAACAAGGTCCTCTACATCATCAGAATCCTTCTGATTTTCAAGAAGCTGACGAATCCAAACGAGACGCTCTTCAAAGTTATCGTTGCCCTTGCCCTCTACGCCAAGCTTGTACTTCCAGTGCGCTGCGATACCATATTCAGCTGTCTGATGCATCTCAAAAGTTCTAATTTGAACTTCAAATGGAATACCTTCTGAGCTGATTACTGTGGTATGAAGCGACTGGTACATGTTTGATTTAGGAGTACTGATATAATCCTTAAACCTACCTGGCAATGAGTGGTACATATCGTGAATAATACCAAGACAGTTGTAGCACTCAACAACGTCATTTACGATGATACGAATTGCATATACGTCATATATCTCATCAAACTCACGATTTTGAACGTACATCTTGTGATAGATGCCGTGTACGCTCTTACGACGACCGTCGATACGTGCGTTTGGAACTACTTCCTTAACACGAGAGCCAATGCGTTCAATTGTATCTGGAATAAAGTTTGGATGAACTTTGTCATTACGTTTTACAAGGTCATCAATCTCGTTATATCCAACTGGATCAAGATATCTAATTGCAAGGTCCTCAAGTTCCTCTTTAACAGTACGGATACCAAGACGATGCGCGATAGGAGCATAGATTTCAAGAGTCTCTTGAGCCTTGTCACGACGCTTTTGGTCACGCATGTATTCAAGAGTTCTCATATTGTGAAGTCTGTCGGCAAGTTTGATAATAACGACTCTAATGTCCTCTGACATCGCAATGAACATCTTACGGATGTTTTCTGCCTGTCTCTCCTCTTTTGTTTCAAGAGGCACCTTACCAAGCTTGGTAACACCATCAACAAGGTTTGCTACATCCTTGCCAAAGAGTTCACTAATATTATCAAGACCAGTTTCTGTGTCCTCTACTGTGTCGTGAAGAAGTGCAGCAATTAAGGACTCATAATCCATACCAAGATCAAAGAGTATCTTGGCAACAGCCACTGGATGCATGATATATGGCTCACCGGAGTAACGACATTGTCCGCTATGTGCCTTCTTTGCGAACTTATATGCCTCATTAATTTTGTCTGCTTCTTCTTCAGAGTACTGAGTAAGGAGGAGTTCCTCTAATTCACTATATCTATCATCATATTCGGACAAGTCATTTCACCTCACTTAGATATTGCATGACTGGTGCGTCAGCAAGATCAAATTTAGCTGATACTTCTGGTACAAATAAATCACCATTGGTATCATAGTTTACGATGCCAAGTTCAATAAGTGCAAGGAGTGCTACACGCACCTTGCACATGTTATCGCCATTTTCACATACCTTGTTTGCCATATACTCAAACGAGTTCATAGAAAGGCCCTGGTTCTTTTTGAGGTACGTGTAGAGTCTTGCAAAGAGTGGACGCTCTGGAGTTGCAAATTCAATTTCTTCAGAAGTTAATTTTGAGCGAAGCTCAATCTTATCATAGAGCTTAACGCACTTAACCATCGTATCGTCATCAACACCAGCAGGTCTGGTGTTTTTGATAATAATAGAGAGTCTCTCCTGTCCATTCCACAAATTCTTATCAAGTGTTACGACAGCATCAAACTTATCCCCAACCTTGTGTGGAAATACACCGTGAGGAACGTTAAAGTTCATAAGAGTAATTTGATTTTTTCTGCCATCCTTATGAGCATAAATCTTGAGATGCTGTTTCCTGTCACCAAGTTCTGTAACGCCATCAACAACAAGGTCAAAAAGGCCAAAGAGTGGTGCTGGATTATCAGCGCCAAATGGCTCAAGAAGTTTGATTGAATTTACAAGATCAAGACCCAAGTTATCAGTGTTGAGTTTACAGTCAACACTGAGGGAAGGATAAAAGAGTGGCTGTGCATAGGCATACTCTGTAAGAGCCTTCATAAAGGCATCCAAGTCCTCAGTCTTTAAAGTAAGACCAGCCGCTTGCGCATGTCCACCGTACATAACAAGGTGATCGGAGCAAGCTGTAAGTGCGTCAAACATAGAGAAGCCTTCGATACTACGTGCGGAGCCGCGTGAGTATCCGTCATCTCTGTTTGAAAGCACGATAACTGGGCGCTGGAAGGTATCAAGCAATTTAGATGCTACGATACCAAGGACGCCCTCATGCCAACCGTCACCGTTCATAACGATGACAGGCATGTGGGACCTATAAGGGTCCTCATATAAAAGCTTGGTGCAATCCTCAAGAATTCGATTCTCTTCATCATGACGAGAAGCATTAGCCTCATTGAGTTCCATTGCTATTTCATTTGCAGCAGTTGGTTCCTCACAGAGGAGAAGGTCAAGAGCCTTCTCTGCTGAATCCATACGACCAGCAGCGTTAATTCGTGGTGCCAAAGCAAATGAAATATTTGAGGCGATAAGTTGCTTGTCCTCAAGCCCAGCACTATTAACTAGTGCCTCAACACCTGGACGCTTGAACGCGTTCATTGAACGAAGACCTTCCTTAACAAAGGTCCTGTTCTCGCCTTTTAGTGGGACTATGTCAGCAACTGTACCAATTGCTACCAAGTCAATAAAGTCCTCTTTAACGGCTCTGTCATCGCCCTCTATTGCGCAACAGAGTTTGTATGCAACACCGACGCCTGCATAGTCCTTGAAAGGACACTGGGCATCAAGTCGGTGTGGATCAACAACTGCGACGCAATCAGGCAACTCATCGCCTGGAAGGTGGTGGTCTGTAACAACAAGTTCCATTCCAAGGGACTTAATATACTTTGCTTCGTCAACAGCTGAGATACCATTATCAACTGTTACGATGAGTTTAGTACCAAGTGACTTAATCTTGTCAATAACTGTATCTGAAAGGCCATAGCCATCACCGTGACGTGATGGTAAAAGATATGTAACATTAGCACCCTGCATCTCAAGATAAGAATAAAGAAGTGCAGTTGCTGTTACACCATCTGCGTCATAGTCGCCATAGACACATATCATTTCATAATCAAAAATAGCATCGTTGATTCTATCAACTGCCTTTTGCATATCTGGCAAAAGGAATGGGTCAACTGTATCTACACTACGACCAAGGAAACTATCAATCTCCTCTCGAGTAGTGAGACCTCTCTTTGACAAAAGGAGCGCAGCAAAAGGATCGACTGAATAATTTTCAGCAATCTTTGATGCAAGTTCCTTATCAAGTTGTCCCAAATTCCATTTCTTTCTGTCCATTACTTACTCCAATTAAATATCATATAAAACTTTAAATTAATTACATTTTAAACACAAAATAACAACTTATTATACCAAACAAATCAATACAATTCAATAAAAAATGTCCTAGAGGTAAATCCTCTAGGACACGAAAAATAACTTATTCTGTTTTCTCTACCATTATTCCCTGCTTGTACGCCTCAAGCAGTTTCGTAAGCTGTGAAATCTGGCCTTTTAGTATCCTGCCCTTTTCTGTTTCAGCAACCTTGATACGGTTGTCGAGTCTCTCGAAAACAACAGACGCAGATAGTATATCTACGTTGTTTTCAATTGCATCCTCACGAGTTGTAAATGGTTGATGTGACGAGAGTCGCATGATATATGAGTTATAAATCAAGGTGTATCCAGCAATACCAGTTGTCTTTTGGTAAGCACGGCAGAAACCACCGTCAATATCGATAAGCTTACCCTCACCTTTTACTGGATTTTCACCATCAATTGCCTTAACTGGTGTATGACCATTGATAATATGTGAATGCTGTCCACCAAGACCAAATTCACGAAGTATTTTTTCACAGCCAGCAGCTGTTTGAATTACCTGATAATAAGGATCCTTAGCCTCTGTATAGAGTTCTGGTGCATCAATAAGACGACGCTCAAAAGTGGTAATTTTTTCACGTGCAAAAAGTGGTGAGAATTTGCCACACCAGAGCCACCACATAAAGTCCTTACCAGTCTGCTTTTCCTCTGTGCCTTCTGCACAGTAATAGCCGTTCCTTGCCTGGCCAATACAATAGTCAAATAGCGCTTTGCCACTATACTCTCGACCATCGTAGATAAAGGATTTAAAGTCACCTGTTGATGTCATAGGAACAGCACCGTGGAAGAGTAAATTGCCGTTGTAACAACGGTACATACTTCCCTGTGTAAACAGGAATTTCACATGGCTCTGAAGCTTCTCAGATGAGCGGAAATTAGCCTTGATTTGAGCCATAACTTCTGTCTCTTCATCAGAAAGTTCATATGGGTTTTCTGGGTCAATTGTTGGGAAATCTTTATCGAGTAATTCGTACTCTTTTCCACCAATATTTATCGTTCCACGAGAATAATCAATTTTGTCGAGAAGGAGCCTATCTTCCATCTCAAATCCAGGGTGACGCATAATGGCTTGACCCTCAAGTTTGAGCATAATTATTGTAATGGCCTTTGCCATTCTACCAGTCTGTTCCACGTCCTTATCAGATACGTGTCTGCCCGTTTCATCGTACTCATCAATTGCAGCAATGTAACGTGAAAAATCCGAGTCACGATAGTGCTCGTTTGCAAAGACAGCAAGTGGTCTAAGGCTAATTCCATAGCCGTTTTCAATAACATGAAGGTTATTGTAACGGATGGAATTTGCGAGCACTGTGCTGATGCAAACGCGTGAGCCGGCAGCCGCGCCCATCCATACGATATCATGGTTACCCCACTGAACGTCAACGTTATGATGATTCATGATATCGTCCATTACGATATCGGCGCGCGGGCCTCTATCGTAAATATCACCGACAATATGGAGGTGATCAACAATAAGACGTTGAATTACGTGACAGAGAGCTGCAATGAAATCTGGAGCCTTATCCATTGCAATAATTGAGCCCAAAATATTGTCATAATATTCCTTTTTATTATGAATGTTAAAGTCTGTGTTTAAAAGCTCGTCAATAACGTAGGCATAGCCTTTTGGCAATGCTTTACGAACCTTGGAACGGGTATATTTAGTAGATACCAAACGACAAAGTTCAATGAGATATGTAAGGTTATCTCTAAACCATTCATCCCTCTCCTCAACTGATAAATCCTTGATAAGAGAAGCTGTTTTTTCCTCAGGATAATAGACAAGAGTTGCAAGTTCAGCACGCTTTTCGTCAGTTAAATTATACGCAAAGAGGAAGTCAATCTTCTCCTTGATAGCGCCTGATGCGCTGCGAAGAAGGTGTGTAAATGCCTCATATTCACCGTGGATATCAGAGAGAAAATGCTCTGTGCCCTTTGGCAAATTGAGAATTGCGTTAAGGTTGATAATCTCAGTGATACAGTCCTCTTTTGTAGGGAAATCCTTAGAAAGAAGATTTAAGTATTCAAGGTCGAGATCTGAAAAAGAATTGAATTCGCTCATAGTTCGCTCCATGTTAAAAAGATAACAAGCCCAGCCATCAAGGCTGGGCTCTCAATTATTCCTTGTTTGCCAATGATACAACTGCTACTGGTAAACCGACAAAAATACCGTAAAGAATAGCTCCAAAGAGCATCAAGACGGAACCAGTGAGTAAATTGTAAGCAAGTGCGTTGCTAAATTTGGTTTCAGCACCAAATATCCATGCTAGCATAAAATTATCCCCTTAAAGTATCTAAAATACTCATATATTCTATATCATTTAAGACATTTTTTCAAGTACTGTCCTGTATATGATTTAGATATTTTAGCAACTTCCTCTGGAGTACCGGTTGCAACTACTGTGCCACCCCTATCTCCTCCGTCAGGACCAAGGTCAATTATGTAGTCAGCAGATTTTACAACATCCAAGTTATGCTCAATAACAAGTACTGTATTTCCAGCATCAACCAGGCGCTGCAATACCTCAAGTAATTTCTCTACATCTGCTGTATGAAGGCCTGTTGTAGGCTCATCAAGGATGTAGAAGGTCTTGCCTGTAGAACGCTTAGAAAGCTCTGTGGCAAGCTTTACACGCTGTGCCTCACCGCCTGACAAGGTTGGTGCAGGCTGGCCAAGAGAAACGTATCCAAGGCCTACTTCCTGCAACGTCTTAAGTCGATTGTGAATTCTTGGAACCGCACTAAAGAACTCAACAGCCTCATCAACAGTCATTGCAAGTACATCGGCGATATTCTTGCCCTTGTAACGTACGTCAAGTGTCTCGCGATTGTATCTAGAACCACCACATACCTCGCATGGTACATAGACATCCGCAAGGAAGTGCATCTCGATTTTAACAATACCATCGCCCTTGCAGGACTCACAGCGACCGCCCTTGACATTGAATGAAAAACGTCCTGGGCCAAAGCCACGAATCTTGGCGTCCTGAGTAGACGCAAAGAGTGTGCGTATATCGTTGAAAAGATTGGTATAGGTCGCTGGGTTTGAGGACGGCATACGACCAATTGGTGATTGGTCGATGTCGATACATTTATCAAGGTATTCAAGACCGGATATGCTTTCACACTTGCCTGGAAATTCGCGTGCCCTATTCAAATCACGAACTAGTGTTTTCTTGATAACTTCATTGACAAGAGATGATTTTCCAGAGCCAGAAACGCCTGTAACACAGGTAAATGTGCCAAGTGGTATTGATACATCAACACTCTTTAAATTGTTCTCTGCAGCGCCGTGTACGGTCAAATAATTGCCATTACCCACACGACGAGTTGAAGGCACAGGAATACTGCGCGCGCCGGACAAGAATTGTCCCGTAACGGACTGAGAACATTTCATAATCTGTGCTGGTGTACCAGCGCAGACAACCTTACCGCCGTTTACACCGGCGCCAGGTCCGATATCGACAATGTAGTCCGCTGCGCGCATGGTATCCTCATCGTGTTCTACTACGATGAGTGTATTACCAAGATCACGAAGGTCCTGCAAAGTTTTTATAAGCATATCATTATCCTTTTGATGTAGGCCAATTGATGGCTCATCAAGGATATATAAAACGCCCATAAGGGACGAACCTATTTGAGTTGCAAGCCTAATACGCTGTGACTCGCCACCTGATAAAGTACCAGCTTTACGAGACAAGTTAAGGTAATCAAGACCAACAGAACAAAGGAATGTAAGTCTTGATTTAATCTCTTTGAGTATAAGTTCAGCAATTGTCGCTTCCCTCTCTGTAAGCTCCAGTTCATTGAAAAACTTGAGCTCATCCTTAATAGACAAGTGAGTAAGTTCATCAATATTAAGGCCGCCTACAGTTACAGCAAGCGATATCGGATTGAGTCGTTTACCATGACAGTCATCACATGCGTGAACAGTCATAAACTCCTCTATCTGACGACGTGACCATTCTGAGTTGGTCTCTGAGTATTTACGTAACAGATTTGGAATAATTCCTTCAAATTTTCCATCCCATTCAGAGTGGCTGTGCTTACCCTCATGAATGTAGTGAATCCTGTCCCCATTAGTACCATAGAGAATCTTGTCAAGATCCTCCTTCTTCATATCACGTACTGGTACATCAATAGAGAACCCATAGTGGCGTGCAATACCGTCATAGAACATTTCGGCCATTGTTCCGCCCTCAACCTTGGTCCATCCTGGCGCTTGTATAGCACCCTCTCTGACAGTCAAAGACTTGTCTTTGATGAGTAAGTCCTCATCAATTGCAGTGTATTCTCCAAGGCCTGAGCAGCGCGTACAAGCGCCGTAAGGGTTATTAAAGCTGAACATTCTTGGCTGGAGTTCTGTCACAGATACGCCATGCTCTGGGCATGCAAACGTCATTGAAAACTCTAGTGGTTTTCCATCAATGACGTCTACCATAAGCATGCCATCAGCAAGGCCAGTCGCTGTCTCTATCGAGTCAGCGAGCCTTGTTCTAATGCCATCCTTAACAACAAGTCTATCAACAATAATTCCAATATTGTGTTTTACAGTCTTAGCAAGCTTGATATCCTCTGAGAGGTCACGAACTTCACCATCAATAAATGCACGAACAAAGCCCTGCTTTTTAGCATTTTCAAGCTCGTGAACATACTCACCCTTCTTGCCGCGTGCAATTGGGGCTACAATCTGAATCTTAGTTCCGGACTCAATAGCCAGCACTTGATCAACTATTTGGTCAATCGACTGTGCCTTAATCTCCTTGCCACATACTGGGCAATGAGGAACACCAATTCTTGCATATAAAAGCCTGATATAGTCATATATTTCTGTTACAGTACCAACGGTTGACCTAGGGTTCTTAGAAGTAGTTTTCTGGTCAATAGAAATAGCTGGACTAAGTCCATCAATCTGATCGACTTTCGGCTTCTCCATAAGTCCTAAAAATTGACGAGCGTACGATGACAAACTCTCCATATATCTACGCTGACCCTCAGCATAGATAGTATCAAAGGCAAGAGAAGACTTACCGGAGCCCGAAAGTCCAGTAAATACTACCATCTTATCGCGTGGAATAGTCAAATCCACATTTTGCAAATTGTGCTCACGAGCACCCTTGATAACTATATCTTTTTGAGCCATAACTACTCCTTTTTCCTAGACTCAAGAATTATACTACAAACATTTTTAATTGACAAACAAAAATAAAGAAAATTAGAGACTACAAGAAGTAGTCTCTAATACGTTTTAAAGGGTATTTTTTAATCTAGCCATTCAATATCTTCTTCAGCTTGCCAAAATGTCTTACCGTCAAAGAGTGGTTCTATTTCGAATGCGCTAACGCATTCTTGCATTGAAGAACCTTCAAACGACCAAATTAAATTTGGAGAGAAAGGAAGATGACGTTGAATCTCGATGTGGGATTGACCATCTGCAGTATAACCTTGAAGCATATACTCTTCTTCTCTAAATTTATAAAAAATTTCTTGCGCACTATATGCTTTATCGATAAAAGCATTAGGATCGCCATTTATCATTTATGTCTCACCCCTTTAAAGTACTATGTAAATCAAAATATTAAATAAATTATTTCAATGCTTTTGGAATCCAACCTGTGTTATCACCAAAGTAAGTTATTGCACCTACTGGGCATAGGTCACCACATCCATGGCATGTATCAACACAACCAACTGGATATACAACCTTTTCTGCTCCTGATTTAGACTTGTCAAATACACTTTTGTGACAAAAATCTGCGCAAGTGTTGCAATCAACACAAGTTTCACTATTTATCATTGGATACCATTTTTCAGCCATTAATATCACCTATTATTCCCACTCGATTGTAGCGACTGGCTTTTCTGAGATATCCCAAAGTACACGGTTAACGCCTGGAATCTTAACGATGCGATCACGCATAGCGCAAAGTGTCTCAAATGGAATCTCTGGAACTGTAACTACAACAGCGTCTGTTGTGTTTACAGCACGGATTACAACTGCCCAGCCCATATAGCGCTGGCCAACACCGTCAACATACTTGATACCTGTTGACTGGATGTCAGGAATAGCACAGAAATACTGCCATGGTGTCTCTGGAAGTTTTTCTATCTCTTCACGAACAATTGCATCAGCCTCACGAAGTGCCTCAAGTCTGTCACGTGTGATTGCACCTACGCAACGAACGCCAAGACCAGGACCTGGGAATGGCTGACGATAAACCATACCATCAGGAAGACCAAGTACCTTACCAACGATACGTACTTCGTCCTTGTAAAGGAACTTAACTGGCTCTACGAGCTCAAAGTCAAGCTCTGGTGGAAGTCCACCAACATTGTGGTGAGCCTTAACGCCATTTGATTCCAAAATGTCAGGATAGATTGTGCCCTGACCAAGGAATTTAACGCCTTCAAGTTTTGATGCTTCCTCAGCAAATACATCGATGAATTCCTTACCGATAATCTTGCGCTTTGTCTCTGGATCATCAACACCAGCAAGTTTATCAAGGAATCTGTCTACTGCATCAACATAGATGAGGTTTGCATCCATCTGATTCTTGAATACTTCTACAACCTGCTCTGGCTCGCCCTTTCTAAGAAGACCATGGTTTACGTGTACGCAAACGAGCTGCTTGCCGATTGCCTTTATAAGAAGTGCAGCAACAACAGATGAGTCAACGCCACCTGAAAGTGCAAGAAGCACTTTGCCGTCACCTACTTGATTGCGAATAAGTTCAACCTGCTCATCGATGAACGCATTAGCCTGAGCTTCAGTTGTGATGCGGTCAAGGTCAGCTGGACGAACGTTAGAAGTCATATCCATCATAATAAAAGTTCTCCTACAATTAGTTTGTGTAGTTGTCGAAATAGCCCTGTACAAGAACTACAGGTGTACCCTTATCACCTGAACCAGATGTAAGGTCACAAAGTGAACCAATAAGGTCAGTGAGCTGACGAGGTGTTGTACCCTGAGATGCCATGTTGCCAACAAGGTTGTCACCCTTTGACTTAATGCTCTCTGAGATAGCCTTCTTGAGCTCCTCACCTGAGAGATCCTTATAATCGTTATCAGCAAGATACTTAAGCTTAAGCTCGTTAGGTGTACCAATAAGGCCATCTGTGAATGCTGGTGATACAACTGGGTCAGCAAGTTCCCAAATCTTACCCTGTGGATCCTTGAATGCGCCGTCGCCATAAACCATTACTTCAACGTGCTTGCCTGTTGCCTTGAGAATACGATCCTGTACATCAAGTACAAGGTCCTTGCACTCTCTTGGGAAGAGCTTAATCTTGTCCTCTGTTGACTTGTTAGAGCCAAGAAGACCGTACTTTTCATTGCAACCGCTGCCATCTACTGGAGCGTTCATGATATCATCAAGACCGCAAACAACCTTTGCGCCAGCGTCCTTGAGAATTCTCTTTGTACGAGCTCTTGTGTGGATGTCGCAGTTAATTACGCAGTCTGTATAATCAAGGATAGTCTTTGCCTGGTTTGCGAAAACTACTTCTACTTCAGCGCCCTCTTCTTTGCAGAGGTCTGAATAGTATGCAACATAGTCAACGCCTGTGAACTCATGCTTGTTCTCGCCAAAGAGTTCTCTGTACTTCTCTAAAGACAGTACATCTGAATATGGGTTAATGCCAGCTTCGTCAATCTTGTCGAGTGAAACAAGGCTGTTACCAACTTCATCAGATGGATAAGAAAGCATTAATACAACCTTCTTGCAACCACGAGCTATACCACGGAGGCAGATAGCAAAACGGTTACGTGAAAGGATTGGGAAGATAACACCTACTGTTTCTCCACCAAGCTTTGCCTTAACATCAGCAGCGATATTATCAACTGATGCATAGTTACCCTGTGAACGAGCAACGATTGACTCTGTCATTGAAATAACATCACGGTCATGGAGCTCAAAGCCCTCAAACTGAGCTGCCTCTAATACAGAAGTAGCTACGATTTCAGCAAGATTGTCACCCTCACGAATGATTGGGCAACGAATGCCACGTGATACTGTTCCTACTCTTCTCTCATATTGATCCATTGTTAGGACTCCTTTTATTAAGAATACGTGAACATTATACAACAATGCCCTACGAAAAAGTAATACCTTATATAACAAATTTTGCCAAATGTTATATAAGGTATTTTGTGTAAATATTCTAAATGGTTATAACAACCTTGTTATAACAACTTAACGCTCTTCTTCGAGTGCCTTGATTTCATCCCTGTAATGAGCTGCGAGTTCAAAGTCCAGAACACGCGCTGCTGCGCGCATTGCACGGGTAAGTTCATTGATTGCAGCTGTTTTTTCAGCCTTAGTCATACGCTTACCAGACTTAGACTTCTCCTTCTCTACCTTGGATGTTATCTCTATGACATCTCGTACATCTTTAATAATTGTTTTAGGTACAATGCCATGCTCCTCATTGTAGCGCTGCTGAATCTCACGGCGACGGAACGTCTCGGACAGAGCACGTTCCATAGACGGTGTGACGCTGTCAGCATACATGATGACTTCACCGCCCGCATTACGTGCAGCGCGGCCTATCGTCTGTACCAGTGAGGTTTCAGAACGAAGGAAGCCTTCCTTGTCAGCGTCAAGGATGGCAACGAGTGAAACCTCTGGTATGTCGAGGCCTTCGCGCAGCAAGTTAATGCCAACAAGTACATCGAACTCACCGAGACGCAAATCACGGATGATTTGCATGCGTTCGATGGTATCAATGTCATGGTGCATATAGCGCACACGAATACCATAGTTTTCAAAGTACGTTGTGAGGTCCTCTGCCATCTTCTTGGTAAGAGTTGTAACAAGGACTCTCTCCCCACGCTCTGTGCGAATATTGATTTGAGATATAAGGTCATCAATTTGACCTTCAACTGGCTTTACTGTAACCATTGGGTCCAAGAGGCCAGTTGGTCTTATGAGCTGTTCTACAATCTGAGCAGATTTCTCACGCTCAAAGTCACCAGGAGTAGCTGATACAAATACAACCTGATTTATATGAGAATAGAACTCATTAAAATTGAGTGGTCTATTATCAAATGCAGACGGAAGTCTGAAACCAAACTCAACCAAGTTTTCCTTCCTTGCCCTATCTCCTCCAAACATGCCACGAACCTGTGGCAATGTTACGTGTGCCTCATCTACAAAGAGTAAGAAATCATCTGGGAAGAAGTCAAGGAGTGTATATGGTGTTGAGCCAGGTGCACGGCGTGAGAGAACGCGTGAGTAGTTCTCAATACCAGTGCAGAAGCCTGTCTCACGAAGCATCTCCATATCGTACTCAGTGCGCTGTTTGATACGCTGTGCTTCAATAAGTTTGCCTTCGTTTTCAAAATATGCAACGCGCTCAAAGCACTCCTGCATAATATCATGTATTGCATCTTCGCGCGTATCAGCATCAACTACATAGTGTGATGCTGGATAAATTGCAACATGTGAAAGACGTGTTTTAACGTCACCAGTCAACGGATTAATTTCAGAAATTTGATCAATCTCATCACCAAAGAACTCAACACGAATTGCAAGTTCACTATATCCTGATGGGAATATCTCAACTGTATCTCCGCGCACGCGGAACTTGTCACGAATGAAGTTGATGTCGTTACGCTCGTACTGAAGTTCTACGAGCTTGCGCATCAAGTCGTCGCGTGATTTCTCCATGCCTGGTCGCAGAGAAATCATCATATTCTTGTATGTATCAGGGTCACCAATCGAATAGATACAAGAAACAGATGCAACGATAATTACATCACGTCTCTCAGACAGTGAGAATGTTGCTGAGTGACGGAGCCTGTCTATCTCATCATTGATTGATGAATCCTTTTCGATATATGTGTCTGTTGTTGGCACATACGCCTCTGGTTGATAGTAATCATAGTATGAAACAAAGTACTCAACAGCATTTTCTGGGAACATCTCACGGAACTCTGAGCAGAGTTGCGCTGCCAATGTCTTGTTATGAGCTAAAACAAGCGTCGGCTTGTTTACACGCTCAATAATATTTGCCATTGTAAATGTCTTACCAGAACCAGTAACACCAAGGAGTGTCTGCTCCTTGTATCCCTTGTTGATACCATCAACAAGCTTGTCTATTGCCTCAGGCTGATCACCTGTTGGCTTGAATTTCGAATGTAATACGAACTTGTCCAAAGAGCACACCTCCTCTTAGAGTTAATTAACAAACCATATAATAACACAAAGAACCCCTGTGAACAACTCACAGGGGTCCATTTGTCAAAGCTTTATTTTGTAGCAACAAATGAATATGCTGCGCCAGCTTCTGCCTTAATTGTGTTGATGCCTTCTGAAGCCATTTCGTCACCGATGTAAAGTGCCCAATATGTCTGTGTCTCGTTCCAGTCATAAGTGATACCTGAAACTGTGTTGTAAAGACCATCTTCACTGTACTCAACGATACCAGCAGCTACAAGTGCATCTGCAACTGTGTCGCCATCACTAAATGCTACTTCTGTCTTCTGCTCATTGCCATCAATGTCTTTAACAGTAAAGTCAAACTTGAGGTCACCAGCAGGTGCTGCAGCCTTTGTTGTGTCATCTGCCTTCTGTACCGGTGCCTGAGCACATGCAGCAAAAGCAAATACCATTACGAGTGAAAGTACGATTGCGATAAGTTTTTTCATAGATTTATCCTCCTAAAAATTAATAGCATATTTTATCTTCACTCTGGCCAACTTTTTAAGTATTGGTCCAGAGAGAATGAACAATGTTACTGCAGTAGAAATTGCCATCGAAAGGTTTGGCACTACTCCTGCAAGGTACAAAGGAATGACCTTTTTGAGTGTTGGGTTGCTTATCATCCAAAAGACTGAACTTGTATCAAGTATTGGTCCAACAATCACTAGGGTTATAACAAAACCTAGTATTGTTGCTGGGATACGCTTGGTGCCGTCGATTAGTTTGGCCTTTGACAGAAGGCCAGCAATAATACCGGCTACGCCCCATCCCAGCATCTGCCACAAGGTCCACGGACCTTGTGAGAAAAAGAAATTGGAAACAAGTGCCGACAGCGCGCCGACCATAAACCCAGTAGAAGAACCAAATGCAAATCCAGCAATCATAATGAATGCAATAACTGGTTTGACCATAGGCGTCGCCATAAATATAAGACGTGACGCAATGGTCAGTGCTGACATTATCGCGATAACGACAAGTTCGCGCGCTCCTGGTCGCTTGTTTTCAAAGCCGACAAAGAGTGGCAGCATTGCCGTCAGTACCATAATGGAGCCAGTAAGCAGGTAATGTACTTTGAATTTCAAAGAAATTACCATAAGCCCTAGCACTATCACTATGCATACTATGTCAATTATGAGAGATTTTTTGCGCATAGCTCAATTACATCCTCTACATTAATAGCGTTCAAGAATAAGTGTCGTGACATTCTGTTTGCAGCAGTTGTATAGAAACTGTTTTCAGAGAAGAACTTACAAGGGGCATTAGTTGTAACAATGTTTCCATCAAAGAACATTGAACAAATATCAGCATACCTTGCACAGAACTCTACGTCGTGGGATACCATAACAATTGTTACTCCTAATGAAGTCAGTTCCTTTAAAATGCCTGCAAACTTGATTTTAAAGAAGTTATCGAGGCCCTTAGTTGGCTCGTCAAGAAGTATTATCTCTGGCTCACAAAGAAGTACTTTTGCAAGAGCAACACGCTGTTGCTCACCGCCTGAAATATCAAAAGGATGACTAGCAAAGAGATGCTCAATATCACACGTCTTTGCAACGCTCTCTATACGCTCGTTATCGTGCGTCATCTCAAGGAGCTCATCCTTTACTGTCTCTTTTACAAAGAGGCTTGCTGGGTCCTGTGGAAGCATTGAACAGTGTCCATTTACACGAACCTTACCACGATATGGTTTTACTACATTACAAATAGCTTTGAGTGTAGTTGATTTACCAGTACCATTGCCACCAACGATAGCAAAGAGTTTACCCTTTGGAACGTTTAAATCAACGCCTTTTAAGATATCTCTTCCCTGTCTTTCATACCTAAACCAAACGTCAGAAAGACTGATTACAGCATCTTTCTTTGCTGCCTTTTCATCATAGATATCCTCAGCCTTTTCAAGAGAAGGAATCAGTTTGTCTGTATAACCAATTATTGATGTAAGGAATTCCGCACCCTCACGAACAGTCAAAGGACACGCTTGAGAAGAAGTAACTGCCGAGTCAATGCCGTGATACACCTGTACAGGTGTTGGCATAGCAGCAAACATCTCGTTATCAGTGCTCTTTAAATACTCACCTATCTTGTGAGGTTCATCACAAGCAAGTATCTTTCCCTCTTGCATCAAGACAACTCTGTCAGATGCATAGAGGATGTCCTCAAGCCTGTGCTCTGTGATGATAATAGTTGTGCCAAGCTCCAAGTTAATCTTGCGTACTGTGTTAAGGAAGTCAGCCGCAGCGATTGGGTCGAGTTGAGATGTAGGCTCATCGAGAATCAAAACTGATGGCTGCATTGCCATGATGGACGCAAGATTAAGGAGCTGTTTCTGTCCGCCCGACAGGTCGGATGTATCCTTATCAAACCAATTCTGTATTCCAAAGTAGGACGCCATCTCTGCAACACGAAGCCTTATTGTGCTCTTGTCACAACCAAGGTTTTCAAGTCCAAATGCAA
The DNA here is from genome assembly GCA_018064455.1 of Candidatus Limimonas egerieequi. Lineage (GTDB taxonomy): Bacteria > Bacillota > Clostridia > Oscillospirales > Acutalibacteraceae > UBA1227. The sequence continues at coordinate 117,050 of JAGHVH010000010.1, read as the reverse complement.
GTTCATGCCAAACCTTGTCAGTTACTATCTGATCATCTGGGTTCTGCATTACAAAGCCTATAAAACTTGCCTGCTCATAAGTTGAAATATCAGAAAGTTCCTTGCCATTAAACTTAATAATTCCTACTCTCTCACCAGCTGGCGCCAAAACCGTTTTGAGGTGGCGAAGAAGTGTTGACTTACCGCTACCGCTCTTGCCACAGACAGTAATATACTCACCGTGTTCGATTGTAAGATTGATATTATCAAGGACTCTCTTTTCAGGATTTGTTGCATACGAGAAACTTAGATTCTTGATCTCAAAATCTGCCATTTTAGCGCCTCCTTTACATTGAGAATAAGTGGGAATGATAAAAACAAAATATAAGCAATCAATCCAACAAGAGTATATGGATTGCTGATATCCGACATCACAATTGACGGTACTACTTCAGAACTCATGCCACCTTTTGCATAGCAAAAACTAAGCACAACAATAAGTACTACAAAGTACACAAGAATTAGTACATCTTTAAAACCAAATCGATAAATCGAATAGTTCGTACGGCGCTTTCCGCCGTATCCGCGAGCTCTCATACTGTCGGCCGTTGTGATGCCGCTTTCAAACGCCCACGTTGTGAGCGATGACAGCACATCAACTCGGCTCTCCTGTCCTATACAAGCTCGCGCCGTCGATATCTGGCGCGCTTTCCTCTGATAATTCGGTATAAATCGAAGGATTAATGTAAGTATCAAAGATATCGACGGTATTATTGGTCCAAAAATATATACAAACTTATCTGAAGTCATAAGTTTGTTATACGAAGAGAACCACACGAGCATTGCTACCATCATTGCAGCAAAGATAATACCGAAGAACAGTCCTTCGAAAGTAAATTCCCTACCAAAGTAATAGAACAGAATTGTCGATCCATAGTTGTTAATAAGCGCATTGATGAGAGTAATCAGCAAAAATACTGGAATCATCAATAGTAACAACTTAATAGAGTCACGTCCCTTGATTGAAACAAGAAGCAATATAGATAGCACAACAGATGCTATAAGGAAATATGGATGCTGGAACAACATGCCAAAGACAATTGCGCCAATAAAGAACACAAAGTTAATTATTGGGTTCAGTGAACCGAACCTGCAGTTTTCGCCCATATCCATACCTCCTTCATAAAAAATTGCAAAACAAAAAGTCGTGGTAGAAATACATCTACCACGACCGTTTTTACGTGACTTAAAAACCAACCCGTCGCACTCCCGCAACAAAAGTTAGTTAAACATTATCGACATCCTGGCTCGTGCCATAAAACGTATATACGACTACCTTCTCAGATTACTCCAATGGCCGACTCACGCCGCGTCATATACACTCCTGCACTTACAGTAGCGGGAACTGCTCCGGACTCCAACCGGTATTACCTAATTTTCGCGCCTGCCCCCTATGGACAGCCTTGCGCTCAACATAATGTTTCTATTCAATTTGCGAAATGATTATATCACTTTCCCCAAAAAACACAAGATTGTTTAGCCATATTACAAGTTTGATATATGTTCGCTATTCACAGAAGTCCTCCATTATTAAATATATTCTATACGCGTACATAAATCTACAATTATTTGTGGAGTATTAAGTTACAGAAAAATTAATAAAGGAGGTAAAATAATGCTCAACAAACAGCTCTATGAAGAGCGTCGTAAAAGAATGACTGACGTCGCATCTGGCATTATTCCAGATAGAGTACCTATCTGTGGCCTTATGGAAACATATGCATTTGCATATGCAGGTACAACTGTAAATGAAGCAAACAAGAGTATCGCAAAGCATATCACCTCATATGCCAAGATTTACAAAGATGCTTATTTTGATTGCGTATTCACACCTCAGATGTCGCACGCTCTTGAACTTTCATGGGGACTTGGTTCTGACGTATTCTTCGTATCGGACGACGGAGTAACAGTACAACACAAAGAATACTGCCCTATGACTGAAGAGGATTATGAAGGACTTGCAAAGGATCCTGTTATGTGGATTATTGATGAGTTCTTGCCTCGCAAGTATCCTGCTTACAACCAAAGCAACGACAAACAGCAAAAGGCATTCATAGGCTCACTTAAACCTTTCCTTAAGTTTGCACTTACTATGATGCTCGCTAGCACTTACTGCACCAAGGTAATTGATTACCCATTCGTTGTTGGTGGATCTGCTGAAATGCCAGCAGATATGCTCTTTGACTACCTTCGTGGTTTCAAGCCAACAATCACTGACATACGTCGTCATGAGGATGATGTTGAGAAGGCAATTAACGCCCTTCTCGATTACTGCATGGATTTGATGCGTATGACTCATATGATGTTTGGTTCAGCAACAGCTGGTATGCCATGGATGGCTAAAAACCTTGTAAACGGTGTAATCAGACGTAAGGAATATAAGTTTGAAGCATTCCCATGGATGTTCAATCCATGCCACATGCCTCCATTCCTTAATCCAAAGCAGTTTGATAAACTCTATTGGCCAACATACAAAGCAATGGTTGAGTATCTCCATGAAAACGGCGGTCACATGCTCACATTCTGTGAGGGTGACTGGGGTCCAAACATTGCACGACTTGAGGAACTCCCTGACAATTCTGTTACATTCATCTGCCCTACTGAGCGTATTGCAGAAATTAAGAAAGTTGCCAAGAACAACTCAGTTATGGGTGGTATGCCTCAGGCAATGCTTCGTGACTCAACAAAGCGTGAATGTATCGACCATGCAAAGAAAATGATAGATGAACTTGCACCAGATGGTCGCTTTGTATTCTCAACTGACAAAGTACTTATTGCCCCATCAGATGCAAAAATCGAAAACCTCATGGCTGTTAACGAATTTGTTCATTCATATGGAATTTACTAATAATTAGTTGACTATACACGTATTAAAATTTAAAATGAATATTGGTTAAAAAATTTCGGTAAATATATGAGGAGAATTTGTTATGGTTGATTTTAAGAAAAACAAGCAAGAATACGCTACAAAAGTTCAGCGTATGCTTGATGCAGCTGACAACAAAGTGCCAGACAGAATCCCTGTATGCTCATTTATCGAGAGCTATGCTCTCGCTTATGCAGGTGTTACTATCGGCGAAACAGAGGGCCATATGTTAAAGCACGTTAAGGGTTACGGTGCTATTTACAAAGATATCTACTTTGACTGTGCTTATGTTCCAAGCCTTACTCACTCAATCAAGCTTGGTAGAACACTCGGTAGTGAAGTATTCTTCGCATCAGACGATGGATACACACTCCAGCATAAAGAAGATTGTCCAATGACTCCAGAGGACTACAAGAAGATTGCTGAAGATCCAGTAATGTGGATTCTTGATGAGTTCCTTCCTCGTAAGTTCCCTCACTTTGACGTAACTAACGAGCAACAGCTCAAGTCATTCTATAGCTCTCTCCCACCATTCCTTGAGTTTGCAGGCTCACTTGTACTCGGTTACTTCTATTTCGAAAAGTTCCTTGGTATGCCTGTAGTAGTTGGTGGTTCAGCTGAGATGCCAACAGACCTCTTCTTTGACTTCCTTCGTGGATTCAAGGGCACAACAATTGACCTTCGTCGTAATAAAGATGACTTTATCAAGGCTAAGGACGCAGCAGCAGAATACTGCTATGACCTTATCAAGATGACTCACCTTATGATGACAATGCCACCACACATCAAGGATCTTCCTTGGCTCGTTGACTACGGCATCAATGCAGTAGTTAAGGGTGGCGAGCCAAAGCTTAAGCCATTCCCATGGATTCTCAATCCATGTCATATGCCTCCATTCCTCAACGATCAGCAGTTTGAGGAAATCTACCTCGATGACTTTGTAGACATTGCTACTTACATCCAGAATCATGGTGGCCATATGTTTACAGTTCTTGAAGGTCAGTGGGGCCAGAGAAAACTCGAATTACTCAATGAACGTGTTCCAGCACACTCAGTTACATTCGTTGTTGAAAACGATGATATCTTCGAATGCAAGAAGCTCTTTGGCACAAAGCACTCTATCATGGGTGGTATGCCTCTCGCTATGCTTCGTGAATCATCTAAGTCTGAGTGCGTTGACTACGCAAAGAAGCTCGTTGACGAGCTTGGTGTTGACGGTGGTTACCTCTTCGCTACAGACAAGGTACTCTTGGCTCCTGGCGATGTAGACATCAGAAACCTCGCAGCAGTAAACGAATTCGTACACGTTTACGGTCAGTATTAATTGGAGGTATAAAAATGGAAAATAAAGAATATACATATACAAGTAATGAAAAGAAGTTCAGCGAAGTACTCTTTGACTTCGTTCGCAACATCCTTTACACTATCTGCCCTATCTTGAAGTTTGGACCATTCCCAAAGCTTATTGATAAGCTCTTTGCAAGCCAGCTTGCTCGCTCAATCCTTGGCTCATATGCAATGCTTCTTTTGATGTAAACTAATAGCAATAAGAAAGCGGCTCACAAACGTGAGCCGCTTATATTTTTATTAAAAGTTAGGAAACTCTGTTGCGAACCAGACGTCTGGTGCTTCAAAAGTCATACCGTCAAGGTATGACAGGATACCAGCGTCAGTTGTGAAGTCAAATGAGAGTTTGTAACTGTAAAGGAACTGCTTCTTGTAGCCCAGTTCCTTGTTACGAGCGTTTGAGCCGTATTTACCATCACCGATGAGCGGGCAGCCTATGTAGGCCATATGCGCGCGAATCTGATGTGTACGGCCAGTCAAAAGCTCGACCTCGCAAAGGGAAACAGGAACTCCCTTTGCCTTTCCTGTTTTCACAACAGTGTATGCGGTTCTAATTTCCTTAGAACCAGGAACCTGTTTTTCATAGACACGAACCTGATTTTTTGATTCATCCTTAATCAGATAATCAACAAGCAAACCAGATGTTGATGGCAAGTTGCCGTAAACTGCGCATAGGTAATACTTATGTAGTTCCCTATCCTTGACCTTTTGGTTCATTATGCGCAGTGTCTCGGCATTCTTCGCCGCCATGACGATACCGCCAGTGTTTCTATCAATCCTATTGATAAGCGCCGGCGTAAACACTGTCGGCGACTCTGGATCATATTCGCCCTTCTCATAAAGGTAATGCTTAACACGTGAAATCAATGTATCAACATACTCGTTATCATCAGGATGCGACAAAAGTCCGACCTTTTTATCAAGAATCAAAATATTTGAATCCTCATACAGTATAGTTAAATCAAGAGATGCATGTAAAAAGTCATAGTGTGGATCAGGCTTTTCAAAGAACTCATCGTTTATATACATATCAACGATGTCGCCAACGTTAAGCCTTGTTGAAATCTCAGCTCGTTTACCGTTTACTTTAATTCGTTTAGTACGAATATATTTGTAAAGCAATGACTGTGGCAATAGTGGCAAGTTCTTAGTTACAAACTTATCAAGTCTGACACCAGCAGAATTGCTATCAATTTCAAAACTTTTCATACTGCACCTCCCCTAATAAAATTCCATCCTATTGTAAGTCATCCTATATTATTTGACAACTATTATTTAATAATATATACTATTTACTAATACTTTAGCTACGAAAGGAGCGTTTGATCCTAAATGGACGGTGACAGTCGAGGGTCATTAATATTAATCATAATTTTACTAGGTCTTGCAGCATTCTTTGCAATAACCGAGACCGCACTCTCAAGTGTTTCGAGAAATCGAATCAAAATGAGACTTGAGCGTGGTGATCAGCGTGCTGAGCGTGTTTTATTTGCGCTTGACAACTTTGATAAAGCTATCACTACCCTACTTATATGTACCAATATCGTACATATCTCTATTGCCTCTATCGTAACCATCTTTGTTACGAGAATATGGGGGCTTAGTGCGGTATCTATTAGTACCATCATCACAACGCTTGTTGTATTCTTCGTTGGAGAGATGTTACCAAAAAGTTTTGCAAAGAAGAACAGTGAATCTTCTGTTCTGATATGCTCAGGGCCTTTACTTATTTTAATGAAGATATTAAGCCCATTATCCAAGGCACTTTCCGGCATTGGCAACCTTGCCAGCAAACTTACAAAAGCTGAAAAAGAAATAACAGTCACTGAGGACGAACTCTATGACATCATAGAGGACCTTGAGGAAAGTGGCGTTATTGATGAGGAGCAAAGTGACCTTCTCTCCTCTGCTTTACAGTTTGAAGGCACCAAGGTTGAATCAATTGCAACTCCAAGAGTAAATATCCAAGGCGTTAACCTTAGCAAAGAACCAGAGGAAATATTCAACGACATCAGTGATTCAACGCATTCACGTCTTCCAGTATATGACGGAGACAAGGATGATATAATCGGTGTCCTTTCAATCAGACGTTATTTAAAGCAATATCTTAAGACAAATAAATATCCACAGATAAAACGTATCATGGATAAGCCTTTCTTCGCCGACAAGGACGAGGAAATCGATGGACTCCTTGAGAGAATGTCACAGAACAAGGTGACGCTCGCCATCGTCAAAGACGAATTTGGCGGCACCTTGGGTGTTGTGACAATTGAGGATATCCTCGAAGAACTCGTCGGCGAAATATATGACGAAGAGGATGGTGATGAAGCATGAGCATATTACCAATAATCCTCGTTTCAATCGGAATCATCATCTGCATCGCTCTCTCAAACTTCTTCTCGTCCTCTGAAATGAGTTTTTCAGCGGCAAATGAAGTTAGACTAGAGCATGAGGCAGACAACGGTAAAATGAGCGCTAAGCGCGCTCTCGCAATCACGAAACGTTTTGATGATGCGCTTTCCACAATTCTCATAGGTAACAACCTTGTTAATATCGCAGCATCATCACTTATGGTTGTACTCTTAAATCTAACACTTAAGGAAAAAGCAGATAGTTTCAACTGGCTTGGTACACTAGTAATTACAATTCTTGTAATCATCTTTGGTGAAACAATTCCAAAGATTACATCCAAGAAGAAGCCTAACACGATAGCAATGCGTCATTCGCTCCCTATCAAAGTCCTTATGACTATCCTCTACCCAATTGTTTTCATCACTGTAAAACTTGTAAACTTAATTACAGGTCCTGAAAAGGATGAAGAAGATGATGAGGAAGAAGCAGTTGAGGAGTTCCAGTCAATTATCGAAACTGCTGAGGACGAAGGTGTCCTCTCAAGTGATAGTTCAGAACTTATCCAAGCAACCATTGATTTCACAGATACATCTGCATCAGATGTAATGACTTCACGTGTCGATATGGAAGCCATAGACATAGACGATGACGAGAAGGAAATTCGCAAATTCATTCGCGAAACTTCCTTCACTCGAATCCCTGTCTATGAGGATGATATCGACAACATCATCGGCGTGCTCCACATAAACCACGTTTTACGTTCGCTCGCCGATGGCGACAAATTGAACCTCAAAAACCTTCTCATGGAACCATGCTTTGTCTACAAGACAATGAAACTCCCTGACGTCCTTCGTGAGCTTAAGAAGAATAAGCAGCACCTTGCTATTGTCACCAACGAATACGGTGGCACACACGGCATAGTAACGCTTGAGGACGTACTTGAGGAACTTGTTGGTGAGATTTGGGACGAAAGCGATGAAGTTGAAGAGGAACTCATCGAACACGATGATGACTTTGAAGTTGATGGTGACATGATCCTTGACGACCTCTTTGAAGAGCTTGAACTTCCAGAGAGCGAGTTTGAGAGTGAAACTGTTGGTGGTTGGTGTATCGAAATGCTCGAACACTACCCAGAACCAGAAGAAGTATTCACCTATGAAAACATCAAAGTAACTATCCTTGAAACAGAAGAACGTCGTGTAGAAAAAGTCCTAATTGAACAGGAAAAAGTACAAGAAAACGAAGAAGAATAAGATAAACAAAGACCTCCAGCAAATAAAAGCTGGAGGTCTAATTTTATTTCTCAGTACCAAAGATGTACTTTTTGAAATATTCAGTTGTTTTTTCCTTGCCGAGCATATCAACGAAAACATCTGTTGAAGGGCCACCGTTATCAAGAAGTCCTTGTACATATGAATCAGAAGCCAATCTCTTTGCCTCTTTATCAAGTACAAGATCCATCTTGGAAGCGTAGCTTACATAGAATTCAAGATATTCTCTCATAAGGTCATCGCACTGAGTTGCGATTTTCTTTTTCTTGCCCTTTTTGCAAACAGATGAAGGCCATCTGATATCATCATACCACTTGGATTCAGCAGTACCATCAGGAATTGATGAATAGCCATCTTTAATTCCAAGGAATATTTCATTGAGGTCTGCCCTATTCTCTAACGTAACGTCATAGAACTCAGTGAGTACTGTGTAGTTACCAAGTACATCAATAATATCAAGTGAGAAAAGTGGCATATCACGCTCAAGTGGTGTGATACAAACCATTTCCATCTTCATAAGGCCCATCATACCAGATGCATGCTGCATTGTCATGTTACCAAGACCAGCAATATCATACTGCTCAATAGCTGTCTTCATCTTTGAAGTCTTCATTGAAGCAAATTCATCTGGTACGTCGCAAGGTGTTACTTCAAAATACTTTTTAACAATATCTAATACGTCAATCATTTTAAGCTCCTGCTTTGTATCCTACCTTGTGCATCTTGAGTGCGCCAAGGAAGAAAAATACTTGGCCAACAGTGTTTACACCCTGTTCAAGCCAGTTTGCCCAACCGAGTGAACTATCAATAGCAATTGAAAGTCCAACCATGCCAAGCAAGAAGATAAGTGACAATATAAAGTAAATACCTGCAATAGCTGATTTTCTCTTAAAGCCCATAACAGCGAGTGCAACAAGGCTGCCTATGCTACCAATTGATTGGAGAGCAAGGAGCGGTGTTGAAGCGATCATTGTTGTGGCAGTAACAGCGTTAAGTGCTGCTCCATCTTTCTTGATTCCCTTGAAAGCCATGATAAGGCCTGCAAAGTAAAGGCAGAAGCCTGGGCCTTGCATTGGGAAGAAAGATGTGAAAAGCACTGGATAGTTAATGCCGAAGCAGAAAAGGAGCTTCCAAAGCGCCTTAAACGCACCACCAATGAATACCATGTAGCATCCAGCAGAAAGTAAAGCATAAGTTGTTTTACCAACGTGTGGATACAAATCCTTTGTTACGAGCCAAGCTGCAAGAAAATAGAAAAGTACTGGCAAAAAGTCAACTATTGCCATAAGTACAGAATAGTCAGCAGTAAGTGTTGGCTGAGCTAAACTAATAAAATCCATAATTAAGCCTTCTTCTCCTGCTCTTTAGCGAGCTTCTTAGCGTGATCCATAGCAATTTCCTTCTTCATTGTTGCTGGATCAACGTGATAGAACCAAGGAATGAATGGAATAAGGATTGGTGTTGTTGTAGCGTACTTTTCAAACTCTGGATTACCACAGAGTCTCTTTGACTGACGCTTATCAAGTCTCTGACAACCGTTGAACATGATGTAAACGATTGCGATGTAACCGATAATTGCAACAATCCACTGACCAGCGCCCTGATATGAAGAAATACCAGAGATAAATGTACCAGTCCAGAAAGTTACCTCACCAAAGTAGTTAGGGCAACGTACAAACTTGTAGAGACCCTTTGTAGCTACCATGTTAGGATCAGCCTTCTTCTGTGCACCCTTCTGCTTGTCAGCAGTAGCCTCTGTGATAACACCGATAAGTGAAATAACAAGACCAACGATTGGAAGGATAACAGCGTCAGATGTGTTGTGGATACGATAGTTAAGACCTGATGTCTGAGCAAGGTAAAGAGCGCCCATCAAAAGCCACATAACAGCCTTTACAAAGATTGGAGGCTCAGCGCCTGATGCTTCCTGAAGAGTCTTCTTGTAAGCTGCGTTCTTAAGTTCACGGATAAGAAGGAAACCGCCAAGACGGATACCATAACCAATGAACAATACGCACTGTGCAAGTGTTACCCAGTAAGCAAGACCAGTCATTGGTGCAACACCAAGGATAGGAGCACCTGTGAACAATTGAATAAGAATAATTACAAGGTTTGCAAGTCCAATGCCACAAACAGAGAGTCCGTAGCCAACAGACATGAACCATACGAATTCTTTAAAACCTATGCAACAGAAAACAAGAGCTGCTGCAAATAAAGCCCAATAATACATATTAAATTCTCCCTTATTAAAAATTACTTTTTAGCTTCTGCAGCTGCCTTTGCTGCAAGTTCATCTTCAATACGCTTTGCGTATGATTTTTCCATAATGTACTGCTTGAATGAGAGACCAGGTACTTCATGATCACCATAGCAGTCGTTAGAAAGAGTGAACTTAGAGAACTTCATAATATCAGACTTGCCCTGTGCCTTAATCTTTGGAAGCATAGCAAGCATTGAGAACATCCATGCTGGAGCATACTTAATTGGAACATCACCTGTGTTACCAGCTGCTTCCCAGAACATCTGACCAATTTCTTGGTATGTGTATGTCTCTGTACCACCAACGTTGTACATCTTGTTCTCTTCGCACATTGTCTCAACGATGAACTTAGCAAAGTCCATAGTATCGATAACGTTAGCCTTCTTTGGTGTGCCCTTAAGGAGCTGAATCTCGCCCTTTAAGATCATTGGCCAGAATACGTGTGCGATGTCATAGAAGTAACCTGTTGGACGATGGATAACGTATGTAAGGCCAGAAGCCTTAAGTTCTGCCTCTAAGAGATACTTAGAGTTAACCATTGGAATACCGTCACCCTTGTCAGCATTGATTACTGAGATGTAAACGAAATGGTTTACATTAGCCTTTTTAGCTTCGTTTACAAGGTTCAAGTTGCCAAGGAAATCGATATCATAGTTGTTTACCTTTGTTGAAGCGCCAGTAAGTCCGCATGTTGTAATTACAACATCAGCGCCGTCACAGAGGCCAGCAATGTTTTCTGGATCTGTGATATCAATCTGTCTTGTTTTGTAGGCATTTGGATCGAGACCCTCAAGTTCGCGAATAACAAGGTCTGCAGCAGTAACATCATGACCTTCTGCTACAAGTGCGCGAAGAATGTCAGAGCCAAGTTTACCAAAAGCACCTGCGAGTACGACTTTCATTTAAAAATACCCCCGAAAAATATATATTAAGACATTTGCTACTAAAACATACGATGCAACACACGTGATACATCAGAGTATTCAAGTCCGTGCTTTGTTGCAGCATTGAGTATAACCTCTGCAAGGAATACACTTATGAACTCGTCCTTTTCATCATGACAACGGACAAGGACCTCATTCAAAATACCGGCAAGCTGAGAAGTAAGAAGGTCAAATTTATCTGGCATCTTCTGCCTAATTGAAACTTCATTTCCATACTCGTGCCATACAGGTGTGTATTTATCAGAGAATGATATTACGCCATCATAGAGAAACTTAAAAGCATCATGAATAGATGTGGCAGACAAGCATGAACTAGAAACCGATTTAATCATTGCACTCCAGTCAACAAGCATTACATCAGCTACGATAACGTCTTTTGATTTATAGTAATTGTAAAGTGTACCAACAGCTATTCCACACTCATCCGAAATCGACCTCATAGTCATCTTGGCATAGCCCTTTTCAAACAGCTGTTTTGTAGCCACTTCGATTATCTTTTTATCTAAATCTTTAATTACTTTTGGCATAATTTTACCTCTTTTATGAACCAATTCATATAAAATAATACCATATAAAAAGAGCTTCGTCAATTATTAGACGAAGCCCTTTCAGCACAAGCCATCACGACTGTGATAATTATGAGATATGCCGGTGTAAAAATTCCCGGATTTACCAGTGACATCAGTTCAAGTCCAACAAGTGACAGCAGTGCACAAGCACCAGCTGAACCTAGCCCCCTTAAAACTTTAACTCTACAAACAAGTTGATATCCATAAGCCAAGATACCAACGATACCCATGCTACCAATTACCTGTGGAATTGATGAGTGATACCAGCAAAGTTGTCCTACCTGAGACGGATGGAAATCACGATTACCCATGTAACCTATTCCCCTACCAGTCACAGGATTCGACAAGAAGTCCGAAACAGAACGTTTCCAAAGACCAATTCTTCTAAAGTTCTCCTTGGAAGATGTGAACCTTGATAATGTATAAGAAACAAGTGATGAATACTTAATAAGTACAACTACACCTAAAACTAAACCTATACCTAAAACCGAAAGATACACCCACCTATGCCTACTATCAACCACACTGTAGTAGATAACAAGTATCAAGAATTCCAAAAGTCCAAACAGCAATCCACCACGTGATCCTGACAAAACAAATGCCACACACGTCATTACAGGCACCAAGAAATACCACAGAGACTTCTCTTTAGAAAGATAGAATCCAAACGGCATTGCAATCATAAGCAATGTACATGCATTATTTCTCCACTGGAATGGCAATACATTAGGAGAAGCAATAAACTTAGCCCAATGCTCTCCATAGTACTCAAAGATAGCAAATATCAAGAAACAAGATACCACTACCATAATCTTTGCAAGTCGAAGAAAAGAAAAAGAATCAGAACTAGCAAACCTACTACTAAAGTACCAATAAAGAAGCAATACAGCTGGTCCCAACAAAATCATATAAACAACAGATAATGTTGAGAAATACGATGTCAAAGATAAACTTCCAACACCGCCCAAAAACAGTGCTACAGAAGTAAAAGAAATAGGCTTAAACAGAGCCAATGAAGAAATCTTAAGCCCAACAAAAGACTTATGACCTAAGACAATATGCAATATGACACATATAACAACTACAGGTATGCCCCACAGGTACTCCATATACGCGTCAAAGCTGTTTTTGTACTGGATAACAAATGATAACATCAAAAGTGCTGGACCTAGCATAGAGAGCATGTCATCGGACAATGCAAGTACAAAGAAGCACAAGAATCCAAAATATATAGACAGACCGTAATACACTGGTGTACCAAGCATTTGATCCACACAGATAATTACAGCCGCAATTATTGCCATCAATATCAGAAATATGTCAGATGCCAAGAACTTACGAATACGTACTAACATACAAAACCTCAAAAAATTTAAAAAAGAAATAAATAACACCACAATTATAATATACAAGTTTACTTTTTTCAAAACTTTTGTATAATATATAAGTTAATAAAAAAATCAAAAAACAAACGGAGGCGCACAAGATGAAACTTAAACCAGTTGCAGACCATGTAGTAATCAAGGCTACAGAGGCTGAAGAAACAACAAAAAGTGGAATCATCCTCTCTTCTGCTTCACAGGAAAAACCTCAGATTTGTGAAGTTGTAGCTGTTGGTCCTGGCACAGATGACGAAAAAATGTACATCAAGGCAGGCCAAAAAGTTGTTGTAGCTAAGTACACAGGTACTGACATCAAGCTTGACGATGTTGAATACACAATCATCAAGCAGGCTGACATTCTTGCAATCGTAGAATAATTTTAAGGAGATAATAACAATGGCAAAGCAAATTATCTATGGTGAGGAAGCTCGTAAAGCTCTTCAAACAGGTATAGACAAGCTTTCTAATACTGTTAAAATCACACTTGGCCCTAAGGGTCGTAACGTAGTACTTGATAGAAAGTACGGCGGTCCACTCATCACAAACGATGGTGTTACAATCGCAAAGGAAATCGAACTTGAGGACGCATTTGAGAACATGGGTGCTCAGCTCGTTAAAGAAGTATCAGTTAAGACAAACGACGTTGCTGGTGACGGTACAACAACCGCTACACTCCTCGCTCAGGCTCTTGTACGTGAGGGTATGAAGAACGTTGCTGCTGGTGCTAACCCAATGGTAGTTAAAAAAGGTATCCAGCTTGCAGTAGATGCAACTGTTGATGCTGTTAAGAAGAATTCTAAGCCAGTTAAGAACTCTGCTGACATAGCAAGAGTTGCTACAGTATCATCTGGTGACGAATACATTGGTCAGCTCATCGCTGAAGCAATGGACAAGGTTACAGCTGATGGCGTAATCACAATCGAAGAAGCTAAGACTGCTGAAACAACATGTGACGTAGTAGAAGGTATGCAGTTCGATCGTGGCTACATCTCCCCTTACATGGTAACAGACACTGACAAGATGATTGCTGAAATCGAAGATGCATACATCTTGATCACAGATAAGAAGATTTCTAACATTCAGGAAATTCTCCCACTTCTTGAGCAAGTACTCAAGATGGGCAAGAAGCTCCTCATCATTGCTGAGGATATCGAAGGCGAAGCACTCACTACCCTCCTCCTCAACAAGCTCCGTGGCACATTCACTTGCGTTGCAGTTAAGGCCCCAGGCTTTGGCGAGCGTCGTAAGGAAATGCTCCAGGATATCGCTATCCTCACTGGCGGTACAGTAATCACATCTGACCTTGGTCTTGAGCTTCCAGAAGCAACAGTTGAAATGCTTGGTCGTGCTCAGAAGGCTGAAATCAGCAAGGACTACACAACTATCGTTAACGGTGTTGGCGACAAGAAGGAAATCAAGGCTAGAATCCAGCAGATTAAGTCACAGATTGAAATCTCTGAGTCAGACTATGACCGTGAGAAGCTCCAGGAGCGTCTTGCTAAGCTTTCTGGTGGTGTAGCAGTTATCCGTGTTGGTGCTGCAACAGAGACAGAAATGAAAGAGAAAAAATTAAGAATCGAAGACGCATTAGCAGCAACCAAAGCTGCTGTTGAAGAAGGTACAGTTGCTGGTGGTGGTGTTGCACTCATCAATGCAATCCCTAATGTTCAAAAGCTCCTTAACGAAACAGAAGACACAGATATCAAGACAGGTATCAAGATTGTCCTCAAGGGCATTGAAGAGCCAGTAAGACAGATTGCTAACAATGCTGGTCTTGAAGGTTCAGTTATCATCGATGCAATAATCAAGTCTAAGAAGACAGGTTATGGTTTCGATTTCGCTACAGAAGAGTATGTTGACATGTTCAAGGCAGGAATCCTTGATCCTACTAAGGTAACACGTTCAGCACTCCAGAATGCAGCATCTGTTGCAGCAATGGTACTCACTACTGAAAGCCTTGTTGCTGACATCCCAGATCCAGCTGCTGACGCCGCTGCCGCTGCTGCTGCTCAGGCTGCTATGGCACAAGGTGGAATGTATTAATTAACCGCTTATAGCTTTACATTTCCTCTGTAAAGCATAACAAAGCGCTCGCAGGTATTTGAGTCCCCTGCGAGCGCTTTTGTTTTATGCTGCAATCCAACCATATCCTTGAACAGCCATATCAATAAAGTGCATCATCAAAAGATCAATCTTAACAGCAAAAAAGTCTTTGTCATAACTTTCTGGCAAATCATCATTTAACGATGTTTCTATTGCCGTTTTTACCTTTGCTCTTGGTTGATCATCTTTATACCAATCAACAACAAGTAATTCTTTTTTATTTTCAGAGAGTTTTTTAAACAAATGCTTAGCTGATAGTTTTACTTTTTGTTCCTCTTCACTAGTTAGTTTCTTTCCAGCAACTAAAAGATCGTAAATTTCAAGTTCTTCTTCAGTTAAGCCCTCTGTTTCCGCACGTTTATCTTCATTTTTCAACTCTTCAATTAGTTTAACAAGTTGCTCATAATAATCTTCATTCTCTGAACCACCAGCATTATATCGATCAATAATATTTTTATATCGTTCAGAAAACTTTTTGCGAGTACAGTTACGATTAATCATTTGCTCAAGAACTTTTTCAATAAAATCTTTCAAATCATCAATTTCAATTGCTTTATACTTTGCAACCTTAATCTCTTGCCTAAGTTCATCAACATTAATTTTTGAAAGATCAAGAACCTTTCCTTGATGTATTACATACTCACTTTCATCATCTGCATCAGAAGAAGTAACTGACGTATCAAGCACCTGCGCCATTTTAAGCCTTGCACGCGCAATTTTTTCGTCATCAATCTTCTTATAGAATAGACCGTGCAAGTAAATAAGTGGTGGGAATTTTTCATTAGTCCAATTCTTTTCAAATATTTCAGGCTTTGATGCATCATAAAGATTTATAAGTGTATTCAAAATAACTTTGAACCTATCCTCATCCTCTTCATGAGCAACAATCTTATCATATGCAGATCTTATTTCATCAAGACGGTCTAATGTTGAAGACTCTTCAATAATTTCACCGATATCAATACCAATACCTTTTAGAAAGGTATCTGCTTCATCGATTGTAGCATCAATATATCCAATTAATTTGTCTATATCCTTTGCTGGGAACTCAGTTCCATCATCGCCCGTTGCATATTCCGTAAGTGCTTTTTGCATATACTTAAATACATTTACGTAATCAACAACAATACCGCACGATTTCTCTGGGAACACACGATTGGCACGAGCAATAGCTTGCATTAACGTGTGACCTTTCATTGGTTTATCCAAATAAAGTGTAGAAAGATTTGGAACATCAAATCCAGTCAGCCACATAGCGCATACAAAGACAAGTTGAAGCGAATCATTTGGATCTTTAAATCTATCTTCAATATCTTTGCCTTCAGGAGAAATATAGTTCATCTTTTGTCGATGTGTAGTAATATCAAGCCCCTGCTTTTGAAATTTTTCAACCTCATCGGCATCTTCAGAAATAACAACTGCCATATCAACGCTATTCATATAATTCAAAATATTAGTAAACTTATCACGTTCAGCTTTTGTTTTTGCAGCATTGCGTTCTTGCATAATAGCAGTTTTTTCAATTGCCCAATAATATTGAACTTTGTCATACATACGAACAGCCGTGTATTTATCTACAGACACCACAAGTCCTTTTCCAAGAAAACCACGACGTGGAAAATGATGAGCTATATCCTGAGCAATTTTGTCCAAACGATTTTCGCGCTTAATTACTTCAAGGATTCGTGACGCAGAGTTTTCGAGAAGTCGAGTTTCTTCTTCATTTAAATTTTCATCCTCGATAATATCAACAACATCATCATCAAGAAAATCGTTTTCAAGACCAACCTCAGGTACGCGACGAGAATAAAACAGTGGCACCGTAGAGCCATCCTCAATCGACTGTGCAAAATTATATTCAGAAATATAATTACCAAACCACTGATTTGTAAGACGCTTTGAGCCAAGCAATGGAGTGCCAGTAAAAGCAATATAGTTTGCATTTGGAAGCGCCGTTCTCATGTTTTCCGCAAGATCCTTATACTGTGTGCGATGTGCTTCATCCACAAGAACGAAAATATCATCACGCGTAGAAAGAACTGGGTACTTTTCTCCTTTGTTATAGCGGAATTTATGTATCAAAGTGAATATAAAGCCTTTGTTTGTCTGCAAAAACTGACGTAATTGTTCACCATTCTTTGGCTGACATTCATCTTTTGGACCAATAACTTCCGTGCGAACAAAGTTTTTATGGATTTGGTCATCTAAGTCCTCACGGTCAGTAACAATAAGGAATGAAAAATTGCCCTCTACCTTACGTTTAACCTTCCGTGCAAAAAAAACCATTGAATAAGATTTTCCAGAACCTTGTGTATGCCAAAACACACCTAATTTGCCACCTAATTCTTGTCGGTTGTTTACAGATTTCATTAAGTTATTAACACCATGAAACTGGTGGTTCTTTGCAAGAATTTTAATTGACTGATTTTGGAACATAATAAAGTTTTCTATATAGTCAATTAGTCGTGATTTATCAAGAAGACCATCAACGAACAAACGGATAGAACTGTTTTTCGCCATATCAACTTGCCTAAGGTATTCACGATTTAAACTTTCTTTTTCAGAATGTACTTTTAACCATTCAAAAAAGTAATCATAACTAGCATTAAAAGCACCAATTTTTGTTTCAATGCCATTAGATAATACGCACATTTGATTAAATGCGAATAAATTAGGAATATCCTTCTTGTAATTTGTAAGATTGTCGTCGTATGCAACTTTTACTTTAACAGTGCTATTTTTCAACTCAATAAACACCATCGGCATACCATTAACAAAAATTAGTACATCAGGACGACGATAATATACCTTACCCTGTATCCACATTTGAGAAACAGCGGTAAAAGTATTGTTTTCAGGGTGCTCAAAATCGACTAGCTTGATAAAATCAAAATCTTCTTTTCCATTTCTACGAAGACTAATCTTTATACCATTGCGAATTTGATTGTAAAGTAAATAATTAGTAGCCGTCATATCAGAACCAGTGAAATCACGAGAAAGTTCCTTTACGGCAGAATCAATTTTATCTTCTGAAATTGTTGGGTTAATACGCGCAAGAGATGTCTTTAACACCTTTGGAAGAACACATTGTTTTTTATTGTCACGTCCAGTCCCATCTGGAAGCACATCGCGCTTTGTGGGATCTGCGTCACAATGGATAATATCATATCTAAAAGGTTCAACTGAAAGCTTATCAAGTATCGCCTGTTCAATATTGTCCTCTGAAATAAAGCTACGCATTTTGAACCCCCTTTTCAAATGATAGCGTTATCTATTACAAAATGAATTACATTAATCCAATCATCTATTTTTATAAATAATGCTTCTTTTTCCTTTAAATTATCAGAAGCAACCATAAATCCAAAAATTCTCTTACCATTATAGCAATATATCAAGCTCCATACATAAGAGTGAATGAGTTGGTTGCAAACCATAGATAAATGAACCGTTTCCTTTTCAGCATTTTTTGTATCGTAATCTTCAATAATTACTTTTGAATTGATAAATAAATCACCATCACCCACATGATTATATTTAACTACTGGAACATCATAAAATAAAGTCTTCAAATATTTCTCAGATTCACTGCATTCATCAAAAAAAGGTTTAACATCTTTTTCATCTTCAATAATTTTCCTAATAATTACTGCAGAACAAAGTACCCCTTTATTGATTTGATGTTCAGCAAATCTTTGAGAAAACAAAAAAGGTCTTTTGCTCCAGAATTCTAATTGCTTAATAATGGATTTCAAATCCTTTTTCCAATATCCGTCAAGTAGCATTATTCCTTCTCACCCGATTGCCTCATATTTTCTAAATAGCACGCTGTTCTAACTAACAGTTTAATTTCATCGTATGACATTGTGTTTACATCAATTGTTACCCACTCTTTAGCAAATCCTTGTGAAAAAGCATGTGCTTGTTTTAATCCCCAAGATTCATTAGACAAAGGGTCTATTTCGGTACTTCTTACATATAAATAACTAAAAATTTTTTCTAATTGATAATAACCCATTTTATGCATTGTTTTAGGGCAACTATATACAACTTTACCAATCAATTTATCAATTTGTTCATGATCTAAACAATCTATGGCATCGCATAGTTCTGGAACAATAGAGACTATCGCATTACGATATTGTTCTACTGACCTATTATTTTCTTCCAATGATAAAGTACAATTCAAATCAATGATTGCGGTTTTTATACCATAGTTTTCATCAAATCGTTCTTCCAAAATATTATCTATCTCTATTAATATTTCAATTGGTGAAAGATTACGGTTGATTTTGCTTTTAATCCATTCACTATTCTGTTCTTGAACCGCAAGAATTGCCCAATTATTTAAATTTGCGAGTAAGTCATATCTACTTTTTACGTATGCTTTTAAATCATCAAAAGATATATATACATCCGTCATTCCATCTTCTTTTTTGTTAGAATATATTCGTATTCCTACAGGATTCTTAATCTTTAGAATTGGAGGTGTGCTCACAATTACCCATGGACAGCAATGATTCTCGCCAGTATCTAGAAACGAACGACGATTCCGATGATTAGTGTCATAAGGATGAGCAAAAGCCATTGCACGTAAGTATTCAAACAACACATCATCCGTAGGACAATCATCATTTTGAAAAACTGCTTCAGAATACTTGCAAACATTTGATAGGTACCTACTCGAATCTACACATGGCGGTTTTTTATGAAACACATTTTCGTAAAGCTTATAAATTCCATCCTTTAACATGCAAGCATAAACAAGGAACATAATAAAACTTTCCTCAGATTTTGGCTGTTCACCATATTCATTTAATACTTTAACCGCGCTATCAATTCGATCCATAACAGTGCAAATTAGGTTATAACGATGACAATGCTTCTCAGAATTCACAAAAATTGGAGAAGAGTTAATCGTGTTGCGAAAATCCGTCAAAACAGACAAATTTAATAGTAGCTCTGATTTTTCTGACATATGCAAATTACCTTTCAATATTTGGTTAAAACAAGTCAGTTATTATTTGCTCAAAATATATAACGCTCTTATGTAATAACTCTAATTCCTGTTTAAGATAATCTATGTTAATTACTAAATCACTTTCGTTATCTCTAATTAACAATTCTTTTTTAATCAAGTCAAGCGTATATGGATGAGAATCAGTTCTTTCTCTTAAAGTCTTTGTTAATTCCAGCGAGGTAGCATCATCAATTATATTGAAACCTCCCACTCCTTGCTTGTTCGCAATGATTTTTTGATTTCGCTCATCAATATGTTCTATAACATTTCTAGCACTCTTATTTGATAATATGGGATATTTTTCATCAGTAAAATTAAAATTTCCTCGATTTATACGTTTTCGTTCTAACAGTGATTTTTTACTGTTTCCATCAACAAAACGATTTGCTATTTGTCCAACGCAAAACAATAAATGATCCGCATAATAATGATAGTACTGAACCTTATTATTCCATATTTCGTTTGTCTCAAAGGAGTATAAGCGTTCAATAGAAAACAACGCACTTAAAATATGAAAATTCAAATAATATACTGTTTCTAACTCATATGGCTTATCGCTATTTTCTACATATACTCCGTTCTGTAAGAGAGGCATAATTACACCTCCAATCTTCCACTCATTAAACGCGGAAGTAATAAATCTCTTTGTTTAGCAAGAATTCGATTTTGTTTTGCAATATTAAATATCTCATCAATTATTGGTTCCACAAAAGAGTTAAATAGCAAAATCGTTTTCTTATCAGGAATGGTGATTTTTATTTTATATATATCAAGTTTGCTCAACCCGGGTTGTGCTGCATTTCGATTCAAATTTTGCATCAATATAAAATATTCAGGTAAATGAAGCGTAAAATACAAATAATTTTGATATTCATTGTCAGTGGCGCTCAGCAAAAACACATGCTCATTTACAGCAAATTCCTTAAACGGAAAATCATTTCTAAACATTGTAATTTTACCAATATATGCTCCATCCTTATACACAAGAATATCATTTCCAGTACTCTTTCCGCGGTTCATTTTAGTGTAATATTCTTTTGAGATCATCTTTACATTAGAATAATCAAACTCAGCCAAGCCATTAACTGCTTCAGCACCTAGTGACGCAATTCCATCAACAATGCTATCATCGATACCACCAGAAGGTCTTGAACCAGAATCCAAAGTAATTCCGAAATCACAAAGTCTTTTTTCTTCCCAACAACTCGGAAAGCCATTTTCGAACCGAGTATTTTCATTGCCTGGAAAACGAAAACGTACAAACCACTCTTTATATAAGTTTTCTGCCATTTGTTCTAAAATCTTGATACGTTTATTGTTAACTTCAATTAGAGCATCAAACGTAGAAAGAATTGAAGCAACTTCAAATTGTTTCTTTTTGTCTTCAATAACTTCAATCTTTGTTTTAGAAAAAAGTGATTTATTTACTATACCTTTACCAGATCCAGTACCTCCTCCTACCAATTGAAAATAACTTTTTACATATCGAAGATAATAAAATATATAATCGCTATCATATGATGATTTTGGAACAAT
This sequence comes from Candidatus Limimonas egerieequi, assembly GCA_018064455.1. Lineage (GTDB taxonomy): Bacteria > Bacillota > Clostridia > Oscillospirales > Acutalibacteraceae > UBA1227. Next base: position 95,364 of record JAGHVH010000010.1, on the reverse strand, counting down.
TGAATTTATCTGTTGGTTTGTATATGATACTTGATTTGTTTTACACATCTTTCCAATAGTAGATCCAATACAAACAAAACAAATACTATTTGGGGGCAATTTATTGCTCTTTAAAATATTAGCTCCAGATTCTGATAAAGTGCGTTCGGTAGACATAAGATATTTTTCATCATATGTATGGATATCTGATGGAGTAATAAATGGAAAAGGTCCTTCAAAAAATGAATCATTATTTGTAGAAGGTGTTTTTCCAGTAATAACCATTCCTATTTCGGATATACTTTTATAATTTCGTTTCATTTTACACCTCAAACAGTTTTTTCAAATTGTCTGAAATCTGTCCTACAAGTGACTTTGCTTCGGCATTTAGCATTTCAAAATCTTCTCCAAGATTAACCATAGTTTCCTTAAACTCATCCTCGGTCATACCATCATCTTCAACCATTACACCAACGTAACGTCCTACATTTAGTGAATAATCTTGATCCACAATACCATCCTCACCATCAAGTTTTGCGACTTTACAAAGTCCAACAACATCTTGATATCTTCCATCAGGAAAACGTTCCAACAACCAATCAATTTGCTCTTGCCAGTAAGCTTTTGTTTTAACATTATCATCACTACTAGTTTCAGGAGCAATTAATAATTCTTTTTGGTATTCATCAATCAACGCAAAAAATGCATCCGTATTGCCATTATAAAGGCGTGTAATGATGCCAAGATTTTTAATTTGCTCGTCACTAAACTTCCGGTGAGCACGATCATGCGGAATTTTTGTATAAACATTACGCGCATCAACAAAAAGAATTTCATCCTTTTTATCTCTAGTTGTCTTCGCTTTATCGAAAAACCATAACGTTGCAGGAAGTGTAACCGATGTAAACATATTTGATGGTAATGTCACCATTTGAGAGATAATGCCTTCCTCAATCATCTTCTTACGGATTTCATATTCACTTTTTCCTGCATCTGATGCAGAATTTGCCATAACTAACGCAGCTTTACCATTATCATTCAAAGCCGTCGCAAAATAACCAATCCACAAATAATTTGCGTTAGGTACAGTTTCTTTTTTATCGGATGCCTTTTTTGTAGTTTTGGTTGCATTTCTTGGCACACCATAAGTATTAAAACGTGCATCGCTAATCACTTTGTCGACAACAACCTCATCAACATTAAACGGTGGATTTGCCATAACATAATCAAATTGACCAAATGCATTATATGGGTCAGAATAAAAAGAATTAGCCTCTGTAATCTCTCCGCGCACGTTGTTAAGAAGAAGATTCATTTTTGCTAGTTTTACTGTATCAGGCTCTTTTTCCACACCATAACAACGAAAGTTCATTCGCTCATCATCATTTGCATTATGACGATGCATATATCTAGCCGCTTGAACAAACATACCGCCAGAACCACAGGCAGGATCTAAAAACTTCTTATCACCAGGCTGAGGATTTAAGACTTCAACCATATATTGAACAACGGTTGCTGGTGTGTAAAATGTTCCGCCATCTTTGCCTTCACTTAAAGCAAAATTTCCAAGGAAGTATTCATAAATCTCACCAAAAATGTCAACAGTGCAGTCCTCAGGAATATCTTTAAATACTCGAATAATTTTGGAAAGAAGTTCTGGTTCCTCTTCCGGAACGAGTTGAGCATATACCTCTTTTGGTAAAACATTCGCCATTTTTGGATTTTCATCCTCTATTGCTTCCATTGCCTTTTTAACAAGTGTTGCCTTGTTAGCATCATCAGGAGAATTGTTAATAAAGTCATAATAGGCACACTCAGGCAAAAAGAAACCGCATTTTTCAATTGCAATTTCCTTATACGACTTTTCCATTCGTCCGCCTTTTAGTTTATTATATTCGGTATCAATTTCACCTTTATGATGTTTATAAAGAATATCCGCATAACGAAGAAAAATCAGTCCAAGAATTGGCTGACCATATTTATTAGCAGCAAGGTGTGCTCCAGCACGAAGCATATCTGCAGCATGCCATAAATTATCCTTTAATTCTTTCAATTCTAAATCCGTCATTTGCGTATCTCCTAATAAAAATACTATAATATGTTACCTATTGTACTATAAATTTGACCGTTCGTCCACTACGAGTGGCAACGAATAATCTTACGAATGGTCACCAAAAGTTCTACCACCGCACTATTATCTTATCACCAGTGGTGTCCGATAAATGACCCAAAGGAAAAGCCCGTCGCAGTAGTAAAGCGACGGGCTCATTTAATACATCCAATCAAACAACATGATTCACAACTTTATACAGCAAATTCTCCAGCACATCTTGATCCCAAAGGTCAACATCAGCCGACTCAGCAAGTTCTATCGCACTAGGCGTAAATGCATTATTCGTTATTACTACAGCAACATCTGCTTCATAATAAATCCTAGCCGATACAACTTCTTGCACTGCATGATTACCAACCTTCTTGGATACACGCTTACATTGAAATACATAAAGCAAATCATTGTATGTAGCAAGTATATCTCCACCTTGATCACCGCTTGCAGAGGTTACTACTACATCACTAAATCCACTTCTTTTCAATAAATCAGCACACCAGTATTCAAAGTCATGGCCATCCATTTCATCAGTAACTTGAACAGTAGTACAATCTATTTTTGTTGTTATCTGATGTTTGATGATATAGACAATGAATCCAACTACCAGTGCAGCTAGTGAAAAAATCAAAGTATATTTAAATATCAAATCAAAAGTTGTCATAAGCAATTACCTTATTATGAGAATACAGTAATTATATCATACATTTAAACGTACAACACTTATTTGTAGCCATTATCATTTCTTCTTCGTATAATAAGATGTAAGAAAGATAAGGAGGATAAAAAAATGGCAGAGATAAAGGAAAAAGAACTTGAACAGGTAAACGGTGGTATCGGTTCAAATGAAGAATCTAACGTTGGTGGTGTATGCGGTTATAATGATAGTAAAATAGTAGGAACTCCAAATTATCCATCACCAATATTAGAACACGGTAAAAACGGAAAGCCAATATTGGTAATTGATGATTAAACGAGTTAAGGACTAGATTGTTCATCTAGTCCTTATTTTTTTATATTTTACTTACTTCATCAATACTCATTCAATATAGTGGGTTGTATATGTGCGTCCTATTGGTTTACCATCCCAATCAGGATTATTGTTCAAAACTTTGTATGGTACATCATGTGGCAAACCAACTATCATACCTTCATATTTTGAAAAGTCTAATTTAAGGTCATTTTCTTTTGCCTTTGCAAGAATAAGGGTATGTAATTCATTGATATCATACTCATTCATGCGCAAATCATCAGACAATTCAATTAGTTCACTTGTAGATAATTCATAGTTGTTTGGCAAATCACTTAAAATTTCACACGCCAAATCAGCCAGATTATTTACACTCATAGTATATCCATCTTTTTCCCATGGCGCTTTAATTCCCATATTTAGTCCTCCTAATAAATTGAGGATTATGCATCCCCTTTTAATTCGGATTATAGATATGGTAATGTCCGATTAGATGGACTAATGAAAAAGCCCAGTGCAGTACGCACTGGGCTTAACTTGTTAATGATGTTTTATCTTTTGTCATCTGTACCAGCTGTAACATCAAGGAGTTCTTCTGGTGTAAGTGGCTTATCATCATAAAAATGAGGTTCATACTCTTTTTTACTATCAGGAACATTAAATTCGAAACCGCCGTCTACCTGCTGTAAATCTTTATCTTTAAGTTCTGCCATTGTTATTTCCTCCTAAAATTTTGTCTTGTGAATCATCTTACATCTCATTATACGAAAGAGTTTGGAAAATGGCTAATAAAAAATTTAAGCCAGACAATCGCCTGGCTTTTACTCATAATATCTCATCAATTGATGAGGATGTACTAATTTTTCCTTTTCTAATATCCTTCTTTAACTGTTTAACTTCAGCTTCCAATTGTTCAATATAATCCTTAGGATACACAGTAACAGGAACTAAATTTATAATGCCATCCTTTTCAATTACTTCAAATTGATCCCCTTCATGGAGATCAAGCTTATTAACTATTTGTTTTGGTATTGTAATTTGAGATTTTGATCTAAGTTCTACAAGCATAATATCACCTCTTGTAAGAAATTCCTACTTTCTAACTATTATAGGCTTTAAATATTCCCAAGTCAATTATTTTATGATGACCTATATCAGCCAAAATTATTTTATCACAATCGTAATACCAAATAATTCTTATATCCATATTTACACTACTGCACTTAATTTATAAAAGTTAGAATTACTGACGAACGGTCAAAATAAAAAGCCAGGCGTTGCCTGGCTTACAATTATGAATTTGGAATTATTTTTAATTCAACATGGCTATTCATCGCTTCAGCAAGACGAATAATCATCTTGAGAGTTGGATTACCTTTACCACTTTCTATTTTGCTAATATCGGCTTGTGCAACACCAGATTTTTCTGATAACTCAGCCTGAGTTAAACGTGCATCCTTTCTTGCTTTAAGTAAAGCTTTAACAAGCTCCGTTTCAGGTTGCATTTTTTCATATTCTTCTCTATATTGAGGATCTTCCATAAGTTTTTCAAAAAATTCATCCGACTTCATTATTTTTCACCTCACTGTAGTACTCTTTCATATACGATTTTGCTAATTCTATTTGCTTAGAGGGTGTCTTTTGCGTCTTTTTGTAAAACCATAGGATAAACTCAGCCACAGGACATTTACCGTTTTTTTCAAAGAACTCTACTTCGAAGTTCATTTTCTCGCCTCCGATTATATAGGTTTAAACCTATATTGTCAATGCTTATTTTTGGATCCCCTATTTATATATCCTAAAATCAAACAAAAAAAGGCAGGCTTTACAGCCTGCCATTCATACTACATTTATGCCATATTTGATATTCTTCTATTACGTTCTTTAACTGCTTCCTTAAAAGCCTTCTTCATCTTTTCATCCATTTCAGGAGAATCTTCATCATATACGATAGGCATTTGCTTAGCCTTTCGTATCATTTCTTTTTGCTCTTCAGTAATTTCAGTGCCTTCCTTTAAAGTATAAGAAACTATCAAAATACATCTCCCTTTCATTTTTATTTGCCAACCTAGCGGAAATGATCCTTATCTTACTAGCTCTTTCAGTATACACTACAAAAAGAACTTCTTCAACCATTCCAATAATATTAAATCTTTCTTCTTCAGTACTATGATCCTCATCAAACAGTTCTAGATACATAGCATCTTTAAACACAAGCACAGCGGTCGTAAAATCAATTCCATGCTTTTCAATATTTAATTGTTCCTTTTCCTCATCCCACTCAAATTGAATTTCGCCCAAAATTTCACCTCCAATTAGGATATATTGAGGCACATCCCTCATTTATATATCCCAAAATCAGGTAAAAACGGACGCATTTTCTACGAACGGTTAGAAATTACTGACGAGCGGTCATCCCACTCACCTTCTCACATAGTTGTTACTTGCGCCCAGCAAAGTTCACCTTTGCTGGTGATGTCTAGCCAGTAGCGCTGGCTGAGAGCAATGTCAAGGCCTTCAGAGCATAGCGTGCCTTGACATGCGAGCAGACTGCGCTACCAATTACGCAGCGATTCCTTTTGCTGTGTGAGCGCGGATTGACCGCCAGATACAAAAATAAGCCAGGCAACTGCCTGGCTTAAAGTTCTACATTATACTAATGCTTTTTGCAATGCTTGTTCAACAACACTGTTTAAACTAACATTGTGGTTAATTGCATAAATAGCAGCCTTCTTGTGAAGATCAGGAGAAATTCTAATATTAAAACTACCCTTATATGGGCGCTCTGGCTCAATACCTTCCGCCGTGCAAACTTCTAGATAATTATCAACCGCATTATGAAAATCTTCAATTAACTCTTTAGCTGTTGCACCATCATAATCTACTAAGCTTTTAATTCCTTGCAAAGAGCCATAGAAAAGGCAATCTTCTTCTGAAAATTCAACGCTGCCAATATAGCCCTTATATATCATAGTGTTATTCATATGAGCCCCTCCTGTTCTAATGTTCTAATCAACTCTTTAACTTGTACAACAAGTAGCTCTTTTCGTGGATGCGGCTTATGGAGGATTATCAACGAATTATCTTTAACGAAAGACACTCTAGAACCACTTGTTTTTCCTTTATTAGATTCCTTATAACCCAACCATTCTAAAAGAGCTTTGGCATCATCATAAGTAAAGTCTTTAGGAACTGTTTTTAACTTACTTATTAATTTTACTTTCTGACTCATTTTTTCTCCTTAAGTATATCATATATTCGGAAATTTGCAACTAAATTTAGTTGCATTCATAACATTTCCTACTTATATATCCCAAAACGGAGCAAAAACGGACGCATTTCCTACGAACGGTTAGAAATTACTGACGAGCGGTCAAAATAAAAAGCCAGGCGCTGCCTGGCTTTTATTACGTATTTGGCACAAACTTTAACTCGATATGCCTATTCATTCCCGCTGCAAGACGTTGCAACATTTTAATTGTAGGATTAAAGTTGCCATTTTCAATTCTACTAATATCAGCTTGAGTAACACCACTCAACTGTGACAATTCCTTCTGAGTAAGATCACATTCAATTCTTGCCTTCATAACTTCACGCATTGCTTCATATTCAGCTTGAGTGTTTGAGTATTCATTTTTAAAGGACTCATTTTGTAATAGTTGTTGCTCTAAAACTTCAAACGGTATTGTTTTTGACATATTCAGCCCTTCTTTCTAAAGTTAATAATATGTTATATATAACATTTTGTCAATTCATTTACTCAGCAAGAGTAAAATCATTTCCTATATATATCCCAAAATTAAGCAAAAACGGACGCATTTCCTACAAACGGTTAGAAATTACTGACGAGCGGTCATCCCACTCGCCTCCACACATAGTTGTTACTTGCGCCAAGCAAAGTTTACCTTTGCTGGTGATATCTAGCCCGTAGCGCTGGCTGAGAGCTTTGTCAAGGCCTTCAGAGCTTGCGTGCCTTGACATGCGAGCAGACTGCGCTGCCAATTACGCAGCGATTCCTTTTACTGTGTGAGCACGGATTGACCGCCAGATACAAAAATAAGCCAGGCCGCCTGGCTTAACATTTATGTATTAACTAACTGCAACTTTAATCCTAAAGGTTTAATGACTTTCATAACTGTACTTACTTTTGGAATATTAGTAAATGCTTCCATCCTAGCAATAGATGATTGAGGAAGTTCACATATTTGGGCAAGTTCACGCTGAGATATTCCCAGTTCCTCTCTTCGCTTAATAATCTGAGTTATTAGTGCAGCCCACACTTCAGCTTGTTCAATATCTTCTTTAAGCCATGGGCAATCTTCTTTAGCATCATTAATATATTCATTCCACTTGATCATTTTTTTCACTCCTTTATCTATCGATATGATAGCATACTTGCTATCAAACATCAATAGAATAATATGTTATGTTGGGATAAAAAAGCCCTTTACTTATATATCCCAAAACGGAGCAAAAACGGACGCATTTTCTACGAACGGTTAGAAATTACTGACGAGCGGTCAAAATAATAAGCCAGGCGGAAGCCTGGCTCTTAAACTATGTTGCTATTTTAAGTTCTTCTTTAATTGCATTTTGCAATAGTTGAGAGAAATTAATATTAGCTTTCTCTGCTTCATAGCATAACCAACTTGGCAAAGTACAATTTTTCTTAACTACCTTAGTTTCATTCTTACGTCTGTACTCATAGAAATCAACATCAACAAGAGTGATGAACTCATTGCTTTTAAGTTTAATTCTATCAAAGGCTGTTGGTTCTGGAAGTTTCTTTTTATCATCTTCCATATCGATACCCATAATTCCTATAGCATCCCTTGCCATTTCTATTGCTTCTGTAATATCAGCACCCTCAGTATTGATATCAAAGTCTGGAATATAGACAACATATCCACTAGAAGTTTTCTTAATCACTATTGGGTAAGTTTGTTTCATTTGATCACCATCCACACTCATTATGCGCCTTTAATACGTATAAGTCAATAAGGATAACAAAAGCCAGGCAACCGCCTGGCTTTGTCTGCTAAAAGAAGATTACTTCATTACGTATTTTTCATCATCTGACTTTTGAGGCATATTATGTGTTAATACATATTTCTCATCTGGATTAATCTTTGGCATACCACCTAATACTGTACGCTCTTCTGGGCAACCACCTGTTGTTTCCTGTAAAAGTTCATCTCTAAGTTCTGACATTGTTTTTTCCTCCTTTTGATTTGTCTTACATCTCTTTATACGAAGCATTTTAAAAAATGGCTACAAAGTTTTTAATGCATCAATGTTAAGTTTAAAGTATAATGATTATAAATTAAAGTATATCTTAGGAGTGCATTATGACGTGGTTTATATTTGCATTGCTTTCAGCAGTGTTCGCAGCGCTTACATCGATACTTGCAAAAGTAGGTATAGAAGGAGTTGATTCCAATCTGGCAACGGCAATTAGGACTGTTGTAGTCGTTGCTATGGCATGGGGAATGGTGTTCATTACCAATGCACAGAGTGGAATGACAGATATCAGTAAAAAGAGCTGGCTATTTTTAATACTTTCTGGTCTTGCTACTGGCGCATCATGGCTTTGTTACTATAAAGCACTTCAAATGGGTGATGCATCCAAGGTTGTACCAATAGACAAGCTTTCAGTAGTAATAACACTCATACTTGCTTTTGTATTCCTTCATGAGGAATTCACTGCGAAGTCTCTGATAGGTTGTATTCTAATTGGTGTTGGAACATTAATAATGGTTGTATAGAACGAAAGCCAGGCTTTGTATTGTAGCCTGGCTTTTAATAATTATCTTTGCTTGTAGATAATGAGTTCTGGATTTGAGCCTTGTTCACCGTAGCTGCAAACCATAATGAAACCAAGGCTTGCAAGAACGCCAAAGCAAACGTTTGGATCAAAAAGGGATTCAAGTTGGTTACCTAGGTAGGTTGCATTGTCATCAAGGAACTTGACATACTCACCACTTGGAAGCCTGTATGATAGGTTCACAAATTTACCTGGTAATGGATTAAGGCCAGTTACGGTTGGCATGCCATCAATCTTTAAATCATTGATTTCATTAATTAACTGTTTTACAAATGCCTCAAATTGACCTTCATCTGAAAACTGTTGATACTTAGTAAAATAGTCATAACAGTCTTCGCAGTAATCATTATTTAGAGATATTTCATCAAGCGGTGTGCCACAACATTTACATATTAATTGGTCATCGCCCAGGAGTGTGTTTATGGACACGTCAAATAGCTTTGAAAGTAGTTTTAAGGTTTCTGTATTAGGTTGTGTTTCACCGTTCTCCCAGCGGCTTACAGCCTGTCTTGTGACCATTACTTTGTCAGCTAGTTGTTCCTGTGTAAGGTTATTCTTTTCTCTTAGGGTTTTAAGTATATCTTTTATCTCCATTTTATCCTCCGCACGTTTTGATGACTTGATTATACAATGATTTTGCTTTGGATAAAAGAAACGGACTGTTGCATTACAAAATCTACGCCGTAATCATTATTATAATCAAATATATCAGCACAAAATGCAACGGATAAACAATATAGAAGAACCATTTTGAAAATACAGGATGCTTTCCTCTTTGCCCATTGTAAAATGTAGTTATGAACAAATAACTTATGATTGCTGCTATTGTTCCTGAAATGAAACCTGGACTAATAAATGTATATAAATTCATTCCCCAACAGATATACTGAGACAAAAGAATACACATCGCAAACCAAATAAAACGTACTCTCGGTTTCTCACTAAATATATGCAGTCCCAGGATTATCGGTACACCAAATATCATCCATTCGCTACCAAATAATACAGTCAATCCATCTATAATAATAATTCCTATAATACGTGCTACAGCTGGATATTTGCTTTCCCACACTATAATTGAAATTAAACCAGCAAGCAAAGTAAAGAAGACATTCAAATTTAGTATTGCTTCTACAGTAAACAATGTTCCAAAAGAATTGAGTGCAAAAGGAATCTGCGTGATAATTGCGAATATCAACAATCGCAATGCGTATTTCTTTTTTGAACGTGTATATTTGTACCCTTCCGTTATCGAAAAAAAGAAGATAGGAGCTGCAAAAATTGCTAATGCCTGAAGCACAATCAAAAATGTATTGGATTCAAGAATATCATGCTCAACTAAAGAACTGATTGTGTGTCCTAACAACATTGGAATGATTGCAATATATTTAATTACATCTCCATTTACTATTTTTAATTTATTATTATTCATTCTTTTCAAATTTATCTATGTCTCCAAACAAAACATTTATAATCAGTTGTTCTTACTTTAAAACAACAATATTGTATTTTTGAGGTATATTACTATCCTCTTTCAACATTCCAAGCAATCTTCTGGCAGAACCAGTAGGTTTATTTGTTCCAGCTTCCCATGCCTCTACCGTTTTATTAGACACGCCCATGAGAACCGCAAAAACAGACTGAGACATATTGAGGTTGTTTCTGATAGTTTTAACTTCTTTAGCCGTAAACTCCTCTACAGGATTTATTTCAACTGCTGCAGTTTTAAGTGTCAATGTGCCTTTTTCATGTTCAACAGCTTCATTTAAGCCTTGCAATAAACTCTTATATAAATCTGACATATGATCACCTCAATTATTCTTCAACAATTTTACTACTTCCTTAATTGCAGCTCGTTCTTCTTTAGTATCAAATTCTTTTGTCATTACAAACAATCTATACATTATTTCACCTACAGTATACCCTATTATATAGGGCGCGTCAATAAATCTTTATACTTATATATCCCAAAACAGAGCAAAAACGGACGCATTTCCTACGAACGGTTAGAAATTACTGACGAGCGGCCATCCCACTCGCCTCCACACATAGTTGTTACTTGCGCCCAGCAAAGTTTACCTTTGCTGGTGATATCTAGCCCGTAGCGCTGGCTGTGAGCTTTGTCAAGGCCTTTAGAGCTTGCGTGCCTTGACATGCGAACAGACTGCGCTACCAATTACGCAGCGGTACCTTTTACTGTGTGAGCGCGGATTGACCGCCAGATACAAACAAAGCCAGGCTTCTGCCTGGCTTAAAATCCCCTATCTACCAACACTTTCAAATTTAGGATTTATAAATTACGTTTGTATCAATAAAGACCTTCAACGTTTATTCCTTATCTCAGCAACAAGATCCATAATATCATCCTCTGTTAATCCTTTTTCATCTGCAAGACCTTTTAATTCATCTTGAAGAAATTTTAAAGCATATACAGAAGAATTCATCATGTGTGCTTGTGACCCATCACAAATTATTGTAACACGGTCACCAGTGCTGACACCTAATGCCTCTCTAATTTCTTTTGGCAAAGTTATTTGACCCTTGGACATTACCTTTGCACTTTCAATAATCATATGGATTCCTCCTTTGGTAGGAATTACCCTACTTTTCCTACAAATAGTATAATTATTTCTACTGCTAAAGTCAATAATACACAGAAATATCAAAAAATCTCGAATTATTTACGAGTGGTTAAAAATTCGGTACGAACGGTAATGTATAGCGATTTTTTGTGATGAAGCAAAGAAAGCCAGGCAACTGCCTGGCTTTCTTGATGATTATTATTTCTTCTTTTTCTTCTTATAACTTACATAGAAAACTACTGCAAGTGCAAGAACTGTTGATGCTGCAAACCACACTGGTAAGTTCATAAATGTAGAGCCAACTATTGCGCCACCATAACTGCCTTTAGCATTATTATTAAATTCTGTCCCTGAAAAATTTGTATTACCAGGTGAAACTGGAAATTCCACATTGTCCGGAGATGATATTACTGTGAAGCATGCATTATCTTGACTTACTTTATAATACTGTCTGTCCTTTTTATCAGGACCTTTAAGTTTAACCTTACTAATTTTCGTTGTAACATTAGCATAAGTTGACGCTTGGCGTTCTTCATCTGGCATTTGTGTAAATGCAACTGTATTTATCGCATAAGCATTTTTCCTATCAGCTGCCTCAACATAGAAAGTAGCATCTTTTATAAGAGTTTTATTTGATGAATCCGTAACTTCGAATTGAACCGAATCATTAATATAAAGACCCAACATTTCACCTAAAGAATCCAAAACTGGACCAGAAATAAAGTTGTTGCTTCTATCTGTATAAGTAACGTCATATTCGGCGCCTTCTGGAATATCGTTAGGATCCATTTCAATCATTACATAAAGGATATGGTTACCAGAACTGTTAGTTACGTCTACCCACATTCTACCGTTTGAATCTGGATTCAATGGAACGTTATATTGACTATAAGTAGCTGATGCCGGGATAATTGTTAGTGCAAGAATAGTCGCTAACGCAAAAATTGTAGCAATTATTTTTTTCATAAGTTCCCTCCGAAATTTGTTTTACTTTTTTCTTTCGTTCTTAACTACCTTTATGATAATTACGGTCTCAACAATGAAAGTAATTACGAGTAGTATGAGAATTATTGCTGATAGGCTCTGGTGCGTCAGCATAGAGCCGGCAACTGCATTAGATGAAGCAAGCATTGCGTCAGCTGCTGGGCTTGCTGGACAAATGACAGCTACAAGTGTCAAAATTTCAATAATCAAAAGTACTGCTAAAATAATAATAGCTTCCTTCATCGTAATCCCTCCTTTTAAGGATCTCACTTATTTATACGATGAAGGAAGTAAAAAGGCTAATGAATATTTAGTTGGTAGTTAACTCTTTACTTTTTTGCTCTTAGTAACAAGTACTACTGAAAGTGCAACTACTGCAACAAGTTCTGCAATTGATATGATAAACCAAGCTGATGAGTTCATAAATGTTGAACCTGCACCATTAGTTTCATGTGGTGGAACAGGATTATTTGGACTAAAGAACAAATAGTTTGTTTCAAAATTTGTTTCCATCATTGAGAAAGAGTATTCATTTCCATCTGGAGCAGTAAGTTTAACATCATTTTCCTTTGCTGGATATGTAAAATTATGGAAATTAATATCGTCTATTTCTGACTGAGAAGCCGATGATGTATCAACATAGAACAACTTGTTTACACCATCGTTCTGTACATATATTTTAACAGGAACGTCAAAATTTGATGAAGTTGGTGGAAGGAATGATATTAAGGTAACCTTGTTAAGTTGTTCAAAAAGTTCTTTTTCACTGTCTGAACCTATGCCTTCTATTATTTCTTTATCAATTGCACTCGCAGCTTTATCATAGTTCCAAAGTATAACTTGTGTGCCTTCTTCAATTTTGTCTCCGTCATATTCAAACTTATAATATGTCGTTGTATTTGTTTCTTTGTTCTCGAGTTTAAACCATGTCTCACCGCTCTTATCAAGTTCAAAAGGTTTCTCCATACTGAACGCTGATGCTGGGATAACTGTGAGTGCAAGGATTGTTGCAAGTGCAAAAATCATAACAATAAATTTTTTCATAGAATTTCCTCCAAAAGTGCTGTGCAACCTTCTAGGATGTCGTTGTACGCCTTGGTAAAGTCCCTTGTATACCAAGGGTCAGAGACATCCCTATCAAGGAGAAGACGGACCTTGTGGTCGGTGTCTTCTCCTATGATGTACATTATGTTTCTAAGGTTATAGTGATCCATGAGGATTATGCTGTCGTAGTAATCATAATCCGCTTTGGTCATCTGACGGGCATATTTACCAGCGGTACTTATGCCCTTTTTATTTAGGAGCTCTCGCATTGGCGGATATACAGGGTTTCCGAGCTCCTCTGTGCTAGTAGCAGCAGAGGCAATCTCGAACTCGTCCTGTCTGTTTGCCTGTCGCACGAGCTCCTTCATTACAAACTCAGCACACGGCGACCTACAGATATTGCCGTGACAAACAAATAAAATCTTATACATTACTCTTAATCTTTCTTATTTCTTTTACTACCAAACGCTGTTCCGCCAGCAAATGCACCAACAACAAGTGCTGCTATTACAACACCCCAAACAGGTTCAGATACGATAGCGGAACCTGCAACCTTGTTGGAAGAGAACAATGAAATTACCTTTTGAACATCTACCTCGTTAAAGCCAAGGTCTTTCATTGGCTTTTCAATATTTTTAATCTGTTCTTCCTTTGCAATAAGTTTTGCATGAAGTGTAGTATCCTTTTCAAAAACAGTATCTACAGTCACTTTTTGGTTACTACCTTCTTCAAACCAACCAACAAAGCAATATCCATCCTTTGAAGCAATTGGGAGTCGCTCTAGTTTGCTATTATCAAGCGTTTTAAGCGTTTGAGTATCACAAGTGCCTTGGCCTGGATCAAATGTAATTGTAAATTCTGTAGTCCATTCTGCTCTACAGTCATTCCAACCCAAAAACTTTGTCTTACTTTTTTGTGGAATAACTGAGTCGAGATCTACATAACCATCTTTAAAAGTTACATTTATAAAACTTGCAAGATTAATTATTCCACCATCTAAATCAATAAGCATATCTTTACTTTTATCATTTCTAGCAAGATAGCAAAGAGAAGTATGGTAACAAAAACTAAATGGTTTATTACTGGTAGCAGTAACAAATGATCCATTTGTCAAAAACAAGGTTATATTGGAATCATCTGAAAAGATATTTAAAGATGGTGATTGTACTTTATCAAGTGTTAATATGGCATCACTAAATTTAACGTTATTTTTATGATAAAAATCTTCTCGAGTTTCCAAAGTACCATTCTTAAAACTCCATACGACATTTTCAAGAGTTAAAGGTTCTTCCAATGCTTCAATTATTAGAGTATTTCCATTTAAGTCGATTTCAGCTTTTGGATTAATTTCTTCCTCTGTTCTCTTAATTAATTCAAGAATTTCTCTGGTTGATATACGTATATCATTTTCTATTTTACCTTTACCACCTAATATCAACAATTTAACTAAATCTTCACTAGTAGAAATTGCTTTAACTTCATCTGCTGCAAATGCTGGAACTGTAAGTGACAGCATCATTAGGATGGCGATGAGTACGCATAGGATTCTTTTCATTAAAACACCTTCCCTGGTTATTCTGCCTTGGTTTCTGGTTTACGTGTCTTAACGACAAATGCTACTACAAGAGCGATAATTACAACAAGCTCTGCAATTGCAACATAGAGCCATGTATTAGTTGGTGCCTTGTTAATTGCTGTGCCAGCAACATCTGGCTTTTCCATTGGCTCTACATTACTTACAACTGCGATTGGTGCAGTGTCTCTAAGGCCAAGTCGTACACATTGAACGTCTTCTTCATTTGTGAATTTTTCACATGGAATTACAACGTCAGCTTCTGAACTTACATAATCAACGTCTTCTTCGAGTGGGATTTCAATTGAGAATGGTTCTTTAAGTTGTAATTCACGACCATCTTCTGTATAAACGCCAATTTTAATGAAATACAAAGCTTTTCCGATGTGTTCATCAAGTGTATTTTGAATTTTATCATATGCTGCCGGGTTTTCATCTCTGTAAATAGTTTCAATTACAACTTTGCAGCCTTCGAGATCCTTGTTGCCACCAGCAACAAACTTGATTTTAGTATTATCAAGAGTAATGATGGCTTTACCGTTCTCGTCTACGATACCATCAGCTAATTTTGCGGACGCTGGGATAATTGCGATTGTTGCAATGATAATCATTGCGATAAGAATAGAAACTAACTTTTTCATATTGTTCCTCCTTAAAGGTTTTATTCTTTTATACGAATGAGTGTCAAAAATGGACACGACTATTTATTTCTTTGAGGAAAGCGCGGTCGAATTTCTCGACCTTGCGGTCGTATGTAATGAGACCGTTAATCTCGCCCTCAATGTCGGAGACTTGAGTGTAAACAGTTGCTGACAGTCCCTTTGGGATGTTAGCAATTATGCGCTTTTCAAAGAGCTTTTTGTATGCTCTTTGAAGCATTCCTTTGGTTGGGTACATGTGATAGCCAAAGAGTGCTTTGGTATACATGTGACCAGGTGTTGGCTTGGAATAGCCACCGAACTCAGAAAGAAGATAGCAACGCTCATCACGTGGTACATAGATTGGGTAGAAATAGATGTGCTTTGAAACAAAGTCATTTCCGTTGTCGTGCCAACCAGATGATGAATCTACCGTTCTTGTTGGGTCCATCTCTTTGATTTTATTTGTAATCCTCTTGGAATCGAACTGTCCCCATCCCTCATTGAATGGGACCCACATTGCAATGGATGTTTGATTCTTAAGAAGGTTTATTGTGCGTTCAAGATCACGCTCATACTCTGCCCTACCGTCTAAGCTTTCACGGCCGAAGAACTTGTAGTGCTTAGTGTCATTTACGTTGATGTTAAAGAATGGAATTATAGCAATGCAGAATGGGTTATAACTGCCGTTACCACCATTGACCATATCCTGCCATACGAGCATTCCAATCTTGTCACAGTAATAGTACCAACGAAGTGGCTCAATCTTGATGTGCTTTCTAATCATGTTAAAGCCCATATCTTTGAGCATCTTGATATCATAGAGCAATGCTTCATCAGTTGGTGGTGTGAGCATACCATCTGACCAATATCCCTGATCCAAAACACCATTGTGGAAGTATGGCTTGTTATTGAGGAACAGTCTTTTAATATTGTTCTCATCCGTACCAATGCCAAACTTACGCATTCCAAAGTATGACTCTACTTTGTCATTTTTAGTTTTGATAATTACGTCATAGAGCTTTGGATTCTCTGGTGACCAGAGTTCATAGTCTGTGAGTTTTATTGTTGTTTCTTTTGTTTTAATTATCTGTTTTCCACTGTCATAGATTTCAATGGTGAAATCCTTGGCAGTTGTAGTTGGAATAATTGTTACTGTATCGTTGTCGATATCTGTCGTAATTTTGAGATCACTGATGTAGTCATCTGATACTGACTCCATCCATACTGTGCCCCAAATACCTGACTGTGGTGTATACCAGATTGTATTTGGACTCTCATTTTGTTTGCCCTTTGCGCCAACGCCTTGGTTTGATGGGTCTGCGACCTCAACCTGGAGGACGTTGGTGCCCGGCCGTACGGCAGCGGTAATGTCAAGGTCAAATGGATAGAAGCCTCCCGTATGGGAGCCTACTCCTTGACCATTTAGGATGACATTACAAGCATAGTCCACGGCCGTAAAATGAAGGATAGTTTTGTCGCTGATAAAACTATCCTCTACTTCGAATTCGAGATTATAGTAAAGGAGATCATCCGGCGTAACCGTTCTATTGACGCCTGAAAGCATTGCTTCAGGCGAAAACGGTACAAGGATGTCTCCATCATACTTGCCATCGAATTCGACATCTATAGGCCTTATGGCGTACTGCCAAAGGCCGTTCAAATTCATATAACTATCTCTTTTAAGTTGTGGTCTTGGATATTCCTGTAGTGGCTTGTTTGTTACGTCTTTAAAAAATCTAGACTCTAACTGTTTACCCATTATCCTTCTCCTAAAAGCGCACCCTCAGGCATGCCTGGGTGGTAGTTTTCTTCGATAATTACACTGTCGTCTACTTTTACAACAACTTGGAATTCATCCTCATAAACAATTTCGCCTGGGAAGTTAGTATATACAACATAGTAAGGATGATTGTATTTCTCAAGAAGCCACATTGCAGGTGTGATGAGTTTCATCATCATATCTGTATTCTCAGTTTTGAAATAACAGATAACCTTTGCCTCTGAATTACAAATTGGTGGATATGGCAAAATTTCAGAGAACCACTTATCAATTTCCAAATAAAGACTTGTGTCCTCTTCATCCATAATATCCTGGCCGATTAAGCTCCAGCACATAGAGAATATGCCCTTAGCATAATTTGTCTTTGGAGCTCTCTCTTTGCCCTGTATTCTTACATATTTAAAATTCATATATATCACCCATACCTATTATAAAACAAACAAAAACCCTAGACAAGTGATTTGTCTAGGGTTTTATGGAGCTGATAACCGGATTCGAACCGGTGACCTCTTCCTTACCAAGGAAGTGCGCTGCCTCCTGTGCCATATCAGCAAATTTACGACCTACATATAATAACATGTAGGCCGCTAAAATTCAACGTTATTCTTGTATAATGTTGTTAATCCAGATACCTTTTTTTACAAGCGTAAATCCTATTGCTGCTTTGAGGTAATTACAAAGCTGGATTATAAAATATATCAAATATACAGAAAGTGTTGTAAAGTTGATAAGTATAGTCGCAGTTGCAACACAAACACACCATACAAAGCCTGAATCCATAAGGAAAGTTATGAGTGTGTTTCCACCTGAACGTATTGTGAAATAAGTCGAGTTGCAAACCGAATCACCAAGCATTCCAGATGCTGAAATTATCATAAAGATTGTCGCCATATGGCGTACTTCCCTTGTTGTCGCATAGAGGTTTGGAATGAACAGTGAACACAAGATGAAAAGGATTGCACAAATAAGGCTCATTATAAGCGAGAACAATATCAGTCGCCATGTGACAAGCATAATATCATCCGTATCATTTGCACCGAGTTTTTGACCTATGATAATACCTATTGCAACGCCCATTGATACGAAGAGTACCGAGAAGAGATTGAAATAAGTAGTAGAGATACTCATTGCCGGTACAACGTTCAAATCACGCATTGAGTAGCACTGTGCAAGCCTTGTAATACCTGCTGACCAGAGGGCCTCGTTAAGCATGAGTGGTGTACCCTTGATGATGATATTCTTGACAAGTTCAAGTGGAATCTTGCTTGGTTTCCAAGCACCTTGTATAAATGCATACAGGTCTTTTGCTTTGTTCCTATTGCTCCAAATGATAAGGATCGCAAGTTCTAAAAACCTCGCGAGTACCGTCGCAATAGCGGCGCCTCTGACCTCAAGCCTTGGTGCGCCAAATTTACCATAGATTAGGATGTAGTCAAACACCACGTTGAACACAACCGCAGCAAGGCTTGCATACATAGGCACCTTGGTCTGGCCTACCTCGCGTAGCGAGCTTGCGTACGCCTGCGAGACGGCAGTTGGATAAAGGCCAACAAGCATAATTATCAAATATGCTTTGGCGTTCTTGACCGTCTCGACGGCGAGCGTCGGATCGCCATCACCCTTGAGGTAGAGCCCTATGAGCGCCTCATTGGCAACAGCATACACCCAACAAAAACAGAATGTGAAGATAAGACTCGCAATAATTTTAAACTTAAACGTATTGCGAAGTCCCTGCACATCCTTGTTGCCAGCATACTGAGCTCCAAAGATACCCGCGCCGGACACCAGTCCAAACACGGTAAGTTGGAAGACAAAAAGTAACTGGTTGGAAACAGAGACACCGCTCATCTGAGCGGTGCCAAGATTTCCTACCATTAAGTTATCAAGCATGCTGACAAAGTTGGTTATAAAGTTTTGAATCATTATCGGAACTGATAAGCCCAAAACGTATTTATAAAACGCTTTATCACCGAAATACTTGCGAATATTCATTATTCTTTCTCACCGTTGTAGTATTCCATTACCTGATCCATTGAGAAGAAACGACGCTTTTCGTTCGCTGTCTCAAATGTGTGAACATAAGCCTTGATAACATCATAGTCACGGCTGTAGCAATGGAAATTATTTGCTATGTAATGAAGAGGTCCTACTGGAACATCAAGGTCCTTTGCCATCCTCTGTTGGATAAGAGAAATAGCGTGGATGTTCATTGGGAACGCCTTAACACCGTCATTTGAGCGGAAGACGATTGTCATCTCAAGTTTGCCCTGTACATAGTTAAACATAAGCATCTGAAGGCAAGGTGGATCCTCAGAGAAGTTGATGTCACCCTGACCAAGAGCGATACAAGCACGACGTGTGTGGATGTTTCTCTTGAGTTCATCACGGCACTGGTCATAGAAACGACTGTAAAGCTGATGGTATGTGTACTTCCATCCTCTATCGTCCGCTGTACCATCAAGGATCTCGTGGTCATAGCTTGCGAGTGCGCGAAGGTCACCCATAATGCAACGTGAAATTGCTGGTTCCGCTGTTGGATCATCTATATCAAGACAGAGCTGAATCTCTTTTGTTGTATCTTTCCAGTCCTGATTTTCACGCTCTTCCATTACACCATATTCATTTAAAACTTTGATAGCTTCCTCTACACCTATACCTACTGTTGGTGCATGAACATATCTAAACACAATATCAACTCCTTGATGTTTATTGTTTTTTATTATACAAGATATTGTGATTTTTTCAATTAGAATTTTCTTTGCGAAATTTATACAATTTGAATAAAAAAGAGGAACAGTTTTCACTGTTCCTCTTACTTTGGCAGGGGCAGAAGGACTCGAACCCTCGGCACGCGGTTTTGGAGACCGCTGCTCTACCAACTGAGCTATACCCCTATATGTTTATTTTATTTGGTGGACCATCAGGGACTCGAACCCCGGACCAACCGGTTATGAGCCGGTTGCTCTAACCAACTGAGCTAATGGTCCACACAAAATGACCCTTTGGCCACTTGGATATTATATATTTATGGTATTTAAATGTCAAGGGAATTATTGTAGTTTTACTGGTCCATCTCCTATTTCTACAACATAGAAATCTGCGGTGAGACCAGTTTTTGATTTATAGGCATTTCCTACGTTCTCTATGAACGTATCTATGGCATTTTCTTTAACGATGCTAACAGTGCAGCCACCAAAGCCAGCGCCAGTCATACGGGAGCCTAAGACGCCTAATTGGGCACGTGCGCTATCGACCAATGTGTCGAGTTCAACGCCTGTTACTTCATAGTCATCTCTTAGTGAATCATGTGACTCATTCATAAGTTTTCCAAAAACTTTAAGGTCACCGTTTTTGAGCCAGATTGTTGCATCCTTAGTTCTCTTATTCTCTGTTATTACGTGCTTTGCACGTTTTTGGAGAATTTCATCATCAAGAGGTAGAACCCTATCAAGTTGGCAGAGGTAATCTACGCCAAGCATTTTGGCTGCCTCATCGCACTCCTGTCGTCTTTCATTATATTTTGAATCAGCAAGGGTGCGTTTCTTATTAGTGTTTGCGATTATGAGTTTGTGATCTTTTAAGTCGATTGGAACGTAAGTGTAATCAAGTGTCTCGGTGTTGAGATATATAGCATTATCCTTTTTACCCATTGCAATTGCAAACTGATCCATGATGCCACAGTTGACACCAACAAATTCATTTTCCGCCCTCTGGCAGAGCTTGGCAATTGTGATGTTGTCAAGGTTTAAGTCGTATAAATCATTTAAGAAAAATGCTGTAACTACTTCGATTGAGGCTGATGACGAGAGACCACTTTGATTAGGAATGTCACCATAATATGCGACATCAAAACCTTGGTTTGGAGTTAATTCAAGTGATTTGATGACAGCACGTGGATACTTCTCAAAATCGTGGTTATTTGGAAAGTTTTCTGAGTAAAAATTAATACTGTTGTCCTCTCTTTTACGGACAGCTGCATAAGTACCAATTGTGAGTGCGCATGGGAGAACAAGACCACCATTGTAGTCTATGTGTTCACCTATTAAATTCACTCTGCCTGGAGCGAAGTAAACACTTACGTTTTTACTATCACCATACACCTTTTCGAATGCTTTCAGTACTAATTCTTTACTCACTTAGTTCACCTTGAAATTTATTGTAATTGCCGGGCTGCGCTCTGATTCAATAATCAGTTTTGCAGCGCCAGTTTTTCCTGTTGTTTTAACATATGTTGCAGTTTGACCGCCCCTAAGGCTTAAAAGCTTTGGTCCAATGATTTCAATTGGGCCTTCCGCCTTAAGTGTCACTGGTTCATCGTAGTATGTAAGGATGTTTTGGTACTCACTTACTGCTTTGATTTGAACTTTGGCAACATCGTATGTTGTGTTCTCTTTTAATGTTGTTTTGTTTGGAGTTACAACAAGGTTCACCTTGTTTGCAGGAGCCATTGTTACGCTCTTTACAACCTTGTTGTTTTTGATTGCATCAAAGCGATAGATTGTGACATCACTGCCCCATCCCATTACATACTTGTATGCAATGTCTATTCCTTTTTTGATTCCAATCCTATCGCGCACCATCGCAAGGCCCATACCAGCAATGATATCAGGCTTTAACACGCCCTTATAACTGTCAGTCATATAGCCATGAACGCCCTTCTTGATGGCATCTGAGGACTTTTTAGAGATACCCTCATTCTTTTCAAGAAGACAACCAATAAGGTCATCAATCTTGATTGGTGGATGAGGAAGATTTGGGAAATCGGCGGTGTCTGGGCGGAAGTTGCGGATAAAGACGTCGTTTTTGTAAAGGCTGACAGAGTCAGCGTTTGTGAAAACATAGACGTCGCCAAGACTTCCGGCTGGATGCTCGCCGATGTCCATCGAGCTTGATACAGTGAGGACCGGATGGTCATCACTCTGGCTCTCATAGACTGATGCCGCAAGCTTTGGATTACGGAACATATCAAGGACACCGTGATAGCAGATACGGTCTCCACTACCAAAATCCTTGTGTGTATTATAGTCAGCCATACACCAACCAAAGCAACCGGATATACCATTGCTTTCGGCATACATGTCGCTGAGAACTCTTGTGTGCCTCAGCGCATGTGAAAGCCTGTGAATCTCATCATCATAGGCTTTGGTTGGATACATATGACCGTTATATTCAGAAACTAAATATGGTTTTGTAAACTTTGGTGTGACGATAGCCTTTGGCTGAAGTCCACCATTGTTTCCTGTATGTGAGAAATCATTAAATGCATAGACATCCTCAAGCATCTGACTCATCTGAAGGTATCTAACACCTGATGTCTGTCTCGTGCTATCAAGTCTGTGTGCAATTTCATTAGCCCTAGTATAGAGCCACTCATCATCCTGGCTCTCGTTTACACGAACACCCCAAAGGATGATACTTGGATGATTTCGATACTGACGCACCATCTCTTCAACATTTTTGAGATGTTGCTCTTTCCACTCCTTGTTTCCTATGTACTGCCAACCTGGTGACTCAGTAAATACAAGGAATCCAAGGTCATCACAGGCATCAAGAAAATACTTAGACTGTGGATAGTGGCTAGTACGAACTGCATTGAGGCCAAGCTCATATTTAAGAACCTTGGCATCCTCCTCTTGCATTGATTGTGGCATTGCATAACCAACGTAAGGATAGGATTGGTGGCGATTAAGGCCACGTATTTTTATCTTTTTGCCATTAAGATAGAAGCCATCTCTTTTGAAAACTGCTTCCCTTACACCAAAGCGAGTTTCATATGTGTCTGTGGTTGTTGGTGTTTTAAGTGTCGCTTTGGCAGTGTACATCTTTGGTGAGTCAATATCCCACACCTTGAGATTAAATGACTCAAGGCGAAGTGACATGTGCTTAAGCGCACCTGTCTTATCCGTCTTTGCGACCACTTTTCTGCCATCCAAGACCGTAACCTCAATTGTGCTGTCTTTGAGTTCTCCCTTAATGTCGAATTCAAACTCCAGAACCTTTTTGTCGCCTGTGGCAGAAATCGTCTTTACAAAGACGTCATCAATATAGTTCTTGTCCTTGACGTCAATATAAGCCTCACGATAAAGGCCACCATATGTCATATAATCAATCACATGACCGAATGGTGGAACGTTTAGGCTCTCACGCGAATCAAGGACAACCTTGATATCATTCTTGCCTAATTTTGAATACTTTGAAACCTCACAAGAGAACGCAGTATAACCATTTTGATGAGTTGTGACAAGAGTGCCATTTACATATACCTCTGCCCTATGCGCAGCACCCTCAAAAGTTAGGAACAAGAGTTTATCCTCTTGTTCTTTTGTTTTTGTGAAAGTGTTTTCATAGACGCTGACAAACTGATAATCAGCATCATCAAAATAGTTAAATGGTGTCGTCACATTGGCATGTGGCAGCCTTACTGTTTCTTTGTTTTCTGGGCTATCCTCACGATAGAAAACCCAGTTGTCATTTAAAAGTATTCTTTCCATATATCCTCTTAAAAGTTGACCGCTTGTAAAACACAAGCGGTCAATAAATCAAAAATTATTCGATTACTGGAAGATCAGTAATTCTATCAAGGATATCCTTAAAGAACTTCTGATAACCTTCGTGAGTTTCGCCAACACCCATGTAAGATGTATGGTCTTTCCACTCTACTGGCATTGAATGCCAAATACCTGGCTTAATCTGGTCAAAGCTCTTGATATCAGCCCACTCAACGAATGGCTGACCATCTGGATGATGAGCTGCACCTACGTTAACGATACCATCGTTAGCCTGCCAGTACTCGCCCTTGTGATTAGCATCGCTATAGAGGCACTCAAATGGGCTGAAGAGACGAAGTGGAAGCCAAATATCCTTTGATGGATACTCAATACCAAACTTACGTCTTGTTCTGCGGCCATAGTATGAGAAGTAATAGATGTTATCATAAACCTTAGTCTTATCAAGGCACTTCTTTGCACCAGTTGTTGAAAGCTCGTAGTAGATGTTGTCTTCTTCGAGATTTACAAGATGCTTAATCTTTTCTTTACCTTCCTCAAGAGTGATGTGTTTGTCTTTGCTTGTGAAGCCAAACCACTCAAGACGGAAGTCATAGAATCTTGAGAACCATGTGCCAGATGTTGCGTTACCAATCTTGTAAAGCATTGTAGCCATAGGCTTAACAAGTGGACGACCTGCATCTGGAAGTGTTACACCGTTATGTGTACCAGCAAGAGTTACGCAAGAGTGAACCCACTTAGCCTTGCCACCCTTGAAGAGATCAGAAAGGTCTGATGGATCTGTTCCTGCTACTTCATCAGGATCGCCTTCTGCAAGAAGGTGGATAAGAGTACGTATTGTTGGTGTACCAAAGCTGTGACCGATGAGGTTGATCTTCTGAATCTTGCCAGCCTCGTCAAGCTCGCCCCAATTTGGAACACAACCTGGGAATGTGTCACCATAGCGGTCATGACCCATTTTTTCAGAGTGAACCTTACCAAAGTCAACACGACCGCCCTTAATATAAGCATAGAGTATGCAAGCGCGGTCCCACATGCTTGTGAAAGGACCTACGTGTGGTGTAAAACACTTAACGCCCTCCTCCATGATGGCGTCACGGCCGTTGCCAGTCCACATACCGAAGCATGGCATAAACTGGTTAATCTTGGACTCAGAACCCCAGCAAAGGAATCCGTGAACAAGTATAACAGGATAATCGTTAGTCTTTTTCATAAAATTACCTCCCTTTATGAAATAAAGCACTTATATTTTAACATATATACGTATAATTTAAAATGAAATATTTTATGAACAAAACTGTGCAAAATGACGATAATATTTAAGTAAAATGTAATATTATTGTAATTGTATTAAACCACAATATGTAGTATAATTTTATAGTATTTAATAATATATGTGGAGATGTATTGTTTGAATAAAGCACTCGGTTTTAACAAATTGTTGACTGAGCAATATGGCAAGGATAAGGTCCCATTTTATCTTTATACCATCCTTCGACTTGGCATCATTGCTCTCATAATTTATTTATTTGTGGCACACAAGTACGAACATATCTGGCAGTGTTTCCTATCACTCATAATGTTCCTACTCCCACCTTACTTTGAAAGGTTCACAAATACTAAGTTGCCACCACTCTTCTTATCATTTGTTTTAGCATTCATTTGTGGTGCCAACATTTTTGGTGAAGTATTCTCATTCTACACGAGATACCCTGGTTGGGACACCATGCTTCACACACTCTATGGTTTTCTATTCGCAGGTTTCTGTTTCTCACTTGTAAATGTATTTAACAAAGAGGATCAGACCTTTAAACTCTCAACTGGATACCTCTGCTTTAGCACCGTGTCATCCACCCTGTTCTTTGGAATGCTTTGGGAGTATTTCGAATTCTTTGCCGACCAGTGTCTTGGTAAGGACATGCAAAAGGACCACGTTGTTGATCATTTCCAATCAGTAATGCTCGATGATACGCACAGCAATATACCAATCAAGGTTGATGACATTGTTGGCACAATAATCAAGCACTCCGACGGTACTTTGGAGGAGTTACCAATTAATGGATATCTTGATATTGGCATTTACGACACAATGAAAGATATGCTTGTTGCAACACTTGGTGTATTAGTTTTCTTGGCATTCTTGATTCCATATCTCAAATCACATGGTGAAAATAAATTCGCAAAACTAATGATTCCAACAAGACACAACTGGAAAGAGGACCCACCAGTATCTAATACATCCCTCGGGTCAGCAATCCTTAAGGTAATCTCAAAACTTGAAAGAAAAAAGGAAGAGAAATAGTATGCTAAAATCCACTGTTGTTATTATCCCTTCTCTCAATCCAGACGAACATTTAAAAGAAACAATCGCTGGACTCAAAGAAGCAGGATTTCGCGCCTTCATCATTGTTGATGACGGCAGCGACGATGAACATCAGCAATATTTTCCTGAAAAAGCAAACGATACAGTTGTCCTTCATCACGAGACTAATCTCGGCAAGGGCGCCGCACTCAAGACGGCGTTTAAGTATATTGAGGAAACAACTAAAAATATCAAATATATGGTAACAGTTGATGGTGATGGCCAGCATGCGCCAGAGGACGCAAAGAAGTGCGTCGAGGCGCTTGGCAATAACACGAACGCCGTTGTTCTTGGCGCCCGTTGCTTCAAAGAGGACAACGTTCCACTTCGTAGCAAGATTGGTAACAACATCACCCTCTTCGTATTCCACAAGCTCTGTGGTATCAAGATATCCGATACTCAAACAGGCCTTAGAGCTTTCTCAACAGCACTTATTCCAAGCCTCCTCACAATTGAAGGTGACCGCTTTGAATACGAGACAAATATGCTACTTAAGTTTAAGCAGCGTGGCGTTGAGATACTTGAAGTACCAATTCAAACCGTATATATCGAGGAGAACCATGCGTCCCATTTCAGAACTGTTCAGGACTCATTCCTCGTTTATAAATTTATACTTGCCTACGTTGCAAGTTCGGCAATCTCATTTATCGTTGACGTAGCGCTCTTCCACTTGCTCTGCAAAGTGTTCGCGTTCCTACCAGTCACACAAATGACCTTCCTTGCAACCGGCATCGCTCGACTTTTCTCTTCCCTTCTCAATTACAATTTGAACAAGCGAAAAGTCTTTGACTACGAAGACCCAGAAGAGAAGAAAAAAGATCACACACTTATTAAGTATTACGCACTAGCTATTCCACAGATGTGTATCTCGGCAAGTCTTGTAACACTGATTGTTTACTTCTTGCCAAAACTTGCAGCGATTGAAACCTTAATCAAGATTATTGTCGATGCGATAATCTTCCTTGTAAACTACCGTGTTCAGCGCGTATGGGTTTTCACATCAGCACCTGCAAGCAATGACTCCATTAAAGATAGTGAGGATGAAAACGATGAGTAATTTAGACGATTATCAAAAGTATCTCGTCGATGAGGATGACTACGTTCCAGAAAAGCGTGTACCTCAAAAGCAACAGGTTTCTTATTATGCAGACGATGAAAATGACTATGACGAAGAGCCAGTA
Organism: Candidatus Limimonas egerieequi; assembly: GCA_018064455.1. Taxonomy (GTDB): domain Bacteria; phylum Bacillota; class Clostridia; order Oscillospirales; family Acutalibacteraceae; genus UBA1227. The sequence goes on along the minus strand of JAGHVH010000010.1, from coordinate 67,831 downwards.
ATAGAGAAACCTAAAAAGCAAAAGAAGCCAAAGCAGGAAAAGCCTACAACCGCAAAGGCAAAAAAGCCAAATTATGTCGGACGTTTCTTCCTTTGCATTTTGACCTTCATATTAATGATAGTCATCACAGTAGCAACTGCTTGCCTCATCATTGTCTATGGTCCAAGCCCAACAGTTAGAAACATCTGCGTATTATCTGCAAAGCAGGCAAGCGCAACAAAATGGGTTCCAGGACTCTTTATGTCAAAGGATGAGATTGCAGCTATTGAAGCAGCATCAAAGGCAATTGACACAGACACAGTTAGCGTTGACGACATCGTTGTTGACGAGTCTGAAAACGAATGGGCTGATGCCAAAGATGGTATGAAACTTATCTTCCGTCAGGAAGCAAACTTCAAAGCATACATCCTCCTCATCAAGGACCCATCCCGTGTTAAACTTGGTGTTTCATCTGACAACTTTGCTACTGCAACTGAGGGAATGCGCATCTTTGACATGGCTGCAAAATACAACTGCGTAGCCGCTATCAACGCTGGTGAATTCTCAGATCCAGGCGGATCAGGTACTGGTGCTACCCCAATGGGTATCACCTATTCTGACGGTAAATGTGTATGGCAATCAGGTACAGACCGTACATTCATCGGTTTTGACAAGGATAACAAACTTGTTGTACGTGAAGGTTTAACACAGAAAAAAGCAGAAGAGCTCGGCGTACGTGACGGTTGCTGCTTTATGACAGGCAACGTCATCATCGAGCGTGACGGCGACGATGTTAAACTCAACTACGCAAACGACAACCTTGGTATTGCGCAAAAGACCGCTATTGGTCAGCGCAAGGACGGTACAGTAATTATGATTGTTACTGACGGTCGTTCAACAGATAGCGTTGGCGCAACAAGAAACGATATGATTGACCTCATGGTTGAATACGGTGCTGTTGCAGCCGGTTCACTTGACGGTGGCTCATCAAGTATGCTCTATTACAGGAACTACTTCGATGTCTATAATATCGACAAGTCAGGTCTTGATGAATATCAAGCAAAAGGTCTTGTTAACAAGTACAAAGCATTCACTAACCCACGTAGAATACCAACATACTTCATCGTAACAGGAGAATAATTATGAGTACTAAGAAAAAAAGATCTAAATTCTATACCATTTACTTCTCTGTTATTATCATTTTCTTTATCGCTTTAATTGTTGGTGCTATTTTTCTCTTTGGTTGGCTCCGCTCATATGAACAGTCACAGCCAACAACTATAGTGAATTCATTAATTTCAGAGTATGTAAAACCAGGAAAGTACGATAAGCTCAAAAAGGACTATGACATCGAACTTTCAGAGTATGAGACAGAAGAACACTTCTACTCTCTCCTCCACGACAGTATCGATGGCAAGAAAATTACAATTTCTCACAGTTCACTCAAGCCAGAAGGAATTGACGATGCTTACATCATAAAAGCTGATGATGTAAAAGTTCTTAACGTCTTCCTCAAGAAGCACAAGATTGGCAAAGGCTATGATGTTGATAGTATTGAAGTATCCAAGAACCTTTTAAAAACAATCGTTATCAACGTTTACAAGAACACTGAAGTAACAATCAACGGTAATGAAATTGCAGATGACTTGAGAGTTGACGGTAAACTTCCAGAGCTTCCAAAGGTTGATGCAAAGACTCTCACACCACCTCAAACAATCACACTTGAAGGAATGCTCTGTGAGGCTCAAGAAGTCGTTGCAAAAGACAACGGCAAAGAAGTTGAGGTTACAGCAAATGGTGGCACATACAGCGTTGCACAGACAATTAACAAGACTGTAGCAAAGGCTGTTCAAGATACCGCGCAGAATGCTGCTGTTGCTTATGCCGCATACATGCAAAAGGATGGTTCACTTGGTGAACTTGCAAAGTACACAGACACAAGCACACCATTCTATAAGAACGTTGCCTCCACCCTCATCCAGTTCGTTAAAAACCACAACGGTTACAAGAACGACGATATGAAGGTTGGCTCACTTATGAAGTACTCTGACAGCCTCTATAGCTGCCGTGTATCATTCAAGCACACACTCATCCTTGCTAATACAACATATCCAGACAACTTTGATAAGATAGTATACGTTCTCAAGAACGGCGAAAGCTACAAAGTAATAGATATGCAAAATCCACAGACTAACGGATAATTAAGAAGAAGGTTTTAATGTGTATATAGTAAATGCATGGAAACACTTTAAAACAATTACAAAGCACAGACACATAGTTATGTTCAACTGCTTCCGCGCCGGCATACCTGTGCAGGGGTTGCTGCACGACCTTTCAAAGTATTCACCTTACGAATTCCTTGTCGGCGCGAAATATTACCAGGGCACGAGGAGTCCAAACGTCGCCGAGCGCAAAGCTCGCGGCTACTCCTCTGCCTGGTTGCACCACAAAGGCCGCAGTAAACATCACTATGAATACTGGTTTGACAATGATGATGCAACACTCACCATCCAACCAGTTGAGATGCCTTTAAAATATGTAATTGAGATGTTCTGTGACCGCGTTGCAGCGAGCAAAGTATATAACGGCAAGAATTATAACGATTCTATTCCACTTAATTACTTCAACGCTCACGACTATCGCGTGACCATGCATCCAAACACAAGGAAACTCCTTGAGGAGCTCCTCACAATGCTCGCAAACGAGGGCGAAGAAAAAACCTTCAAATATATAAGATCACTTAAGAAATAAAAAAACGCACTGTATGAAAACCATACAGTGCGTTACTTTTTTATTTAATCTACATCAATGATCTCATATTCACCTATGAGTGGAAGTTTCTTTGCCCTGCCGCTTGCGGCATTTGAAAGTCCCTTAGCCCACATTACAAAGATTACAAGTGAGAGCAATGCAAAGATAAGACCTGCAATAATAGCAGCAACCTTACCAGCAAGTGCAAGCAATGCGATAACGCCTGCTGCAACAAGCAAGTAAACAGTATTCATAATGAAAAGAATTACTGCTTGATTTGCATGGAAACGAGCGTACTTTGAATTTGGAGCAAAGATAATTGGAATCAATACAAGGATACCAAAATAGCCAAGTACAGCATATGCGCTGTTCTTTTCTATATCCTCTTTCTCAAACTCCTCAGTCAAATCCTTTGCTGAGTTCCATTTCTCCTGGAACACATCTGCCTTTGTTTTCAAAGGTTGGTCAGCTTCAACCGAAGCTTCCGACTTATCGCGACGATCAAAACCATCCACAGGAAGCTTTTGATCTGCGACCTGCGCTTTTGACTTAGTTTCCTCAGCAGCCTCCTGTGCAGTTTCTTTAACATCATCGGCTGTTTCTTTTATTTCTTCTACAACCTTATCAGCTGTTTCCTTTATCTCATTAGAGAGTTCTGGATTCTTTCTTGGACGACCACGTTTTTTCTTAGGTGCTTCCTCTACAGCTGGAGTTTCAACTATTTCTTCATTAATAATTTCAGTTTTCTTCTTAGCCATTATTTAGCACCTCCTACATATGCGTAAGCCTCTGAAAGTGAGGATGTTGGGAATGACTGGAACTGGCCAGCCTTATTAAACATGATTACGCTAGATTCTTTTTTGTTATCAAGGATGATATAGATGTACTCTGAGTTTTCTACATCAACGTTAGCAGCCTCTAAAAGTTCAAAGAGTGGTTGCTCCATCTCTTCCTCATCGACATCCTCAGAAGGCTCTGCAAACTGAGCCTCAAAGAGTGCTTCAAAGTCCTCCAATGACTCGATGCCTACTGGATTGTATGCATAGCATGTCTTTGGAATTACAACTTCCTCTTCTTCCTCAACCGGCTCTTTCTCCTCTGGCTTTTCCTTTTCAACAAGGTAATCAGAGAGTTTTGAAAGTTTTTTGAAATCCTTATAGTCCTTAATCTCAAAGTAAGAGATTACACCACCTGATTTGTTATCAAGGTACTTAAGGACTGTATCAGATTTTTGATCAGCAACTATGTAGCCTACGCCCAAAATTACGAGTGTTAAAAGCACTTCTATAAGGAAGAAAATGATAAGGCCACGTGAAAGGTTAACTTTATTGCGATTCTTTGCAGCGCCAATAGCCCAAAGTATGATGAGCAAAATATTAACGCCAGGGATTAAAAGTAAAAGGAATGTAGCAAGAAATGCTCCAGTTGACATTACCTTGCCAACGCGGCGTTTCTCTTCGCGTTTTTCTTTTTTGGTCTTCTGTGGACCAATTGGGACTGGTGTTGTTTCAACAGGGATAAGTTCCTTTGATTCAACATCAAAAGCTTTATTGTCTTCTGACATACCCGATGCCTCCTTTATATTTAGCATAACAACACATACATTTTACTATATTTATATGACATAAACAAGCAAAAAACACTTGAAATAGATAATCTCGTATTGAAAACTAGATTGCACTCTGTTAAAATGTCTTTGGGTGATTTTATGAATGAAAACTTTGATATAAATTCAGTATTTGATAATCTTACAGACGTCAAGTTCCCACGTTGGAACGACCTTCCTGAACTTGACCTCTATATGGACCAAGTACTTGTTTTGATGGACAAGTACCTCTGTCGCGCAAATCTTGATAAAGCGACAGGCTCAGATGAAGACTCCATCATTACATCGTCTATGGTCAACAACTATGTTAAAAAGGAATATATGCCTGCTCCTGTTAAAAAGAAGTATGGCAAGGAGCACATAGCTCACCTTATTATCATCTGCATTATGAAGCAGTCACTTCCTATTCCAGTTATCGATACATTTATCAAGTCTATGCTTGAGATTATGCCTATAAATGAGCTACTTGATACATTTATCGAGACTTATGAGCAGAGCTTTATTGCAGCAGCAGACAGGCTTAAGGAAATCTCTGTCGTTTCAAGTGACGACGAGCGCGCCCGTCGTGCTATAATCGCAACTCGTGCCACCGCCCTTTCAAACTCTGGCATTATCGTTGCGGACACTATTTTCAAGAGCCTCAAAAGCGAAGAACCAGTGGAAAAGAAAAAGAAATCAAAAGATGAAGATTAAAAAAGACCTCCGAGTGATAATTCACTCGGAGGTCTTCAATTAATTGAAGTAACTTCTAAGGACTGAAAGATCAGAATCAGAACTTGCCGAAAGAGTTATCTTGAGGCAATAATCACCTATTTGGGTACATACAACCTCATAGTAAGTTGGATAGCCTGAAACAAATTCCTTCTTGTAAATAATGCCCTCGAACTTGTTTCCGCCCCATTTTGTCTTGGCGTTCTTGTCAACAATCTGATTGTTTTGACCCTGTGCAATCTTGGTAACAGAGGCAATAGCATCATCGATGCTCTTGTAGCCATACATCTTCATGTTCTCATACTGAATGATGACACTTGATGCCATATTGCCACTTGAAGCAGTCAAATCCTTTGGCGATGTTGGAGCAAGGTTTTCTGCATAACTTGTAAAGTTCCAATCAGAAGGTGCTCTAAATGAAATACCAGAGAGCTCACTGTAGTAACTTGTACCATCAACAGTACCGTATTGGAAGGTAGAAGTTGATTGACCCTCCCCTGATAAACTTGAACCTGTACCGCCATTAAAGAGTTGATCATTGAGCCTGTCCATCTGAGTTACAATCTCACGATTGATATGCGTCTCTGGCTCTGCCTCAACAAACTTATCAACAGTTTTTACAAAAAATACAATTCCAGCAACAACCATTGCTATAAAAGCAAAGGCCATAAATGCAGCCACACCGATAATTATCTTTTGAGAATTATCGTCGTCCATAGCGGTCTGTGCGCGTTGGAACTGATCGTTTAAATCTCCTCGCATTGTGTTTATCCTTTCGCATTAATTGCATCGATGATTTCTTCTACGTCATCAAGGCTCTCTGTAAAGAGGCTAATCTGAGCGTAGTATCCGTTTACTTCACGAACGAAATCATATTGATAGTATTCCTTATCATTTGAATCAGTAGTAATCCTTGCAGCAATCATGGTGTATTCTACACCATCAAGAGTAATCTTAGAATCCTTTGCAAAGCTTACGGTGTAGTTATACTCCTCATAATCTTCGCTAGCATCCTTAACTTCCTCTATGAAATCTGCAAGATTGTCATACTCATCACTAAAATAATCCTTATTGAAGAAAGAGATATAGAATGTAGCACCATTTATGTTGTTGTCAGCATAGATATCATAGAGATAGAGTTTGTTGCTAACAAGTCCATTTGGGATGTACTGCTTGTCATAAAGGTCAGCAAGCTTTTTTTCTGAATAGATTGAGTAACCTGTAGGAAGTTGGAAATCAATTCCTAAAAATTCAGAACTGTAAGTATTCTTTTCACGGTCAACTTTACCGGTCTTAAAGTCCTTGGCGCCTTTGTACTCACCCTTAACATTGCCGCCATTGCCATTTATTTTGTTACCTGACTCGTCATACTCATCAAAGCCATCGATGTCAAAACCAAAATCATCACCAAAGCGCTTTGAAAAATAATCCTCAAAGTAATCTTCTATGTCTTCTTCATCGTAATCTTCTTCGAAATATCTTTCGAATTCGTCAATGTCAAAATCCTTGGTCTCATGCCTTACAAATCTGAACAATAGATATGCGCCTAAAGTAAAGAGACCAACTATCAAAGCAGAAATAAGGAAAACGATAAGAATTATCTTACCTGGAGATACCTTCTTTTTCTTCTTCTCACCTGTCTGCTGAGAAGGTGCTGATTCAGTTTTCTGTTCCTCAGTTTTTGCTTTATTTGCAGATGTAAAGAACTGCTCATTCATCTTTGCTTCAGCTTCACTGTTTTTAATTGCCTCAGCTTGCGCTTCCTCTGTAAGGCCTGCGCCACAGTTTGGGCAGAACTTGTTATTCTCATCTATTTCTTTACCACAGAATTCACAAATCATAAAATCACCTCATTAAATGATTGTATAATTTCAGTATATTAATAATACTTAAAAACTTCTTAAATCATAGATATTCTATCACAAGAAGAAAGCAGCAACAAGTGAAACTTGTCGCTGCTTTTAATTGATTATTTTGCTGTTTCTAAATACTTTTCAATTGCTGCGAGCTTGATGCTAATAACAAGAAGTTCTGTCGCTGTTGAAAGTTCCTCAATGCTTGGGAATGTTGGTGCTATACGGATGTTTGTATCAAGTGGGTCCTTGCCGTAGGGATAAGTTGCGCCAACGTTTGTGAGTTTAACGCCTGCCTCCTTGCAGAGGTTGTAAACTCTTGTTGCGCAACCTTCAAGTACGTCAAGGCTGATGAAGTAACCACCGTTTGGCTTGCTCCAGCAAGCAATACCGAGAGCGCCAAGTTCCTTATCAAAAGCATTGAGAACAACCTCAAAGCGAGGGCTGATTATGTCTGATAAAGCCTTCATATGAGCCTTAACACCGTTTATATCCTTGTAATAAAGGACATGGCGAAGTTGGTTTGCTTTATCGTGACCAATTGTCTGCTTTGCGCAACGCTTTTTGATGTAAGCGAGGTTCTCTGCGTTTGCTGCAAGAACTGATACGCCTGCACCAGAAAGAGAAATCTTAGATGTACTAGCGAACTCTACTGCGCGGTTTGGATTGCCAGCCTTTTCACACTCTGTAAGAATGTCAAGGAGTGTATCCTCACGGCCAAAGAGGTCATGAATACAATATGCGTTATCCCAAATGATTCTAAAGTCATCAGCTGTCTTCATAGCAGCAAGACGCTTTACTGTTTCATCAGAATATGTAATACCAGTTGGATTTGAATACTTAGGCACACAGAACATACCTTTTACCGAATGATCGCGAACAAGTTCCTCAACTTGATCCATATCAGGACCAGTTTCAGTCATCTTAACAGGAATCATTTTAATGCCAAGGTACTCTGCAATGCCAAAGTGGCGGTCATAGCCAGGACAAGGACAGAGGAATTTGATCTCTCCTTGCAAGGACCAAGGCCCTGAAGTTTCAGAAGCGCCAAGTGCATAGCACTGTAAAATATAGTCAAACATAAGGTTAAGACTAGAGTTACCACCAACAAAAATCTTGGATGCATCTACACCCAAAATGTCAGCAAAAAGTGCCTTGCATTCAGGGAGACCATCTGGGCAACCATAGTTGAGAGTATTGATTCCACTCTCTGTCTTGTATGGAGTCTTAGAATTCAACGCATCTAAAAGACCTAGCACTGCTTGAATTTGTCCCTCTGATGGCTTACCACGAGACATATCAAGGTCCAAATTTCTTGCCTTAAAAATGTTATATTCGCGAAGGACTTGCTCCTGTTCGGATTGAAGCTGTGCTTTATTCATTTCACTGTACTGCATATCTTTTTCACGCCTTTTTTAAGATTAATTTAACAAGGAATACTATAATATAGTTGCTGTATTTTTGCAACATTTTATTTCAAAACTTGCAAAATTAAAATGGCCAATATTTCCGTTGAAATAACCACTTTATAGTGGTATTATATAAGTTAACTTTTATAGGGAGGGCCCAAAAACATGGCTAAAGAGACAAAGTCTAGTGCTGAACTTGCACGTGAAGAGCGTAAGGCTCGCATCGAGAAAGCAAGCGAGGCACAGGTAGTTAAGAAAGAGAAAAAGGCAAACCAATCAGCCGCTCAAAAGCGCGCTAAATGGCTTGTTCCAGTAATTGTAGTAGTTGTTGCACTTGTACTTGCACTCCTCTACTACTTCGGCGTTCCACACAGAACATTCGCAGCTGTTAAGTTTGACAACGGCACCAAAGTTTCTGTTGCTGAATACGAGTATTACTACAAGGCAATTTATAATAACATCGTAAATACATCTTACCAGTACGAGCAGTACTACGGCGCTTACTATGGTGAGGGCGCTGGTGCTCAGATGACTGGTTTCGACTATGCTAAGACTCCAAAGGCTCAGGAGTTCACACTCTCTGAGGAAGACACTGGCATTGCTCTTGATAAGGAAAAGTATGGTGAGAAGCCAACTTGGGCTGATTTCCTCAAGGAATATGCAATCCAGCAGTCAAGAGAAATCAACGCAGTATACAACGCAGCCGTTAAGGATGGCGTTAAACTTACAAAGGATCAGCAGAAGGAAATCGACACTCAGGTTGAGGAACTTCGCACATCCGCTGCAGAGAGCAACTACTCTCTCAATGCTTACCTCATGCAGACATATGGTCGTGGCATGAACGAAAAGATGCTCCGCAAGATTATGGAGAAGCAGACAATCGCTTCTGCATACATCACAGCTAAGGAAGAAGAATTCACTACAGCTGTAACAGACGAGGATATCCAGAAGGAATTCAAGGAGAATCCAAGCGAGTACAAGATGGTTGACCTCTGCTACTTCTCATTCGATGCAGAAGTTGCCAAGAATGTAGAAGCACAAGAAGCAACTGATGACACACCAGCTGTTGAGGGCACTAACTACACAGATAAAGAACTCGAAGCTATGACCAAGAAGAACAAGGAAGAAGCAAAAGCAAATGCTGACGAGTTCTTCGAGGCAGCAACACTTGATAACTTTGGCTCACTCGCCCTCCAGTATGCACCAGAAGATTCAAAGGATTACTTTGATCCATCATCAGAGAGTTTCACTGAGGCTGCATATCTTGCAGAAGATGTAAATGGAACAGCAATTGAGCAGTACTTCTCAGCTGACATTACAAAATGGGCATTCGATGAATCCCGTCAGGTTGGCGACAAGTATCTTGCTACAGTAGAAGCAGATGATGGTTGTGTATCATACATCATCGTAGTATTGTCCTCTCTCCCATCAACAGATGACACACTCCAGCCAGTATCAGTTCGTCACATTCTCTTCTCTCTCACAGAGGAAAAGGAAGTAACTGACGAAGACGGTGCACAGACAACAGAGACAGTTGAAAAGAGAACTGCAGAAGAAGCACAGCAAATCGCTCAGGAAACAATGGATGCTTGGGTAGAAAGCGGTGCTAAGGAAGAAGACTTCATCAAACTTGCAAACGAGAAGTCTGAGGATCCAGGTTCAGCTGATAACGGCGGTCTCTATGAAGATATCACAACAACTTCAAGCTATGTAAAGCCATTCCTTGATTGGTGCTTTGCTGATGGACGTAAAGTTGGCGACTACGGTCTTGTTGATACAGAATACGGTACACACATCATGTACATGTCCTCTATCTCAGACAAGCCACAGTGGCAGCAGGATATCATTAAAAAGCTTTCAACAGATGCTTCTAACAGCTTCTATGACAAGATGGTTCAAGACAAGGCATATGACGGCAAGATGTCAAATGGCCTCATCAACAGAACATCTAATAGAATTGAAAAATATGCTGAAAAGGTTGTAGCAAACCTCAAGAAGCAGGCTGAACAAGCAGCTTCACAGACAGTAGCACAATAACCCTAGGAGGAAACCATAATGACATTCATCGAACAATTTGAAGCTTTAAAGAAAAAGGCACTCAAACTCAATACAGCTTCTTTGCCACAGGATCTTGCTATCCAGATCAACATGATTGATGAAGATTGCGGTGGTGCGTTCTATATTGCAAACATTGGTGGCAATTTTGCAGTTGAACCATATGACTACCACGACCATACTGCTATGCTCACTGCAACAGCTGATACTTTTGCTAAGATTTTGTCTGGCAAGCTCGATGCAACAGATGCATATTTCCGTGGTATCCTCCAGATTCAGGGTAGCCTTGACCATGCTCAGGCTCTTGCAAACCTTACAAAAAAGACTGAGAAGAAGGCACCTGCTAAAAAGCCAGCTGCTAAAAAAGCACCTGCTAAGAAAGCAGTTGCGCCTGCTAAAAAGGCTGCTCCAGCAGCTAAGAAGACTGCTGCTAAGAAGCCAGCAGCTAAAAAGACAACCAAGAAATAATTATGCTTTGAGGCGACGTATGTCGCCTCTCTTTTTTAACGAAAAATGAAATTTATAAAGGGAGAAATTTAAATATGGCTTTTTATTTTGACGAACCATCACGTACATTTGGCGAATACTTACTCGTTCCAGGATACTCATCATCACAGTGTATTCCAACATCAGTTGACCTCTCTACCCCACTTGTTAAGTTCAAGCGTGGCGAGGAACCAGCAATCAAGATGAACATTCCTATGACAAGTGCTATCATGCAGGCTGTATCAAACGATACTCTTGCTATCGCTCTTGCAAAGGAAGGTGGCGTATCCTTTATCTTTGGTTCTCAATCAATCGAATCAGAAGCTGCTATGGTGGCTCGCGTTAAGAACTACAAGAAGGGCTTTATCACTTCAACATCTAACATCACACCAGATGCTACACTTGCTGATATTATCGCCCTCAAGGAAAAGACAGGTCACTCAACTGTTGCTGTTACAGATGACGGCTCAGCTCATGGCAAACTCCTTGGTATCGTTGGCAGCCGTGACTATCGTGTATCACGTATGGACCCACAGACAAAAGTTGCTGACTTTATGACTCCACGTGAGAAGCTTGTTACTGCTCCTGACACAACTACTCTTAAAGAAGCTAATGATATTATTTGGGACCACAAGCTCAACGCTCTCCCTTTAGTTGACGACAGTGATCATCTTACATATCTCGTATTTAGAAAAGACTATGAAGCTCACAAGGAGAACGTTCTCGAACTCCTTGATAGCAATAAATCATACGTTGTTGGTGCAGGTATCAATACACGCGACTTTAGAGAGCGTGTTCCAGCACTTGTTGAAGCTGGCGCAGATGTACTTTGCATCGACTCATCTGAGGGTTACTCAGAATGGCAGAAGAACACAATCGCTTGGATTCGTGAAACATATGGCGACAGCGTAAAAGTTGGTGCTGGTAACGTAGTTGATGGTGAAGGGTTCCGCTTCCTTGCCGACTGTGGCGCTGACTTTGTAAAAGTTGGTATCGGCGGTGGTTCAATCTGTATCACACGTGAGACCAAGGGCATCGGCCGTGGACAGGCTACAGCACTTATCGACGTTTGCAAAGAGCGTGACAAGTACTTCGAAGAGACTGGCGTTTATGTTCCAGTATGTTCTGACGGCGGTATCGTACACGACTACCACTGCACTCTCGCCCTTGCTATGGGCGCCGACTTCCTTATGCTCGGCCGTTACTTCGCACGTTTTGATGAGTCCCCAACAAACAAGGTTCGCATTAATGGTCGCTATGTTAAGGAGTACTGGGGCGAAGGTTCAAACCGTGCTCGTAACTGGCAACGTTATGACCTTGGCGGCGCCGGCAAGCTCTCATTTGAGGAAGGCGTAGACTCATACGTGCCATACGCAGGCTCCCTCAAGGATGGCGTTTACACTACCCTTTCAAAGGTTCGTTCAACAATGTGCAACTGCGGTGCTCTCTCAATCCCAGAGCTTCGTGAAAAAGCAAAGCTTACTGTTGTATCATCAACATCAATCGTTGAGGGCGGTTCACACGACGTAATCCTCAAGGAACAAGTAACTGACTAATATATACAAAACAAAACCCCAACTCGAATGAGTTGGGGTTTTTATTTTAGTTATACAACTAATCTACATCCTTGCGGGCAAGGATTGCAGCTGGACGCTTGCGCATGGTGTTCCATACTGGAAGCAAACCGATAACGAGATTAAATACATATACTGCAAGTATTGAAATCAGCAAGTATGGTAGTGGCATATAGAATACCGTTTTAAACGAAACAACTGATTTAACAAGATACGACTCAGCATAGTACATAAATATCATCGCTGGCAAACTCGTCAGAGTTGTAATAGCGATTATCTCACCCATAAACATCTTGTAGATGTCAAACTTCTTGGCACCAATTGCACGAAGCATACCAACTTCCTTGATACGAGAAAGGAATGATGAGCGGCTCATAAGGAACATCTCAATAAGTGAGATACCAAGCATTACAAGACCTAAAATTGTTGTTGAAAGTACAACTGACTTTCTCTCCTCATTAAAGTCCTGCTGATCCTTTTCATAAGCATCATATGCCTTATAGTTATTCTCGAGCAAGTTCTCAAGTACTTCTGCCTTATTCTTGGTACAGATAGCAAATGTCTTGCTATTCTTGACAAGTTGATGCTTAATCATGTTCTCGTTTACAAAATATGCACTAAACGAGTCCTCGCCATTATCACTCTTGTAGTAACCAGAAACAACAAGTGGCTTGTCATCAACTTTGAGCTTGGTTTCCTTGCCTATTGGATAGAGTTCCATATATGAGTCTGGAAGGAGTACCTCGTAATCATTTACTGGGAACTCACTATGACGCCAGTCATTATAGAGAATTATCCTATCTTCAAAGCGCTTATAGTCAGTAAGTTCTGCCTGTGATGCAGCATTGCCAGTGTATTCCTGACGCATGTAATAATACATATCACTATCTCCCGCATCATAGGAGTATTTGACAATGTTGAGAAGTTCTGATTCCTTGGCATAGATTGATGGGCTTTCTATATCAGTTATACCGACAATTGTATACTCGCCCATCTCCTTATCAAGTGTCATTGTCCTACCAACAAAATCTTTGACAGTAAAGACACCCGCCATTTGAGCATTTGACCTTACACCTTGATACTTATCATAGATCATCTTGTCAAATACGATTTCATTCTCATTTTCAGGAAGTCGACCTGCAATAAGGTCATCCTTGGTCAAAAGATCAGACGACGCCAGTGAACCAGTGAGAGTAACCATGGCATCATTCGTCTGATAGTAGTCATCAAGCGCAACATGTAATGCAATCTTTGAGTCGGATGGGATTACGTATAAAACGTCATCCATCGCCTCTAACTTTTCATATTCCTCTGCTGTCATTGATGGCTTGTTAACAATAACATAGTTCTTATTTGTCGTTAAGAAATCAGAATCAACAACATGGTTGATTGCAAGAATCTGACCAACAGAATAAATAACAAATAAACCAGAAAGAGCAAAGCCTAAAAGAAGGACCTTGCGTAGTACTGGATAGCCGAATATTTTTTTAAAACCATAGACAATAGCTGAGAAGATGTTATAGATAGATGAATATCTCTTTTTGAGATTTTGATTTCCGACTGAACTTAAGTCAAAATCGTAGTCCTCTATATCCTCACGGTTTATTTCCTGCTTATAATCGTCTATGACCTCGATAGAAGAGTTTTTATCTATTATCTCGACATTCTTGCCGTCAAGCGCTTGAATGTAAATATTGCCGTTCTTGACGATGATATTGACACTTAGATTTGTATCGCCATTGTCATAGAGGTTTACTTTTCTATCATTTGTGCTGTCAAAGAGCTGAGCGTGGTTTTCGAACTCCTTGAGGTAGAAGACGTTGTCTACCTCATAGTTGAGTGCGTTGCTGTGATCATTTTCATAATCAGCAACCACACTGCCGTCTACGAGTTCGATAATACGGTCAGCGTAAAACTCAGCGAGCGGACGCTCGTGAGTAACAAGGATGACGAGCCTATCACTTGAAATCTTCTTAATAATATTCATAATCTCGACTGAGTTTTTGGAGTCAAGATTTCCTGTTGGCTCGTCGGCCAAAATAATATCAGGGTTCTTAACGAGCGCACGCGCAATACCTACGCGCTGGCGCTCACCACCTGAAAGAGTAGACGTCGGACGCGAACGATAACGAAGGATTCCTACCTTATCGAGTACGTATTCAACGCGAACCTCTATCTCCTTCTTGTCCTTGATGCCTATCATCTTAAGTGCAAGAGCTACATTGTCATAGACAGTCATATCGTCCATGAGTTTGTAGTCCTGGAAGATGTATCCAACGGACAAGTTCCTAATCTTATCAACGCTGTGCGAACTCTTTGAAGTGATCTTTTTACCGTTAATAAAGATGCTACCAGACTTAACCTTATCAAGACCACCGATTGCATTAAGCATTGTGGTCTTGCCACAGCCGGACTCACCAAGGAGTGCCACAAGTCCGCTATCAGGAAGGGTTAAAGACGTGTTGTTTATGGCATGAATTTCATTTTTCTTGCCTTTGTTAAAGTACTTGTTTAAGTTCTTAATTTCAATCATTACGCCTTACACCTCCTCTTTAATAGTCTGCATAGTTGATTTCTTAAAGAGCTTGCTTGAGTAGCGTACACTGATAATCAGTGAAATCAAAATAACGATTGCAAATACCAGTGCATACTGAGGTATAGTCATAAACTCAGTAACAGTTTTGAGAATATATGTGGAGCTAAACCAAATATTAAGCAGTTTAAGCGCTCCAACAACCACAAAGTATCCTATACCAGCGCAGACCATCATATCTATGATAAGAAGGCCACGCGATACGCCAACATTGGCGCCAAGCATACGAATAGTTGAGTAGTACACGTTACGCGACTTCAAAATAATACGTATTACAAAGTATGAGATTACAAGAAGTACTATTGCAACTCCAAGGATAATTACTTTGTTAAGAAGCTGAAGGATTGCGCCCTCGCCATCATTATAAAGCGTATCGCGAATGATGAGGACTTCGTATCCAAGATCACGAATATCATTTGCAGTTTTATCAACCTGCATTGCATCATCAACGAATACACAAACTTGGTACGACTCCTTGTCGTAAAGTTTGTTGAGATCCTTATCATTTACAAGAATAAAGCCTTTAACATCTTCAAATCGCTGACCATTTTCAAGCTGATAAGCCGAAGTAAATGACTGCTTATTATATACTTTGGAAACAGTGAGATTAAGCTCATCATCATAGTAATTATTATTTACTATTATTTTCAAGTCCTTACCTTGAGCATTAAAGCCATTCTTAACATACATGTTGTAGTCATCTGATACCCAACATGTACCGCTCTCAACAGCCTCTGATGGAAGTATATTAAACATCGGCCACATCATATCAGTTGAATATGTTACATCTTGGAACAAAATCTTGTAGCGTGAGAAGGTTGCATTGCTATCAATACGCATCTCTTCGATTATAGAATCATCAAGATACATAATACTTTCATATGCTCTAATAACCGGGCTGTCAGAGTTCTCAATAAACTTGATACCAACTACTCTAAATGGGTGCTTATCATCACGGGTCCAACCTGCCCTGCTATACTTATAAAGGTCAGTACTCATAAATTCCTTTATAAGTTTATCACTTGATGGAATCGTATAAGAGTTTTTGGTAGTTGCAATCAAAATCTCGTTTGGTTTTTCTGGCATACGGCCATAGTCAAGATCACCAAACTCATAATTTTTTAAATTTTGAGCTATGCCATAGATATAGAAATTACCACGCTCATCCTCAAATGTTGCCTGATTATCCATAAGGACATCATACTTTTCTACTATCTTAACATTAGGAGTTTTTTCAAGAGTTTTAACATCCTCATCAGTTAATGCCCTATATGAATTATCATCAGCTTTTTGTCTAATAACCAAACGATTTTCTGAGGTGTTAGAAAAATAGTAGTTATATCCAAGAAGTCCATTTTCATATACTTCAGATTGATAAATAGACATCTCAAAAATTAGCGCCAATGTAACAAAGATAAATACAAATGTGAGCAAGAGGAATTTAACAGGAATGTTAAATGCATTGCGAACGCCAAGGCGAACCATGGATGGGAAGCGAATGTTGTTCGCAACAGCAAGAGTCGGTTTTGCCTCCTCGCTTACATACTCTTCCCTATCATACTTAGTGTCCTCAAGCACCTTGCCATCATGCATTTTAATCTTGCGAGTGATGTATGGCTCAACTTGATCAAAGTTATGTGTAACTATGATTACGAGCTTATCACGAGCAATCTCCGACAGGAGCTTGATTATATCCGCTGCGGACTCACTATCAAGATTACCGGTAGGCTCATCGGCGATGATTATCGGTGTGTCCTTAGCAAGCGCGCGAGCGATAGCTACGCGCTGCTTTTGACCACCTGAAAGCTTGGACGCCTTAGCATTGCGGTAATCGTGAAGGCCACAGCGGTCTATGAGCTCGTTTGCACGCTTCTTGGCATCGCGGCGCTTTACGCCAGCAAGAAGCAAAACAAGCTCTACATTTTGATATACAGTATAGCTATTAACGAGATTGAAGTTTTGGAAAATATTACCTATATATTTTCTTCTGTAATCTTCAAAATCCTTTTCTGTGTAATGGCTGGTCTCCTCACCATTGATGTACATCTCGCCTTCTTCATAAGTATCAAGGCCAGATATTACATTAAGGAGCGTGGACTTACCACTGCCAGATTCACCGGTAATTGCAACAAATTCTCCAACATCAAAATCAAGACTGATTTTAGAGAAACCGGCTGCAATTACGCCTTTGCTGTAATAAAACTTTGAGACATTATCAAGTCTTATCATAAGCAGTTCTCCTTATATAAATTTAGTTGAATACTACGTTAGTAATATTATAACAAATATTAAATCATATTAAAATTACAAATATCTTACTTTTTCATTCTAACTATGTTACAATATTCATGGCTAATTTTTCGGAAAATAATTAAAAGGAGTTAGAATCAATGAACATCAAAGATTTAGTTCCAGGCGCAGAAGGCAAGATAAAGGATCTTGCAAAATTCTCAGTTGATAACATCGCTCACCTTGTAAACACATACGGTCCAAGACCATGTGGTGAAAAAGGTGAAACAGACGCTCAGCTTGATATGCTCGGTACAATGGAAACTCTTGCAGATGAAGCAAAGCGTGACACATTCAAGGTTAACCCTGACGCATTCATGGCTTTCGTACCTCTCGCTGGTACTTGCCTTATCGGCGCAACAGGCACAAGCCTCGCTGCTGCTTACACAGGCAAAAAGGCACTCAACGCTGTTACAGGTGGCCTTATAGGCGCTGCACTTTCAGCAGTTGTTGGTGAATTCGTGCTCTATAAGGAGTTCCTTGATCCATTCTTCAAAGAGAAGACATCAGGTAACGTTTACGGCATTCGCAAGGCATCTGGCGAAACAAAGAAAAGAATCATCGTATCAGGTCACACCGATTCAGCACCAGAGTGGGTTTACACATACAAACTCGGTTCAAAGGGTGTTGTAATCGTTGCTGGTTATGCAGTAGTTGGCCTTGTTGCAACAATCGGTGCAACAGTTGCTTCTCTCATCAAGCCTGACCTTGCAAAGAAACTTGCACTCGCTGAGCTTGCTTTCCTCCCTGCTTATGGTCTTCTTTATAAGTTCACAGACAGCAAGCACTATGTACCAGGTGCATCTGATGACCTCTCAGGTTCTATGGTTGCTATGTCTGTTATGAAGTTCTTAAAGGAAAACGATATCCGCTTTGAAGACACAGATGTTATCACTCTCCTCACTGGTGGTGAGGAATGCGGACTTCGCGGTGCGAAGGCATTCTTCAAGCAGCATCCAGACCTTGTATCAGACAACGTTGATACAGCATACATCGGATTCGATACAGTTCGTGATATGGACTTTATGGAAATCTATACTGGCGATATGTCAGGTGTTGTTAAGAATGATAAGCAAGTAGCAAAGCTCTTACAGAACGCTGCAAAGGATTGCGGTCTTGACGTTGAGACAGGTACTATTCCTCTCGGTTCAACAGACGCAGCAGCTGCTTCTCAGGCAGGCGTTAAGGCATCTTGCTTCGTAGCTATGGACC
The DNA here is from genome assembly GCA_018064455.1 of Candidatus Limimonas egerieequi. Lineage (GTDB taxonomy): Bacteria > Bacillota > Clostridia > Oscillospirales > Acutalibacteraceae > UBA1227. The sequence continues at coordinate 49,313 of JAGHVH010000010.1, read as the reverse complement.
CAGCTCCAGCACGCTACTATCACACTCGTCTTGATACAGTAGACAACCTCTGTGAAGACACAATTGAAAAGGGTATCAACATCGCCCTCAACGCTGTTGCAACATTCGCTGACGAAGGTTTGCCACAGGCATAAATTAAAGCAAAAGAGCTTCAGGGTTTCCTGAAGCTCTTTTATTATGCCTATTTTTTGGCAGAAAATTGCGCTGTTACAACATTTTTATAATCAGAATCCGAAACATATTCAAAATTCAAATGATTAAGACTGTGATTGATAATCATAAGAGCCAAATCATCATCAGATATTAATGGATTGAACTCTTCTCCATCATACTTACATGTAAAGTAGATTACCCCGTTCTTTTCATCACATTCAAATGTCGTTTTTAGTTTAAAGTTCTCTCTCTCCTTTATTGTAGATAAAACAATCTGGTCAACAAGTTCCTCAAATGCAACGTGCATTGAGTTTGCAGTCTTTGGAGAGAGATTTAAGTTCTCAGCAAAGACATCTATACGACTTGATACTCCAATAAAGTCGAAATCAATATTATCAATTTCAATATTGAGAAGTTTGAACTGCTTAAAGAACTGTCTAGTCTTATCGCGCTTTGGGCTTTCAAACATCTTACTTGTTTGCCCCTCTTCATAGACAGTGTGTTCATCAAAGTACACTACCCTGTTTGAAATTTCTCTTGCAAAACGAATTTCATTTGTAACGAGCACCAACGTTGAGCCGTTTTTAGCAAGGTCACGAATTACATTGTGAACTTCTTTTTTCATTATAGGGTCTAGTCGTGATGTTGGATTATCAAGCAGTATTACTTCTGGATCCATCGCAACAGTTCTAGCTATTGCTACACGCTGTTTTTCACCATCACTAAGGTCATCTGGGTATTCAAATGCCTTGCCCATAACACCTACTCGTCTGAGCCAATCACAAGCTCTTTCATATGCCTCCTGCTTGGACAAGCCCATAAGGTCAACAAGTGGTTGCATTATATTTTCAATTACTGTGATGTTTTTAAAGAGGTTGAAGTCTTGGAAGACCATACCAATTTTCTTTCTTGCATCATAGTAATCAAAACCTTTTGATCCAACTATTTTACCATCAATAATAACTTCACCAGAAGTCGGCTTTTCCAGTGTCAAAATAGTGGTAAGAAGCGCAGTTCGTCCCATTCCTGATGGTCCTAAAATCGCGATAACATCACCATCGTTAATAGTCAAATTAACATTATGAAGGACCGTTGCATCTTTTTTAGTTTTGCAGATACCTTTAAGTTCAATCATCGCTTATCAACTCCTTTCAAAATTTTGTCCGGAGTTCTCTTCTTTTCATCAAAAACAAATTCAATATTCCTAATAATAAGTGTCAATATCCATGCAATAAAGAAGTAAATTAGTGCAGTCGCTACAAGTGGGAATACTGATTCATAGGAACGGCTTCTTACAAGGTCAGATATCTTGGTTAAATCCTCTACAGAGATATATCCGACAACAGATGTTGCCTGGACAAGACCAATTATACTTTCCTTATAATCATTAGCAATCGCTTTGGTTGCCTGTGGCAACAAGAACTTATTGTACGCTTGCATTTCAGTATATCCAAGACTCAGTGCCGCCTTAAATTGTCCATTATCAACCTTTGATACTGTTGAGTGAAACAAATCTATAACCGTCGCAGCAAACGTGAATGTGAACGCAATAATTGAGATTACCAATCCACTGATATTGGTGTTACCAAATACTGCATAATAGGAAATCATCAAAAAGACAACTATTGGCATGCGTTTTACAAAGAGCACATAGAGGTCTAAAAACTTTAAGAATGCCTTGTTCTTGTTTCTAAAATAAACGCCAAGTGTATAAAGAGCAAAACCTATTATCGTTCCAAGAATGGCTGAAACGCAGCTTATAAGCAAAGTTACGCCAATACCATCAAGGAACATTTGCCATCTGCCTTCTCTAACAAATGTCTTATCAAAGCCATTTACTATTGAACCAAAGAAGCCGTTACTCTCCTCTGCAACAGTTGTTAAAACAACCGCTACTGCACCGCCCTCATAATCAGGCGTAGCGAATATGAACCTCTCATTTCGTTCATCAGTATATGAAAGAAGTCCAACACCAATATCATATTTTCCTACGCTAACGCCAGAAAATACATCATCAATATCAGTGGATACTATCTCTGCTGCAAAACCAAATTCCTTGCAAAAGTCATACATAAGACCAACTTCATAGCCAGTCAAAAGTCCAAAAGAGACAAATGAAAATGGCTCTGTATCATTAACAGCAGCGATTCTAATCTTACCGTTAACATCTGGTAAATCTTGGAACTTATAGAATGTATCTCGTCCACTTTTACCAGCATTTAACCACTTTCCTTGGAGAAGGCTTAAATCCCCTCTTTCAGAATAGTTATAGATGAAGCGGTTGAACTTTTCGCAGAGTTTTTCGCCACCCTCAGAACGCCTAAAAATAGGTCCGTACTTCTCATTTGTAATAAGTTGAGGAAGAAACGAAATCTTATAATCCAAATCGCAGAGTGCCCTTGCGGTTGCATCATCGCAAAGGAAAGTATCAATCTTTCCACTCTTGAGCGCCTGAATAAGATCAGCGTATGTATTATAGAATGTGATACTTGAGGACGGAAAATCCTCATATGCCGTATCCTCAAAGAGCGTTCCAACAAGGATACCTATCCTCTTACCATTGATGTCCTTAACATTGTTTATAACAGTAGTACTTGATTGCGCTGAGCAAGCAGTAAACATGCTCAGCACAACAAGTATTGCAATAGACAATGCAAGCATCTGCTTTATTCTGTTTTTTAACCGAGTTTTTTGCATAGAAAACTATTTCTCCGAATTAATATCTGTAAGTTTGAATGATGAAACACGTTTTAGGGCAATCAAAGTAGTAATAACAATCAGTACTGCTGTTACTACAACGCCTGCCACCATAGCAATTGGGTCTGGAGTCAAGATGAAATACGTTGCTTCCGTGACAAACGTCTGCATTGTCTTGAATCCAACAAACGAGCCAAGTGCTATACCAGCAATCATACCAATGATTGTCAAAACGATTGTATCAAGATAGATATACTTCTTGGCATCCTTCTCATAGAAGCCATTAATCATAAGAACTATGAGTTCCTTCTTCTTTTCAGATACAAACATTGAGAAGAGATTAAGGAGAACAAGGAATGCCATTACAATTGACAGGATAAGATATACAACAACTACTACAAGTGTTACGAGTGAATATACTTCAAATTCAGTAGCACCATCATAGTAGTAATCCTGAATTGCGATAAATCCAGGCTTGTCCTTTAAGAGTTCTGTCAATTTAACAATTGAAACATCACCTTTGTTAAAGATAATTGCATTGGTCTTGGCCTCATTGCCATATGCCTTTTCAAATGCCTCTTTGCTTGCGAAGGTAGCTGTTCTTGTCAAATAGTACTCAGCTGTATTTTCCATCTTGAAATTGTGGACAGTTCCAACGCCGTCTACAAATTCAACATTGTCACCTGGCTTTGCTTTAAAGTAGTAAGCATATGACTTACAAACCCAAGCATCTTTTTTAATCTTTTTCTCCACTCCATTGTCATCTACCATGTGAATATACTTGTAGAATGAATCATCAAGTGGAACCATGATTTCACCAATTATCTGTCTGTCATTTGGCAAATGCATTGAACCAGGTTGATAGAATATCTTAGAATACTCAATCTTGCTTTCATCAAGTGCCGATGTAATTTCTTCTGCAGAATCTGCTACAGAATCATCGATATACACAATTGTGTCAAAGGTAGTAATGTTATCAAACTGGCGTTTGATACTGTTATTAATACCGTCATAGAGCGTTACAGAGCACACGATAAGCGATGTGCAACCTGCGACACCAACTATCGTGCCAAAGCAACGACGCTTGTCGTTGAGGCAGTTGTTAACGATAGTTTTTGTGAGCAGTGGCAAGCGCTTCCAAAGTGCTGTGCGCTCAAAGAAGCGTTCTTTTGCCTTTGGTGGCTCTGCACCTTGAAGGAGTTTAACTGCGCTCTTGCTAAGCACCTTGTTACACGCAAAGAGCGTTGTAACAATAATTGTGCCAAGTTCCACTGCAACAATAATAAGTGTGTCCTTCAAAGAGAAGTAGAACTCTTGGTTCTCAAATACAAACTGATCAGAGATTACCTCAAGGAATACTGTCTCAAGGACAAACCGTCCAAGCAGCACACCTAAAATCGAACCAGTTACTGCAGCGAGCAATGTAAAGCTCAGTTCTGACAAAGTAACTTCCCTATCGAAAAGTCCAAGGGCCTTTTTGGTACCAATAAGGACGGACTTTTCGTATACCATACGAGATACTGCGCTATAGCAAACAAGGAGGCCAACAATAATGAAAAGGGCCGCCATTGTATAGCGCATATTATCGAAAACGTCTTTAACGCTATCGCATACTACAAGTGCACCGTTATAGTCCCTTGCCATAACTGCAGCATCATAGGCAATAATATTGCCGGATGCTGTTTTCAGTTCGCCAAGTTTAACTTTGCCGTTTTCATACTCATCAATGCCTGCTTGAAGCTCTGCTTCATACTGTGGCAAGAGAGTATTCTCAGCATAGTTTATCTTATTCCAACCATCGTCTATTGCACGACGGCCTTCCTCTACCTCTTTCTTGCCAGCAGCAATTTCAGCTTCACCTGCTGCTATTTGTGCGCGTGCATCGTTAAGCTTTGCAAGGGCATCGTTGTAGTATCCTGAGAGAAGGTCATGGAGCCTTGAGAGAATAGGTATCATCTCATACTTGTGCTCTTTATAATAACCAGATGCAAAGTTCTGATAGAACTCGTTATAGAGGTTTACTACAGTAGAGCCCTTAGGCAAATACTTATTAATGAGATTTTTAAGGTCTGAGAGCAATCCGCTATTATAAGCTTTTTCAACTACTGAATAAACAGTGTCCGCTACATCCTTACCAACATCATAGATAGACTCAAACTTGTCATAGATTTCCTTCATAAGTGCGAAGGCATCCTCAGCAGTCTTTAAATCCTTTTTAGCCTGTGCAAGTTCCTTCTCGCCATCGGCTATTTTCTTTTGACCGTCTTTGAGTTCTTGTTCCTTTTGATAAAGGAGATTCTTGTTAGCCTCAATCTCAGCCTTTGCATCCGCAATCTGAGCCTTGCCCTCCTCTATCTGCGCCTCTGCGTCAGCAAGGCGCTCATTGAGCTTGTCGACAAGTTTGTCACCTGCACCAAGAATCTTTTCATTCTTGTCAGCTGCCATCTTGTCTGTGACCGCCATTACACGCTCTTTAAGCGCGTTGGCAGCATCCTTGTACTCATCGGATGCATTATCGTATTTTAAAAGGTCCTTGCTACTAATGAGAAGATTGATATATCCATCAAATGAATCAGGATCAAAAGTCTCCTCTGGAACAAAGAGCAAGCAATTAAGTGGTGCTGCGTTATCCATTGCAGAACCATATGTAATTGGATAAGTGCTTGCGTATACAGAGGACTCTACAAGGGCTGTTATCTTGACCTTGTCAACTGTCAAAGTCTGCATGCCGTCCTCATCTTTGGTAGGATTTTGGAGGGCGTCCAAATCGCCTTCGAGCAAATCGCTTACCTTGTATGTATCTTCATCTGCGTCATGCTTAAACTCGATGACGTCACCAATTTTAAATCCATTATCATCGGCATACTTCTTTTCAAGCGCAGCCTCTCCTGCCTTGGTTGGGAGTTTGCCTTCTTTAAGGTTTAATTTATCAATTTCATCCGTTATTGTGATGATTTTCGCCTGGTTTAAAACACCATGGTTATCAAAGAACTGGAAATAAAAATAGAGGCCCTTTACGTAATCTACGCCATCTATCGCTGCAATCTTTTCAACATCCTTATCTGAGAAGCCATATGGATATATGACTTCAAGGTCATGCATTGCAAAATCCCTATATTCCTTATCAACTGTTTTATCAAGCGCCTTGCCTGACCAGCCAATACCAAGGAACAATGCAACACCGAGCAAAACAAATATTACTATTGCAACGAAAGATACTAGACCTGATCTTATATTATTAAACAGTTCTATTATCTGCGTCTTCTTCATAATCTATCACCAAACAAGTTCCGTTGCCTTAACAGGATGATGGTTAATTGTAACCTCATAAACCTTGCCATCACGGAGTCTTATTACCCTATTTGCCATTCTTGTAATCTCCTCGTTATGAGTTACCATAACGAGAGTTGTGCCAGATGCAACAACGTCCTCAAGTGCTGTAAGCACTTCGATGCTCGTTGCGTAGTCAAGAGCCGCAGTAGGCTCATCCGCCAGGATGACCTTTGGGTTCTTGACGAGTGCACGTGCGATAGACACGCGTTGTTGCTGTCCGCCTGAGAGCTCGGAAGGATAGTTACGAGCTTTCTCATCCATATGAACAAGCTTTAACACTTCTTCCGAATCGCGAGGCTCTTTTACAAGCTCTGCTATAAGGTCCAAATTCTGTTTGATGTTGAGGTTTGGCATAAGGTTGTAACTTTGGAAAATAAAACCTATGTTATCGCGCCTATAAACTGTGAGGTCGTTCTTGGATGCTGTTGACAAATCAGTATCAAGATACTTGATTGTACCGCTTGTTGCAGTATCCATACCACCGATAATATTGAGCACTGTTGACTTACCACAGCCTGACTCACCAAGAAGGCACAAGAACTCGCCTTCGAATACGTCAAAATTAACGCCCTTTAGTACCTTGGTGATGATATCGCCATTTTGGTACTCTCTCTTAACGTCCGATACAGAGAGTATTACTTTTTTATTAGCACTATCATCTGGGAGTTCAATGTTTTCATTAATTGAAATTTCAGTAAGTAGCGTGAGCATTTGACAAATCTCTGCTTCATCCTCTGTGAATGGACCAGATTCAGTTGTCTTGATGAACTCAACTACACCGAACTCAAATGGTGCGCATACAACAGATGCTATCTCAATTCCTTCAAAATCAGATGCCACGCTCTTAACTGGCTTTTTCTGGAAATCAAGGATAACTTCCGAAGATTTTTTCTTATATGCCTTACCAATTGGACCAGTGCCAACCTTATAAGATCTCTTAGAAAGGTCAACAGGAGAAATCCAATAGTATGGTTTCAAATGTTCCTTATCATTACTTCCAACATACCAAATTACTGCATAGTCAGCCGCTGAATTATCGAGCATAATCTTAAGGCTGGCCTTAATTGCCTCATCAAAGCTGTCTACCTTTGATATAACATTTGATATTTGGCCGATTACTCTATAGGATTTAAGTAAATTCTTATCCAAAGTTGTACCCCCAACTCATAGTGTATATACACATTAATTATACTAAAAAGTGGTTACTAATCATATTAATAATATATACAGTATTTCGACCTTTCTTTTGGCATTTTGACAAAAAAATAAGGACTAGGGAAATCCCTAGTCCTTATGGTGACTCATCGGGGATTCGAACCCCGGACACCTTGATTAAAAGTCAAGTGCTCTGCCAACTGAGCTAATGAATCATATTAAAAGCGCCTAGTAACTAGGCGCTATTTAATTATACGAAAAGTGTAACAGCAATAGTTACGATAACAAGTACAACCAAGATTGCACCAAAGATAATTGTGAGCTTTGATAAAGCTGCATCCTTGCTGTGACCCTGTGTCTTGTCAAAGAATGAAGATGATGTGCTACCGTTAACAGCAGAAGCATCAGCCTGTCTGTTCTTCTGAAGGAGAACAAGAATTGTCAAAATTACAGAAACAATAATAAGAAGTACTGCAAGTACCATCTGTAATGGTGTCATATATTAACCCCCTTAAAGCGGATATTCGTTTAGCAACTAAGGTATTTTAACATAGTTATTATTAATATGCAAGAGGATTTTATAGGGATAATTGCTCTCCTTGTGTATCTTCTGCAGATGGTAATGAGCCAAGTGCTGGTAAGTTCTTAGTACGATAGCGATGTGGCTTTGCAAACTCACCTTCTACGTATGGTCTTACACCCATGAGGCGCTGGCCCTTCTTCATTGTCATAACGCCAACACCAATTGTGTCCTTGGTTGTCTTTGGAGCGATAACAGCAGTGTTAAGGATAAGCATACGACCCGAACTTGCTGTAAGTACAAGTTCTGTGTCTTCCTTAACATAAAGAGCTGTGACAAGTGGAGACTTGGCACCATAAGCCTTGATAAGTTTCTTACGGTTAGTTTTGGTTGCATATGCTTCCATATCAACCTTTGCTACCTTACCATTTTCAAAGAAGAAGAGCATATAGCCTTTGAAATCGTCTGTGATGGCCATATATTTAACTTCTTCACCCTCATCAAATTCGAGGACTGTTGGTATGTAATCACCGAGTAAAGACGCTCTAGAGTCCGAGAAATCAGCAACGCGTGCCTTGTAGACCTGGCACTTGTTAGTGAAGAAGAGAAGTTCCTTAGCATTAGAGCTCTCCTCTACTCTAATAATCTTGTCGCCTTCTTTAACCTTTTGCTCACCACTCATACGGAGTGACTGAGGGGTAATCTTTTTGAAGTAACCAGCCTCTGAAAGGAAGATTGTAAGCTTGTAGTCTTCTACCTTCTCGATTTCTTCTTCCTCATCTTCCTCTACCTCATCGGCATAGATGATTTCAGACTTTCTTGGCTGTGCATACTTGGAAGATACTTCCTTAAGTTCAGCGATAATAATCTTCTTAATTCGCGACTTGCTGTTTAAGATATCCTGCATATCTGCGATATCTTCGCGGAGTTTGTCAACATCAGCAAGACGTTTCATAACATACTCACGATTTAGGTGACGGAGTTTGATTTCAGCTACAAATTCAGCCTGAATTTGGTCGATTCCAAAGCCAATCATGAGGTTTGGAACAACCTCTGACTCCTCCTCTGTCTCGCGTACTATCTTGATTGCCTTGTCGATGTCGAGAAGAATCTTTTGGAGACCTTCCAAAAGGTGTAACTTCTTCTCGGCTCTATCAAGGTCAAAGAATACGCGACGCTTAACGCATTCCGTACGGAATGCAATCCACTCGTTAAGGATTTCCTTAACGCCAAGCACCTGTGGAGAGCCACCAATCAAAACATTGAAGTTACAAGGGAATGAATCCTGAAGTGGTGTTGCCTTGAATAGCTTCTTCATGAGCTTGTCAGGGTCTGTACCACGCTTTAAATCGATTGTAATCTTGAGGCCAGACTTGTCTGTCTCATCACGTACGTCAGAAATTTCCTTGAGTCCACCGCTCTTAGTCTTTTCGATAATCTTATCGATAATATCTTCAGCATATGTTGTATATGGTATCTCATAAATATCAATACAATTATTTGCCTTATCATATATGTATTTTGAACGAATAGGAATTGATCCTGTGCCCTTTGTGAGGATTTCACGGAGCTTTTCTGGCTCAACGAGAATCTGACCACCGCTTGGGAAGTCAGGCGCTTTAATAGCCTCAAAGACGTCATAGTCGCTATCCTTGATAAGGCCAATTGTAGCCTCACATACCTCCTCCAAATTAAAGGAGCAGATATTACAAGCCATACCTACGGCAATACCCTTGTTGTTGTTGACAAGGATAGATGGGAATGTAACAGGAAGAAGTGTTGGTTCCTTCATAGTTGCATCGTAGTTATCCACCATATCAACTGTGTCTTTTTCAATATCTCTGAAAAGCTCAGTTGATATCTGTTCAAGCTTTGCCTCTGTATAACGTGACGCTGCGTAAACCATATTCCTTGAATATGCTTTACCAAAGTTACCCTTTGAATCTACGTAAGGGAGCAAAAGAGCCTCGTTGCCACGAGCAAGACGCACCATTGTCTCGTAGATTGCAGCATCACCGTGTGGGTTAAGCTGCATAGTACGGCCAACGATGTTAGCGGACTTAATTCGTCCGCCAGTCAAAAGACCCATCTTGTACATGGTATAGAGAAGTTTACGATGTGATGGTTTGAAACCATCTATCTCTGGAAGGGCACGAGACATAATTACGCTCATTGCGTATGGCATATAGTTTGTCTCCAGCGTTTCAACAATCTGCTGATTGACTACTTCACCGGCGCCCAAGATATGAGCATTAGGATTTTCTTCCTCATGCTTTACCACTGGCTGCTTTGGTTTTCGTGGTGCCATCTGTCCCCCTCCTTTTACTGAAGATCAAGCATGTCGAGGTACAAATATCCCTCTTCTGCTATCTTGTTCTTTCTACCTTGGAGGTCATCTCCAAGGAGTACTTCAAATGTCTCAAGTGTGCGCTCAACCTCTGACTCATCAATTTGAATAAGACGACGAGTTTTTGGGTTCATAGTTGTGAGCCACATCATATCAGCGTCATTTTCACCAAGACCTTTTGAACGCTGAATTGTATACTTCGCATTGCCAATCTCTTCAAGAGCCTCTGTCTTTTCAACCTCTGTGTAAGCAAACCATACCTGGTCCTTACATCTAATCTCATAAAGTGGAGACTCGGCAATATAAACCTTGCCCTCACGTATAAGTGTTGGCATAAGGCGATAAATCATTGCAAGGATAAGCGTTCTAATTTGGTAGCCATCGACATCGGCATCGGTACAGATGATTATCTTGTCCCAGCGAAGGTTATCAAGTGAGAACTGATTCATTTCCTTGGTCTTGGTTGCAACCTCAACACCGCAACCAAGGACCTTGATAAGGTCCGTGATAATTTCACTCTTGAATATCTTGTTGTAGTCCGATTTCATGCAGTTGAGAATCTTACCCCTTACAGGGATAACTGCCTGGAACTCGGAGTCGCGCGCCTGCTTACATGAGCCGAGCGCAGAGTCACCCTCTACTATGAACACTTCACGGCGTGAAACGTCCTTTGTACGACAGTCTACAAACTTCTGAACACGGTTAGTCATATCCATTGACGCCGTGAGTGATTTCTTGATAGAGACCTTAGCCTGCTCGGAGTGAACACGGGCGCGCATGTTGATAAGTACCTGTGTACAAATCTTGTCAGCATCCACCTTGTTTTCAATAAAGTAAACTTCGAGCTGGTGTTTGAAAAAGTCTGTCATAGCCTCTTGAATAAAGCTATTTGTAATAGACTTCTTGGTCTGGTTTTCATATGAAGTTAAGGTCGAGAATGATGAAATTACAAGGAGCAAGCAATCATCGATGTCCTGCATTGTAATCTTGCCGTCGGCCTTTTTATACATGTTGTTGTTTTTGAGATATGCATCAATCTGTGATACAAAGGCTGAACGCGCAGCCTTTTCAGGAGAACCGCCGTGCTCAAGCCATGATGAATTGTGGTAGTACTCCTTGATTTGATGCTTGTTTGAGAACGCAACCGCGCAGGAAATCTTAACTTTGTACTCTTCCCTATCATCACGGTCACGACCACGGCGTTCTGTCTCCCAGAACTGAACCTGTGTCATTGTCTCATCGCCAGCAATTTCGTTGATATAATCAACAATGCCTTTTTCGTAGTAATACTCATATGTCTCGAAAGCATTACCACCAACCTGGTCTTTCAAAACAAACTTAACACCAGAGTTAACTATTGCTTGACGGTGAATTGCGTCTTGGAAATACTCAAGAGGAATATTGATATCGGTGAATACTTCAAGGTCAGGCTTCCATGTAATAGTAGTACCTGTGTCCTTTTTAGAATATGGCTCTTTTTGGAGGTCTCCCACTGGATTACCCTTTTCGAAATGCATCCTATAGATGTTGCCATCACGTTTAACCTCAGCGTCCATGTACTCGGATGAGTACTGAGTAGCGCAAAGGCCAAGGCCGTTAAGACCCAAAGAAAATCCATAGTTTGAGTCAGCAGCATTAGTGTCGTATTTACCACCGGCATACATCTCGCAGAATACGAGGTACCAGTTATACTGTTCTTCCTTCTCATTGTATTCCATTGGAATACCACGACCAAAGTCCTGAACACTTATGGACTTATCAAGATAACGTGTAACAACAATCTTGCTACCGTGTCCCTCTCGTGCCTCATCTATTGAGTTAGAAAGGATCTCAAAGAAAGCATGTTCGCAACCATCAAGGGCATCTGAACCAAAGATAACTGAAGGGCGTTTACGAACTCGATCCGCGCCTTTAAGTTGGGCAATATCATCATTGCCGTAATCAGATTTCAAAACTGCCATAATTCCTCCGAATATCAGTATTATACAGATAAATATTTTACACCATATATAGTGGTCAAGTCAAGAACAGACAACAAAATAAAGGGCGGCAAAAAGCCGCCCTTTTTGTTGAATTTTACGACATTTTAGTCCTTTTTAGCGAAAGGATTTCCATCCTCATCATCCTGTATATCACGAGTTGCTTTGAGAAGTTCATAGAGAGCATAGATCTCATCATTTTCTGTAAATGTTCCAACGCTCTCACCGTTGTCATCATCGCCCTCATAGTAGTCAAACTTGCCCTCTGGCAAATCATCTACAAGTGGCGCATGTGTTTTTTCCTCTTTTGGTTCCTCTAATACAATTGGCTCAGATTTCTTGTCCTCAGCCTTTTTAGGTGTAGCCTTAACTACTGGCTTTTTACCCTTTTTCTTGATAACAGCCTTTTTAGGTTTCTCTGGCTCCTTTTCCTCATCAGAAAGATAGTCGTTGATGTCAGCCTCATAGTTATCAGCTACTGGAAGTGTCTCCTCTGGCTCATCACTTGCCGGAGCAAATGGGAGTGGAGCATCAATTGGAGGAAGAAGTTCCTCCTCTATTGGAAAATCATCATCAATAGGAGCAAGAGGAATAGCTTCTTCTTTAGGCTCCTCTGGTTCCTCGATTGGTTCATCAATTGGTTCTTCTTCAGGTTCTTCAACAGGCTCTGGTTCGACTGTTTCAGGTTCACTTTCAACTGTCGAATCTGATGGAGTGATGTCTGCTTCGCCATCAGGACGTTCCATTGTAGAACTTGCAAGAATCGAGTCATCTGTAAAGAATACAGCACCTGTTTCGATATCATGCTTGAGCTGGAGTTCAGCCTCAGAAAGTTCAACTTCACCTTCATCAGTCATAACAACATTAGGTTTAACAGCAAAATCAGTAAAGAGTGGCTCAAGTGGTTCCTCTTCTGATTCCGCCATTACTTCCTCTGGAAGTTCCATCAAAGAATCATCTGAAAGTTCGCTTTCAATTACTGGTGAATTGATGAGAACAGGTTCTGCTGGTTCCTCAACAATTTCTTGAATCTTTTCAGCAATTTTTTCTTCAGGTACTGGAGCTATCTCCTCTTTATCCTTAGCAAGAAGTTCAACACGCTCAAGTGTGCGCTCAGCGAGAGTCTTAGTTGTATCTATCTCGCCACTGTCGAGTTTTTTCTCAAAATCAGGATCAAGCATGAGTTGCTCGAATAAGATACCATCAATCTTTTCATATGCCATCAAGTACTTAGCGAGGAGATGAAGTTTGTCTATGTGAAGACGAAGGATTTCGTCAGCACGAGCATAAGCGTCATTAACAATTGATTCAATCTCTTCGTCGATGATTGAAGCAGTAGCTTCTGAGTAGTTCTTGATATGACCATAGTCACGACCAATGAATACTTCTTCGTTACCTGATGTATATGAAATTGGGCCAAGCTTGTCGCTCATACCGTATTTAACAATCATATTACGAGCAATCTTGGTTGCACGTTCAATGTCATTTGAAGCACCTGTTGAGATATCACCAAGAATGATAGACTCTGCTACTCGACCACCGAGTAATGATACGATTTCATCGAGCATCTGCTTTTTGGACATGTATGACTTGTCATCCTTTGGAAGTGACATGGTGTAACCACCAGCCATACCGCGTGGGATAATTGATACCTGGTGAACAGGGTCAAGTGTTGAAAGATAGAAGTTTGTTATAGCATGACCAGCCTCATGATATGCAGTGAGTTTCTTCTCGTCATCAGTAATCTTCTTAGACTTCTTCTCTGTGCCTACTACTACTTTAATTGTAGCTTCTTCAATTTCATACTTTGTAATAGCCTTTTTGCCACGACGCGCGGAAAGGAGTGCAGCCTCGTTGAGAAGGTTTTCAAGGTCTGCACCTGTAAAGCCGCTAGTCGCGCGTGCAATCTCGTCAAGACGTACGTCTGGACCGATTGGCTTGTTTCTAGCATGAACTTTGAGTATAGCCTCACGGCCTACTACGTCAGGATAGTTTACTGTAACCTGTCTATCGAAACGTCCTGGACGAAGGAGTGCTGGGTCCAAGATGTCAGGACGGTTTGTAGCAGCCATAATAATAACGCCTGCGTTCTCACCGAAGCCATCCATCTCAACAAGGAGCTGGTTTAAAGTCTGCTCACGTTCATCGTGACCACCGCCCATACCAGCGCCTCTCTGGCGACCTACAGCATCGATTTCATCGATAAATACGATAGATGGGATATTCTTCTTTGCATTATCAAAAAGGTCACGTACACGAGAAGCACCGACACCGACGTACATCTCAACAAAGTCAGAACCTGAAATTGAAAGGAATGATGCGTCAGCCTCGCCTGCTACTGCACGTGCAAGCAATGTTTTACCTGTGCCAGGAGGGCCTACAAGGAGTACGCCCTTTGGTATACGTGCACCAAGGTCATTAAATTTTTGTGGGTTTTTGAGGAATTCAACGATTTCTTCAAGGTCCTCTTTTTCCTCATCAAGACCTGCAACATCCTCAAACGTTGTCTTACGGCCATCCTCGCCTGTCTTGAGGCGAGCTTTACCAAAGGCCATTGTACGCTTGGTATCATCCATCATTGTGTTGCCCATCTTCTTGACGAGCCAATAGAGCATGATTCCCATAAGTACGAGCATACCAACCATTGGTAACATCTGTGAAATCCAATAGTTAGATGAGCCTGATTCATAGTTCATCTTGATTGGATCTGTTGGGTGCTTTGCATTGTACTCACGAACGTCATCGTGTACATCAGCGATAAAGAGCTCATAACTCGGAACAGTATATGTCCTCTTATCCTTTTCACCACGAAGTACGTAAGTAAGTTTTCTTGTGCCAAGGTTTAGGTCATATTCCTTAACCTTACCCTGATCAAAGTATTGAATTACTTGATAGTACTCATCATCAGCTTTTTTAGTGTCAACTTTGAGAGCAGACCACAAAAGGCCGACCATCAAAGCTACCATCAAAAGTGATATGAGTGTTGAAAGCAGGCTTCTCTGTCTACCTGCATTTCCCGGCTGTCGTCCACCGTTATTTCCCGGTTGACCGCCGTTTACTGGTTTATTTTCCAACGTTATCCCTCCTTCTCTTTGGGATTATTTAGAATAAACTTCTGGCTTTAAAACGCCAAGATAAGGTATATTTCTGTATATTTCATCGTAGTCAAGACCATAGCCTACTACGAATTCATCTGGTACACATGCACCAACGTAATCAGCAGAAATGTCAGCGAGCCTGCGCTCAGGCTTATCGAGGAATGTACAAATTTTAACTGAGTTTGGATTTCTCATCTTAAGAATCTTGATAAGAGAAGAAAGTGTTCTACCCGTGTCAAGGATGTCCTCAACGATAAGGAGGTCAACACCTCTAAGGTCCGCATCAAGGTCCTTGATGATTTTAACAACACCAGAGCTCTCTGTACCTGCGCCATAACTTGAAACTACCATAAAGTCGATAGAACAAGGAAGGTCAATTGCGCGCATAAGGTCAGCCATAAATACAACTGAGCCCTTGAGTACGCTTACAAGTACCAAGTTCTTGCCTCTGTAGTCCTCAGTAATCTTTTTACCAAGGCCCTCTACGATTTCGTGAATCTGCTCCTCGGTAAGGAGCACCTCTTTTACATCATCATTCATATTTTCGCTGAACATTTTTACCCACCTATTTCAATTTAATAAATAATTTTCCTTTTTCAACTCGCGCAAATGCGCCTGATGGAACTTGCACTTGGTCTGTACGACCAACATTCATCATATCAATGACTTTCATGATATGTACTTTCTCTGGGTATGTACCACAGGCGTCATGTATGAGCATGGAAATGGCGCGTGTCAAGATGGCCTTGTCGGCAGCTTGAAGCGTCCTCACGTCGTATGTGTCGCCGTGGCGTGCCGATGATAGGAGTTCATCGGCTGCACGTTCGATAAACGCGCTATCATCCCTTATCGTATCAAGGCAACGAGTGATATTGCCTATGGCATTCTCGTTGACTTTGAGGAGTTCTGGGATGATGTTATGACGAACGCGATTTCGCGTGTAGTCATCCTCTAAATTCGTTGAATCAGTGACGAAGTCCTGACTTTTAGAAGAAAGATATTCTTCTATGTCCTCTCTCGTACATTCGATGAGTGGACGAATAACAAGAGTATCAACTATGTTTGCTCCACAGTTGCCCTTGCATGTGGCGCATTCGCCGCCACAGTCTAGGTCGACAATCTCGTCTCCGTGGCATCCAACAGGATGTGCAATAGTCCTTACTGGTGGAATACCAGTGAGACCACGAAGGCCTGTGCCACGACAGAGATTGAGCATCAGTGTCTCCACACTGTCCTGTGCGTTGTGAGCCGTCGCTATCTTACCACGCTCACCGGCAAGGCCGGTGAAGAACTCGTAGCGAGCGTCACGCCCCGCAACTTCCTCTGACACGCCTCGCTCTTTTGCAAGGGATGGAATATCAATGTGAAAAGCGTATATCTGAATACCAAGCTTTTTACACAGTTCCTTGCAAAAACGCTCGTCCCTATCGGCCTCCGCCCCGCGAATGCCGTGATTTAAGTGCGCAGCAATAAGTGTCAGGTTATATTCCATTTTCAAATCATTTAGAAGGTACAAAAGTGCCGTTGAATCAGCACCGCCTGAAAGGCCAACAATTACAGTGTCGCCATGGCTTAGCATGTGGTAACGCTCAATTGAGGTTGTTGCCTTCTCTAGAAAATCAGAATGGCTCATTAAAGTCCCTTTCTTCAATTGTCGAGAACAATGTGTAATCACTGTTCCAGCCAAGAGTTACTGTGCCAGTAGCACCATGACGGTTCTTGGCAACAATAATATCAACAGTATCAACTGCCTTCTCTATATCGCCTTCTGTATCGTCAGCATAGTAGTCCTCACGATAGAGCATAAGAACGATATCAGCATCCTGCTCGATAGAACCTGATTCACGAAGGTCTGCAAGCTGTGGCCTATGGTTTCTAACGCCATGTCCCTCAGTACCACGAGAGAGCTGTGCTAGTACAACTACTGGGATATTCAAATCCTTGGCCATAAGCTTTAAGTTACGTGTGATTTCAGATACTTCCTGAACACGAGATTCTGTTCTAGTATTTGATTTCATGAGCTGTAAGTAGTCGACAACAACCAAATCAACATCACGTAAACGGCGAACCTTTGCCTTCATTTCGTTTACTGTGATATTTGATGTGTCATCAAAATAGAGTTCGCAGTTTGCGAATGCCTCTGCTGCTGTTGAAAGGCGAAGCCAATCGCCTTCATCAAGTTGACCAGTTCTCATCTTGTTACCACGGATACGTGCCTCTGTTGAAACAACACGCATTGCAAGCTGTTCTTTGGTCATTTCAAGTGAGAAGAAGAGTACCTTCTTGCCAGCTAGAACGGAAGCATTACGCGCAAGGTTAAGAGCAAATGATGTCTTACCCATTGCAGGACGAGCACCAACGATGATAAGGTCCGCTTTGTTAAGTCCAGATGTCAAACGGTCAAGGTCACTAAAGCCAGTTGTGAAACCTTTGAACTGATCACGAACCGCTGGATCTGGTGAATTAAGTTTTTCAAGTCTGTCATAAACAGTATCTGTGATGACATCAGCAAGTTTTGCAACATCGTTAGATGTCTTGCCCTGACGGATATCATAAATCTTCTGCTCGGCACTGTTAAGGAGAACCTCTGCGCCAATGTCGCCAGATGTTGCATCATTAAGGATCTCACGAGAAACATTGATAAGTGTTCTTGTGAAGAACTTGTCCTTAATGATTTTGGCATATGACTCAACATTGGCTGTTGATGGAACTACCTGTGAGAGTTCAAAAAGGTAATTCTTACCAGCAGCCTCATCAAAACTTGGATCGGCTTTTAAGTTCTCGAGGACAAGGAGCGGATCGATAGTTTGGCTGAGTGCTTGAATTTTAAGCATCGCATTAAATATCGCCTTGTGCTCTGTCCTAAAGAAGTATTCAGGACTAAAGCCTTTTGACTGAATGAGTTCAAGGCATGATGGATCAATAAGTATTGATCCAAGCACTGCCTGCTCAGCCTCTAGGCTATAAGGCAAATTAATCTCATAGTTTTCCATAGTTATTCCTCAACGACCTGTACTTTAAGGTCAGCTTTAACGCCTTCGAACAATTTAACTGATACATTGTATGTACCAAATGCTTTGATTTCAGGAGCTGTTATCTTGCGCTTATCAACATCGATAGCATAGTCAGACTTAATCTTGGCAGCAATCTCCTTTGCTGTAACTGAGCCAAAGAGTTTACCTGCTTTGCCTGCCTTTGCAGTCATCTTGAGGATCTGACCCTCAAGCTTGTCTGCACAAGCCTGTGCCTCTGCCTTTTCTGTATCATATTTGAACTGCTTTGATGCATCGGCATTGTTCTTTTCAGTTACATTCTGAGCATTTGCCTCAACTGCAAGATTCTTTGGGAAAAGGAAGTTTCTAGCATATCCATCTGAAGCATTTACCATATCGCCTTTCTTGCCAAGGCCTTTTACATCTTCCTTAAGTATAACTTTCATTATTTGTTCTCCTCAAAATATTGATTGATTGCATTTTCAAGTTTTACAACTGCATCGCCCATTGTGACATCTGGTATCTGGGTTGCGGCCATTGTAAGGTGTCCGCCACCGCCAAGTGACTCCATAATAACTTGAACATTCATCTCGCCAAGAGAGCGTGCAGAGATATTTATTTGATTGTTCTCCTCAAAGAGAACGTATGATGACTTAACACCAACAACATTAAGTAACTCGTTTGCTACTTGGGATGCTATGATGCGGATATCATCAAAGTGCTCTGTTGCAACCGCAACTGCACAACCCTTGTAAGTTACTGCAGTCGATACGATTGCATTCTTGTTCTTGTAACTTTCAAAGTTGTTTGCAAAAAGTTGCTTAACCGAGACTGTATCAGCGCCTATTCCCTTGAGGTATGCTGCAGCTTCAAAAGTACGTGCACCAGTTGAAAGCACAAAGTTACGTGTGTCGAGCATGATGCCAGAAAGAAGTGCCTCTGCACTTTCTGGCTTGAGTTCAACCTTTGCTGGGATGTACTGCAAAAGCTCAGTTACCATCTCACATGCAGATGAAGCGTTAGATTCATCATAATAGAGAACGGCGTTGCTAATATAGTTCGCTGTTCGACGATGGTGATCGATAACAGCGACCTTTTCGAACTTGGTAAAGAGATCCGGATACTCAAGCGACTCTGCACGGTGAGTATCTACTACAACGAGAAGGCTCTTAGATGTGCAAAAATCAGCAGCCGTCTGCCCATTGATAAACACATTTGGAAGTGACGATGCTGAGAGTTGCTCAATAAGTTGCTTGGCCATTGACTTCTCTTTGTCGCAGACAATGTAGCAATGCTTATTTAGTGCTCTTGCCATCTCGTATACGCCTACTGCGGCGCCCACACTGTCAAGGTCTGAGAAACAGTGACCCATGACAAATACTGTATCCGCATTACCGATATGATCAGCGAAAGCTGATGCCATAATACGGGCTTTAATCTTGGAATGTGTGGTAGAACCTTGGGACAGACCACCATAGAACTTGAGGTCTCCCTCATTGTTAACTGTTGCTTGGTCACCGCCACGGCTCTGAGACATCTCAAGAGCCTGCTTTGAATAGTCATCGCACTGAGAATATGTGCCACCGTGACCCACACCAATCGACAAGGTTATGTTAACTGGGTTGTTACCATACTTATAGTCACGTATTGTCCTGAGAATATCGAACTTGTTCTCGATTATCTCGTCAAGTCCACGCTCCTCAAGTACCATTACGTACTTACCACTACCAACCTTGCGGAATACACTCGAATACTTCGACACCCATTCCTCAAGGATGTTCTCAAGCTCGCCGCTTATTACCTCGCACTCACTGTGCTTGTAGTTTTGATATACCTCTTCGAGGTTGTCGATTTTCATCTGCAAAACTACTGGGCGTGTGTGCTCGTACTCCTCGGCGAGCGTTTTAATTTCAGTATTGTCGATAAAGAATAGACAATATGTCGGCTTACTATCGCCTATGTTGTCACAGTAAACTGTGTATTTTCTATCAAGGTAAGTAATGCTAGTGCCATCCTTGGCAGTGAATAGAGTTGGAAGAGAAATATCACCGATAAATTCACTGATGTATCCCTGCTTAACAAGACCAGTGCTAAGAACATCGTTACCAAACGCCTTGTTATACCAGAGGATTTCTCCATCTTCACTACAAACTATTGCTGGGAATGGACGCTCAGTATTTTCCTCATTATCAAAATACTTTGATGCGCGCTTAACAGACCTCTTAAGCGATGTTGTCTTGAAGGCATAGATAATTAAGCCGGCAAGACAGAGGCACAAGAATACAAGTGCCTGAATCATACCAACGGTATAATTTACTGAGAACATATAGATAGTTGAAAGAGCTGCAGCTATTACGCAAACAACGGAAAATACAGTCTTCACTACTAAACCTCCATAATGATTGGAAGAATCATAGGACTACGTCTTGTGCGCTCGTATACGAGTTGTCCTATGCCATCCCTAATGCTAGACTTGATAGATGTCCAATCGCGAATGTCATTCGCGATGCAATCCTCTGTTGCCTCACGAGCAACAGTTTTCATCTCATCCATGATTTCCTCTGATTCACGTACATATACAAATCCACGTGAAACGATATCTGGACCGGCGATTACTTCGCCAGATGCCGAATCAATTGTAAGTACAACAGTGATAAGACCATCCTGTGAAAGCTTGGTCCTGTCACGAAGTACAACCTGTCCAACGTCGCCGACGCCACTACCGTCGACAAATACCTTGCCAGCAGGTACCATTCCATTCTCGTGGAACATTCCATCGCAGACCTCAACGGTCTTGCCGTTTTCTGGAATGATAATATCCCTACTTGGCATACCCATTAAGTTCGCGAGCATTGCATGATTTGAAAGATGCTTTTGCTCGCCGTGAACTGGGATAAAGTAACGTGGATGAACAAGCGCAAGCATAAGTTTAAGTTCCTCTTGGCATGCGTGGCCTGATACGTGAACATCGTACATGCTCTCATATACGACCTCTGCACCATGGCGCATGAGTTCGTTTACAACCTTGCTCACTGACTTTTCATTACCAGGAATTGGCTTTGCTGAAATGATAACGTAGTCATTTGCAGAAATATTTACCTTCCTGTGGTCCTGGAAAGCAATTCTTGAAAGAGCTGACAAAGGCTCGCCCTGGCTACCTGTGGTAACAAGGAGGAGTTGCCATGGCTCATAGTTGTTAATCTCATCAAGTGGAATGATAAGTCCCTCTGGGACATCAAGATATCCAAGTTCTTGACCAACAGCGATAACGTTTTCAAGGCTTCGACCAGAGAGAGCAACCTTACGGTTGTTGAGCGCTGCCTCGTTAATAATCTGCTGAACGCGGTGTATGTTGGAAGCGAATGTCGCAACAATGATGCGACGCTTGCCAGCCATACGGAAGAGAGTTTCAAATGCATGACCTACTGTACGCTCAGATGCTGAGTATCCAACCTTTTCCGCGTTGGTTGAATCAGCGAGGTAGCAAAGCACGCCCTCTTTGCCTATCTCGGCAAAGCGTGCAAGGTCAATCATCTGACCATCAATTGGTGTTGTATCGATTTTAAAGTCGCCTGTCTGGACAATCGTGCCAGCCTCACAACGAATTGCGAATGCAACAGCATCTGGAATTGAGTGGTTTACGTGAATTGCCTCAATTTCAAACTTACCAAGGTTAAAGCGGTCACCTGGTTTGATGACATTGAGTGAGCAAGCATCGAGAATTCCGTGTTCACGAAGTTTGTTCTCAATAAGACCAATTGTAAGCGCTGTGCTGTAAACTGGTACGTTGACTTCTTTCAAAAGATATGCAAGTGCGCCGATGTGATCCTCATGTCCGTGGGTGATAATAACACCCTTAATCTTATCCGCATTGCGCTGAACATATGTAAAGTCAGGAATAACCAAATCGACACCGAGCATGTCAGCTTCTGGGAATGCAAGTCCGCAGTCCAAGATAAACATGTCACCGTCATACTCATAGAGTGTCATGTTTTTGCCTATCTCATTTATTCCTCCGAGAAATGAAATGCGAACAGGCATTTTAAAAGTTTTATTTAATGACATTTTTCTGTCCTTTCCAAAGTGTAAATTTATAAATTCGAGGGGCAATACCCCATAATATTTATCATAGATAATTTATTATAGATTATATATATAAATATTTCAAGACTATTGCACAAACTTAAAGTGATATGTTAAGATATTTGCGGTGATTTAAATGTCAGACTTAACAAAAGTTGAAATGTTTACAGACGGTGCCTGTAGTGGCAACCCAGGCCCTGGTGGCTGGGGCACTATCCTCCGTACTGGAAACTATGAAAAAGAGTTTTCTGGCGGAGAGGCTGAAACTACAAACAATAAGATGGAACTCACCGCTGTCATAGAGGGATTCAAGGCGCTCAAACGCCCATGTCACGTTGTTTTATATACTGACTCCCAATACGTAGCCAACGCTCTTGAAAAGGGTTGGGCTGCTAGTTGGAAGGCAAACGGATGGCGAAAAGCTGATAAAAAGCCAGCCCAAAACATCGAACTTTGGGATGAGCTTTTAACGCTAATTGAGCCTCATGAGCTCCAGATAATTTGGCTCAAAGGACATGCAGGCCACCCTGAAAATGAGCGTTGCGACAAGCTCGCCGTAGGCGCATATCAACAATATCTATAAGGATTAAAAAGACCAACAGGCAACCGCTTGTTGGTCTTATTTTTCTTCTGTTTTACGAGGATATTTTATACCCAGTTCCTTGTCGTCAACATAGCCAAACTTGATAGATGTAACACCATATTTTTCACGGATTTGTGCCATTGCATCCTCAAGTTTTCCCTGCTTTTGAGTATCAATTTTTTCTGGTTGTTCGAAAAGTGAAATCTGCTCAAAAGACTCTGTGTCAGCGGGCACAAGTTCGTTGCCACTAACGCCCAAAAGCCTCACAGGTACTGAGAAATTCCAGTTTTCCCCAATCAGTTCCATCGCCACTTCTGTAATCTCTTTTTGGAGGTATGTTGGGTGATCAAGTTTCCTCTGGCGCTGAATTGTTTTGAAATCCTGATCCCTTATTTGCACCTGGATTACAGTTGCCTTAAAGCCCTCAAAGCGAAGGCGTGATGCAACCGAATCCGAGAGAGCGGAGATGCCGGAGCGGACCTCTCGCTCACCCACCAAATCGCGCCTAAAAGTCATGCTATTACCAATGGATTTTGGCGCGATATAATCATAGAAATCACGGACTGGTTCCATATCAAAACCATGGATTGAATCATAGAGTCCCTCACCCTGTTTACCAAGTATCTGGTAGAGGTAATCACGGCTTAGCGCCGCCAGTTCCCCAACCTTGTAAACAGCGTGCATATTTAGCACCTCTGTCGCCTTTCGGCCAACAAAAAGAAGG
Organism: Candidatus Limimonas egerieequi; assembly: GCA_018064455.1. GTDB lineage: Bacteria > Bacillota > Clostridia > Oscillospirales > Acutalibacteraceae > UBA1227. The sequence continues at coordinate 25,648 of JAGHVH010000010.1, read as the reverse complement.
TCAGACACCGGCAGTGGATAGACTATTCGCGCAATGTCATCACGACCGATAACGGTCGTAGCATTGGGCTTTTTATAGTCACTGCCGAGTTTGGCATAGAACTTGCAAAACGAGACTCCGACGGATATTGTGATACCGAGTTCCGCCTTGACGCGCTCGCGTAATTCATCCGCAATATCCCGTGGCGTTTTGCCTGGGTGAAGATGCATACAGCCAGTTAAATCAAGGAATGACTCATCAATAGAGAACGGTTCAACCAAGTCCGTATAATCGAGATAAATCTTGTTAATCCTCTCAAAAAAGTCGTGATAAGCATCAAAGTGTGCTGATACACAGATGAGATTTGGACACTTACGCTTCGCCTGCCATATAGGCTCAGCGGTTTGTACACCCGCTTTTTTGGCGAGCTCGTTTTTTGCCAAAATGATGCCATGACGGCTCTCTGGGTCGCCCGCAACAGCGACCGGATATTGCCACAGTTCTGGCCTCATTGCACACTCAACAGACGCAAAAAAGCTATTACAGTCGCAATGCAATATAACCCTGTCCAACACCTCACCACCTTTGAAGTTATTGTATCATACATTTGTTCGCTTTTCAAGAAATTAAAGAGCTCCGGTTTTCGCCGGAGCTCAAATTTATGCTGTTTCGATGTCGTTTGCCTTTTCAAGATTGAAAATCTTGATAGCATCTTCACGCATCTTGTACTTGAGAATTTTACCTGCTGCGTTCATTGGGAAACTATCCACGAAAAGAACGTACTTAGGCACTTTGTGCTTGGCCATATTAGAACCAACATAAGTCCTGAGCTCATCCTCTGTCATGGTCTCACCCTTCTTGAGAACAACCTCTGCGCAGATTTCCTCGCCAAGGCCTTCATCAGGTACACCAATTACCTGAACATCCTCTACCTTGTCATGTGTATAGATGAACTCCTCTATCTCCTTTGGATAGATGTTTTCACCACCACGAATGATCATGTCTTTAAGACGTCCTGTAATCTTGTAGAAGCCCTCTGGTGTGCGCTGTGCAAGGTCACCAGTGTGGAGCCAACCATCAGCATCAATTGCTGATGCAGTGGCCTTTGGCATCTTGTAGTAGCCCTTCATTATGTTGTATCCACGGGCTACAAATTCGCCGTCAACACCGTCAGGAAGGTCCTCACCAGTCTCTGGATCAACTATCTTACACTCAATCTCAGGAAGTGGTCTTCCGACTGTTGTACAACGAATTTCAATTGAGTCATCAGTCGAACTCATTGTACAGCCAGGAGACGCCTCTGTCTGACCATATACGATAGTGATTTCCTTCATATTCATCTTTTCCACTACCTCTTCCATTACTGGAATTGGACATGGGCTACCAGCCATGATGCCAGTACGCATGAATGAGAAATCAGTCTTTTCAAAATCAGGATGCTGAAGCATGGCGATGAACATCGTAGGTACGCCATGGAAAGCAGTTATGTGCTCTTGATTGATACAAGCAAGAGACGGTTTTGCTGAGAAGTATGGGATTGGACAGATTGTTCCGCCATGCGTCATAGTTGCAGTCATGGCAAGTACCATGCCGAAGCAGTGGAACATTGGAACCTGGATCATCATACGGTCTGCTGTACTGAGGTCCATTCTATCGCCGATACATTTACCGTTATTAACGATGTTGTAGTGTGTCAGCATTACGCCCTTAGGGAAGCCAGTTGTACCAGATGTGTACTGCATGTTTGCAACGTCGTTCTTGTCGACAGTTGCAGCAATACGAAGTACCTCTACAAGTGGAACTTCACGAGAGCGTTCTGTAGCCTCTTCAAAGGTCAAAGCACCATCCATCTCAAAGCCAATAGTGATGACATTGCGAAGGAATGGCAAACGCTTTGCGTGAAGTGGCTTGCCCTTTGTTGTTTCCTTAAGTTCTGGACAGAGTGCCTCAACAGTTTCCTTGTATGAGTTGCCCTTGTTGCCCTCAATCATAATGAGAGTATGTGTATCTGATTGGCGGAGAAGATACTCAAGCTCAGCAATCTTGTATGCTGTGTTTACAGTAACTAAAACTGCACCAATCTTGGTTGTAGCCCAAAACGCAATGTACCACTCTGGCACGTTGGTTGCCCATACTGCAACCTGTGTGCCCTTCTTGACACCCATTGCGATAAGTGCGCGAGCGAACGTATCCACGTCGTCGCGGAACTCTGAGTATGTGCGTGTATAGTCAAGTGTTGTGTACTTAAATGCTATCTGGTCAGGGAATTCCTCAACCATACTATCAAGTACCTGTGGGAAAGTCTTGTCAATCAAGGCCTCTTTCTTCCAAAGGAACTTGCCTGTGTGAGTCTTGTTGTAATAGTAATGTGATGATACCTTTGCATTTGCAGTCAAGCTGTGCATTGTATGGTAGTAATGAATAAGAATTACTTCCAAATCATCAACTTCTGGAAGGAACTTTGGATTCCACTCAAGACAAATTACGCCCTCATAGTTTACTGAGCGAAGCGCATTTATCATATCAGCAATTGGGAGGTCTCCCTCGCCAAGCAAAGCATACTGTCTGTCCATTGTCTGATCGACAACGTGAACAAGTTTTACATATGCACCAAGGTTTTTGATTGTTGTCTCTGCGTCCTCACCAGCATTGAAGTATGTGTCATGCATATTCCAGTCTGCTGCAAGGTTATCGCATGCAAAGTGCTTGAGCACTGTTGCAAGCTTCTCTGTATCAGCGAACAAGTCACGAGTTACGATAAGAATTGTGATACCAGCTGCCTCAGCAATTGGTATTGCCTTTGAAAGGAAGTCAATACATTCCTCCACAGCGTTTTCGTCGTCACTCTCAGCGTAAACCTTGATATAGTGACAATGAATGCGGTTTGCAGCCTTCATAAGGCCCGCAAGAGTCATATAAAGTGACTCCTGGTCATCTTTCTTTGCAATATTGAAGTTACTGTTTATAGCAGCGATTTCAATGCCATTTGAGAAGAAGAGTTTACGAATCTTCTCGGCATGACTTGTTACAAATCCAATATCATGAATTTCTATTGCATTAAATTTTGATTCATTGGCCAAAGCGACAAAATCCTTGAGCGTATACTCTGGCCAATATTTAGTTGAAAAGCCGAGTTTCAAGGTTATGCCTCCTCGTAAACAATTTTATTAATAGCGTCAACATAAGCGTGAATTGACGCACCAATGATATCTGTCGAAATACCGTCACCAGCATAGAGCTTGCCACTGTCAGCACGGAGCTTGATAATTGCGCGACCAGCTGCCTCACTGCCTACTGATGCAGTAAGGATTTGGAAGTCGTCAAGTTCATACTCGTGACCTACTATCTGGTTAATTGCAGTGAAGGCAGCATCGATTGGACCGTCGCCTGTTGCGACACCCTCAAGCTCCTCCCCGTTATACTTAAGTGTGATATTGGCTGTGGCCTTAATAATATTGCCACAGTTGATTACATAGTTTACGAGTTCATAAGTCGCAGGTGCTGTGAAAGCAGAAGTTGCGATAATAACATCAAGTTCCTTAGAATCAACAACTGATTTCTTTGCTGCAACACGCTTAAATGCTGCATAAACATTGTTCTCCTCTGATTCTGTGAGGTTATAGCCCAAAGTCTTTGCAGCCTTTACTACAGTTTCCTGAGTATCATCAGCGGAGAGAGCAAAGTCAACGTTACTTACGTCAACATTTGGCTTTGCAATTTCCTTTGCTTCGCCGTTCTGCTTCTCTACCTTGACATTCTTAAATCCAGTCTTGAGTTTGTTGCTCTTAATTGAAGCAGAGATTCCAAGGTCAGCACCGCGCTTATCGATAACATCTACAATGCTCTCGATTTCGCTTGTGTCTGTCTTAATCTCACAGGCTCCTGCCTTGATTGCTGCGAAAGCGCAAGCTGTAGCAAGGCCTAATGTATTTACTACTGATACAGCAAATATAACATCCTCTGCATCTTTGAACTCTGCGATAATCTTTGCAATAAACTCACCGAATTCATCAGGCATCATTCTGCCCTCTGTATCGCATACAGTAATCTTGGTTGCACCAGCAGCGATTGCTGTTGCGATTGCGTTCTTTAAAAAGTCGAATTCTGCTCTTGTTGCATCAAGTGCTTCGAATTCAACGTTTACTGTCTTTTCCTTACAAGCCTTTACCTTTGCATCGATTACTTCAATCATCTTAGCTGGTTTTACATGGCTATGATATTCCATCTGTACTGTGCTTGTTGGAAGCGAAACCTTAAGAATAGGTCTCTTTGCACTCTTGATAGATTCCCATGCGATTTCAACATCATCTGTTGCATCAGCGCAAAGGCGTGCTTCTTTTAATGTAGTAGCGAGAGTTTTATTTAGTAGAGAATCAGTTTGAACATTAGTAATTATAGGCAGATCAACACAAGCGAAGTTAAGTTTATCCATAATCTTCGCCATCTCTACCTTGTCTTTAAAACTAAGTCCTTCTGTTTTGCTGATTGTCACATCAGTTAAATGAATTTTTCTCATAATAAAACTCTCCTTAAATTAAAAATCCCAGAAATACATAACGTATTCCTGGGACGATAAACTAAATTACCGCGGTACCACCCACGTTCCGATTAAATCGGCTCCTTGAGGCTCAAACAAGCCCTTTGTCTATAACGGGACAATCCCGGAATTCCTTATACAACACGTGGCCTTTGGGGAATCCTGCTCCAGTACGAGACCGCTTGATACTAAGTACACTGACTCGCAGCAACCGTCAGCTCTCTCCTTGCCTCAATTAGCACCCGCGTAATACCTTCAACGCATTTAATATTTAATTATGCAAGTATTATATTAATTATAATAATAAATGTCAATTATTATTTACACTTGTCTTTTTCTCTGATACATAAAGTCCAACAAGAATGAGCGCCATACCAAAAACTGCCGGTATACTGAGAACAGACATTTTAACTATTACCTGAGCAATAAGTGTTATTGCAGGCATGATAAAGAGGTACTTGGCAGTTGTTACAGGGCCAAGGCGTTCCGCTGCTCTGTTCCAAGTATAGAAACATACTGCCGATGCAAAAAGACCAAGATAAACTATGCCTGCAATCGTTGGAACCGTAAATTTCTCCCTTGAAAAATCCGCTTTCAAGATAAGTGGAATCGCCATCTCTAGTAGTGAATAGAAGAATAATCTGCGAGTTACTGCGAAGCCCTTAATTCCCTTATCAGCAAGGATTTTAACGAGTATCGTATAGATGGCCCACATCCATACTGTACAGAAAATAATGATGTCGCCTTTGAGGCCCGTATCAAGTATACGTGAATCGCCAAACGAGACAAATCCCACGCCAATTATAGAGATAATCATACCGATTACTGTCTCTTTTGTAAGTTTGGTTTTAAGAATAATAGTCGAGAAAATCGCTGTGAAAAGTGGTGCCATTGCAGTGATAAAAGATACACTTGCTGGTGTTGTGAACTTGACACTTAAGTTCTCCATATACTGGTAGTAGCTTGTACCACAGATAGATGCCAAAACAATCAATAATTCATTTTTAAGCCCTATCTTCTCTGGCTTTTTTGGATAGATGAGCCAGATGCAAACATAGGCTAGTGCGTACCTTAAAAACAATATTTCAAGGTTGGTAAAGACATCCATTAAAGCCTTGGTACAGAGGAATGTCAGTGCCCAAATAAATATTGTAAAAAACGCTAGAAAGTGTTCAAGCAGTTGTTTCTTATCCTTCATCAAAGGGTCTCCAAAATCTTAAGTACTAAATTTATTGTACGCTCTGTCGAGCGAAGGTCGAGTCTCTCGCTCGGCGAATGAATATCAAGGATATTAGGTCCGATAGAAATGGCATCGAGGCCAGGCATTTTGCCTTGTAAAATACCGCACTCGAGGCCGGCATGAATTGTGAGGACCTGTGGATCGCGCTTATAGAGATTGCGATAAACACTTATAACGCCATCTCGGAAAGCGCTGTCGCGAGTATATTCCCAGGCAGGATATACGCCATCAACAACAAGCTTGCCGCCGTATGTTGCAGCTAGTGCCTCAAGGCGATTAAGAAGCTTTTGCTTCTCATCCTCTACGCTTGAGCGTACAAGGAAGCCGGCGTGCATATATTCGCTGTCGACATATACTCTGCCAAGATTTAACGATGTCTCAACCATATTTGGAATATCAGTTGACATCGCCATAATTCCATTTGGAGCAGATGAAAGAATCTCAATGATGCGCTCAGAATCAAGTGTTCCAAGCATCATTGTAAGGTCATCATCATCTGGAACATCGACTGGTTCAACAGCAACTATAAGGTCAGGATCAGTCCTGATAACTGTATCAAGAGTAAACTCCTGTGCCAAGAACTGAAGGTCCTTAGCAATCATAAAGTCTCCCTCATAAGTTGCAAAAATAGTAGCAACAGTTTCGCTTGGAATAACGTTATCAGCGTTACCACCTTTGATGTCAATCAAGCGAACGTGATAGTCATTGTCAAGAAGATAAAGGAGAAATTCTCCCATAACTACGTTGGAATTAAGTCTACCCTTATCAATCTCGGCGCCGGAATGGCCACCGATAAGACCAGTTACAGTTACCCTAAAGCAGTCCTCATCTATGTTGCCGTTGTTTGGAATATAGTGAGGCTTTAGCGGTAGAAGTAACTCTGCGCGAGCGCCACCTGCGCAACCAACTGTCAGCACGCCTTCCTCCTCGGAATCGATGTTGAGAAGGCGTCGACTTTTAAGGTGGCTGCAATCAAGCGCTTGCGCGCCAAACATACCTGTCTCCTCGTCTGTCGTGAACACGACCTCGAGGTCAGGATGTTTCACATCACTATCAAGGATAGCAAGACACATGGCAACGGCAATTCCGTCATCACCGCCAAGTGTCGTGCCATCAGCACTCAGCCAATTGTCCTCACGGACAAGTCTCAAACTGTCAGTTAAAAAATCAAAATCCACGCCCTGGTCCTTCTCACAGACCATATCTAAGTGCCCCTGGAGCATTAAAGGAGCTGTATCTTTATTACCTTTTTTATAGATGATTACATTATTACTATCATCCTGATAGTACTTGAGATTATGATTCTTCGCAAAGTCCACACAAAAGTCAGAAATAGCTTTAGTATTTCCGCTGCCATGTGGAATCTTTGTGAGTTCCTCAAAGTAATAAAGAACCTTAGAAAGCATAAACATCCTCCAAAAAAGACTCCCCAGTTTTGGAGAGTCATTAGTTTTATCCTAAAAGAACAATCAAACCAACAACAAGCGCAAATATTCCGATAAAGATAAGCGCTACAACTGCTGCAGACACAATCGAAGAGACAACAACCTGACGTCTCTCCTCTGGAGTTAAATCAACCTTGTCTTTGTCGTCAATTTTTAGCGAGTTCTTTTTCAGTTTTAATTCGTTTTTTGGCACGTGTGGCATGCCGTCGACATCCATCGGAGCAATCACACGACCATCATCAACAAATTTTTCTTTCTTAGCCATAATAATTCCTTATTCATCATAGAGATGACAGCAAACAAAGTGACCCGGAGAGATCTCCTTTTGTACAGGAATTTCAGTCTTGCACTTGTCCATGCACTTAGCACAACGTGTATGGAACTTACATCCCTCTGGTGGATTTGCTGGTGAAGGAATAGAACCTTCAAGTACGATTCTATTTGTCTTAACTATAGGATCAGGAACAGGAATAGCTGAAAGCAAAGCCTCAGTGTATGGATGAGCTGGGCTGTCAAAGATATCGTCTCTTGAGCCATACTCAACAAGGTTACCAAGATACATTACACCGATTGTATCAGAGATGTGTTTTACAACTGAAAGATCGTGTGAAATGAAGAGGTATGTGAGGTTGTGTTTCTCCTGAAGATCCTGAAGAAGGTTGATAATCTGTGCCTGAATTGATACATCAAGAGCTGATACTGGCTCATCGCATACGATAAAGTCAGGGTTAAGTGCAAGTGCTCTTGCAATACAGATACGCTGACGCTGTCCACCTGAGAACTCATGTGGATAACGGTCCTTATGATATGACATAAGGCCACAGTCAGACATTATACCTTCAATATAATCATCAAATTCCTCTTTAGGAACGATACCATGCTCACGTACTGCCTCACCGATAATCTCGGATACTGGCATACGTGGAGAAAGGCTTGAATAAGGGTCCTGGAAGATAATCTGCATCTTTGGACGAAGAGCACGAATCTCTTTTGCACTGAGGTCGTAGATCTCCTGGCCATTGAAAAGGACCTGGCCAGAAGTCTTACCGTCAGTGAGGCGGAGAATCGTGCGTCCTGTTGTGGTCTTACCACAACCAGACTCACCTACGAGACCCATAGTTGTACCACGCTTGATATTGAATGTAACACCATCAACAGCCTTAACGTAGCCAACTGTGTGTTTTAAGATACCATCCTGAATTGGGAAATACTTCTTTAATGCATTTACCTCAAGAATGTTCTCCTCGCTATGTTCAATAGGGGTAAAAGATCTGTCAATCTTTGGAGCTGCCATTATTCCTTTACCTCCTTATCTTCACTTCTATAACAAGCGACATAGTGAGTATCAGAAATCTTAATGAGTGGTGGATACTCTCCATCACACTTATCAAGACACTTCTCACATCTATCTCTGAAGTAACAGTAGTCAGGCATGTTAATAGGGTTTGGAACCTTACCTGGGATACTATAGAGTCTGTCAACGTCCTTGTTAACTGAAGGTTTAGAATCCATAAGACCTATTGTGTAAGGGTGTGCAGGATGAAGGAAAATATCCTCAAGTGTACCCTTTTCTACAATACGGCCAGCATACATTACAACAACGAAATCAGCCATCTCAGCAATAACACCGAGGTCGTGAGTAATGAGCATGATACTGGAATTAATCTTCTCCTTAAGCTGGCGGAAGATATCAAGAATCTGTGCCTGAATTGTTACATCAAGTGCAGTTGTAGGCTCGTCAGCAATAATGAGCTTAGGCTGACAAGCAAGCGCCATAGCAATTACTACACGCTGGCGCATACCGCCTGAGAGCTCATGTGGATACATATCATAAACACCCTCAGCGTTTGCGATACCAACCATTTCAAGAAGTTCAATTGACTTAGCCCTTCTATCCTCTGCCTTAGTCTCCTTATCATGAAGTTCGAAAACCTCATCAAGCTGTCTACCAATTTTGAAAACAGGGTTAAGTGTTGTCATAGGCTCCTGGAAAATCATAGAGATTTTCTTGCCTCTGATATGCTGCATCTCAGCAATAGGCATCTTCGCTATGTCATAGGCCTTGTCATCATCTACTTTAAAGCGAATTTCGCCGTCTACGATTTGTCCTATAGGGCGTTGTAAGAGCCTCATGACAGAGAGGCTTGTTACTGACTTGCCACAGCCGGACTCGCCAACAACACCGATTGTGGCGCCGCGTGGCACGTCAAATGAAACGCCGTCAACAGAGCGTACAACGCCCTGGTCTGTAAAGAAATAAGTGTGAAGATTATCTATCTCAAGAATGTTCTTATCATTATGCATCTTTGTGAGATACTCTGACTCTGGAACATCCTTTCTTGAAATTTGCTTCTCATATTCCTTAGTGATTTTTCTATTCTCTTTTGTAATTCTACGCGACTCTTTAGCAGAGAGGTAGCTTAAGTCTTTTTTATCAGCCATATTTACCCCTCCCCTTAGCGCTTCATCTTAGGATCGAATGCATCACGCAATCCGTCACCGATGAAGTTGAATCCAAGTACTGTAATGAGAATACAGAAACCTGCTGGAATCCATACGAACAAGTAGTTTGTCATAACGTAAACGTTAGAAACTGCATTGATAATGTTACCCCAAGAAGCAAATGGGAACTTAACACCGAGGCCAAGGAATGAGAGTGTGGACTCAGTGATAATAACGTCGCCAAGACCCATAGTACAGATAACGATGAGCTGTGGGATAACGTTTGGAACAAGGTGCTTAAAAATACGACGAGAAACAGAGATACCTGTTGCCTCTGTTGCTGTCATAAACTCCTGCTCACGAAGTGAGAGGATCTGACCACGTACAAGACGTGCAGTACCAGGCCAAGAGAGAACACCGAGAGTAATCATAAGGTAGATCATACGAAGTGTAGGATCCACACGCATAGCATCCATCATAGCACCGAGGATAATGATAAGAGGCGTTGTAGGGATACAGTTGAAGATATCAACTATACGCATGATGATGTTATCAACCCAACCGCTGAAGTAACCAGAGATACCACCGAGTATAACACCGATAATTGTCTCAATAGCAACAACGATAAAGCCGATGAGAAGTGATACGCGGCCACCGTACATAAGGCGAGTAAGAACGTCCATACCATTACCGTCTGTGCCGAGCCAGTGTGCCTTTGATGGGCTTGAATATGTGTCAATTACATATGCTTCCTGTCCGGACTTAACAAGCCACTGGAGGTTTTCACGCTTGATTTTATAATCAACGCCATCATATGTGATCTTCTCTTCATTTTTTTCAATTGCTTCCTTAAGAGCTGCCTTTTGCTCTACAGGAATAAATTCTGAATCACCGATTGGATTTACGATGAAATCAGAGATATAGATAAGTTCATTTCCCTTGCTGTCAAAGATAACGTCATCATCCTCAACTTTAGCAAGCTTATATGTCTCGCCGTCAGCAGTGAAATTCTCCTCGCCAGCAGCCTTAGCCTTTTCTGCTGCATAACGGAAGTCAAGAGTAGGCACATAGCCCTCCTCTACTGCATCGTAGATGAGCTTTGAAGCGATAGATACGAGTGTACCTTCTCTAAAAATAGCGTATGACTCCTCGCCTTTTTCGCCGATAGTTTCAATTGTGTATGAAGAACCGTCATCTGATTTAAAGTTCTCCTCACCCTTGTTTATTGCCATAACAAACTTTGCCTTGGCAATTGAAGGGAAATCAGTTGCTGAGAGATCAGAATAACGGAGTTCTGTATTCTGAGTGATACCTGCGTAATCCTTAGTGAGGTCTGTGTACTTTCTAAATACCTCGGACTCACCATATGGAGAGACAATACCGCCGATAAATGCAAATACAAACATTGCAATAATGAAGATTGAGCCAACAATAGCAAGCTTGTTTCTAATGAATCGCTTCCAAACAAGCATTGATGGTGAGAGAACCTTAATTCGACGTTCATCATCGAGGGCAAGCTGTTCCTCTTTTTCAGGAGTTTCAACAGTCTCTACTGTTGTTTCTTCTAATACTTCTTTTTTCTTAGCCAATTCTCTCACCCCCTTAGTTAACTCTAACTCTAGGGTCTACTACTGCGTAAAGAATATCCGCAATAAGAGTACCAAGGAGTGTCAAAACGGCCATAAATATCATATAGAACATGGAGAACGGAATATCTCCACCAACCATTGCCTGGTATGAGATGTAACCGATACCAGGAATCTGGAACAATGTCTCAGTGATAAGAGCACCTGAGAAAAGACCAGGGATACTACCACCTACGATAGTAACGATTGGGATAAGAGTATTACGGAAAGCATGGTATGAAATAACCTTGTTCTCTGCAACGCCCTTTGCCCTTGCAGTTCTTATGTAATCGGAATTGAGTACTTCGAGCATATTAGTTCTTGTATAACGCATCATAGAACCAATGCTGATGATAACAATGGTGCAAGTTGGCAATACAAAGTGTTTTGCAATATCGCCAAACTGTCCCCACGCTGATAGCTGTTCATGATAACGACCAACCATACCGTAGAGATCAAACCATCCAAGCTTGATACTGAATACGAGTTTCAAGATTGTAGCGAAGAAGAATGTTGGAAGTGAAACACCAATAAGTGCTATTACTGTTACTGCATAGTCAATCTTGCTGTACTGCTTAACAGCTGCAATGATACCTGCAGGGATAGAGATGATAAGTTCAAAGAAGAATGATACTGCACCAAGTGCAAATGAATACCAAATAACATCCTTAAACTTCTCCATAACTGGAACGTTGTACTGCCAAGAGTCACCAAAGTCGAGTCTTACAGCAGAAGCGAGCCACTTAAGGAAACCTCTAAAGATACCAACATCGAGACCGTATACAGCATTGAGCTGTGCCAGCCACTCCGTGTATGATTTTGATCCCGGAAGGGATGATCTCTGACGCGCTATGCTCTCAACATACGATGTTGGAAGACAGCGCATAACAGCGTAGATAATGAGCGCCACAAAAAATAATATGAGTACACACTGAAGTAGGCGCTTCACTATGAACTTGCCCATAAATACCAATTCCTCTCATCATTTTAAACATTTTGCTGTTTAATAAAGCCTCAAAATTAAAGGCCTTATTAAACCGCAAAACCCAGTCCGCGTGTTGCCACGCGGACTGGCGAATTCAAACTAAGTTTAAGTTTTAATTCAATATTGCAGCCTATGCCATTTCAACATTCTCAATCTCGTTTGTCCAGTTGTAGAATGTTGTGATATCAGGAGTCATTGTACCATCTTTAATACGCTCAGCGCTGTAGATGATGCAGTTCTGTCTCTGATATACAGGAATCTCAACAGCCCAATCAAGGATGATGTCAAGGCATGACTTATAGATAGCCTTTCTGTAAGACTGGTCAGCACTTGTTCTTGCATCCATGATGTACTTATCGAGGTTAGCATCCTGAATATGATAGTGGTTAGACTCTGAAGAGCCTGGAAGACCTACAATATTAGATGAGTGGTAAACCTGATACATATCTGGGTCAATTGTTGCGCCCCAAGCAGCACACCAGAGTTCCTGTGAGCCTGCATCGAGTTTATCCCAAAGTTCATTAGCATCAGCTGGGTCGTTGATAATAATGTTAATACCGATCTTAGCGAAAGCTTCCTTAGCAGCTGTAAGGATTGCGAATGCTGGGTGATCACCAACACCGTCTGCTGGGATGATGCACTCATATTCAAGTTTAGCGCCTGCAGGAGCAGTAATTGCCTTACCGTCCTTAATTACATAACCAGCCTTCTCAAGGAAACCAAGAGCAGCCTGTGAAGCAGCCTTATACTTATCTTCAGCCTTCATCTGAGCTGTGTAGATTGGGTTACCATCAGCATCAACTGAGTAAGCTACTGCATAGTCAGAATCTGACTTCTGTGGAGCAGCCCAAGATGTTGTTGAGATTGGATAGTTAATTACTTCAGCAGCCTCTGAGTAGTAAGAGTCAACTGCCATATCACGATAAACAGCGAGTACTGTTGAAAGAGCCTTACGGAGGTTCTTAGATGCATCAGAATCAGCCTTGCCACCAACGTTAACTGTGTCAGCGTTGATACCAATGTAACCATAACCGAGGTTAGCTACAAGGCTAGTAACGATCTTATCGCCTGTGATTTCTTTATTTGAGTTGTATGTGCCAATTTCTTCAGCAGCAGCCTTTGAGAATGATGGGTCAGTGATATCGATTGTACCTGTACCTACACCTGGTGTCTTATCAGCTGTAGCTGTCTCCTTAAATTGAACATTAGCTGTCTTTGGAGCGCCCTTGAAATAACCATCGTTAGCTTCGAAGTAAACGATCTTGTTGTCATACTTAACGAACTTGTAAGGACCAGCGCCCATTGGCTGTGTTGTTACAGACTTAACATGTGAAAGGTCACCCTTTGTGAAACCGAACATGTTCTTACCGTAATCATACTTGTCAGGTTCGCCATAGTAGTGCATTGGAGCAACTGCAAGAGCGAACTGATAAATAGCTGTAGCGTCGAAAGATGTTGTTGTTACCTTAACTGTGTACTCATCAACCTTTTCGATACCTGTGATAGAATCAGCAGAGTCGCCTGTCTTAACACCAGTAGAATACTTATCAAAGCCTTCCATAACATCAGCAAATGAAGAACCAGCAGTCTCTGTTGCCCAAGCAGCAGAGGCTGAGCCGTCATATGCAGCAACGATGTCAGCAGCAAAATCTTCTACTGTAGCGTCATCAGCGAGTTCGTAACCCCAGTTAGCTGCAACAGCAGCAACAGAGTCATCAGCAGTGTTATAACCTTCTTCTACGCAGAAATCAATGATTTCCTGAGCCATAGCTACGTTAGCCTTATCATAAGCTGCGAAGAAATCCTTCTGTGTAGCTTCATCCCAGTAAGTGAAGTCTGTGTTGTCAGGACCAGCAGCTTCAATGAGATTGAAGAGAGAGTCCATGCCTGAACGATATTCTTCAAGACCAGCAATAGGAACTGCATAAAGTGTTGAAGATCCGTCATAAGTTGGGTCGCAGAGAACGTACATTGAGAAGATTACGTCATCAGCTGTAAGTGGCTCGCCATCAGAGAACTTGATGTCATCACGAAGCTTGAAGAGATACTCAACAGTTCCGTCATCGTTTTCTGTAACCTTGAGGTCAGCTATACCTGTGTAAGTATAGTCTGTTCCGTTGTAGGCAATTGTTTCACCCTTGATACCGTTGTAGATGATGTTACCTACACGGTCAGTTGTAAGAAGTGCTACCTGTGTCATGCCGGCAACATCCTGATCGTATGCTGTGTCAGCAAAGAAAGGTGAGAACTTCTCTGAGAATGGATCATAACCTACTACGAGTGGAGTTGCGCCCTTCTTGCCGCCTGTTCCGCCTTTGCATGCGCAAAGTGAGAACGCCATAACAAGAGCAAGGAGCAATGCAATGATTCTTTTGAGTTTCATCTTTTTACTCTCCTTTTCAAATTAGCCCCATAACACCGAGGCTTGTTTCCGTTTTAATACTTTAACCAAGTAAAGTACCCCTTTATTATATATTAACGCGTTAACAATAATAAAGGGGTAAAAAACTATTTATTTAGTTTTGCAAGACAAACATTTTGTAAGTTTTATGTTCAATATGTCCAAAACAACTAATATTATGAGACCTATAGTAAACAAAATGTCCCAAATAATGTTCAAAGTGACCAATTTAGCGGCTCCCAATATGAGCAAAATGACGTCAGTCACCAAAGAAATGCTCATAAACACCAGTACAGCGTAAATTGAGCCCTTCTGGCCTCCTATCAATCGGTCATATTCCTTGTGCGTGTAGTCGCCTTTATGTCGAAAGACTGAAAAGGTCTGATACGCCAAGTAGAAATACGGCAAAAAGGCCAGAACATACGGGATAAACACCCATACTTTATACGATGCGGCAGAGTCGTAAATAAGGCCCGCAACGAAGATGAGTAGCTGCGCAGCAGCTATTATTGTCATCTTCTTTGCGGCTGTTTTTGCCTTTGCCGCATCCTCGTAGGTATACCATTTACCGTTATACTCTACCCCATTTAAAGTGTTGGCATATTCCCCAACATATTTTCTATCCTGTCTAATACTCATGAAAGTTTACTCTCGTCGAAATCGTCAAGCCAAGCGCCTGCAATTTCACAAATTTTCTTAAATGCTTCCTCGTCAAATGGATTGTCGAGGCCGGCAGCGTCAACAAGACCGTTAAAAGTCTTTGTACCGCCGAGACGTACAAGTTTCAAATATGCTTTCCAAGCAGCATCGAAGTCCTTCTGCATAAATGCCCAGAACTCAAGAGCTACTGTCTGAGCAAAGCAGTAATCGATGTAATAGAACGGATATGAATAGATATGATGCTGACGCTGCCAAGCTGCGCCGTCACCGAAGAATGGGATCTCATCCATCTTAATCCATGGCATATAAATAGCTGTGAGCTTTTTCCACTCCTCATCCCTCTGCTTAGGAGTGAGTTCTGGATGCTCATATGCTATGTGCTGGAAGTGGTCTACCATTGTGCCATATGGGATAAATTTAAGTGCGCCAGCAAGGTGCTGATATTTGAACTTCTCTGTCTTTGGTCCGAAGAAGCCCTCAGCCCATTTCCAAGCAAAGAATTCCATTGACATTGAGTGAATCTCACATGATTCCATAGTTGGATTTCTATATGCTTTGAAATCAATTTCACGAGCAGCAACATAACCTGCAAAAGCATGTCCTGCCTCATGTGTTACAGTCTCAACGTCATCAGCTGTGCCGTTAAAGTTTGCAAATATAAATTCTGCCTGATAATCAGGGATTTCTGTGCAGTAACCACCTACTGCCTTGCCGTCCTTTGAGAGAACATCTAAAAGGTCGTTATCATACATAAAGTCAATAAATTCAGTTGTCTCAGGTGAGAGTTCATGATAGAACTTCTTACCGTGTGCAAGGATATCATCAGCAGTACCCTGAGGCTTTGCCATACCATCACGGAACATGAGTGCCGCATCAGCATAGTTCATCGGATAATCCTTGCCAATTCTCTTAGCTTGATCACGATAAATCTTATCAGCGAGCGGAACAATATACTTAACTACAGCCTTACGGAACCTATCGACGTCATCCTTTGTGTATGAATTACGAGTCATACGGTCATATCCAAGAGGGATATAGTTGCTGTGGCCGAGCGCCTTACCCATCTTATCACGAACCTTTACGAGGTCATCATATAGACGGTCAAGTTCAGCCTTATTCTCCATATAGAAGTTACCCTCTGCAGTCCAAGCATCAAGACGAAGTTTGTCGTCGGCATCCTGCTTGTATGGAAGGAGTTCTGAGATAGTCATCTTCTTACCCTCAAAGTCGATTTGAGCAGAAGCAAGAAGCTTTTCATAATCAGTTACAAGCTTGTTCTCAGCCTGAAGATCTGCAATGATCTCTGGCTTAAAAGTTCTCTTCTCCATCTCCGCATTTACAAAGAGAAGATCGCCATATTTATCCTCAAACTGAGGGCGGAACTTTGACTCAAGGAGAGCCTCAGTGAACATCTGAGAATACTCCTGGATTATTGGCATCTGTTCGTCGTTCCACTGCTGTTCCTTGTCATAATACTCGTCCTTTGTGTTTACAGAATGACGAATATAGCAGAGTGTAGCCAAAGTCTCATAGTGGTCAAAAAGCTCATCGTAACGAGCTCTTACAGCATCTGCCTCCTCAAAAGTTGATGCTGCCTTAAACTCATCTACGAGTCCTTTAATCTGAACTTTTAGTTCCTCAACATTTGGTCTTTCATAGACCATATCCTGAAGTTTCATATTGGAGCCTCCTTAGTTTTGTGTATTGTAAATCGGTTTGATATATTTCTTATTTCCACCAATAAAGAATATTGCGGCAAACAAATTAATGCCCATAAATATGGATACAACCATACGGACATCAGGTACGACCTCTGAGAGCGCACCCGCGGCGAGTTCACCGATAAAGGCACCGCCTGTCAAAAGGACATTGAACGCGCCGTTAAAACGGCCTTTGCGCTCATCCGGAACATATGATTGTGTCGCAGAGATCCTAATAGTATAGCTTGTTACACCACCGATTCCGGTCAATGCACAAAGAATCATCATAACTGGAATTGGAAAATACAAATACGCGCCCTCAAATATTGAAATACATACGTATACCAAAAGTGCAATATAGAACTTATATTTCACTGGAAGTTTAACCGTGTAATGAATCATACCACCAACTGCACGGAATAAAACACTACAACCCATTACCAGGATAAATACATATGCGCCGTTATCATAATGTGCTTTAAAATATGGAAGTCCAACTACCTGCGAAGCTGAACCAGCAAAGTTTGATACGAAGAAGTAGAGTGCAATAAAGAGAAGTCCACGCTCCACCTTGAGGTATGCAAAACCCTCCTTGATATCACGGAGCATAAGCTTCACTATACCTATCTCCTCTCCTGATTCGAGGAGATTTTGTTTCTGCTTTTCAATATATTTTTCATCATGCTCAATCTTTGTCTCCATCGTTGCTGCGAAGAAGAACGTCACAGCGTTGAAGAGCATGAGTGGTGCAACGCCAACCTTGTTATAGAAGAACGTTGATACAGGAATCATCAAAAAAGTCAGTGTTTCAAGTGTGCTTGCTACAGAATAGGCCTTCTGATAATTGCCTTCCGAGATAAGAAGTGGATAAAAGCTATCATATGCCACACAATAAATGCTCTCGATTGAGCCGATGATAATACATCCTATCGCTATCATTGGAAAATTAAACCAGTTTTTAAATAAAATAAGCGCAAATAACAGGTAAAGTCCTGAAGATAAGTAGTCTAAAGAATAAATTGTCTTCTTTCTTGAAAATCTATCAAGAATTGCGCCAGAGAAAATAGGCATAACAAGTTGAGGAAGTGTAAAACAAGCAAGGAAAATCGCATAATACAAAGTACTTCCAGTATAATCGAGCACCAAAAGACTCATTGCAAATCCGGACATTGCATTACCGAGCATAGACACCACTGAACCGAGTGTTATGATTGTAAAGTCCTTTGTCCAGAGCTTGTTCGCCATTTTTCTCACCTCCATTTGTAACATACCCTTGTATTGTATCATATAAATTGCATTTCTCAACAAAAAACACCTTTATTTAATCCTCTATTTATGCTAATATATTCGAGTATTAATGAAACGGCTCTTTTTGAGGAGGATACATAATGGATAAAATTAAGAAGTATCTCAAAATTGCAGGCGGAGCACTCGCTGCAGTAGTAGTTATAATAATCGCAGTTATCGCTGTTTTACTTTGGTTGTTCTTTGGCGTACTTATGCCTTATTACAACGTACCAAACGACACCAAGGCAGTTGCTGATTACAACCCTGCAATGGGTCTCGTTAGCCAACAGACATACGACGCTCTCCAGTCTTCTAAGAAAGCTGACAAGCTTGAGCTTGGCATCAATGAGGCTGGCGAATTAGTATTCAAGCACCCACAAAAGGCATTTGGCCGTGCTAAAAAGGAATTCAAACCAGTTTGGAAATACGGCGACAAAGAGCTTGAGATGAAGCACCTTTCACGTACATTCTACATCGATTACAGCAAGGACGAGTTCTTGACAAAGTTCACAGAGGCTAATCCAGACCTTGCAAACGACGCAGCAATATACGCCGAGATTCTTGAGATTTACTCACACAGCCACAACAAAGTAAGATAAGCAAAATTAAAGCCATCAGTCAACCGACTGATGGCTTATTTTTATAAGTCAAGTGATGCAACATCCTCTGGCGTTTCGCGCCTTACAGCGACATAACTCTTGCCCTCATTTATCATTACAACTGGTGGCTTGGCCACGCGGTTGTAATTGGAGGCCATTGAGTAGTGGTATGCGCCCGTTGTAAGGCAAGCGAGGATTGTTCCCCTTGTCGTCTCACGTGGGAGCAAAACATTCTCACCCACAATGTCGCCGCTCTCGCAACAACGGCCTACCACTGAACACTCCATATCTGCCTCTGCTGTCATATTGTCAGCAGCATAGAAGGTGTATGGTGCGCCATAGAGCGCATGCCTGATGTTATCAGTCATGCCACCATCAACAGATACATAGGTCTTGTAACCTGGGATATCCTTGATTGTGCCAACTGAATAGAGTGTGAGGCCTGCATCAGCAACGATGCTACGGCCTGGCTCAAAACAGACACAAGGCAATTTAATGCCAAGTTCATCGGCACATTTCTTCATATGCTCTGCAACCGAGAATATATTGGCACGGATGTCGATAACAGGGTCATCCTCTGTGTAGCGTACGCCATAGCCACCGCCGATATCAAGCTCCACAGCCTCAAAGCCAAG
The DNA here is from genome assembly GCA_018064455.1 of Candidatus Limimonas egerieequi. Classification (GTDB taxonomy): domain Bacteria; phylum Bacillota; class Clostridia; order Oscillospirales; family Acutalibacteraceae; genus UBA1227. The sequence goes on along the minus strand of JAGHVH010000010.1, from coordinate 6,113 downwards.
CGCATCTTTTGCAGTTGAGATAAACTTGAGCATAACTGATGATGCACGGATGTAAACATCAGAATCAAAGACCTGGGAACCTACGTGACAATGGAAACCAAGGAGATTTACATTTTCAAGTGATAAAGCAATCTTGGTAATCTCAAGTGCTTGGCCTGTCTCAATGGCTGAGCCAAACTTGGAGTCAACTTTACCAGTTGAGATGGCAGCATAGGTATGTGGGTCAATACCAGGAGTTAAGCGAAGCAACACAGCCTGCTTTATCCCCTTTTCCCTTGCAATCCTATCAATAGCATAGAGCTCCTCAACATTATCTACAACAAAGTGACCAACACCATTATCCATTGCATAAGCAACGTCCTCATCGGTCTTGTTGTTTGAATGGAAGTATGCCAAAGAGAGATCAAACCCAGCACGCTTCGCTGTATATATCTCGCCCATAGATACGACGTCTGTACCCATGCCTTCCTCGCGCATTATTTCATAGATGCGCTTGAAGGAAGCGGCTTTTGATGCATAGAGTACCTTGGCATTACCAGCAAAAGCCTCATTGACAGCGTCGAGATATGTGCGACAACGCTCGCGAATGCGCGCCTCATCCATAAGATAAAGCGGTGTACCATATTCATTTGCAAGTGAGACTGTATCCTGGCCCGCAAAGAGAAGATGGCCATCAAAAGATACAGAGAGATTGCTACAAATCATATGCTTCCTCCAAAATTAAAGTACGTGTGCACGAAGTTCTTTACCAGAAAGTGGTGAGAGTTCTGCAGGTGCAATATCAAATACTGTGATGCATCCTGTCTCACCCTTTGCATGCTTACGCGAAACTGCTCTTGCGAAAGCAAGAAGTGCAGAACCAGTAAACTCTGGGTTTGAATCAAGTTTCAAACTATATTCTATAACGTGAGTGTGCTCACGATTTATGCCTGTCACACCAGTTCTGATAACAGAACCGCCATGTGGCAACTCACTGTGATTTGCCTTCATCTCCTCTGCTGAGATAAATGTTACTGTTGTATCATAGTCTGCAAAGTAGTTTGGCATTGTCTTAATTTCATTTTCAATCTTTGCTTTATCAGCGCCTTCAGCTGCTACTACGTAGCACTCACGAAGGTGCTTTTCTCTTGTTGTAAGTTCTGGATTTGAGCCAGCCCTTACGCGCTGCATAGCATCCTCGATTGGCACTGTGTACTGACGTGCGTCTAAAACGCCCTCTATGCGGCGAATAGCGTCAGAATGACCTTGGCTTACACCACGGCCCCAAAACGTATAATCAGCGCCCTCAGGCAAAATAGCGGACGCATAGAGCCTGTTTAATGAGAACATGCCTGGGTCCCAGCCTGCTGAGATAAGAGCCAAGTGTCCCGACTCCTTCGCCGCAGCATTTACATTGTCAAAATGTGTTGGGATTGAAGCATGTGTATCAAAGCTATCTACTACGTTGAAATGCTCTGAAAGTTTTGGTGTCATACGTGGTAAATCTGTTGCTGAACCGCCACAGATTACGAGTACATCTATTTTATCCTCAAAATCCAATACAGAATCAGCAGAATAAACTGGTACACCAGTCAATGTTTTTACTGATGATGGATCACGTCTTGTGAAGACGCCAACAAGTTCTGTATCTGGATTTTGTAATACGGCACACTCAATACCACGAGCAAGGTTGCCGTAACCATAAAGTGCTATTTTCATTATCTCACCTTAAAACTTAACCATATCTGTCATTTTATATAGTCCTGCTGGTTTTGAAGCAAGGAACTTAGCAGCAACAAGTGCTCCTTCTGCAAAGAGTGCACGGCTGTGCGCCTCATGCTTTAAGGTAATTGTCTCAGCACCAGTGCTGATAATTACCTCATGGATACCCACAATATCACCAAGACGGATTGACTGGATACCAATCTCATCCTCTGTGCGCTTCATCTGACCGCTTCTGCCCATATTTGCTGTAGCGTTAGGTCTTGATTCCTTGATAGCATTAAAAAGCGCCAGAGCGGTGCCTGAAGGCGCATCAATCTTGCGATTGTGGTGTGTTTCTACTATCTCAATATTAGCATCTGGGAAAACAGCTGCAGTTTTCTTTGCCATCTCGCAAAGAAGTGCAATACCAATTGAATAGTTTCCTGCAAAGAAAACTGGTATGGACTTTGCTGCCTCATCAATTGCAGCAAGTTCGTCCTCTGTCTGGCCGGTTGTAGCAATGAGCAGTGGCAAGCCATTTGCTACCGCAAATTTTGTCATCTCCACTGTCATTGAGTGATGTGAAAAGTCGACGATGATGTCAACATCCGCATTTGCATCCGCAAATGACGTTGCGCATGGTACGCACTCGTCGCCTTTTGCAAATGGATCAACACCGGCCACAAGTTCGCAGTCGAACTTGCCAGTATTTATTGTATTAATAACATTTTGTCCCATATGGCCACAGAGGCCAACAAGTAATACTTTCATTTATATCACCTTAGATAAGATTCTGCTCACGCATTAAATCGAAAAGAACCTTTTCTTTATCTTTATTCATAGGAGTAAGAGGAAGACGAAGTGCATTTGCACCATAACCCATAGCAGCGCAAGCAGCCTTAACTGGGATTGGGTTTACTTCACTAAAGAGTGCATTGATAAGTGGTAAAAGACCAAGCTGTAAATCCTGTGCTTTCTTCATGTCGCCACGCCAGAAAGCCTCACACATCTCAACTGTCTCTGCTGGCATAATGTCAGAAAGAACTGAGATTACACCACTACCACCAAGGGATAATACAGGAAGAATCTGATCGTCATTACCAGAATAAACATCAATGATATCTCCACAGAGTGCGCAGAGTTCTGCTACCTGTGAAAGGTTGCCGCAAGCTTCCTTAACAGCAACGATATTTGGAACATCCTGAGCAAGTCTAAGTACAGTTGCTGGGAGCAAGTTACAGCCAGTTCTGCCTGGTACGTTATAAAGAATACATGGCTTTGTTGAGTGCTCAGCAATAGCCTTAAATGACTGGTAAAGTCCCTCTTGTGTAGCCTTGTTGTAGTAAGGTGTTACAAGAAGCATTGCATCAGCGCCAATTTCACATGCGTATTCAGTAAGCTGGATAGCATAAGCTGTATCGTTAGAACCAGTACCTGCAATTACAGGAACACGGCCAGCAACCTTATCAACTGTGAACTTCATAGCTTCCTTATGCTCAGCGTCATCAAGAGTTGAGCCTTCACCAGTTGTACCTACTGATACAATTGCATTTACGCCCTGCTCAATCTGCCAATCAATAAGTCTGCCAAAGCTCTCGTAGTCAATGGTGCCATCCTCAAACATTGGTGTGATTATAGCAGTTGCTACTCCTTTAAAAACTGTATTCTTCATTTTCCTACTCCTTTATAAAAAGAAAATTATTATGCAAATTAAATTGGGACAGTCACAAAAATGCGACTGTCCCTAAAATACATAATAATAAATATGCAATTCAAGGGATAGCTCTCCGCATTTCTGCGACAGCACCGTGGGTATTTCCCACACTGCCAGCAAGACACATGCCACCGTGTCCACTTCGGCACCCTCACCTTTCCTACGCAGCTTTGGCAGCCATAAACCGTAGTACTAATCTTAGGTGCGCCTCTATCACGCTCGATATGTTAACACATCTATGTCCGTTTGTCAATCTTCTCCTTCAGAAAGTGCATCTGTGATTGGAACCATAACCTTCTTGTCATAGCAGCTGAATACAAATGTAACCTTCTCCTCTGATGGAGCCTTTGTAAGAAGGCTTACGATTGGAACAATAATAAGTCCACCGATCATTGCAAGTGCGCCACAGTTAATTGGGCTCTGAAGGATTGTTGGGAATGCACTCTTGAAGAACATGTTTGCAAGCATAAGGAGTGAGCCCCAAGCAAAGCTTGTAAGGCAAGCTGCCTTTGTTGTGCCCTTCCAGTACAAGCTGTAAAGGAATGGTGCAAGGAATGAACCTGCAAGAGCACCCCATGAAAGACCCATAAGCTGAGCGATGAATGCAACGTTAAACTTGTACTGAAGTACAGCGATAATTGCAGAGATAACAATAAATACTGCGATGAAAACTCTAATAATTGCGAGTTCTGTCTTTTCTGAAGACTTCTTCTTATCAAGAATCAATGGCTTGATAAAGTCAAGTGTAAGTGTTGAGCTTGATGTCAAAACAAGTGAAGACAATGTTGACATTGAAGCTGACATTACAAGGATCAATGTAATACCAATAAGAAGTGGTGAAAGGTTAGAGAGCATCTTAGGGATGATAGCATCAAAACCAACAGTTGCTACATCTACTGGGAAAAGTCTAGCAAAACCGCCAAGGAAGTAACAACCACCAGCAACTACTACTGCAAAGATTGTTGAAATAACTGTTCCCTTATGAATTGACTTCTCACTCTCAATAGCGTAGAACTTCTGAACCATCTGAGGAAGACCCCATGTACCAAGAGATGTAAGGATAATTACACCGAAGAGGCTAACTGGATCTGGTCCAAAGAATGATGCGAATACGCCAGGAATATCTGATATTGCTGGATCAGTAACAAGTGCAAGAGCACCAACTGAACCAAGGAAGCCACCATTTATCTTAAGTACTGATGCGATAATAGCAACGATACCTATGAGCATTATTATACCCTGAATAAAGTCGTTGATTGCAGTTGCCATGTAACCGCCTGCAATAACGTATACAGCAGTAAGTGCTGCCATAATTACGATACAAACAGTGTAATCTACGCTAAATGCCATCTCGAAAAGACGAGAAAGACCATTGTAAAGAGATGCTGTGTATGGAATCAAGAATATAAAGATGATAAGTGATGACAAAAGCTTCATTGTCATACTATCAAATCTCTTCTCAAAGAACTGTGGCATTGTAGCACTATCAAGGTGCTGAGTCATAATTCTTGTACGACGACCAAGGATTGTCCATGCAAGAAGTGAACCAATAAGTGCATTTCCAAGGCCTATCCAGGTTGATGCCAAACCAAATTTCCAACCAAACTGTCCAGCATAACCAACAAAGATAACTGCTGAGAAATAAGATGTACCAAATGCGAATGCCGTAAGCCAAGGTCCTACTGAACGTCCACCTAGTACAAATCCGTTTACGTCTGTAGAATGTTGACGGCAATAGAAGCCTATTCCTATCATTACTGCAAAATAAGCTACTAACAACACGATTTTAATTGCCATTTTTCATTCCTCTTTCCTACGCACTTTAGTGCTTTAAAGTTTTAACGCTTTAAACTTTAACACATAAAAGTGCTAAAGTCAACAACTATTTTATAAAATTTTAGAATTATTTTAAATATGGTTAATAGCCGCGTTTATTTTTAGGTTACAAAACAGATAATCTAACGTATTTTAGCCAAAAAACCGTCCACAGGAAGCTTTTTTGTCTAAAACCGACTGAGAGCTCAGTCTTCTGGTAGAGCACGCCATTTGGCTGGTAACTGTGGTGATCAAGTTTGAGTCTTTGGGAGAAAAAAATAAGAGAGCAACCGAAGTTGCTCTCTTATTTTTGGCGCCCCAAACAGGACTCGAACCTGTGACACCGCGGTTAACAGCCGCGTGCTCTACCGACTGAGCTATTAGGGCATAAAAAATGTCGGCATCGACCTATCTTCCCGGGAGGCTGCCCTCCAAGTATTTTCGGCACTGCTGAGCTTAACTACCGTGTTCGGGATGGGAACGGGTGGACCCTCAGCGTTATAGACACCGACTATTTTTTATAGTGGTGACCCGTAGCGGATTCGAACCGCTGTTGCCGGCGTGAGAGGCCGGAGTCTTAGGCCACTTGACCAACGGGCCACATGACCCAAAAAGCGATTCATCGCGCCTTTCGGGCGTGGTACACCATCAGGGACTCGAACCCTGGACACCCTGATTAAGAGTCAGGTGCTCTACCAACTGAGCTAATGGTGCATATGTTTTAAAAGTACAAAAAAATATTGCACCTTCAAAACTGAACAAAGAGCATTAAGGGTAAGTGCACAAGCAATTCCTGTTTGTATAGACAAGCCCTCGACCTATTAGTACAGTTTAGCTGAATGTGTCACCACACTTACACTTACTGCCTATCAACCTTGTAGTCTTCAAGGGGTCTTACTAG
>JAGHVH010000019.1 GCA_018064455.1 Candidatus Limimonas egerieequi | reverse complement strand
TCTTGGTGCTGGTGCTTCTACAACCTCAGCATCTTCCTTGTCGTCCTCCAAGAACTCAAGGTCATCGTCATTAACAGGAACAGATGTTACCTTCTCAACAGCAACTTCTTCCTCTGGTTCTTCTTCCAGTACCTGCTCGAGAATCTCTTGTTTCTTCTTATCTCTGCCAAGTTGAAGATTGAATATCTGGAATCTTGGAGCCTTCTTTGGCTTTTCAGCTGGTTCCTCAGCTGGAGCAGTTTCCTCAGTTATAGGTTCTGGTTCGTCAAGATCTTCTTCAGGTTCTTCATCCTGTTTTTCAATCTCAACCTCTGGTTCTTCAGGAATCTCTTCAACCGTAGGTTCCTCTATATCTTCAAATAAATCCATTGAAGGTTCTTCAACAGGTTCAGAAGAGAAATCATCCATATTTTCATTAGAGAGGAGTGCATCTATCTCATCTAAAGACCATGACTTCTGAGACTTTGATCCTGCTTCGGATTCAAGTTCTGACAACAATTCATCTAACTCATCAAAATTAGCCATCTTTCACACACTCCTTTCATACTGGTTTTATATCTAGTCTCTGTCGACTTACTTCATACATTACAATTCCGGCTGCAACGGAAGCATTGAGTGAATTGATTTCGCCTCTCATAGGAAGTGAGAGAACGAAATCACATTTCTCTCTAATCAGTCTTCCCATGCCATTGCCTTCGGAACCAACTACTAGTGCTATCGCACCTTTGAGGTCCGTCTTGCACCATACGTCACCATCCATATCGGTGCCGTATATCCAAACGCCGCGCTCTTTTAGTTCATCTATTGTCGTTGCAAGGTTGGACACCCTTGCAACTGGCATATATTCAAGCGCGCCAGCTGATGTCTTTGCAACCGTAAAGTTTAGTGTTGCATTGCGGCGCTTTGGAATGATTATGCCGTGTGCGCCAGCACATTCGGCTGTCCTTATTATTGCGCCTAAATTATGAGGGTCTTCTATTTCGTCGCAAATGATGATAAATGGGCTCTCACCCTTTGCCTCTGCTCTTGCAAAGATATCATCAACCGATGAATATGCATGAGCAGCAACCCTTGCTATAACTCCCTGATGGTTTTGATTACCACACATATAGTCAAGCTTCTTTGGGTCTGTGTCCTTGACGATGATTCCAGCATCACGACACATGCTTATTATCTTTCCGACCGAGCCTTGTCGCTCGCCTTTTGAAACATAGAGAGTGTCAATCTCTCGTCCAGCTTTTAAAGCTTCCATAACTGGGTTTCTACCAATTATGAGATCGCTTTCCATTTCGTACCCCATTTTGTCCCCCATAAACCACAAAAAGTGGCATATATAGATATAATACAAAAGATATTATACCACTTATAGTGGTTTGCCGCAATAAAAAACAACAAGGACATATGCATAAATCGAAGGGGCTAAAACTATTGATTTTGCACTTATTTTTATATATAATATTGGGGTGGTAAAAGCAGAGTAGCTTTTGTTTGACCATATGGCGTGTGGGTCCTGTGCGACAGGACGTCGTGAACCATGTCAGGCGGGGAACCGAGCAGCATTAAGCGATTAGTTCTGTGCGCCACAGTCCGCCTGCGCGCTGTATGGTCAAGTGAAAGACCTCTGCTTTATTCTTTATGAGGAGGGTTAACAGTGTATCAAGCTTTATATCGTAAATGGCGTCCTGGTGTTTTTGCCGACGTTGTTGGCCAAGATCACATCACCACTACCTTGATGAACGAGATTGAAACTGGCAGACATTCTCATGCCTACCTTTTCACCGGTTCACGTGGTACTGGTAAGACAACTTGTGCCAAGATTTTTGCAAAGGCAGTAAACTGCGAGCACCCAATAAACGGCGACCCTTGCAACGAATGTGACACCTGCAAAGGTATCGACAGCGGTGCAATCATGGACGTAATCGAAATCGATGCTGCTTCAAACAACGGCGTCGACAACATTCGTGACATCCGTGACGAAGCAAACTTCACACCTGTTAACAGCAAGTATCGTGTATACATCATCGATGAGGTACACATGCTTTCAACCGGCGCATTCAACGCCCTTCTCAAAACACTCGAGGAACCACCAGCACACGTTAAGTTCATCCTCGCAACAACAGAAGTTCACAAGCTTCCTGCAACTATCCTCTCACGTTGTCAGCGCTTTGATTTCAAGCGCATCACACCAGAGGACATTGCAAAGCGTCTCTCATATGTTGCAGAACAAGAGGGCTTGGAACTCGAAGCAGACGCAGCAATGCTCATTGCACGCCTTGCTGACGGTGCTCTTCGTGACGCCCTCTCAATTCTCGACCAGTGCATTGGACACTCACGTCACATTACACTCGACGTTGTCAATGCAACCGTTGGTCTTGCTGGCAAAGATTACCTCTTTGCCCTCTCAACTAGTATTCTCAACAAGGATAGCGCTAGCGCACTATCCCAAATCAATACATTACACAACAACTCATGCGACATGGAACGCTTGTGCAACGAGCTTACAAACCACTTCAGAAACCTGATGGTTTGCAAGGCCGTTAAGAACCCAAGCGAAATTATCGTCGCATCCAAGGAGGAGCTCGCTGAGTACCAGCAAACTGCTGCCGCCTACACAATGGACTTCATCCTAGAAGTCCTCAACGTCCTAGGCGACACGCTGACTAACCTCCGTCGCGGACTCAATCGCCGTGTCGAGATGGAGATGTCCATCATCCGTCTCTGCACCAGCGCTACGGCTTCTCTCGCTAATGGTGCCACACCACTTGAGATAAAAGAAATCAAGG
>JAGHVH010000003.1 GCA_018064455.1 Candidatus Limimonas egerieequi | reverse complement strand
TGACGCTGAAGCATTACAGATGCGATTTCTGGAGCGTAAGCCAAGTGTGTGATGCGAGCCTCTACGATTTCGATACCAGCCTCATCAACCTTGGATTGAATCTCTTCCTTAATACGATTTGCAACGATGTCAGAAGAGCCACGAAGTGAGCCTTCATCAGCAACGCCGTCACCTGTTGTATCAACACCAGGTGCTACATCGTATGGATAGATACGAACTACATTACGAAGTGCAGAATCGCACTGAAGTGATAAGTATTCTTTATAGTTATCTACATTAAATACGGCCTTTGCTGTATCTGTTACTCTCCACATAACAGCGATACCAATCTCAACAGGATTACCAAGACAATCGTTGATCTTTTGGCGGCTGTTATTGAGTGTCATTATCTTAAGAGAAATTTTCTTTGATGATTTTTCATATGCTGTAGCTGCAGTACCTGTTGCTGCAGCAGTAAGAATTGAAGCAGCGTTTGTATCAACGTCACCGCTCTGGTTGAGCTTTGTTGTAGCTGCTGGATTGAATGAGCCACAGAATGGGTTTACAAAATAGAAACCGTCTTCCTTGATTGTGCCCTTGTACTTACCGAAAAGTGTAAGTACCAATGCTTCCTGAGGCTTTAAAACCTTGAGGCCAAGGAAAAGAATCCAGCCAAAGCATACATATATGATTGAAATTACAGTAATAATAGCAGCTGCTGGACCATCAAGGAAAGCAGGGCTAATTACACCGAGTATTGCCAAAACGTAAAGTGCTACGATAAGTAGCAAAGCGAGCATACCATTCTTTTTAGTTGTATAGATTTTTTCTTCCATTTAAGTCAACCTCCTTAAGTTGATATCAAAATGATATCACGATAATTTCAATTTGTCAATAGGTGCAAAAAAGCCTCTAGGAACAAATCCTAGAGGCTTTACTTTATATATTATACTATATTATTTCTTCTTGCCCTTCTTCTCCTCACGCTCGCGGATAACGAAACGTGTTGGAGTGCCCTCAAGACCAAATACTTCGCGGATTTGGTTGTCGAGATAGCGTTGATAGCTATAGTGGAACAAATCCTTGGAGTTGACGAAGCAAACAAACGTCGGAGGACGAGTGGATGCCTGAGTCATGTAGTAAATCTTGAGGCGGCGGCCCTTATCCGTTGGTGGCTGAACGCGAGCGGTTGCAGCGGCCAAAACGTCGTTGAGTTTACCAGTTGAAATACGCATTGCGTTTTGATCATCTACGAACTTGATGAGTTCGTAGAGTTCTGGTATACGTTGACCTGTTTTGGCAGAGATAAAGATTATTGGTGCATAGGACATGAATGAGAAATCATTCATGAGCTTTTTGCGCTCTTTTTGCATTGTCTCGCCCGTCTTGTCAACAGCATCCCATTTATTTACAGCAATAATGCATGCCTTGCCAAGCTCATGCGCAATACCAGCAACCTTTGAATCCTGCTCTGTAAAGCCCTCTGTCGCATCAATCATAATGACACATACGTTAGCGCGCTCAACAGCCATTCTGGCACGAAGCACGCTGTACTTTTCTATTGTGTCATCAACCTTGGACTTGCGACGAAGGCCAGCTGTATCGATAAATACAAATTTACCGTACTTATTTTCAACAGTTGTATCAGTGGCATCTCTTGTTGTACCGGCGATGTCTGATACTATCGCACGGTTCTCACCACAGATTTGGTTTACGAGAGATGATTTACCAACATTTGGCTTGCCGATAATAGCAACCTTGATTGTGTCATCCTCATAATCCTCACCAGCATTTTCTGGGAGGTACTTTAAAACCTCATCAAGGAGGTCGCCTGTTCCACGACCATGGCTTGCTGATACAGCAATTGGGTCACCAAGACCAAGGTTGTAAAACTCATAAAAATCAGGTGGCAATTCACCTGTTGTATCGCACTTATTTACGCAGAGTACAATTGGCTTACCGCTCTTTTGAAGCATTGTTGCAACCTCATTATCAGTTGCTACAACGCCGTCCCTGATATCGGTAACCATAATGATTACATCTGCGCTATCAATTGCAAGCTGCGCCTGGCGGCGCATCTGAGAGAGAATAATGTCATCCGAATAAGGCTCGATACCACCAGTATCTACAAGGAGCATATTATGGTTAAGCCACTCGCAGTCACCATAAATACGGTCACGAGTAACACCTGGTGTATCGTCTACTATTGAGAGACGTTGACCTATTAACTTGTTAAAAAGTGTTGACTTACCAACATTTGGGCGACCGACTATTGCAACTACTGGTCTTGACATTATTTCACCTCCTCGATTGTTTCTACTATTGTATTCACGAACTCGTATCCGTCGTTATCAAGAACAACGACTTTGATATCAAGTTCCTTTTCTATATCTTCTATAGTCACGTCATCAAGAAGCACTGTCTCACCATCACGGAGTAGCACCTTTGGAAGGAATAAAACAGAACCTAAGTTTTTACCACGAAGCTGTCTTATTATATCCTCACCAGTAAGGAGTCCTGACACTGTAATACTCGGGCCAAAGAAGACATTTACAATGCCACGAACCTTGAGCTCGAACGCTCCACCAAAGAGGTTCTGCACTTTACGGGCAGCGCTCTTTACTAAGTCCTCTGCCGCAAGACCTGTAGCAATCGTTGCACGAATAGGCTCATCGCCCTTTTCTATCACGTGCTCTGAAAGGTGCTTGCCCAGTTCTAGCACAGCGTCATTTACCTCTTCGTTAAAGAGTCGCATGAGGCCTACGCCATTATCAAGTTGAGGATAATCATCATAGTAATCCTCATCAGGAATTGGGAGTTCTGCCATTAAATAGAACTCATCAGCAGCATAGCAAAAACGTGAGCCAAGCTCTGGCTTAATCTCATGAGCAAGCTTATCAACGAGCATTATTGTTTCCCTTGCCGTCTTGCGATTATATGGTTCAATCTGTGGCAGGTCATCCCTGAAACGTGTGAGGCCTACCGGCACACACGCAACGCTTTGCACGCTTGGCGACAATTCATAGAGTTTGCGTATGCTGTACTCAAGCTCATCGCCATCGTTTATGCCAGGGCATAAAACAAGCTGGGCGTTGATGCTAATGCCAGCATCCGCAAGGCGCTTTAAATAGCGCAAGCTGTCGCCCGCAAAGCGGTTATTCATCATTTCGCAGCGAAGCTGCTCGTTCATAGTATGAACAGATACATTGACAGGGCTAATATGCATTTTAATTATCCTGTCTATGTCCTCATCGCTAAGGTTTGTGAGGGTGATATAGTTGCCATAGAAAAATGACATACGTGAGTCATCATCCTTAAAATAAAGGCTTTCTCTCATACCCTCTGGGAGCTGATCTATAAAGCAGAATATGCACTTGTTGTTGCATGAGTGCTGCTTGTCTATTAAATATGTCTCAAACTCAATGCCAAGGTCATCATACTCATCATCTTTCTCGATTTTGACCATACGAATCTTGCCATCTTCTGCACGGTAACTAATTGTGACTTTCTGTTCCATCATATAAAAACGATAGTCAAGAACATCAACAATATCATGACCATTAATTTTTAGAAGCGTACAACCCGATTTAATACCATGTTCCTCTGCATATGAACCCGGTTCTACACTTTTAATCACTGCTGACATACCATTTCCCCCTTTCTCCTTAAAACGACTAAAAGGTGGGGAAGGTTCCCCTTCTCCACCTTGAATCTCTAAAGAAATTTTGATTAGTCCTTTACGATTACCTGCTTGCCATTGTAGTAACCACATTCCTGGCAAACTCTGTGTGGTCTCTTGTATTCACCGCACTGTGGGCACTTTACGAGCTCTGGAGCGTCCATCTTCCATACGTTTGAACGTCTCTTGTCGCGACGAGCCTTTGAAACTCTTCTAGCTGGTACTGCCATTTTGGAAACCCCCTATCAAAATTAAAGTAATGCTGCAAGTGCTTCCCATCTAGGGTCTATATCTGCCTTGCAGTCACAAAGTCCATCATTTAAGTTCTTGCCACACTTTGGACAGATTCCTTTACAGTCCTCACTGCACAAAAACTTCTGTGGTAAGTAAAGAATAACATCTTCAGTCGCCAGTCCTTCCAAGTCGAATCGCATGGTTGGCACGAGGAAAAACTCATCGTTTTCTTCGTCGTTCAACTCGGTCACAAAAGTATGTTCCATCGGAATGGTATATTCTCTAGTTACCTCTTTGGCGCAACGGTCACAGTTTCCGGAATATAAAACTGTGATTTCAGCGGAAATGGAAACTATATCAGTTTCATTTTTGATGACACCCTTTATAGTACAAGGTGCCTTCATTGGCTTATCATCCGAAATCTCGATATCTGACAAATCAAGAGTGTGATTGATTGAAAGAGAGGAACCAGTTTCATTGAAAATTGGCTCTAAATTGATTTCAAACATAAAGTCACCGCCTTTTTAGCGCTTTGTAATTATAATACTAATAATAGCTTTAGTCAATAATAATTTTAAGGCGGAAAGATGTCACTTTCCGCCTTATAAAATCTAAGTTATTTTAGATCTTCTGTGCTACTTCGAAAAGCTCTGCTGGGAGTTCTTCCTCATCAGCTGAGATTGTGAATGTAAACTTGGTGTCTGTAGCCTCAGCAAGCTTTGCAACCTTCTTGAAGAAGCAAAGGAAATCGTCGCCGATTTCACCGCCGATTTTAAGTGTGCCATCACAAAGGATGTCAGTTATATCAGAGTCGCCTGCGCACATTCCAGCAAGGAATCCATAATAAGCGTCAAAACCTGAAATCTTGTATTCTTCTGCAGAAACGAGACGAACGGTATATTTAACGTCATTGGAGAGCTTGTTGCCCTTTTCTACACAAATAACGTTGCCGTTTGATGCCTCGCGAGCAGCGTTAACTGCGTCAATGAGTTTCTTTGTTTTGCCTGAGCCTTTGTGGCCGATGATAAGTGATACCATAGTATCGTCCTCCTTAAAATATATATTTAAATTTAGATTAAAGTCTAGCTTCGAGAGCAGCTTTTTCGCTCTCATAACCTGGCTTGCCAAGAAGGGCAAACATGTTCTTCTTGTAACTCTCAACGCCTGGCTGGTTGAATGGGTTAACACCCAAAACATAACCAGAGATAGCACATGCTTTTTCAAAGAAATAAATCATGTAGCCAAGCTCGTATTCGTTCATCTGCTCAGCCTCTAATACGATGTTTGGAACGCCGCCATCATTGTGAGCAAGAACAGTACCTTCGAATGCCTTGCGATTAACAAATGACATTCCGCGACCAGCGAGGAAGTTAAGGCCATCTACGTTTGCCTCATCCTCCTTAATGATGTACTCGCGGTTTGGATTTTTAAATGTAACAACTGTCTCAAAGAGAAGTCTCTGACCATCCTGAATGTACTGGCCAAGAGAATGTAAATCAGTTGAGAAAATAGCTGATGTTGGGAATATGCCCTTACCATCCTTACCCTCTGACTCACCATAGAGTTGCTTAAACCACTCGTTCATCATTGTGTATGAAGGCTCATATGAAACCATCATTTCAACAGTCTTGCCATGACGTGCAAGAACGTTACGGATTGCAGCGTACTTGTAGCAATCATTCTTGTTGATATCAGGGTCCTGGAATGCAAGACGTGCATCCTGTGCACCCTTCATAAGACTGTCTATATCGATACCAGCAACAGCGATTGGCAAGAGACCAACTGCTGTAAGTACTGAATAACGTCCACCTACGTCATCAGGTACTACGAATGTCTCATAACCTACTGAATCAGCGAGTGCCTTGAGTGTGCCACGAGCCTTGTCAGTTGTAACAAAGATGTGATCCTTTGCACCCTCTTCGCCATACTTTGCAATTGCGAGTTCCCTGAATACACGGAACGCAATTGCAGGCTCAGTAGTAGTACCAGACTTAGAGATTACGTTGATTGAAAAATCACGACCATCGATAAGGTCCATAATTTCATTAAGTGTTGTTGAACTGATTGTGTTACCAGAGAAGATAACCTGTGGTGTACCTTTCGCAAGCAAGTTGTAATTCTGTGACTTACAGAACTCAATCGCAGCGCGAGCACCAAGGTATGAACCACCGATACCAATTACAACAAGAACATCAGAGTTCTGCTTAATTTTTTCAGCAGCAACTTTGATACGAGCGAACTCCTCTTTATCATAATTTACAGGGAGATCAACCCAACCTATAAAATCATTTCCAGGGCCCTTGCCATCACGCAAGAGTTCATGCGCAGCTGTTATCTCAGCCTGCATTCCCTGGATTTCATCTTTAGATATTAAATTGGTCAAATAATTGTCGTTTAATGTAAGTGGCAATTTAAAGACTCCTTTTAAATATTACTACTTATATTCTAAACTATAGTAAGTATATTTGCAAGCAAACATCCTATGAATTTTCCAAAAGTTCAGCCTCTAATTGCTCCTGACGCTTCAAGATAGCGCTCCTAATATCATTCATGCTAAATCCTAGCCTATAGAGTGCATTCATTGTCTTGTCGCACTGCTTTTCATCAAGCAAATCCCTACCACGGAATTTACCATCAAGAAGGCAATTTATTTGCTCGATTTGGTCAATTTCAAGTTCGTCAATAATGATGTCAGATATACGCTTATCAATACCCCGAGATGACAAAGCAGCACGTAACCCAGTCGGGCTTACGTGCTTGCGTCTTACAAGCTCATCGGCATAGGTACGCGCAAAACGCTCGTCGTCCAAAAGCCCGCTATCAACGAGCTTGTCACAGACGGACTTTGCCAATTCGCGATTGTCATATCCAAATTTTACGATGAGCTTGTCCTCAAGTTCTCGTTTTGAATGATCGCGCAACTCGAGAAGGTCGAGTGCGCGCTCATATACTTGATCAAAATTTGCCATTTTAGTCGTCCACCGTGATATCAAGCTTTGCCTTGGCTGATGCAGCAGAAGTTGGTACAGGAGCAGCCTCTGGAGCTGGTGCAGGAGCAGCAGCAACCGGTGTGTCATGCATCTGGCCGCCCTTATATGAAGGCTTCATCTGATTCGAAAGCTCAGAGATACGGTCCTTAACCTGCTTCTCAATGTCAGCCATGAAATCAGGGTTAGCAAGGAGATATTCCTTAACGTTTTCACGGCCCTGGCCAAGGCGCTCATCACCATATGAGAACCATGCGCCAGACTTGTGGATAATGTCAAGTGAAACAGCGGCATCTAAAATCTCACCCTCCTTGGCAATACCACGGCCATAGATGATATCGAACTCAGCCTCTTTGAATGGAGGTGCTACCTTGTTCTTAACAATCTTGGCACGGGTACGAGAACCGATAAACTCGTTGCCTGGAGCCTTGAGTTGTTCAATCTTACGAACATCGATACGCATTGAAGCGTAGAACTTAAGAGCACGACCACCAGTGGTTGTCTCAGGGTTACCATACATAACGCCAACCTTTTCACGAAGCTGGTTGATGAAGATGATTATACAATTGGATTTTGAAATAGCACCAGCAAGCTTACGAAGAGCCTGTGACATAAGACGTGCATGAAGACCAACGTGAGAATCGCCCATCTCACCTTCGATTTCTGCACGTGGAACAAGAGCGGCAACAGAGTCAACTACAAGAATGTCAATAGCACCTGAACGAACAAGTGATTCGGCAATTTCAAGAGCCTGTTCACCGTTGTCTGGCTGAGAAACAAGCAATGAGTCAACGTCAACGCCCAAGTTGGCAGCATATACTGGATCAAGAGCGTGCTCAGCATCGATGAATGCTGCCTCGCCACCTGACTTTTGAGCCTCTGCTACTGCGTGGAGAGCAAGAGTTGTTTTACCAGAAGACTCTGGTCCATATATCTCGATAATACGGCCTCTTGGAAGTCCGCCAATACCAGTAGCAACGTCAAGAGTAAAAGATCCAGTTGAGATAGCCTCAACATTTAAATTTGTATTCTGTCCAAGACGCATGATTGCGCCCTTACCATACTGCTTTTCAATTTGAGCGATAGCTGTTTCAAGAGCCTTATTTTTATCTGCCATAACAAAATCCTCCATAAACAAACGTGAAGCGAACATCAAACACAAATGTTCGGTTTGGTTACATTATATGCCCTTAATTTGGAAAAAGCAACAAATTTTTGCTAATTTAGTACGAGTGGTACCAAAAATGGGACGAACGGTCAATTTTCGCGCAGTGCTTCTAAGAATTTCAACTTCTTTTCATTGTCCAAAATATGAGGTGGCTTGATTTGCGCAGTCGAATATCCATTGTAAAGTAGCATATCTTGAAGCAACAAATAAGTCTCTGGTTGCAAATACGACAATACAAGTTTTGACAACAGCTCGGTGTCCCTATATTTTTTATAACTTGGATTACATCTGGACAGTTCATTGTCCAGTGTAGTCTCAATATCATCCTTTGATATATTCCTTGGATTGGCAGCGATTTCAATATAAAATCCATATCTTGGATTTTCTGCTTCCTTATCATCAAAAGCCGAGTAATCCACTATGTCTAAATCCAGTTTCAAAGCCGTAGCTTTGATTGCATCATTCAGCATATCCTCACCGGTTTTTTCTCCCAGAATGCTGACATTGTGATTTAAGCGATATAAGAACTCAAGAATAGGTGTGTTTTTGTACATACCAGTAACTTTTACTGCATCCCCCATTCGATAGCGATAAAAGCCATTTAGGTTTGTCGTAATTGTCTCATACACTTTTCCAACTTCAAGTTGATCAATAGTTTTTACATCCGCCAAGTCATTCGAATCAACAGGCAAAAACTCATAAAACATAAAGTCTGGATTTGGAATTGATTCCATAGAGTCAAGTGAAAGAGGATAAGTAAACATACCCTCTGATGCCATCAAACCAATATAGAAAATCTTGGTGTCTCCAATGTACTTTTTAAGTTTTTCCATATAACTAGTAAAACCAGCAGTACCAATTGTTTGGAGGTATGTAAGCCTTGGCCAAAGCCTCTTGGCAAGGTCTGTATTGTCCTCATTACTAAATATTTTTCTAAGCTCCTCTGCCCTCTCTGGCATCGGCTTAATTTTATTTAAAAGCGCCTCTTTTGTCTCTGGCAAAATTCTAATAGAATCATCGATTGTGCCTGTCTCGATATCATGAATTAAGAGTTCTGAATTCTTGCGCATATATTGGAATGTATCAAGCATCCTTGTAGCAAATGTGCATACTATTTCAGTGACATCCGACTCAGCAATAGCAAAGCGAGTTGTAAGGTAAGTCAAATCAGACTTACCATCAAATTCAATTACTTCCTTTGGCGATGTGAAATAATCATCACAGTCATCGCCAAAAGCCTTAGTCATTGTGCCTGATATAGGGCCATATAGCGCACCACAAGGCAACGTGCTAAATGTCTTTTCAATTGCAAAGAAGCACTTTCCATCAAACCAGTCCTTGCCCTGTGCGTCGGCAACCATCTTAAATTTCAAACTGCAGAGGTAATCTCCACTCACCTTTGCAGAAGCAAGAGTAGATGGAATACGCTTTGGGTTACCAGTTGTACCAGAGGACTTTGCATATATTGTAACTGGGTAAGAAGTGATTATATTGGTTTCTCCATCCTCTGTCATTCGCCTAATTGTATCCTCATAATCTGCATAACATGAAAGAGGAACTCTTCTTTGATATTCCTCTATTGAATCGATAGTTGAAAAGTCATATTTCTTTCCAAATTCTGTATCCTTGTTATCTTGAAGCAAGCGAAGCAACAGTTCCCTGTTATAACGCATTGGGTCCTCTGCCATTTCTAAGAAATGCTTTTGCACCTCTGCACCGCGTTCGTAGAACGCCTCCAATGTCTCTCGCACAATAATCACCTCTAGTCTTATATTTACATTATAGTATTATTGCAGACAATAAAAAAGACCAACCTTTCGGTTGGTCTCTAATGGCAGCGGAATAGGGATTCGAACCCCAAATAACTGAGTCAGAGTCAGTCGTGTTACCGTTACACTATTCCGCTATATCAAAGGAGTTACGACTCGCAACTCCTCGCTTTAGCTAAATTATGCGCGCTGTACCTTACCTGAACGAAGGCAACGTGTGCAAACGTATACTCTCTTTGGAGTACCGTCAACTATAGCCTTAACTCTTTTTACGTTTGGCTTCCATGTTCTGTTTGAACGTCTGTGTGAGTGAGAAACCTTGATGCCGTAAGAAACGTCCTTACCGCAAATCTCGCATTTTGCCATACCTGGGCACCTCCCCTAATACTAATTGTGGCTACGCCACTTCAAATGCAGCGAAATTTAGTTTAGCAAAAAGCCAACCAAATTGCAAGCATTTTTTTAAATAAGGTATTAATAATTTATTATGCCTTTAAATAATCCTCTGGATTGTTGAGAAAAATACCATCAATACCTTTGTTTTCTAAGCGCTTTAAGTCATGTTCTTTCATAAATGCCTCGTGGGGATAAAGCGGATCCTTAGTCCATACACGTACCTTGACATCCTCAAAAGCGAATGCTGGCAAATTGGTCTTTTTTATATATGGATGGATAGCATTCGCATGAACCTTAAAGTTCATTGCATTCATAGCATCAAGCATATCATCAGCAAGGCATGCAACATTGTACTCTGGATAGTTGTCCTTAATATACTTTGTGGAATCCGAATTAAATGAAGAATAGATTACTTTGTCCTCTACGCCAAATTCTTTGACTAGAGCAATAACTTTCTCCTCCATTCCCTCATATTTAATCTCATTGTTCTTAAGTTCAATATTGAGGAGCAAACCCTCATCCATATAGGGTTTGAGGAGGTCTAAAACCTGTCTTAAACTCGGAATTTTAGTAAATTTTTCGTAATCTGTAAAGTTCCAATCCTTTACATATCCACGCATTGTGGTAGTTCTATCAAGTTTTTCATCGTGAATTACCACTACTTCGCCATCGCGAGCGAGCTGTACATCGAGCTCGATTCCTGTAAGGCCAGGCAGCTTCGCTGCGGCCTCAAAAGCCTCTAGTGTATTCTCAGGATGCCTATAGCTACATCCTCTATGTGCCCATATTTCCATACCGCACCTCATAAGTTTAATGTGGATATTATAACAAAAAGCCAGGTTAATTAAAACCTGGCTTTGAAATTATTTAAAACTAATTACCTTTTCGGTATCGTCTGTGCCAACAGTTATTGTCTTTGGCATTGCCTTTGTCTTACCAAGCTTGCCAGCATTAACAAGTTTTACCTTGTACTCACCTGCTGGTAATGCACTAACGAGATCCTTAGTATAACCATCTGCATAACTGAAATCTACGAAATACTTATCGCCTGTCTCAATATTCCTAAAGCAGATGCCGATTACTCCGTAATCCTTAGTAATATCTATATCAAGTTTTAACGCCTTAGTTGGAACCTCTGCAACTGAACTAGATGATCCAAGTGGTGTCAAATCACTAATTTCATACTTTTGCACTGAATTCACAGAGAAAAGAGCAATTATCAATGCAGCAAATATAACAAAAGCTATGCAAATAGATACCCTTGCTCTATTATCTTTTGTTTCCATACCAAGCCCTCCTTGGATAATTTCAACATAATAATTTTAATGATTCGTTCAAAAATTGTCAATAATTTATCCATATGCACATTTGCCAAATTAGCAGTATAATAAATATGTATTATCCATAAAAAGCAAACATTTAGGAGGAAAATATGGCTATAGACAATTCTTGGTACAAGGAACTTGTAGTATATCAAGTATGGTGTCGCTCCTTTAAAGACGGCAACGGCGATGGTCAAGGTGACCTTCTCGGAGTTTTAGAGAAGCTTGACTATATCAAGAGTATCGGCGCGAATGCAATTTGGTTTTCACCAATATATCCATCCCCTAATGCAGACTGGGGCTATGACATATCCGACTACAAGGATATACACCCTGATTTTGGTGATTTAGACTTATTCAAAAAAATAGTGGACGAGGCACACAAGCGTGACATGAAGATTATCATGGACCTTGTTGTAAATCACACCTCCTCTGAACACTACTGGTTCAAAGAGAGTATGAAGTCCAAAGACAATCCATACCATAACTATTACATATGGAAAGACGGCAAAGGCGGAGACTCCAAGGGAGGTAAGAATCCGCCGAACAACTGGCTTTCCATATTTGAAGGCGGTGCATGGGAGTACAACGAGCAACTTGATCAGTTTTACATGCACGCCTTTGCAAAAGGCCAGCCTGACCTCAACATGGACAATCCAAAGGTCCGTGAAGAGGTCAAGGATATCATGCGCTTTTGGCTCGATATGGGAGTTGACGGATTCAGGGAAGACGTTATCACATTCATCTCAAAGGACCCTGATTTTCCAAATGGTTTCCCTATCCCTATCGCCTGCGGCATAGAGCACTACAACAAGGGACCAAACCTCATGAAATACCTCAAGGAATTTCGTGAGGATGTCGTAAACCATTACGACTGCTTCCTTGTTGCGGAGTCACCTATGACTAACTCCAAAGATGCACTCAAGTTTACATCAGGCAAAGACAAAGTCTTTGATATGATGATAAACTTTGACCACATGAACGCAGACTGCTTTATGACAGACACAGTGCACCTTCCATTCTCACTCAAGAGATTTAAAAAGGCTCTCTCATCATGGCAGGAAAACCTCTATGGCAAAGCGTGGAATGCACTCTACATTGAAAACCATGACCACCCAAGAGTAATCAGTCGCTACGGCAGTGAGAAGTATCGCAAAGAGAGCGGCAAGGCGCTAGCAGTTGCCGCATATATGATGAGTGGTACGCCATACATCTATCAAGGTCAAGAGATTGGTATGGTTAACAATCATTTAAAGAGCCTTGATGAATTCAAAGACGTAGTCACATTCAATAATGAAAAGGTATTTAAGAAGTTTGGCGTTCCACGTTTCATATATCTCAAGATAGCAAATCTCACAAGCCGTGAGAATGCCAGAACGCCAGTTCAGTGGGACGACTCAGAGAACGCCGGTTTCACAACAGGCACACCTTGGTTTGGTGTAAACAAGAACTACAAGAACATCAACGTCAAGGATGCAGAGAGTGATCCTGATTCCATCCTCAACTTCTACCGCGAACTTTTCAAGGTTCGCCAAAACAACAAGATTTTCATCTATGGCAAGTACAAGGAATACTTCCACAAGAACAAAAAGGTATACTGCTATGAAATGAAATATGAGGGACAGAAAGCTTTGGTTGTTGTCTCCTTCTCAGAAAAAAATATCAAGTTCAAAGCCCCACGTGGATTCAAACTTGATAAAGATAATGTAATTCTTAAAAATTATAAGGATATAGAAATAGATGGCAACGACACATTAACGCTTAGACCGTACGAAGCAGTAGTATTCCTCTACAAATAAAAAATAACTGGGATTGAGTAACCTCAATCCCAGTTTTATTATGCGTCAAATAAATTTGCAACCTGATCGAGCTTTTCAGCCTGTTGCTTAACAAGAGCCTGCAAATCATGAACTGATACCTTGATGTTCTGTACGCTCTCAATCCATGCGATTTCATTCTGTCCAGCAAAGTCAGCCTTGAGCCATTCGATTACATCTTCAATCTTTTCAATAGCGTCTGTTAGTTCCTTGTCTGCTGTAATCATATCGTCAGCCTTGGAACGAATTGATTCCTGTGTCAAATCAACTATAGCCATTATTCTTCTCCTTTACTGTCACTGATAATGTTGCCATCCTGGAAACGAACGATACGCTTTGCAGTTGCTGCAATGCCATCGTCATGTGTGATAAGTATAACAGTTCTGCCAGACTCATGCAACTCGTAAAGCATCTCCATAACATCACGGCCAGACGCCGAGTCAAGGTTGCCTGTCGGTTCGTCGGCGAGAATGATTGGTGGCTTGGCAGCGAGGGCACGAGCAATTGCTACACGCTGTTGCTGACCGCCCGAGAGCTGGCTTGGCAAGTGGGTCATTCTGTGACCCATGCCAACACGCTCGAGGGCCTCCTTTGCGAGTTGTGAGCGCTCGGCCTTGCCTACGCCACGATAGATGAGTGGCAACTCAACGTTTTCCTTTGCAGTCAAACTGTTGATAAGGTTAAAGCCCTGAAAGATAAATCCTATCTCCCTATTGCGTATATCTGAGAGTTGATCGTCAGTCAAATTCTCTACATTTTCCCCTTTTAATATGTACTCGCCAGATGTTGGAATGTCTAGGAAACCAATCATGTTCATCATAGTTGATTTACCAGAACCAGACTGTCCGACAATAGCGACAAATTCACCATCATCTATAGTGAGGTTAACACCATCAAGTGCACGAACTTCATTTTCACCTGGATTATAAATCTTATAAAGATTTTTGAGTTCAATAAGATGCATAGGTTCTCCTTGTTGGGTAAAATGCAAAAAACGGCATTTGGAAATCCAAACGCCGTTTTATTTTACGAGTTAATTACTTTGCAGCCTTTTTTACAAGAGCTGACTTCTTACGTGCAGCATTGTTCTTATGGATAAGGCCCTTTGTTGCAGCCTGATCAATCTTTTTAACAGCTGCAGCTACAAGCTCGTCTTTGTTATCTGCGTTTGATTCGATAGCAGCATTAGCTTTCTTAATAGCTGTCTTAAGTGCTGTATTAGCTGACTTATTTCTCTGAGCTTTAGCATTGTTAACGATTACACGTTTCTTTGCTGATTTAATGTTAGGCATATCTACACCTCCCTAATGTCATTACAGTTGACTATAATAGCACGTCTTATAATAAAAAGCAATAAAAAGTTTTTAGGAATAATTCATATCTACATACTGGCTTCCCATACCGTAAGTCGCACCATTGCCACGCTCTGAGAACTGCCAAATATCATAGCGTCCAGAATATGTCGGTTTGGACTCCTTGGTATAGTCAGAAGGCCACTCTGCAAGCCAAATTGTATAAGAGAGAAGTTGCGATGTGCTGAGCTTGCTAGTGTAGAAATGCTTGTTTGAATATACACCCGCTCTGTAACCAGAATTTTGAATTGTGTTACAGAATGCAACGCATACAGCTGTGCGCTCAGCAACGGACAAATTGTCCGCACGACCCTGACCGCCTGCTGCTGTCTCGGTATCAATAAATACTGGTAGATCAAGATGCTGACCACCAAGCTCCTTAATACAGAGTGAAGCCTCTTCTACTGCCTCTACTGGTGTCTTGGCCTGAGAGAAGAAATATACTCCAACTTTGATGCCAGCAGCCTTTGCGCCAGCAAGGTTCTTGTGGAAATTGGCATCAATGTTCAAACTGCCGTTTGAGCCCCATCCACGGAATCCAAGACGGATTATTGCAAAATCTATTCCGGCAGCCTTTGCCTTGGCCCAGTTTATGTTACCCTGATAAACAGATACGTCTACACCAAGTGTGCCTCCACGTACACCCGTCTGAGAGAAGTTGTACTGAACACCACCAATAACCTGTGTGCCTACTACATACTTTCCGTTCTCGTCAAAGTAGTACATCTTTCCATCGATGTTCTGCCAACCATAATATGTTTTGGTTACCTCTTTGACATAAAAGATAGCGTCCTCACTATAGTCGGCAAAAGTTGCCTCTCTATAGTCCTCGCCTTCCTTTAAAAACAACTGATTTTTGCCTGTTGAATCAAGAAGTTTTGTTGTCGCAGGCATTGTTGTTGGAGCCTCCGTTGTTGTCGTTGTTTCTGGCTCCTCTGCCTCTGTTGTCTCCTCTTCTGTAGTAGTTTCTGGATAAGGGTTGTTAACAGTTAAATTTGCCTCTTGAAGAGTCTTGTAAGTAACTGTTTCCTCAATCTTAGATTCAATCAATTTAACTGTATCAACAAGTTTTGGAGATTCGGCGACTTTTTTCTTATCTGCGCCATCATTTTTTACTACTACATTTTTAATTGGTTTATACTCAACGTGGTCCTTAACCTTGACGCTGTATTCTTCCTTTTCAAAGACACATCCAGGAAGTTCACTTGGTGTTACAACGGCATCGCCTGGTGTAACATTCCTTATTACGATAAAGCCATCCTTGTCCTCATCAGTATATGTCTCTTCTTTGCCATTTACATCTTTTACAACTACCGAGAATTCATGTCCAGCAATTATCTTACCGTCCTCATCGTAAAAGCCTATTCTTATGTCCTTTTCAACTGACTCAAGTGCGATTGAGACATTTATATCCTCAACCTCTGGTTCTGTTGTTGGCTCCTCTGTTGTCACTTCTTCAGCAACCGGTTTTTCAACCTTGATATGCTGAGGTTCTGATGCCACAAGTGGCATAGAGGTAATAAAAATAGCAAGAAGCAAGAATACAATTCTAAGCCTCAATGCTTTAAATCCGCCTAAATTTTTAATAAGGATTTCCAACGAAAATTCATCTCCGAAACTTTGTTAAAGTACCTAATAATATATCATATATTTAACTTATTGACAATTTAATTAATTACTTCTAAAATCATATATCGTAATATTTATTTTGGGGATAATTCAATGGAAATCGAAAAGGCAAAAATTGCAAAAAGAATCATTGCACTAATTGCTTTAGCAGCCATTACCATAGGCATTTTTGTTCCAGTAATGAAACATTCAAAGGACAAGAAGCCAGAGGTAACAACTACTACCAAAGCAACAACTGAAAAGGTAGAAACAACAACTGAAGAAGCAACTGAGGAGGAAGAAACTGCCGCACAAGGTGGCGGCGGTGGCAACGGTGGAGCCAAGAGCGAAACCAAGGCTGAAACAGCCGCACCAAAGCCTGCTTCAAAAGTCATATACACAGGTGGCGCATTACCATACTGTGACTATGTTGATAACTCATACTTCAATGAGGCCGTTTTCATAGGCGACTCAGTAAGTTTAAAACTTAGATACTACGTAAGCAACGGCTCACTTGGTTCAGCCAACATGAGTTTCTGCGTAGGTAATTTCGGCAGCACAAACGCTCTTCGCGGCAACATCATTTCAAACATTTGGGATCAGGTTGCTGCAACTGGCAGAAAACGTGTCTATATCATGCTCGGCATGAATGACTTAAACGCAGTTGGCGTTGACGGCGCTGTAAACAATATGAGAACCCTCTGCTACAAGATTCAAAATGCATTCGCAGCAAGAAACGGATACAATCCGCTCATATACATCCAGTCAATGACGCCAATCAATCAAAAGAAAAACGGCACCAATGGCAAAGTACTCAACAATGCCAATATTGCCATTTATAACCAGAGACTCTCTGGTATGGCCGCTGCAAATGGTTGGTACTTTGTTGACGTAGCATCAGTTATGTACAACGATGCTGGCTTCCTCAGAGATGATTTCTGTGGAGACCCTAACGCTATGGGATTACACTTCTCTGCTGCTGGATGTGCTCAATGGGTATGGTACCTCCACACCCATGCATACGACCCAAGTTGGGCAGTATACCCTCTTACAATCCGCTATCACAAGGATGGCGTTGTATTCAATACATACTCACAAAAGTATAAGGCTGGCGACACTTTCAATATCCCAAGTCCAACCGTTAATGGATACACAGTTGACAAGGCAACAATCTCTGGCACCTTTGCTCATGCGGGCCAGGAATTTGACGTGTATTACACAGCAAAGCCAACGACAACTGTTCCTACAACTGCTCCAACAACTGTTCCTCCGGAGACAACAACAACTCCACCTGAAACAACAACGGAGCCAACGACACAAACGCCACCAGAAACATCAACTGAGGCATCATAAGGAGATAAATTATGAAAAAAATAATTGCAATTGTACTTACACTTGTATTAGCACTGTCCCTATCTGCTTGTATTTCAAGACCTGTTCAGAGTATAGGTGATGAAGTTGAGGCAACGACTATAGGTGATAACACACCAGCCAACATAGACATCCACGCTGCACTTGAGCAGATCAATCTTCTTGTAAAAGACGATGAACCTATGGATATAGACGAGGATGCGCTAACAAGCCTTTACGGCATTGAATCCGCTTGGTGCAAAGACTTTGCTTGCATCGCAACAATGGGTGGCGTTTTCCCAAGCGACATCTTGATGTTCGAAGCAGCTGATGACGAGGCAAAGGCAAACATCAAGGAGGTTCTCGAGACAAAGCTTGATGACTTCCTTACACAGGCTCAGAACTATGACGAAGACAGCTATGCTCTTGCAAGCTCTTGCAAGGTAATTGAGGCTGGCAACTACATCGCTCTTTTCCTCGCTCCACAGCATGAGGAAATGGAAAATATCTTCCTCGGTAAATAATTACACAAAACTAAACATAAGGTGGTGATAAGGTGATATTCTCTAGCATTACATTTTTGTTCTTCTTCCTTGTTGCAACAATTGCTATATATTACCTATTACCACGCTCACTTAAAAACGGCTGGTTACTCCTAACCAGCTTGTTTTTTTATGGATATGGAGAACCAATCTATATCCTGCTCATGGTATTCTCGATTGTTTCAAACTATGTACTCGGAATACTCATGGGCAAGTTTGAGAAAAAGAAAAAGATGATACTCGTTATCGGTATCATCTTCAATCTTCTTCTACTTGGCTACTTTAAGTATGCAGGATTCTTAACAGAGACATTGAACCTCTTATTTAAGAACCTTGCTGTCAAAACGATTGCTCTACCTATCGGTATTTCATTCTATACATTCCAGATAATGTCATACTTAATCGACGTCTATCGTGGCGACTGCAAGCCACAGCGCAACATCGTGATGTTCGGTACGTATGTAACAATGTTCCCGCAACTTATTGCGGGACCTATAGTTCGATATAGGGATATCGAACTGCAACTGGAAAGCCGTACCGAATCATTCGAGATGTTTGGGCGCGGCGTAGAGCTCTTCACCGTAGGCCTTTGCAAGAAGGTCCTTCTTGCAAACACATTCGGTGACCTCTTTGAGTCGCTGACTGCCATAGGCCCTGCCTCTGGCGTTGTCGGCCACTTTGTCGCTATAATCGCCTTCTCACTCCAGATATACTTTGACTTCTCTGGCTACTCAGATATGGCACGTGGCCTTGGAAATATGTTCGGATTTGAGTTTGTCAAAAACTTTGATTACCCATATATCTCCAAGAGCATCACAGAATTCTGGAGACGTTGGCATATCTCACTTGGCACATGGTTTAAAGAATATGTATACATCCCACTCGGTGGCAACAGAAACGGCATCGTAAAGCAAATTCGAAACATCCTTATTGTATGGGCACTCACAGGCCTTTGGCACGGCGCATCTTGGAACTTTGTCCTCTGGGGTGTATACTATGGAATACTACTAATTCTTGAAAAGGTATTCCTTCTCAAGGCCCTTGATAAAGCGCCAGCGTTCATAGGCCGCATTTACACACTTGCGCTTGTTGCACTCGGTTGGATGCTGTTCCAGTTTACTGATATGAGTGATCTCGGCAACTTCTTTGCAGGTCTCTTCTCATTCCAAAACTTTGGAGCATCAACCGACGCTACTTATCAAATACTCTCTCACCTTCCACTTCTCATCATCGGTTTCATCGCCTGCTTACCAGTTGCACGAAACCTCTTTGAAAAGTGGAAAGATAAAAAAGGCTTTATCGTGCTCGAGAGTATACTTATTATTTGTGCACTTGTGCTCTGTACATCTGCACTCGTAACATCCACATACAATCCGTTCTTGTACTTTAGGTTTTAAGGAGGGAGGATAATATGAAGAAGAAACACGTCTTACCTATTATCTTCTGTACCTTTATCACCTTGTTTATGGTACTGACGATAATACTGCCAAAGCAGGAGCGCTCCGCTAATGAAAAGCGCGTGCTTGCAAAGTTCCCTGAGTTCACTTGGGACAACATATCAAGCGGCAAATATATGAGCGAGTTTGATACATACCTCGCAGACCATTTCGCATTCCGCGAAAAATGGGTTGGCGCATATTCATACGCCTCTCTCGCCCTTGGCCTCAACGGCACTACGGGCGTCTATGCCTGTGATGATGGATATCTCATCACAACACCGGCTGATTATTCTGAAAGTCAGATTAAGCGCAATATTGGAACGCTCAAGACGTTTGCTAAAAAGAACAACCTTGATGCAACACTCATCATTGTTCCATCAACTGGTTATATAATGGATGAGGTCTTGCCAAAGCATCATGAGAAGTATAAAGATGACATGCTCTTTGATATGGCAAAGAACTCCGACATTCCACTAATTGATCTTCGTGATACATTTAAGAAATCAAATGAGCAGCTCTATTACAAAACTGACCACCATTTGACATCTGACGGTGCCCTTTTAATGTATCAATGTTATACGGACTTCAAAGGTTACAAGCCAAATGAATTCGTCGTAGCTACGACGATTGATGGGTTCTATGGCACATCTTATTCCAAGAGTGGACTGTGGAAAAAATCACCAGATTCTATCAAAATCTACAAGCCTGTAAAGCCTTGCAACTTTACAGTGACGATAGACAAGCAGAATTACGACTCATTATTCTTTGAAAAGCAGCTTGAAACTGAGGATAAATATCAGGTCTTCCTTGACGGAAACCACGCATTGACTAGGATTGTCAACAATTCGGTAGACAATGACAAGCGTCTTCTCATCATCAAGGATTCCTTTGCTCACTGTTTTACAACCTTCCTTGCAACTGATTACAAGGAAATCTTTATGGTTGACCCACGTTACTACCGTGGCTCACTCAAAGACATAATTACAAACAACAATTTAAACGAAGTACTTTTCCTCTATGGTGCTGACAATTTGGCATCATCAACCGACCTTGGTTGGATTCTATTCTAAGGAGTTTTACAATGAAGAAGAAAAAGTTGATAACTTACATATTATCAGCGCTAATTGTAATTGCTGCGATAGTAGCGGCTGTCATCCTTGTCAAACATACTATGGGTGCAGAACCGACAACTACCACCACCATCAAAGAAACTACAACTGAAGAGCCAACGACCGTGCTCCTCTCATATGCGCTTGATAAGAAGTATCACACAAGTGAATTCCATGTAAAACAAGTTATGGGACACGTTTTATCAGATGATTTAAACCTCAACTGCAACTTGGTTTATGGTTCAAGCGATGAGTGCTTAAGCTTTGGTGCTGGTCTTCACAAGTGTAGTTCACTCCCTGGCATGAAAACTCCGCTGACACCAAGTGCCACCTGCCCTATCATTGCAGGTCACTGCAGGACGGTATTCGAGGGCTTTTCCAAGATTGACCCAAAGAATGGTGAACTTCCAAAAGGCCTCACTATTACGCTTAGCATGCCATATGGTGATTACACATACGAGGTAGTAAAGGCAGAGGTTGCAAAGGCATCTGATTTTAAGTTCTCAGACCACCGCGCGTCATTTGGAAACTATGAACCAGACACAGCAATCTTCTACACCTGCTATCCATTTGGTATAGTAAACTACGTAAAGACAGACAGGCTCTTTATCACCTGCAAATTGATAAAAGGCAACGAAGTTGTTGATGATTCACTCGCGCCAAAATTTTCAGAGAATAATGAACTAGTAGCGAATGATATAGGATAAAAAAAGGGACAACGGAAATAATCCGTTGTCCCTTAAAATTTGCCTTATTTAATGTTTTCTGGATATACGCCCTTTGCAACGAGGTCCTTAAATGCCTCTTTTACAGCGTACTTGTCATCCGCATAAGTAACACCAAACCACTTGTCTGGTGTATGGAGGATCTTAACGTCAGCCTCGCCTTTTTCTACGAGTTCACCAATTACCATTGGGAGCAAATACTCAGCCTTGATGTTGCCCTCTGGAAGGTTTTTAAGGAACTCTACAAAGCCAGGCTTTAAAACGCCTTCAATAAAGTCAGGTCCGATACCCCACATATTCATTGAAACGAGTGTGTCATCTGGATAGAAGTTGATGCCGTTGTCAGTGCGAACACCAGCCTTGCCATCAATCTTTTCGATGTTCTCAGTTTCCAATATATCTGTCATAAAGCCATTCTCATCTGCCTGACAAACGCCCCTTGTAACGCCACCATTTTCTGAAAGTGTGTTACGAAGCTCGAATCCTGCCATGCAGAAATGACGCTTACTATCAGTTGTTGCACCGCCACTTACAAGCCAGTCATGAACAACCTTGAAGCCCTCTTTGCCATAGTAGTCATCCGCGTTGATTACTGCAAATGGCTCTTTTACTACATCGATTGCAGCAAGGATAGCCTGGCCTGTACCCCATGGCTTTTTACGTTCACCAACAGAAAAGCCCTCTGGCAAATCCTCTTTCTCTTGGAAAGCATATTCTACTTCAATCTTTTGTGCAATTCTATCGCCTATAACCTCTTTGAAATCCTTTTCAAGGTCATGGCGAATGATGAATACTACTTTATCAAATCCAGCCTCAATAGCATCATGGATTGAGTAATCAATGATGATTTCGCCTGATGGTCCAAGTGGCTCCATCTGCTTAATACCGCCACCAAAGCGACTGCCTATTCCTGCTGCCATTATTACGAGTGTCGTCTTCATTTGAGAATAGTCTCCTTTTTCTTTTTTTCTGCTGCTTTCTTCATTATGTCATCGTATTTGGTTATGGCATCTTTAATCTCGCCATCAAATACTATTTTACCACCATCAAGCACCATACCACGCTTACAGAACTGCTGTGCCATTGTTGTGCTGTGTGTAACAAGAAGAAGTGTAACATTTTCATCTGCGATGAGTTTGTTTACCTTATCAAGGCACTTCTTTCTAAATGTTGCATCGCCGACTGAAAGAGCCTCATCGACGATTAATATCTCTGGTCTTACATTTGCATTTATTGCAAATCCAAGGCGGGATTTCATACCGCTTGAGTAAGACCTTACAGGTTGGTCGATGTACTCGCCTACGTCGGCGAATTCGATGATATCAGGCTCAAGTGCCTTGATTTCCTCTTTGGAGAGGCCCATCGTTGTACCGCGCAGGTAAATGTTATCGCGGCCTGTAAGTTCTGGGTCGAAGCCTGCCGTGAGTTCCAAAAGAGCTGACACACGGCCTCCGACGATAATCTCGCCACTAGTTGGGAAACATACCTCTGTGATCATCTTGAGTATGGTAGATTTACCTGCGCCATTCTTGCCGAGCAAGGCCACGGCCTCTCCACGATCAACAGTGAATGATATATCTTTTATGGCATCCTTGGTTTTAACCTTAACTCTCTTGGAGAAGATAGCCATAAGCTTTTGTCTGTTGCCACTGTAAAGTTTGTACTTCTTTGAGACATTGCGAAATTCTATAATTGGTTCTGACATATCTCGCACCTCCCTTAAAGTACATCTGGGATTTCACGACGAAGCCTCTTATAGCTCCAAAGTCCCAGAAGTAACATAACAAAAAGTTCAGCCATAAATATGCCAAATTCCTGTGGGCGTTCAAAGAACCAGTACTGGCCCATAAAAGAAGCCCTGTATCCTGTAACAAGGTAAGTTACTGGATTAAACTTAAGTACCTTACCGATTACTCCGCCAACCTCAGTTGCATCCCAGAAGATGCCTGAACACCAGAGCACTGCAAATACAAATGAACGCACAAGATTTGAGAAGTCCTGCGATATTGCAGATATTGGTGCAGCAAAGAGTGCCCAGAATGTAAAGAATAGGAATGTCAGCAATATATAGAATAATATTTGGACATAGTAAACTGTTGGTGCAAATCCCATTACCCAATAGAGGATTGCTACAACAACCATAAGGATAAGGGATATAACCATCTTAGACATACTAACAAAGGTTGGTATGGTTGATACTGGATATCTCATCTTGGTAATAAGATACCTATACTTTCGCATACAGTCAGTGCCCTGCGTTAGCATGTCACTCATATAAAACCAAGGAACAAGTCCTGTGATAAGCCACAAAAAATAAGGATGACCATAAACGAGTCCATTCTTTTTAAAGCCTACGCTCATAGCAAACCAGTAGATAAGAATTGTAACAACTGGTCTGATAACAGCCCATGCCCAACCAAGGGCAGAACCGCTGTAGGTTTTAACAAGATCGTTCTTTGCCATCTTGCCTATTTGATCCTTGTATGAAATGTGTTCATGTAAGATTTCTCTAAAAGTACTCAGATTTAGCACCTCCCAAAAACACAAAATTAACTATTCTATTTTACCACCATATATGTAATAAAACAAGACAGCCGTGTGATATCACACGGCTGTCATTTTAGTTTTAGGAATTATTTCTTTAAAGGATCGTTATCCTTAATCTTAGCAAAGTAATCCTTTGTCTCCTTCGCAACTACACCACTGAGGGCTGCAAGAGCGATAAGGTTAGGGATAGCCATGAGGCCGTTTGCTATATCAGCGATGTTCCATACAACATCAAGTGCAAGGAATGGACCTGCAAATGTGAAGAGGATGAACAATACTCTGAATACAAGAACTGCCTTCTTGCTGTTTGTTAAGTACTCAACGCAACGCTCTGAGTAGTAGTCCCAACCAAGGATAGTTGTGAATGCGAAGAGACCAAGGCAGCAAGCAAGTAACAAGTTAGAGATTGTTGGTGACCATGGGAAAGATCTTGACCATGCAAGCTGTGTAACAGCTGCACCCTGGAGACCTTCTTCATTTGTGTATGCGCCTGTAAGGATGATTGAAAGACCTGTTAAAGTACAGATGCAGATTGTATCAAGGAATACACCTGTCATTGAAACAAGACCCTGACGAACTGGCTCCTTTGTACGAGCAGCAGCTGCTGCGATTGGAGCAGAACCAAGACCAGCTTCGTTTGAGAAGATACCACGGCCGATACCCTTCTGCATAGCGAGCTTAATAGCAGCACCAGCGAAACCACCAAGAGCAGCCTGGAATGTGAATGCGCCCTTAAAGATTGCTACGATAGCCTCTGGAAGAGCCTTAACGTTAATAAGAACGATTGCAAGTGCAAATACTGCATAGAGTACGCACATGAATGGTACGATCTTTTCAGCAACAGCTGAGATTCTCTTAATACCACCAACAACAACGAGTGCTACAAGTGCTGTAACAACAACAGCAACTACAAGACCAATTACTGTAACGTCTGCGCCAAGAGCGTTGAATACAACTGGTGTTTCAGCAACATTCTGGAAAGCAGAAACGATACCGTTGATCTGAGTCATTGTACCGATACCAAGGAGACCGGCAGCGATACCAAAGATAGCGAAGAGCTTACCAAGCCACTTCCACTTAGGACCCATACCTTTTTCAATGTAGAGGAATGGACCACCAAGGTAGTGTCCGTCTTCGTGTCTTTCTCTATATTTAACTGCAAGAAGACCTTCTGAATACTTTGTTGCAAGACCAAGTGTTGCAGCAAAGAGCATCCAGAACAAAGCACCAGGACCACCAACGCAGATAGCTGTTGCAACACCAACGATGTTACCAGTACCTACTGTTGCTGAAAGTGCTGTACAAAGTGCCTGGAATGAAGAAACTTCACCCTCAGCGCCGTCGCCCTCTTCCTTCATCATGTACTTAAGTGCACGACCAAGGTGTAAGAACTGTACGCCACCTGAACGAACTGTGAGGAAAAGTCCTGCTGCGAGTATGAGGATGATAAGAGGCCAGCCCCATACAAAGTCATCGATTTTTGTAATGATTCCTGAAAAAGCTTCCATTTTCATTTTTCCTTTCTGAAATAAAAAAATTAAAGCCGTGGTCACGCAATATGACTACGACTCCAGAGAGGAACTATAAGCAAGTTTTTAAGTTGCTCTGTCCTTTTGCCTGAGAGATTAACAATGCAAATGAGCATTGCCGTACACCTTCGGCGCTCTACATTGGTTTATGTAGAGACTCTCCAGAGGTTAAGGTTTAGCGTTTTAACGCGCTAAAATCTTAACTATGCACAAACTATAACATACAAATGCCCTATAATACAAGATGCGAAATAGCAAAATTGCTTAATTAATTCACTTTGTTTTTGTGAGAATTGACAAAACTGCAATTGTAATAAACGTGTAATATGTCTTTAAGTGTTTTTTAAGGTTGCCACATTATACTGTAGATGCAGTAAGGGATTAGTCACCCCTTCACTCACTTTTTCATTTCATTTTCTCCTATTTTAATGGAAGGACCAGCGGATCCCCAACCGCTGGTCCTTTTCCATTTATATTATTGATTTTTGACACTATAGTGCTATAATGAGGGCACATTTAATATTAGGACGTGATTGAAATGAAAAGATTAATCGCACTTATTCTTGCCCTCTCATTTCTCCTCTGCTTCGCAGGATGCAACAAGGATGATGAGGATGCACCTAGTAGTTCAACAAAGACAAAATCAGTAATGCCTGTCACAGAAGCTGGCGATGAATCAAGCACAGAAAAAGCTGGCAGCACTGGAACTGGTTCATATGTATCAGGCAATAACAATCAGCAGGCAAGTTCAAATAAGACTCAGCAGAGTCAGCAACAGGCTTCAAGCCAGAAATCAAATCAGCAGGCTTCAAGTCAACAGCAACAGCAGGCTCAGCAACAACAGCAGTCACAGCAACAGACTCAGCAACAGCAGCAACCACAGCAACAGTCTCAACAGCAACAGCAGCCACAGAGCCAACAGCAACAACCAGATATTAACCCTGGAAAAGTAGTTGCTAACCTTATACCAGACCAAGATGTAATAAGCGCCCTTATGAAAGTGGGCGGCGAAGGAACTGGTCAAATTATGGTGGCCATATATAACAAAATGACTCCTGAGCATAAAGAAAGTGTAAAAAACGCTTTGGCAACAGCTACAGATTCAGCAGGAAATATTGATTACACTCAATTTGAAAGTCTTATTTCTTCATTCTTTAGCATATTAGGCAAATAAAAAATAAAGTGGGTACGTTTTCACGTACCCACTTTTTCTTCGCTTTCAAAAGGTTTGAACGCTTCGCAACAGCGATCCTTGCCTTTGCAATATTCAAGGTTATAGTTTCGACAGCGCTTACAGCCGTCTCCAACTACATGAGGCTTCTCAGATACCTGTTCCTTC
Organism: Candidatus Limimonas egerieequi; assembly: GCA_018064455.1. Taxonomy (GTDB): domain Bacteria; phylum Bacillota; class Clostridia; order Oscillospirales; family Acutalibacteraceae; genus UBA1227. Next base: position 135,683 of record JAGHVH010000003.1, on the reverse strand, counting down.
TTTTTAAATATACTCATATTAGTATTGGTTACGTCTCTTTATAGCCTTAATCACTGCAAGGACAAATGAGATGAAAATACTTGAAAAGAAAATAATAGAAAAGAAGAGGAATGTTACCGAGAAAGCTCCAAAATTTGGAACTGTTGACTGAATGACTGAATCAAGGTAAGGAATATTGTTTTTGGCTATTGTCTCAAAAGATGAATAATAAGACATTGTTGCAAGACTTGAAAAGCCACCGGCAACGCCAAGGAATATTGGAGCAATCCAAACAAGAACATTGTCTGTTTTAAGCACAAATACAATTTGCATAACAACAAGTCCAACGATAGCAAGTCCTAAAATAATTGCTGGGACAGCAACACTCGTGTACTCATCAAGGAATGCTGCAGGGTCTACTGCTTGAACAGTTGATAATGCATCATTCATTTTTACTCCTCCTTTAAATATGCCTCAAGCCTATAGATTGGGAGGCCTTCGGCTACAAACTTACTTTCATACTCTGTTACAATGTTTCCTTCGAAATCACTGTTGTGTAAATCGAGGGAAATATTTTTTAGTGCAAAACCGCACTTTGTAAATTCCTCTATTGAATACTCAAAGAAGTGCATGTTGTCTGTCTTTTGATGGATCTCAGCGCCCGGCTTTAAGATTTGCTTGTAAATCTTTAAAAAGCGCTCGTTTGTAAGGCGGTGAGTTGTATATGCCTTCTTTGGGAAAGGACATGAGAAATTAAGGTAAATACCCTCAATTGAATGGTCCTCAATAAAGCAAGGAAGATACTCAGCAGCACACTTTACAAATCTGACGTTTGGAATCTCCTCACGCTGTGCATGCTCTGCTGCTGCAACGATTACGTTGCCTACCTTCTCAACAGCGAGGTAGTTAAAGTCTGGATTTTGCTTTGCAATCTCACAAGCAAATTGGCCCTTGCCACATCCTATTTCAAGGTAAACTGGATTGTCGTTACCAAATAGTTCAGTGAAGTCTAAGTAGTCCTTGTTCTCCACTGCTGTCTCAAAGTTTTTGTCCTCTGAAACAAGAGTTAAAAGATATCCCTCGCAGGCGTCAATACGTCCGTCGAGGTTCTTCTTACGCCTCATTCTCATTCTGCTGTTTCCTCTGCTGTCTTCTTACGTTTTTTCTGAACCTTTTTCTTAAATGCGTCTCTCTTATCCTTTTTCTCATAGTGCTTTTTGGCCATTCTCTTGGCACCAGCATAGAAGCTCATTGCTGTCATAGCACCAGAGACGTTGAGTCTCAAAAGGTCATTGGTCATTGAACCTGTCATATATTTGTAGACTTCATCATAGTTGATACCTGTGATGAGGTCATATGCGATGTCACCCGCATGCATATCGCGTACCATATTGATTGTACGCTCACCTAAAACTGCATCATATGCTCTATCAATTAAGTTTGAAAGCTCAGTTCTGCCAATGCCAAAAACATTGTTCATAAGGTTTGGTAAAGTAATATCCTCAAGTTGACCGATAAACTTAAGAAGGTAATCGGTAAGGCGACCAGCAGCTTCGTTATCAAGGAATCTGTCAATTGCTGCCGCAACAGTATTTGATGCAGCATCTGCAAAGCGGTCGTTAAAAATCATAGATGCAATCGTGCCCTCTGTTACAAGGCGCATAATGCGAACGATTTCGCTTGTTGCAGTCTTGATAAGAGCATCACGATCTGTCTTTTCAGTAATTATCTTTTGAATGAGTTCACGAAGTACATCCTTGTACTTTTCCCTATCAACTATGTTAAAGCGTCTTAAGACTGTTGAGACAACTGTATTGAATGAATACTTGCCCATAAAGTCATAGACAAACCAAAGCACACCCTTTTTAAATACTTCACGTACGCGAAGTTTCTCAAGAGTGTTAACAGCAACATTCATTGTCACTGGAAGCACATCATTGAGGGCTACCTTTGCAATGTTTGCCATATACTGCTGTGAGAATGGCAAAAGACCCATTACAGGAATTTTGACACTGTCAGTTATCTCTATTTCAGTTTTTGGTTGGAGTAAAACTCTCTGAAAAACAGCGCTACCGGCGAGTGCTACAACGCCGACTGCTAATACATCAGGAGTGTACTTATCCTTTTTCTTTGACATAATTACTTCACCAACTAAATTAATATACTAAATGATTATAATTTAATTACTCAAACTTATCAAGATTTTCATCAAGCATGTATTTCCTTGTGATATGGACATAGATTGGGTCTATGTCGATAAGCTCAAACACCCTAGTTATAAGGATACTCGGGTTTATTCCAAATGTTGGATTAGAAGGAAGAGTGAGCAAAACTGTCACTGTGTCGCCGTTGTCAGACCAGATTTTGACGTCTTTTATGTGCCCTGTCAAGGCAATTTCCTTTACAACCTTGCGTTTTCCCTGCTTTCCAACCTTAGAAATCGTAAGATTTTCGTCATCCAAAGTAGTCTTGATAAGCTCACAAAGCTTATCACTAGGTACTTTGTCCTGACAAATCTCAATTTTGTATCTTGAGAATGCCACAAGCTGAGCCTTCTTGATTGGTGCCTTAACATCAATTATTTTGATGTCTGGTGGCATTGTCTTTGAAAGCCTATCTTTGATATCAGAAAGTTTGAGGTTGTCATCGTTTACTCTAATATCCAAAATTTCAGCAAGACCCTCCATGCCAAGAGAAAGTGGCATAGCAAAATTCATATATGGTCTTGGATTAAATCCCTCTGTATACCAAAGAGGTATATCAGCACGGATTAGTGCGCGCGAAAAGCATCGCATCAAATCGAGGTGAGAGATGAACTTTGCATCTCCACTTTTTTCAAAGAATATTCTAGCACTTTGCACCGCACTCACCTCCATTTAAGGCTGATGCGCCACAAGCTGCGCACTGTATCCTACAGTGAGACGTTGTCTCGCTGTTTTTAGACTTTTCATTCTCTCTGATGAGGAACTCCTTGGTAATACCATAGTCAAGGTGATCCCAAGGCAAAATCTCATCATATTCACGCTTACGGTTTGCGTACCACTCGGGGTCAATACCGCAAGTTTCAAATGCTTTCATCCAAGTATCAAACTTGAAGTGCTCATCCCATGAGTCCAAGTTACAACCGTTCTTCCATGCCTCATAGAGAACAGCGCCAAGGCGTCTGTCTCCTCTTGCAAACACTGCTTCAAGGAAAATAGTGTTTATCTTGTGAGCAGAGAGATGGATGTGTGACTTTGGAACACGTGTCTCATCATAGAGATAGTCACGCTTCTTCGTGAGTTCTTCCCTTGTATCCTGTGGCTCCCACTGGAAAGGTGTGTGAGGCTTTGGAACAAAAGAAGAAGCACTGATATTGATACTAAGGGCCTTGCCACGAGGTCTGTCCTCAGTGTGATAGTACTCTGTTACAATGCGACGTGAGAGATTGATAATCTCCTCAACATCCTCCATTGTCTCGGTTGGAAGACCAAGCATAAAGTAGAGTTTAACTGTTGTCCAACCGCCTTGGAATGCAAGGCGAACTGTATTCATTATTTCCTCTTCTGTGATGTTCTTGTTGATTGCATCACGAAGGCGCTGTGAACCAGCCTCAGGAGCAAATGTGAGACCACTCTTTCTAATGAGTTTCATCTTCTCAACAAGTTCATCTGAGAAGTTATCGACTCTGAGGCTTGGGAGACTGATGTTGACATTTCTCTCCCTTGTCCAGTCAATCATCTCGTTGAGGAGTGGTTGGATTTCTGTATAATCACTGGTTGATAATGAAACCAAACTAATTTCATCATACCCAGTATTCTTAATTAAACCTTTAGCTTGCTCATTAATTGTGTAAGCTGATTTTTCTCTGATTGGTCGATAGATAAATCCGGCCTGGCAGAAACGGCATCCACGGATGCATCCTCTAAAGATTTCTGCACTAACCCTGTCGTGCACAATTTCAATGAACGGCACAATGAATTTATCTGGGAATGGCGCAGCGTCCAAGTCCTTCACAACACGCTTGTGAATGACTGCTGGTGCGCCATCCTTTGGAGTAACGGCCTTTATTGTGCCGTCCTCTTTGTATGTTACATCATAGAGGCTTGGCACATAGATGCCATCTATGTGGGATGCCTCTTTGAGAAAGTCCGCTTTGCTCATACCCTTTTCCTTGGCGTCGTGATAGAGGCTGAGGAACTCATTCATGAGTTCTTCGCCGTCGCCAAGCTGGAAAACGTCAATAAAGTCGCAAAGCGGCTCAGCATTTGATGCACAAGGGCCACCTGCGATGACGAGGTTCTTAAGGTCGTGCCTGTCCTTTGCTAGTACTGGCACGCCACCAAGGTCAAGCATATTCAGTATTGTAGAAAATGAAAGTTCATACTGAAGTGTAAAACCAATAACGTCAAAGTCATAAAGTGGTGTCTTTGACTCTATTGAAAATAGTGGAATATTGTTGAGCTTTAACTGCTCCTCCATATCACTATCAGGCGCAAAGAAGCGCTCACACCAAGAGTCATCTCTATCGTTGATAAGCGAATAGAGAATCTTGAGTCCAAGGTGTGACATACCTATCTCATATGTGTCAGGGAAGCAGAATGCGAAGCGAATATCAACATCCTCCACAGCCTTGACAACACTATTTAGTTCACCGCCTGTGTAGCGTCCTGGCTTTTGCACAAGCGTCAGGATTTTTTCAAGCTTTGCGTCCATAATTTACACCTATAATAAAACGGCATCTTGAAGGATATTCAAGATGCCTCGTTTTTTATTTACTCATTGTTTCTGGGGCACTAGTTGGCTGTATAGCACTGATGTAATAAGCCTTATCCTTTTGACGGAGAGTAACTCTTACATACTTGCTTGGAGTAGGGGCAACCATGTCGCCATTGTCTGCCTGTGTCCAGCCAGTACCAGAAAGATATGCAACAGTTAAGATAATTGTATTGCTCTTCTCTGACATATCGAGCACCTTTGGTGTATATGTTGGGTCAACACCTGTGATAGGTGCTTTGTAAACCCCACGTTCACCATCATATTGGAACTCAAAACCGATTGATGCAACTGTCTGGTGCTCAATAGCACGCTCTGAGCCAAAGAGTCTTGTATACTCTGCCTCAATCTTATCAACTGGGAAGAGAATCATACCATCCTCTGTCTGATACTCATCAGTTGCAACATCGTTTTTGATGATACTCCATACGGAGGCTTCAATGAGTTGAGACATGTTTGCCTTTGTAATGTCATCGAAATCATCGATGTCGTTCATTACAACAGGAGCAAGCATTGTCTGATACTTGAGCATCTCTTTATCCTTCTTGTCATGAGCCTTGTCTGTAACGCTATGAACGATGGTAAGGATGATAAACACGATACCTACGATAGCAAGAAGTATAACAAGGAAGCCAAGTGGCTTTGCCCATTTTTTATTTTGTTTTGGAGTACTCATAAAATGACCTCCTAGAGAAGTTTACTTATCTTCTGTTTCCACGACGGAAATTGTTGTTCTTCTTTGCTGGTGCCTCATCAGAGATGTCATTCTCTGGAACTGCACCCTCTACCTCGATTAATGCGTCACGGCGTGAGAGGTTAATTCTGCCCTGATCATCAATTTCAAGAACCTTAACGATGATTTCATCGCCAACAGTTACAACGTCCTCAACCTTTTCTGTGCGCTTAACATCGAGACGGCTAATGTGTACAAGACCTTCCTTACCAGGAGCAATTTCAACAAATGCGCCAAAGTTCATAAGTCTTGTTACAACGCCCTTATAAATTGCACCAACCTCTGGGTCGTTTGCAATTGTCTCTACCATAAAGATTGCACGCTGTGCATCGTCATAATCAAGAGCAGATACGAATACCTGACCTTCATCATTAACGTCAACCTTACAGTTGCACTCAGCGCAGATCTTCTGGATAACCTTACCCTGCTTACCAATAACGTCACCAATCTTCTCTGGGTTGATTGTTGTTGTGAGCATCTTTGGAGCATACTTAGAAAGCTGTGGGCGTACCTCTGGGATACACTTGAGCATAATTTCGTCAAGGATGTAAAGACGAGCCTTGCGTGTCTTTTCAAATGCTTCCTTGATGATTTCTGGTGTAAGACCATGAACCTTGAGGTCCATCTGGATAGCTGTGATACCCTTGTGAGTACCAGCTACCTTAAAGTCCATATCACCATAGAAGTCCTCAAGACCCTGGATATCAACCATTGTCATGAAGTCACCATAAACGCCCTCATCACCTGTGATAAGACCACAAGAAATACCAGCAACAGGAGCCTTAATTGGAACACCAGCAGCCATAAGTGCAAGTGTTGAACCACAGATAGAGCCCTGTGAAGTTGAACCGTTTGATGAAAGTACTTCTGATACTACACGGATAGCATATGGGAATTCCTCAACTGAAGGAATTACTGGAACCAATGCACGCTCAGCGAGAGCACCGTGACCGATTTCACGACGGCCTGGGCCACGTGATGGCTTTGTCTCACCAACTGAGTATGATGGGAAGTTGTAGTGGTGGATGTATCTCTTCTCTGTCTCCTCATCAAGACCGTCAAGCTTCTGAGCATCTGACATTGGAGCGAGAGTTGCAATTGAGAGAACCTGTGTCTGACCACGAGTGAACATACCTGAACCATGTACACGTGGAAGGAGGTCAACCTGAGCATTAAGTGGTCGAATCTCGTCAATACCACGACCATCAACACGCTTCTTCTCTTCCTTGAGCCAACGTCTTACAACATGCTTCTGGATGAGATACATAATCTCGTCAATCTTTGTCTCCTCTTCTGGGAAGAGTTCGTCATACTTTTCATGAACTGCATCATAGATTGGAAGGAGTCTCTCGTCACGTACGTTCTTGTCATCTGTGTCGAGTGCTGCTTCAACATCTTTAACGCAGAATTCTTCAATCTGAGCAAGAATTTCTGGATCTGGATCATTTGATTCAAATTCAAACTTTGGCTTGCCAATTTCAGCAACGATACCGTTGATGAACTTAACAACTTCCTTGTTTACCTCGTGACCAGCCATGATGCAATCAAACATCTGGTCCTCAGGAATTTCATTACCGCCTGCCTCAATCATAGCAACGAGGTCAGCAGTTGAAGATACTGTAAGTTTAAGGTCTGTCTTTGCTCTCTGCTCAAGTGTTGGGTTGATAACGATTTCACCATCAACAAGACCAACATCAACAGATGAGATAGGACCATCCCATGGGATGTCAGAGATAGCGATTGCACAAGAAACACCGATTGCAGCAGTGATTTCTGGTGAGCAGTCAGGGTCAACAGACATAACTGTTGCAACTACTGAACAGTCGTTTCTCATGTCCTTTGGGAAAAGAGGACGGATTGGACGGTCGATGCAACGAGAAGCAAGGATTGCTTTATCAGCAGCCTTACCTTCACGTCTCTGGAATGAACCAGGGAAACGACCTACTGAATACATCTTCTCTTCGTAGTCAACTGAAAGAGGGAAGAAATCTACGCCCTCTCTTGGCTTTGCTGAAGCTGTAACTGTGCAAAGTACTGATGTCTCACCATAGTTTGCAAATACAGCGGCGTTAGCAAGACCAGCCATCTTACCTGTCTCAAGGCGAAGTGGACGGCCTGCAAGTGTTGTTTCATAAACCTTGTAGTTTTCAAACATTGATTTTACCTCACTAATATTTATTTGGGAGGTACCAAGGTTTCAGCAATAAATTAAAAATCTGATTTTTCAGGTCCTTAATTTACCGCTAAAGCCCTTTTGGGTACCCTCCCATTTTTAACGAATCACTAAAGTTTTCTTGCCCTTAAAAAGCAATTTAAGGCAGATGACAAAGCTGTCATCTGCCCTAGCGTCTTACTTTCTAAGACCAAGTCTTGAAACGATTGAACGGTAACGCTCAATATCGTTCTTCTGAAGGTATGCGAGAAGGTTACGTCTGTGACCTACCATCTTGAGAAGACCTCTGTTTGAGTGGTAGTCATGTGGATGCTCCTTAAGATGTGCGTTAAGGTCGTTAATTCTCTTTGTAAGAACTGCGATCTGAACCTCTGGAGAACCAGTGTCACCTTCGTGAGTAGCATACTCGGCCATGATAGCCTGCTTTTCAGCCTGTGTCATTATTTTCACCTCATTTAAAAATATTTATCCAAAATCCTAGCGTACGGTAACGGTGATCAGTAATACTGCATACGCCGTACTCCAAGAAAAAGGCTTGCTTATATTATCACACTTTTTTTAAAAAGTAAAGATATTTTCTTTATAAATAATATATATTTTACCTCTTTCTGTTTATCGCAGCATCTGCGAGTTCCCTCACCTTTTTCTCATCAGTTTTAATCTGAGTTTCAAGTTGAACAAGAGAATCAAACTTTTTCTCAGGCCTGATAAAGCGAAGCAGGGATACCTCAACATATTTGCCATAGAGGTCACCATCAAAGTCCAAGATGAAAGTCTCGATTGATGGGATATTATCATCATGGATTGTTGGGCGAATTCCAATGTTGGTAATCGAGAGGAAACTCATATTATCAACAGTGGTCTTGGACATATAGACACCATACTTTGGTACAATCAAGCCCTCTTCGAGTGCTTGGTTGATTGTTGGAGCGCCAATGTGGCGGCCACGCTTTGCTCCATCCACAACTGGGAGTTTAAAAGAGTATGGATGACCAAGCATTGCATTGGCCTTTTCTATCTCACCATTTTCTATGCATGTACGAATACGGCTTGACGAGATTGCCTCTCCCTCAAAGTCGAGTTCCTCTGACATAGAGAACGCAATTCCATTACTCTCGCAAAAACGCTTTAAAAGTTCTGGTGTGCCACGTCCATCCTTGCCGAATGAATAGTTAAATCCACAGCAGACACCAACTGCACCCATGCGTTTTATGATAATCTCATTGAAGAATTTCTCAGGAGACATATCACAGAGCTCTTTGAAATCCAAAAGGCAGAGAGTTATTCCGGCCTTTTTGAATGCGGCAGCCCTTGTATCCTTGTTAAAGATACAAGCAGGTGTCTCACCTGTTAAAACAGTAAGAGGATGCTCCTTGAACACCAGTGCAAATGGAATGGCTTTAAGTTCTTTTGCCATATCAATTGCAGCATTGATAACACTCATATGTCCCTTGTGGAGACCATCGAAATTTCCTAGTGCTACGACTGATGCCAAGATATCACTCCTCTCTAAAATCAATTATCTGTCTTGGAAAACTCTGCAAAATTCAAGAGTGTTTTTCTCCAAAACAGCGCGGCCAATTCCAAGAAATTGGTCGCCACAATAGACTCTGTAAAGTCCATTCGCTTTACAATCGCCTATTCTATCAAGATTAAGACCGCCTCCGTTGATAAAACGGTGGGCTTGTCCATCACTTACAAATGCCCGAGGATAGGCATTCATAGCCTCTTCGACACTGATTAAATACTGTGTCGGATCCTCTGCACTTTCTAGTTCCTCAAGTGTCACAGCCTTCTCAATTTGGAAGCCCGCTCCCATAGTACGACGAAGTGCCACCATGGTTGCTCCACAACCCAAATCATTTCCAATGTCATCAATGAGTGTTCTGACATATGTGCCCGATGAGCACTCCATATCAAGAACGTATTCGTTTTCATTGTCAGACTGTGAGACTTCAAGACTAAATATTGTTACAGGACGTGCTTCGCGCTCGACCTCAATGCCTTGGCGTGCGAGCTTATAGAGCTTCACGCCATCTTTATTGAGGGCCGAGTACATAGGTGGCACCTGCATAATATTGCCTTTGTAGTTTTCTGCCGCACGAGCAACCTCATCAAAACCCACATCGACGTCACAGGTGTCGAGCACCTGTCCAGTGATGTCGAGTGTATCGGTTTTGATGCCAAGGCGCATCACTGCTGTGTAGCGCTTGGTGCTGTCAGGCAGAAACTCCAAAAATCGGGTGGCACCACCTAGCATAATAGGTAGCACGCCCGTCGCCATCGGATCAAGCGTTCCGCAGTGCCCTGCCTTACGCTCGCCCATTATCCTTCTCACCTTTGCAACGCAAAGGAAGGAAGTGATATCCTCCGGCTTATCAAGAACAATAAAACCTGTCATATCAGTTTAATTCTTTGTCAATCAAAGCGATGAGGTCGCTTAATACCTTCTCCTCATCCTCTGCATCACAGCCAGCGGCACGCTTGTGTCCGCCACCACCGAAGGCTGCACAGAGTGCTGCCGCATCAAGTGGCTCGTGTGTGCGAAGTGAGAACTTAAATCCGCCTGATTGTTTTTCCTTCATTGTAATACCGCAAAGAGCGCCTTCAAACTGGCGTGACATTGCAGCTATTGCATCGCACTGATCTGGTGTTGCCCCAGTCTTTTCAAACATCTCATTTGTAACTTTGAATACGATTACTTTGCCATCGCAAAATACACGCATAGAAGAGAGTACACTTGAGAGCAATTCAAAGTACTCACGTGGTTTTGTCTCAAACATCAAAACATTAATGTTGGCATTATCGGCGCCAAGGTCAATAAGGTCAGCGCCAGCGCGATAGCACTCTGATGATGCATTTGAATATCTAAAGCAACCTGTATCAGTTGAAATGCCTGTATAGAGTGCTGTGGCAATTGCTGGTGTAATCTCTACACCCATTGCACGAAACATTCTATAGAGAGTCAAGGAAGCAGCGCCATCCTCTGGCACTACGTATGTCTCCTTGGCATAGTCAACATTGGTACCGTGATGGTCGATACAGAGGTCGACCTTATCACCATAATCCGCATCAAGCATATCGCCAAGAAGCTTGTTGTCAGCAACGTCTACTGCAACAACAAACTTTGGCTCAAAGCCCGGCATTTCAATTCCCTCAAAGAGATAGTCATATCTCTTTGGAATTACATCGCCGTTTACAACGCGAGCACGCTTGCCCATGCCTTGAAGTACAAGGCAGAGCGCTACACCGCAGCCAAGCGTGTCGCCATCTGGGTTTTTATGTGTAAGTATAAGAACATCTTCTGCACTCTTTAAAAGTTCGATAGTTCTATCCATTGAAATTTTCATGGGAACCTCCTGAAACTTCATTGAGCTTCTTAAATATCTCCATACCCTGTTCTACTGAATCATCAGCAACAAACTTGAGCTCTGGAGCCTTTCTAAGGTGAAGATTTTGGCCTACTTCACGACGGATAAATCCCTGTGCACCATTTAACGCTTTGCAAGCTTCCTTAGCACTTTCAATGCCCTTAAGGTCGCTTATAAATACCTTTGCATAGGAGTTATCGCTTGAGACTGTCACACGTACTACTGTCAAAAGTTTGCCAGCAACGCGTGGGTCTTTGATGTCCTGAAGACAAGCAATTATCTCACGTTTGATGTCCTCTGCCACACGGTCTTTGTTATGTCCTGGCAAAGTGAACACCTCCACTAGTCTTCTCTATATTCCTCTGTGATGAAGGCCTCGAAAATATCGCCTTCCTTAATGTCGTTAAACTTGTTAAGTCCGATACCGCACTCATAGCCTGATGCTACTTCCTTAACGTCATCCTTGAAACGACGAAGAGAAACCATCTCGTCCTCTGCGATGATAATACCATCACGAACAACACGGATTTTAGCATTACGCAAAATCTTACCATCAAGTACATAGGAACCAGCAATAGTACCTGCACTTGAAATCTTGAATACGTTACGAACTTCTGCACGTCCGATATCAACGTCACGGAACTTAGGAGCGAGCATACCCTTAATAGCAGACTCGATTTCCTCGATGCAGTCATAGATGATTCTGTAGCAACGGATGTCTACGCCATCACGCTCAGCATTTGCTGTTGCAGCTGGGTCTGGACGAACGTTAAAGCCAACGATGATAGCATTTGATGCATTAGCAAGCATAACGTCTGACTCTACGATACCACCAACGGCACCGTGGATAACCTTAACTCTAACCTCATCGTTAGAGAGTTTCTCAAGGCTCTGGCGTACAGCCTCAACTGAGCCCTGAACGTCAGCCTTAACGATAATGTTAAGGTCCTTAAGTTCGCCTTCCTGAAGGGAAGCGAAGAGGTTATCAAGAGTAACCTTCTGCTGTGCACCCCAGAGTTCTTCCTTCTGAGCTGCTTTTCTCTGCTCAACGAGTTCACGTGCAAGACGCTCATCAGATACGGCGTCGAATGTATCGCCAGCCTGTGGTGCTTCCTGGAGGCCTGTGATCTCTACTGGTACAGCAGGACCTGCTTCGTGAAGTTCACGGCCGTTCTCGTTTGTCATTACACGTACACGGCCTACTGCTGTACCAGCAACGATAATGTCGCCTGACTTAAGAGTACCGTTTTGTACGAGAAGTGTTGCAATAGGACCACGGCCCTTATCAAGACGGGCCTCAATTACTGAACCCTTTGCAGCACGGTTAGGGTTAGCCTTGAGTTCAAGTACTTCTGCTACGAGAAGAACTGATTCAAGAAGTTTATCAAGGTTCATTCCAGTCTTTGCTGAAACAGGAACACAGATTGTGTCGCCGCCCCATTCCTCTGGAACGATTTCATGCTCAGTGAGCTGTGTCATAATTCTGTCTACAGTTGCGCCTGGCTTATCCATCTTGTTGATAGCAACAATGATTGGAATTTCAGCAGCCTTAGCATGGTTAATAGCCTCAACTGTCTGTGGCATAATACCATCGTCTGCAGCAACAACAAGGATTGCAATATCAGTAGCCATAGCACCACGGGCACGCATAGCAGTGAATGCTGCGTGACCAGGAGTATCAAGGAATGTAATCTTCTGGCCATTGATTTCTGTTCTGTACGCACCGATAGCCTGTGTAATACCACCGGCCTCTGTGTCTGTAACAGCTGTGTGACGGATAGCGTCAAGGATAGATGTCTTACCATGGTCAACGTGGCCCATTACGCAGACAACCGGATCACGAGGCTGCAAGTCCTCGTCTGTATCCTCTGTGTCGTCGATGATTCTATCTTCGATAGTAACAACGACTTCCTTTTCAACCTTGGCATCAAATTCGCCAGCGATGATTTCAACTGTATCGTAGTCGAGCATATCGTTGATTGAAGCCATCTGGCCAAGCATAAAGAGCTTCTTGATAACTTCTGCAGCAGTTGCGTGAAGTGCCTCTGCTACTGCACCAACTGTCATACCTTCCTCTGGAACAGTGATTACGAGGTGCTTCTTCTTGCGCTCTGCCTCGATACGCTTCATTCTATCAGCCTCAGACTCACGCTTCTTAGAGCGCATGCCCTGCTGCTTTCTGTACTGCTTAGACTTCTGGTTAAGCTTCTGCTTACCTAAGTTTACGCGGTCATTATTTCTCTGTTCTGGGTTTAAGTTGTCGTACTTCTCGTTGTACTTTTCAAGGTCAACGTTCTGAGCACGAGTATCAATTGTGCGAGCCTCACCCTTAGTACGAGCCTGAACGTAAGTATCGTCAGCTTTTTCCTTTTTCTTGAAAGGATGCATGTTGCTCTCAGACTTCTTCTTAAGAGCAGCCTCTACCTCTGGGTCAACCTTCTTTGTTGGAATCTTTTCCTTCTTAGCTGGAGCCTTCTCTGGCTCTGCCTTTTTAGCAGGAGCCTCTTCCTTCTTTGGTTCAGCTTTTGGAGCCTCCTCTTTCTTAGTAGGAATCTTCTCCTTTTTATCTTCAACCTTTGGCTCCTCTTTCTTTGGCTCTGCTGGCTTTTCAGCCTGCATAGCAAAGTAGCTATCAAAACTTTCAACCTGATTCTTTTGAGTATAGTACTCAAAGACATAGTTAAGTTCCTCTGGTGTCAAAGCAGTCATAGACTTCTTTGGAGGTTCTGGGAACTTCTCATTCAAAAACTCTAGTACTTCTTTACTAGGCTTATCAAAGTCTTTTGCGACTTCGTGTAATTTATATTTAATCTCCATTAATCGGTTCCTCCTAATAGTTTTATTAGTGTGTTTGCAAAGCCTTCATCATTGATGGTGAAAACAGCAGCCTCTTTGCCTGTTGCAGCGTGAAGGTCTTCCTTTAAATACTCCGTCTCAATCAGTGGAATATTTCTGCCTTCAAACTTTGTCGTGCGGTCAAACTCTTCCTTTAGTCTGTCCGATGCATCACAGCATAAAAAGCACGCATAAGCTTTGCCCTTTTGGATACTTTCAAATGAGGCGTCGTGTCCCAAAGACAACTTACCTGCACGTCTTGCAAGTCCGAGCATATTTAAGAATTTATCATTCATTATTTTTTAGCTCCGCCTCCATCTTCTCAAGTACCTCTTCTGGAATCTGCATGGAAAACTCACGCTCAAAGCGTCTTGCTTTCCTTGCCGCATTAAAGCACTCACTAGATTTGCAGATATAGGCGCCACGTCCTGGTGCCTTTCCTGTCAAATCCAAGGAAACGTCGCCATCTTTAGTTTTAACTACACGAATAAGCTCTGGCTTTGGCTTCATCTCCATGCAGCCACAGCAACGTCTTAGTGGTACTTTCTTAGGCATCTTCTTCCTCCGATGGGCTCTCATAGAAACCGCTTTCTGGATTTATGTCAATCTTCCAGCCTGTGAGTTTAGCTGCAAGTCTTGCGTTCTGACCCTTGTTACCAATTGCAAGTGACAACTGAGTATCAGGAACGATTACCTTGCATGACTTCTCTTCCTCTGAAAGAATGTCAACACGAACAACATCTGCTGGTGCAAGTGCTGCACCAACGAAAAGTGCTGGGTCGTCGCTATAAGGTACGATATCAATCTTCTCACCACAGAGAAGGTCAACTACCTTGGCAACACGCGCACCGCGTGGACCAATGCAAGCACCTACTGCGTCAACATTTTCATCTGCGCTGTAAACAGCAATCTTGGTACGTGAACCAGCTTCTCTTGAAACCTCTTTGATTTCAACTGTTCCATCAGTAATCTCTGGAACTTCCATCTCAAAGAGCTTTCTAACAAGACCTGGATGTGTGCGAGAAATCATAGCCTTAGGGCCCTTCTCTGTCTCACGTACATCGACAATGTAAACCTTGATGAGGTCACCGTCTTGGAGTTCCTCACCTGGGATTTGCTCTGAATGTGGAAGGAGTGCTTCTGCCTTACCAATCTCAAGTGTTGCGTTACCAGTCTTGATATCAACACCCTGAACCTTAGCAGTAACAATCTCCTGATTGTGACTCTGGAATTCCTGCATTGTCTGACCACGCTCAGCATCACGGATACCCTGACGGATTACGTGCTTTGCTGTCTGGGCAGCAATACGACCAAAGTCCTTTGTATCGAGAGGAATCTCGATGATGTCGCCAGCCTTGGCGTTCTTCTTGTACTGATGAGCTGCCTCAACAAGGATATCAGCATCCTCATCAGAAATCTCTTCTACTACGTTCTTTCTAAGGTAAACGCTAAGCTCCTGCTTTTCAGGGTTGATGTCGCAGAATACGATGTCTTTACCGTTGTACATACGCTTAACTGAAACTACAAGCGCATTCTGAATCTTCTCATAGAGGAATTCAGCTGGAATACCTTTTTCCTTAGCCATCATTTCAACAGCTGCAAAAAATTCTTCGTTCATTTTTCTATATCATCCTTTCGTAAACTTACAAAACTTAAAACTCGTCGAAATCATCGACTTTTATATATGAAGCCTCTTTCTTGTTGAAAGAGAGCGATTTTCCTTCGTTGCTCTCAAAGACCACTTGGCCTTTGTCGTAACCTTTGAGGATACCTCGGAACTCGCGTTCACCATCAACTGGACGGATGAGTTTTACCATAACCTTCTCACCGATGTATGCCATAAAGTGTGCATCGGTCTTAAGGCTGCGCTCAGCGCCAGGGGAAGAAACCTCAAGTGTGTATGAGACATCAATTGGATCAGCGTCATCAAGTGGGCCATCAATTGCGTGACTCATATCAACACAGTCATCAATGCCTACACCACCTTCCTTGTCTATATAGATTCTAAGGTAGTGGTCAGCGCCCTCTTTTACGAACTCAATATCCCAGATACTAAGTCCTAAATCGCGTGCTATAGGCTCTGCTATTTCAAGCACTTTAGTTTCGACTTTACCAGCCATGTGAAACCTCCTTACAAATGAACGAGAGCGGCTCGCTTGAGCCACTCTCGAACTTAAAATCTTAACTTAACGATGACATAATAACACTATTACAATGTAATGTCAATTATTAATATATTACGCATCTACACTTTTCGTAGTTACTATGTTGTAGTAGATGCGGGATGTAATTTTATAAATTGCAGCATAGATCAGTGCAAATACAAGGAATACACCAATCGTTACCAAAATCATAAAGAGTTTGTCAGAGAATCCAAAGAGGATGAGTATTTTCCAAAGGAATGGGAATGAGAAGCAGAGGTGAACACCTGCAAAGAGTATTGGGAGGAAGAATACTGTAAGTATCTGTGAGTTAATACTCTTTCTTATTTCGCCCTTTGTCATACCAACGTTTTGCATAATTTCAAAGCGCTTTTGATCCTCATATCCCTCTGATATCTGCTTGTAGTAAATGATGAGTGCAGCAGCTGCGATGAAGATGATTGAAAGAAGTCCACCAAGGAAGAGGAATCCGCCAAATGTTGAGTAATAATCAGTTCTCTCAACGCCCTTGCTACTGCAACTAATTGAGCCACCATCAATTTCAATATGTCTTGTCTGCTCAAGAACCAAGTCATATGCAGCTTCATCAGGGAGGTCTACATCATATGCATAAATCCACTGGTACTTAAGTGACTTGTCACCATTGTAATCAACGAGTGAATCAAGTGATTTGATGTCATCCATACTGTTTATTACAAAACAAATTGATGAGGTAACACTTACCTGTGCATCTGGAATTGCTGGGAACTCATCAAGTTTTCCAGTAATCTTAAGAGTAACATCATTCATGTTAAAATCAGGCTTTTCATACTTACAACGAAGTGTGTAAATCATTGCCTCGCCATCATTAACTTTGATATTTGTACCCATTGCCTTGTTATAATCATCGGCTGTCATGAACATAAGTGTGCGCAAATTAGAATAACCATTCAAAGCGCCCATAGTGCTGTCTGGATCAAAGATTGTTTTTCCATCTTCTACAAGACCTGCAATAGATGCGTACTTGTAATCAAGAACATTTTCCATCTTTGCGCCAACTTTGTCAGCCTCCGTCTTGTAGTTGCCACGAATTATATCAAGCTGGTCATCACTGATACTAGACATATCGTTATAGAGGATACCACACATATTGTCCCTTGGATAACGACCGTTGATAATGTCCTCAGAGCCCGCATAGAGGGATACTGTTGCTGAGAGCATTACAAGTACCATTGTGCAAAGAACACAGATGGAAGCAAGACCCGCTCCATTTCTCTTCATTCTGTATGCCATTGAAGAAACAGAGATAAAATGGTTCTTCTTATAGTAGTACTTGTCGTTCTTTTGAAGGAGTTTGCAAAGTGCAACTGAACCCGCCATAAAGAGGATATAAGTTGCAATGATAACAAGGATTACTGCTACAAAGAACCAGATAAGTGCATCAATTGGGTTCGTGATTGAAACAGCTAAATAGTACGCTGCTGCAAGCAAAACAAGGCCAATTACTGCAAAGGCCCAATTGGCCTTTGGTGGCTTCTCGCCTGCCGTCTCACTTTTAAGAAGTTCAAGTGGATTTGAAACACTGATTTTGAAAAGTGATTTTATAAAGAGAATAAAGAATACAAGGATGAAAAATCCTACTGTAAAGAGCAATGCCTCTATTGAAAAAGTGAAGGTAAAGGTCACTTCAGAATGAGTAAAGTTGAGCAGGATAAGCTCAAATACTTTGGTAAGAAGTGTACCAAGTCCAATACCAGCGACAAGGCTGATTCCACTGATATAAAGGGACTCAAAGAAAAGGACTTTTGCGATATCACGCTTGTTCATTCCAAGGACGTTATAAAGTCCAAATTCCTTATCTCTTCGTCTGATTAAAAATGAGTTTGTATAGAGGAGAAAGATTGCTGAAAATATTAATACTACGAACTTTCCAAGGGAAAGTACCATCCTGACATTGTCGCCATGTGGCATCTCAATAACAAGCGGTGAGCGTGAGAGAGAATGGATGATGAAGTACATCATTACCATTCCAATGCAAGAGATAATATAAGGAACGTAAAGCTTGCCATTCTTCCTTATAGTATCAGCAGCAAGACGTGGAAAAATAGAATTCTTCATCGTCTATCACCGCCTGTTGCAAGAAGTGTCAATGTGTCAGAAATCTTTTGATAGAATGCCTCTTCACTGTCGTTGCCTCTATAGATCTGATGGAACACTTCGCCGTCTTTGATGAAGAGTACACGCTTTGCGACAGATGCGGCCTTTACCGAGTGTGTAACCATGAGGATGGTCTGGCCCATCTTGTTAATTTCATCAAACAGGCGAAGGAGTTCATCAGTTGATTTTGAATCAAGCGCGCCTGTTGGCTCGTCAGCGAGGATAATCTTGGGATTTGTAATAATTGCACGAGCACATGCGGCGCGCTGTTTCTGACCACCCGATACCTCGTAAGGGTATTTGTAAAGGAGATCCGTAATGCCAAGACGTTCAGCTATTGGGGTGAGTAGCTGTTTCATTTCACCTACTGATTTTCCTTCAAGTACAAGTGGCAAGAAGATGTTATCTTCAAGAGATAATGTATCAAGGAGATTGAACTCCTGGAAAACAAAGCCTAAATTTTCACGGCGGAATGTTGCAACATCCGCCTCTTTAATTGTTGAGAAATCTTTACCGTCCAAGATGACGTTACCAGCTGTTGGTTTATCAAGTGCGGCCAAAATATTGAGAAGGGTTGTTTTACCAGAACCGGACTCACCCATTATTGCAACGTACTCGCCCTGTTCTACTGTGAAGTTGACGTTACGAAGTGCCTCAACCTTGTTGGTGCTAAAGCGGGTTGTGTAAACTTTTTTAACTCCGCTTACTTCTAAATAACTCATATCAATGTCCTCCATTTCGTTTTTGCGAGCTCATTGTAACAAAAACAGGAAATGTAATTCCATCGAATAACATTACATTTCCTGCCCAATTCTTACACTATTGTAAGGTTTACTCAAATTTAAGTTTTTTCTGTGTCAAATCAAGTATTACTTTTGTACCTACTCCGACTGTTGACTCTACCTTGATATCTAGGCCAAGGTTCGTAGCTATGCGCTTTGAAAGGTATAAGCCAAGGCCAGACGCACCCTTTTCTGTGCGCCCATTAAAGCCTGTATATCCTTTATCAAATACGCGTGGTAAATCTGTTTCACTAATTCCAATACCAGTATCAGATATAGTTAAATTATCACCATCAAGCGCAATTGTTATACTGCCCTCTTTGGTGTACTTGAGTGCATTTGAAAGAAGTTGCTCGATAAGGAATTCAAACCACTTCTCATCAGTTACTATTGTCTTTTCTACTTCCTCATAACAGAGTGTCAAATGTCGCTCAATAAACTCTGGAGCAAACTTTTTAACAGATGACTTTATCATCTCATCAAGTGAGTGCTCACGAAAGACATAGTCACTGGACGTTGAGCCAAGGCGCAAGAAAGCGAGTACCATATCAACGTACTGCTGAGTACGGAAGAGGTCGATTGAAAGGCGCCTCGAGAGGTCAGAGTCCTCATTTTGAAGCGTAAGTTTCATCGATGAAATCGGTGTCTTAATCTGGTGCGCCCAAACAGTGTAGTAATCAACCATATCGTCAAACTCAAAGCGAGCAGCCTGAGCACTATCTATGCTCTCCTGCCTTATGAGTTCTAAGAGTTCCCTATAATCATCCTCACAAATGCTGTTTGATACAGGCAAGTTGCCTATCATTTCAGCAGTCCTATCCTTAAGTGACTCCAAGATATCGTGCTGACGTTTAACTCTAAAGAAACTAAAAATCAAAAAACCAATACCCAGTGCAAAACAAAGGATAGCTGGATAAAGCACAGCCTTAACAGGAATGTGATAAAGGGCAAATGTAGTCACAAAGATGATAATTGCAATGATAAAGAAGGCAATAATATTTCGTTTTGTTTTTAAGTATTTAAAAAACAGTTTCAAAAAATCACCCTATCATTCAAGAATATATCCCATTCCGTGCTTGGTTGAGATAAAGTCAACAAGGCCAACACTCTCAAGTTTCTTCCTAAGCCTTGCCATGTTGACTGTCAGCGCATTCTCATCGACAAAATTGTCGGTCTCCCAAAGGCGCTCCATAAGCTTTTCACGGCTTACTATCTTGCCTTTGTTCTCCATAAGAATCGAGAGAATACGGTATTCATTCTTGGTCAAATCTACCTTGCTATCGCCGACGCTCAATGTACTATCGCCCGTATTGAGCACTGCGCCCTTGTGAGACATCACAGGCGCAGACGTCGCGAAGTCATAGCTGCGGCGGAGCAAAGCCTGAATCTTGGCAATGAGTACATTGCCATCAAACGGCTTTGCAATAAAGTCATCGGCGCCCATATTCATTGCCATGACAACATTCATATTGTCCGACGCCGATGAGATAAAGATTATTGGAACATTGGATACCTTACGGATTTCAGAACACCAGTGATATCCCCCTGCAAACGGTAGTCCAATATCAAGAAGGACTATGTGCGGAGAGAACTCTGT
Source organism: Candidatus Limimonas egerieequi (assembly GCA_018064455.1). Lineage (GTDB taxonomy): Bacteria > Bacillota > Clostridia > Oscillospirales > Acutalibacteraceae > UBA1227. Next base: position 115,160 of record JAGHVH010000003.1, on the reverse strand, counting down.
GAATTCATCAAAGATATTTTGGAAGTCCTCTGAAATTTTGACGATGAGACCAAAACTTTCAGCCATTTTCTTTATTTCAGTTGAGATACCTATGTCATCTTCTACGATGTAAAGTTTATATTCCATAGTAATCCTTTCAAAAAAAGGGCAGCTCAAAAGAGTTGCCCTAAGAAATTAATATGCGTTACCCCACATTACCATATGCTTTGCTGGTTTGCCACAGCATACACATGTATCTGAGATATTTTCCTGGTCAAATGGAATGCAACGAGAACCGACGCCTGTCTCTTCCTTTACCTTGTCCTCACAAGCTTCATCGCCACACCACATAGCCTTTACGAAACCGTCACCATTCTCTGAAATAGCGGCCTTGATTTCATCCATTGATGTGCACTTGTATGTACGACGTTCACGGTTTTCGTAAGCTTTCTGCCAAAGACCATCGTGGACCTCTTTTAATTTATTTTCAATCTCAGCTTCAAGATTGTCAAGAGATACTACTGCCTTTTCTCTGTTATGACGAGTAACGAGTACACATTGACCAGCCTCGATATCACGTGGACCAATCTCAAGACGCACTGGAACACCCTTCATCTCATACTCAGAGTACTTCCATCCTGGGCTGTTATCAGAGTCATCAAGTTTAACTCTAAAGTTCTTAGAAAGTAATGCCTTGAGTTCATTTGCCTTTTCAAGTACACCCTCCTTGTGCTGTGCAACAGGGATGATTACTACCTGAATTGGAGCAACTGCTGGTGGCAAAACAAGTCCGTTATCATCACCGTGAGTCATGATAATAGCGCCGATAAGGCGTGTTGTCATACCCCAAGATGTCTGATGTGGGTACTCAAGCTTGTTTTCCTTTGACTGGTACTGGATACCAAATGCCTTGGCAAAACCATCACCAAAGTAATGTGATGTGCCGGCCTGGAGTGCCTTACCATCATGCATCAAAGCCTCAATTGCATATGTTGAAACAGCGCCAGCAAACTTGTCTGACTCTGTCTTCTGTCCGCGAACTACTGGCATTGCAAGTTCCTGCTCACAGAAGTCAGCATAGACGTTGAGCATCTGCTCTGTCTCAGCAATTGCCTCTTCTGCTGTTGCGTGGATTGTGTGACCCTCCTGCCACAAGAATTCACGTGAGCGAAGGAAAGGACGTGTTGTCTTTTCCCAACGAACTACTGATACCCACTGATTGTAGAGTTTTGGAAGGTCTCTATGTGAATGAATAATGTTTGCATAGTGCTCACAGAAAAGTGTCTCTGATGTTGGTCTAACACAGAGGCGCTCCTCAAGTGGATCGTTACCACCATGTGTTACCCAAGCAACTTCTGGAGCGAAGCCCTCAACGTGATCCTTCTCCTTTTGAAGAAGGCTCTCTGGGATAAACATTGGCATGCAAACGTTTTCATGTCCAAGTTCTTTAAATTTGCCATCAAGAATTTTCTGGATATTCTCCCAAATAGCGTAACCATATGGTCTGATTACCATACAGCCCTTAACGCTTGTATACTCGATAAGTTCTGCTTTACGGCAGATGTCTGTATACCATTTGGCAAAATCTTCATCCATAGAAGTGATGTCTTCTACCATTTTCTTCTGGTCAGCCATTTCTCTTCTCCTTAAAAATAAGCCCACGTGTTCAACGTGGGCTAAAGTTTATCTATAATTACTTGTTTGCCTCGATGAATTTAACTGCGTCGCCTATTGTTCTCATGTTTTCAATAGCTTCATCGGGTACTTCAATTTCAAACTCGTCTTCAATAGACATAACAAGGTCAACTACGTCAAGACTATCTGCGCCAAGATCCTCGATAAGGGCAGAGTCCATTGTAATTTCTTCTTCGTCAATTTCAAGCTGTTCAGCTATCATAGCTCTAACTGTTTCAAAAACCATTTTTATTTCCCCCTAAAACCAAAAGGTTTAGTTTCTAATTCTTGTGTTTAATATGTTATTAACTTTGTTGATGTTTGTCAACACCTTATATATAAATAATTTACATTAAAATATCCTTAAAAAATAAAAAAACCGCCGATGAATCATCATCGGCGGTAAAAATGTTTTTGATTAGCCCTTAGGATCTGGAACTACCTTTGCAAGTGCAGCGATAAGATACTTGTAACCAGCATCAATAATCTTTGCAGGAATTGGATCGATAAGGCCAAGATACCAAGTGTTCTTGCACTTGTAGTTAACCTTAGGATTCTTAGCGTTGATAGCCTCAAGTACTACGTCTGTGAGATAGTGCATCTCGTTTGGATGAGCCATAGCTATTGTCATCATTGGCTTCATAACCTTGAGAACGTCCTTATAGTACTCTGTCTTATCATAAATCTTCTGATAACCATCTGTAGCCTGACCGTGCATGCCTGTCTTGAATGAACCTGGCTGAATCTTAATTACCTTGATACCAAGGAAGTTAAGTTCACGGCGAAGACCAATTGTGTAAGCCTCAACTGCATACTTTGAAATAGCATATGGTGAGTTGAATGGCTGTGGCTGCTCCCAACCACACTCAGATGAGAAGTTGATAATTCTACCCTTGCAAGCATTTACAAGTGGGAACATAGCCTTGTTAACGCGAACCATACCGAGGAGGTTAACGTTGATAATCTTCTCAAGAACAGCTGCTGGGTCACCCTCGATGAGTGAATCCATTGTGTGGATACCAGCGCAGTTAACAACTACGTCAAGGTGATCAGTATACTTTTTGATTTCCTCAGCTGCAGCAAAGCACTCTTCCTGTGAAGAAATATTGCAATGAATTGGAATAACGTTGTCAGAGCAACGAGCGATGAGGTCATCACAAGGTGTTCTGTTGTAACCAGCGAATATTGTCCAACCGCCCTGCTTGTCAAGTGCTTCTACGCAAGCGCCTGAAATGCCGCCTGCTGCACCAGTAAATAATGCGTACTTCATAAAGAAAATCTCCTTTTTAAGTTGATTGTACAAAAACGTAAAAACGTACAAAAAACATTATAACATACTAAAATATATTCGCAACCAAATTATTCATAAAGTTTATGTCAAGGTCAAAACCTTAACAAACAGTGCTGTCTGTAAAGAAATTGTTAAAAAATGAGTGGATTATTCTAAATTAGAAAAATAAGCCTATTTTTTCGTAAAGAGTTTTACTTGCATTAAACATTTTTGTCAACAATTTTTCCAATATAGAAAAAACAGAGCCTATAATTCATAGACTCTGTTTTTTTCTGGGACTTTGTACTATTGAACGTTATTTTTGAGAGTTTCAAGACAATCATGAAGCTCTTTTGGAACTGTATTGCCGAGTGACTGATAAAATTCTTCGATGCCAGCGGCCTCCTCTTTCCAAAGGTCCTTATCAACTGAAAGCATTGCTTTGAGTGAATCAAGTGTTACTTCACCCTCAAGGCCTTCGAGGTTAATGTCCTCTGGCTTTGGCATGAAACCGATTGGAGTTTCTACTGCGTCAACTTCGCCTTCACAACGTTTGATAATCCACTCAAGAACACGGAGGTTGTCGCCAAAGCCTGGCCACATGAAGTGTCCTTCATCGTCCTTGCGGAACCAGTTAACGTTGAAAATCTTTGGAGCCTTATTTGGGTCAAGAGTCTTGCCTATATCAAGCCAGTGCTGGAAGTATGTTCCGCAGTCATAACCGATGAATGGACGCATTGCCATAGGGTCACGACGAACAACACCAACAGCGCCTGTTGCAGCAGCAGTTGTCTCTGAAGATAAAACTGAACCAATGAATACACCGTGATTCCAATCACGTGACTGATAAACAAGTGGAGCAAGCTTTGCACGACGTCCGCCAAAGATGAATGCAGAGATTGGAACACCCTGTGGGTTTTCAAACTCTGGGCTAAGGCAAGGGCAGTTTACTGCAGGAGCAGTGAAACGTGAGTTAGGGTTTGCACCTGGACGGTCAGTGTCTACTGCGCCGTTCCATGGAATACCTGTCCAGTCGTTTGCATTTGTTGGAGGATTCTTATCAAGGCCCTCCCACCAAACTGTATTGTTATCAAGGTTGTGGCATACGTTTGTAAAGATTGTGCCACGCTTTGTTGTTGCAAGAGCATTAGGATTTGACTTGTCGTTTGTACCAGGTGCTACACCAAAGAAACCATTCTCTGGGTTAATAGCATAAAGGCGACCATCTGGTCCCTTGCGGATCCAAGAAATATCATCACCAACTGTGAATACCTTGTATCCCTTTGACTTGTATCCCTCTGGAGGAATAAGCATAGCAAGGTTTGTCTTACCACAAGCACTTGGGAATGCAGCACAAACATACTTTGTCTCGCCCTGTGGATTTTCAATACCAAGGATGAGCATATGCTCTGCCTGCCATCCCTCTTTCATTGCCTGATATGAAGCAATACGGAGAGCGAAGCACTTCTTACCAAGAAGAACGTTTCCGCCGTAACCAGAGTTTACTGAGTAAATAGCGTTATCCTGTGGGAACTGGCAAATATATCTCTTCTCTGGATCAATGTCACACTTACAGTGTGTACCACGTACCCAGTCATCAGAGTCACCAAGTACCTCAAGTACCTTTGTACCAACACGAGTCATGATAGCCATGTTAGATACAACGTAAATTGAGTCAGTGATTTCAATACCAATCTTAGCAAGTGGTGAACCAATAGGTCCCATTGAGTATGGAATGATGTACATTGTGCGGCCCTTGTAACTACCACGTGCAATGTCGTCGAGCATCTTGTATGTCTCGGTTGGGTCCATCCAGTTATTTAAAGGACCTGCCTCTTCCTTGGTTGGGGTACAGATAAATGTACGAGCCTCAACACGTGCTACGTCATTAACAGCAGTTCTGTGAAGATAGCACTCTGGGAGGAGTTCCTGATTAAGTTTAATAAGTTCGCCTGTTTTACAAGCTTCTTCCTTCAAGGCATCAAGCTGTGCCTTCTCACCAGTGATCCAAACAATGTTATCTGGGCAGAGTAAAGCGATACGCTCATCAAGCCATGCATTAATTGTTGGGTTGGTTGTAAGTCTTTCCATTTTGCAAGACCCTTTCTTTTGTTTTTTCAATTACGAGCAATATTCTCTCATATTTATATGAAAAATGCAAGATTTAATTACATAAAATTGCATTTTTGGTGTAATAATGTGTGTTTAACCAAATTTGATTGCCCATTATTACCTTTTATTGTATAATTCTTGCAAGCACTAGTTGCAAATTAATCAAAAGGAGCTCAAAAATGAAATTATCACTTGTTGTACCATGCTACAACGAAGAGCAAAATATCGCCCCTCTTTTTGAAAAAATCCAGGGCGAATTCCAAAACAAAATAGATTCATATGAGCTTGTATTCGTAAATGATGGTAGTACCGACGGCACACTTAATGCATTAAAGCAACTCTGTGACAGTACCGATATCCCTGTAAAAATCGTCAATTTCTCAAGAAATTTCGGCAAGGAGGCAGCCATTTTTGCTGGCCTCAAGAATGCCAGCGGAGACCTCATAAGCCTCATAGATGCTGACTTACAGCAGGATCCGGCTTATGTGGTAAAAATGGTGCAGTACCTTGACGAGAACAGCGACTGCGACTGTGTCGCTGCATTTCAAGAAAAGCGTCACGAGAGTGCATTTAGGACATTCTGCAAAAAGCGCTTCTACCATATTATAAATAAGATGTCTGACACAGAATTTGTCGACGGCGCATCTGACTTTAGGACATTCCGTAGCACAATGAAAGATGCCATCCTTGAGATGTCTGAATACCACCGTTTTTCAAAAGGCATTTTCTCTTGGGTTGGATTTAATACATACTATATGCCATATGACGCTGATGAGCGTCTTTCAGGCACTTCAAAGTGGTCGTTTAAAAAGCTATGCCAGTATGCAATCGATGGCATCGTTGCTTTCACAACAGTACCACTCAAGATTTCAACCAGCATCGGATTTTTAACATCTCTTGCGTCACTGATTTACATAATTATTGTAATCATAGAAAAACTAGCATTTGGAATTGCAGTACCAGGTTATGCGACCATAGTTGTCCTGATTTTATTCCTTGGCGGATTACAACTTTTGGCACTTGGAATAAACGGTGAATATTTAAGCCGTACGTACATCCAATCCAAACATCGCCCGATATATATCGCTCGCGAAGTGATATCAAACAAGGACGATAAAAACGATACTAAATAATAAACAAAAACAAAGCCACTCAATATCAGAGTGGCTCTTACTTTTATTCAAATACTTCTCGAATTTTCTCGGCGCGCTTGGCGTCTCTTACTTGGCGATCCAGGCTCTGACCGTATTCGACATTTAATGTCGCTGGCTGCATTGTGAAAATGAGTTCGTTTAGACGCTCATTTTTAATAGCAATCTCACCTGCTGCTACGCCAACCTTAACGACGGCCATTGACTCCATGAACTCGCCAAACGAAATTACGCGCGCATTCTTGAGTGTGCCATACGAACGCCAGAGGACATCTTGGAACTTGAGACTGTTCATAAGTTCAATCCTCTGTGCTCTCTCCTGCTCAACAATTGAGAGTGAAATTGACTTAAGGTTCTCAATTGCTGCCTGCTCGGAAATACCAAGAGTTACTTGGTTTGAAAGCTGGAAAAGGCTTCCAATTGGATTGTCGGCCTCGCCATATGCGCCAGAGAGGATAAGGCCAAGCTTTGCAACTGTGTTTGCAAGGCGTGGTATCTGTCCGCGCATTGAGAGGGCTGGAAGCTGAAGAGTTACGGATGCACGCATTGCCGTACCAATATTGGTTGGGCACTGCGTGAGGTAACCAAGCTTTTTATCAAATGAAAACTGCAAATCCTCATCAAGAATTGTATCAAGAGTATCAGCAAGTTCATATGCCTTTTCAAGCTCAAGACCAGGAAGAAGTGATTGGATTTTGAGATGGTCCTCTTCGCAAACCATTATTGAGAGCGATTCATCCTCTGTTGTAACAAGGGTGCGTCCCTCTGAAAAACTTACAAACTCTGGACTTACTAAATTGCGTTCGGCAAGCGAAATCTGCAAATCACGTCCAACCTCTACCATCGGCGTAGATACGAACTTTCCAGGAAGTTTACCATCTAAAATTTCATCAATTTTATCCGCAATTTCGTATTTTTCGTCATCTGTGAGCCTAACTGTAAAGTTATAGCCCTTTACATTGCGTGCTATGGCAACCTTAGTGCTAATAACTACGTCGTTTTCAGCGCCTTGTAGTTGGTACCATTTAGCCATTATCTGTACCTCCTTCAAGAGCATTGATTTCGTCTCGAAGTTTGGCAGCAAGCTCAAAGTTTTGAACGTCTACTGCTGCCTGCAAATCACTCTTGAGTTTACTGATTGTATCCTCAAACTTTGGTGACTCGACAGGCGCCACTTCAAATGCGCCAGATTTGCCAACGTGAGTTGCTCTGCCATGAATCCTTGAAAGGGATGGCTTGAGTTTGTCATAGAACACACTATAGCAATCTGCGCAGCCCATCATGCCTGAGCGTACAACTTCTTCAAAGCTTGTTCCGCAGGTAGGGCAGCGCTCTGATATATCAACAGATGGCAAAGCTCTCGTAAACTCTGGAAAGAAGTTTGCAAGCATATTACTGATGTTAAAACCAAATCCAGAAAACATATTGGCATAACCCAAGTGCTCTGCGCAGTTGTAGCAAAGATGGATTTGGCTTGCCTCACCATTTACTATTCGTTTTATGTGCGTGGTAGCTTCGGCATTACCACAGTTTTGACAAAGCATATATCACGCCTCCTTCAACCCTTTTATTATCCTTCATGTTAGATTTTTCGTCAACATTTTATTTGTTTATTCTTTCTCATTTTGTCAAAAAAAAGTCAATGTTCCATTATATTTTTGGCACCTTTTTTATTGAAATACTGAACAAAATAATGTAATATATCTTGGTAATTATTTGGGGTATATATTTATGTAATAAAATAATTCCTAATTATTATAAGAAATGGAGTGAGAAAATGAGCGGCAAAAAGAAAACTATTCTTTCTATTGTCATCGCTATCCTTCTCATTGCAGCAATAATTGGCGTGGGTCTTGCTCTTCGCAAAAAGACTACCCTCTCTACCCCTGTGACAAACTCGACCATCGGTATGGGCACCGTTGTTGTCGAGTCATTTTATTGCTCAGAAACAGATGTGTCAAAAGCAGCAATTACAAAATCAACCAAGATAATCAACGAGCTCGACAAGAATCGCCTCTCGTGGCGTGAGGATGGTTCTGACGTTGCAAAATTAAATGCAAAGGGTTCCGGTTCTGTTGATCCTATCACATATGATTGCATCAAAAACTGTCTTGATGTCTCATCAAAGTGCGATGGCATCTTTGACATCACTGTCGGCAAGCTCTCCGGCCTTTGGAACATAGGCACAGAGGATGCTCGCGTTCCAAGCGACGAGGAAATCGATGCCGCTCTCCCAACAATCAACTACAGCAGAGTGGCTCTTTCAAACAATCAAAAGGTTGAAATCGGCGCTGATCAAAAGCTTGATTTGGGTGCAATAGGCAAAGGCCTTGCATGTGACGTCATCAAGGAATACCTTGTTGATACCAAAGTTGTTGGTGGCACAGTATCAGTCGGTGGTTCAATTCTTGTCTATGGTTCCAACCCAACATCCAAGGATAAATCTTGGAACGTCGGCATACGAGATCCATTTGGTAACGATTCAGACTATATGGCAGTTATCAACTGTGGCCCATGCTTTATCTCAACTTCAGGTGACTATGAAAAGGTCCTTGTTGAAAATGGCAAAAAATATCACCACATCTTAAATCCAAAGACTGGCTATCCAGCCGAGTCAAACGTAACAGGCATCACAGTAATCTGTGACAGTGGCGCATTATCAGATGCCCTCTCAACTGCCTGCTTCATTTTGGGATATGGTGAGGATTCACTCAAACTACTCGAGGAGTACAACGCAAATGCAATATTTGTTACAAAGGATAAAAAAGTCTACATAACAGATGGTATTGCAAAAAGCGTAACTATAACAAACGATTCATTCAAGGTAGAAAAATGAACCTAAAGTTTTTAAAGAAAAGTGACGTGGCTCTCATAATCGTTCTCTTGATTATCAGCGTCATCTGTCTCTTACCAAAATACCTCTCCAAAAGCGACAGCCTCACTGCTGTCATTTTAAAGGATGGACAAGAAATCGAGCGCATTGACCTAAGTGCGGTCACAGAGGAATACGAGATTGACCTTGAGTGTACACCAAAGGCAACAATCACTGTTGGTCCAAACTACATTTTCTATTCCTACGCCGAATGTCCAGACAAACTCTGTGTCAACACAGGCAAACTTACTCACGCTGGCGATACGGCAGCATGCATCCCTTCCAAAACACTGGTTGTAATTGAGGGACAGAAATCATCTGATCAGCCAGACGTAATCACCTATTAAGGAGCGCAAGATGGGAAAAACAAACGTCAACAAGAAAACATCTTTCATTGCACTTCTTGGCGTCTTGGGCGCAGAAGCATTAGCGCTCTCCTTCCTTGAGAACTTAATCCCAGCTATTCCAGGACTTCCTCCTGGAGCAAAGCCAGGATTTTCCAATATAGTAACAATGTTCACTGCAAATGCATTTGGATTCCCTTCTGCACTTGCAATCACAATTCTAAAAAGTGTATTCGCTTTCTTATCAAGAGGCGCGACAGCGAGCTTTATGAGTTTCGCCGGTGGACTTCTCTCCACCATTGTTATGGTGCTTCTCCTTAAATGGAAGAAGAATCCTTTTGGAATCATGGGCGTATCGGTTATGTCCGCTATCGCTCACAACGCAGGCCAACTTATTGTTGCCTGCATAATCTCGGGCACTCCAGCCCTTATTTGGGGCTACGGCCCGCTCCTCCTTCTCTTCGCAGTTGTCACTGGCGCCATCACTGGAGCAATCCTCCGCATTGTGATGCCAGCACTCGAGAAGCAGAAGAAGGCTCTTGGTATCAGTTAATAATGCGGTTATCCGCTTTATTATAGCTTATTTTAATGGTTGCCACCCTAGTCAAGTGGCATAAATCCAATGAGGAGTTGAATGAATGGCAAACGAAAAAATCGAAGGCGTTCTTCAACCGGTCGCAAAAGGACATGGCGGCATTCATGTATCTCACAACAAGAATACATCAAAATGCGAAATCGTCCGTATGCCTGCTCCTGCTAAGGTAGTACTTCCTATGCAGCAGCACATTGGTGCTCCTAACGAACCAACTGTTGCAGTCGGTGATGAGGTCAAGATTGGCCAGGTTATCGGTCGCACAGATGCTTTCGTAAGCACACCAGTTCATGCTACTGTTTCAGGTAAAGTCGTAGCAGTAGGTCCGGTTAAAGTTGCCAATGGTTCAATGGTACAAGCTGTTACTATTGAATCAGACGGAAAAATGGAAGTTCTTGAGGATCTCAAGGCACCAGAAATTAACTCAAAGGATGACTTCCTTAAGGCAGTTAGAGAATCTGGTCTTGTTGGTCTCGGCGGTGCCGGCTTCCCAACACACGTAAAGCTCGCATTCAAAGAGGATTCTGGTGTTGATACACTTATTATCAACGCTGCAGAGTGCGAACCTTACATCACAGTAGACCACAGAGAGTGTATTGATAACTCTTGGGATGTTCTTTCAGGTGTTTACACAATCAAAGAAATCCTTGGCTTCAAGCATGTTTATATTGCTATTGAGGACAACAAGAGTGATGCATTCACAGAACTCATGAAGGTTGCAGCTGACAATGCTGATTGGGATGACAGCGTTAAGCTTGTTATGCTCCCATCACAGTACCCACAGGGCGCTGAGAAAGTTCTCATTCAGTCAGTAACAGGTCGTCAGGTTCCTCCTGGAAAGCTTCCATCAGACGTAGGTTGCGTTGTTATGAACGTACAGTCTATCTCTTTCCTTGGTCGTTACCTCAAGACAGGTAAACCATTGGTTTCACGTTCACTTACAGTTGACGGCTCAGCTATCGCAGAGCCTAAGAACATCAGAGTACCAATCGGCACAATGATTTCTGATATCATCGATTTCTGTGGCGGTTTCAAGGCTGATCCTTATAAGGTAATCGGCGGTGGTCCTATGATGGGCCAGGCACTCTATGATATTAACGTTCCACTTCTTAAGAACAACAACGCTGTTCTTGCTTTCGCTGCTGACACAGTACGCGTTAAGGAGACTCGCGCTTGTATCCGTTGTGGACGTTGCGTACAGGCTTGCCCAATGAGCCTCATGCCAACTAAGATTGAGACACGCGCTCATCTTAAGGACGCTGAGGGTTGTGCAGCAGCTGGCGCTATGTCATGTATGGAATGTGGTTCTTGTGCATATGCTTGCCCATCAGGCAGACCACTTGTTCAGTACATGCGTCTTGCTAAGGCAGTAATTAGAGAGGAGAGTGCTAAATAATGGAACTTAATAACAAGCTTACCGTTTCAGCATCACCTCACGTTAAATCTGCTGAAACAACAACAGGTATAATGCTCGATGTTATCATCGCTCTTATCCCTGCTGGTATCGCATCAATTTTCGTATTCGGCGCTCGCGCACTTGCAGTTATCGCTGTTGCAGTAATCTGCTGCGTACTTGCTGAATTCTTATCACGTAAAGCTATGAAGCGTGAGCAGACAATCGGCGATTTATCTGCTGTTGTTACTGGTCTCCTTCTCGCTTATAACCTTCCATCAAACATGCCTCTTTGGGAAGTTGCTCTTGGAAGCGTTATCGCTATCGTAGTAGTTAAGCAGATGTTCGGCGGTATTGGCCAGAACTTCGTTAACCCTGCACTCCTTGCTCGTATTGTTTTGATGTCAGCTTTCCCAGCTAGAATGTCTGCTGGTGCTTTCGTTGGCCTCAACAACACAGGTTGGGACGTTGACGGTGTAACAGGTGCTACACCAATGGGTCTTATCACACTCGCTGATGGTATTAAGGACGGTGCTCCAAACCTCATGCAGATGTTCATCGGTACAACTTCTGGTTGCCTTGGTGAAGTATCAGCTCTTGCACTTATCCTTGGTGGTATCTACCTCATCATCCGCAAGGTTATTAACCCAATCATCCCATGTGCTTATATTGGCACAGTAGCAATCATTACACTCATTGCTTTTGGTGATGTTAATGCTATGCTCTATGAGATTCTTGGCGGCGGTCTCATGATCGGTGCTATCTTCATGGCAACAGACTACACAACATCTCCAATCACAAACAAAGGCAAGTTCATCTACGCTATCTGCGCAGGTCTTCTTACTTGCCTCATCAGACTCTTTGGTAGTCTTCCAGAAGGTGTTTCATTCTCAATCATTATTATGAACATCTTAACTCCATTGATTGAAAACGCTACAAAGCCAACAATCTTTGGTACAGTTAAAGAAAAAAAGAATAAGGAGGCAGATGCATAATGAAAAACATGAATGCTAAAGACATCTTAGTCCCAACAATCTCCCTCCTTGTTATCTGCCTTGTTGCAACTGCTCTTCTTGCTCTCGTAAACAATATTACAAAGGACAAGATTGCTGAGCAGGTAGCTATTTCAGAGGCAGCTGCTCGTGTACAGGTTCTTCCAGACGCTAAGGAGTTTGAAGAAGTTGACATGGATGGCGATAAAGTAACTGACTACTATGAGGGCATTGATGCCAACGGCGAAACAGTTGGTTACGTATTCAACACAATCGGTGAAGCTAAAGGTTACGGCGGAGACGTTGCAGTAACAGTTGGTATTGACACTGATGGTATTATCACAGGCATCGTTCCTGGTGATATTTCAAACGAGACTCCAGGCCTTGGTCAGAACGCTGGTAAAGCTTCTTGGCAGGCACAGTTCGTTGGTGAGTCTGGTGATCTTACAGTAGTTAAGTCTGACAAGGCTGCTCAGGAGAACACTTCTGATGGTAAGATCAACGCTCTTACAAGTGCAACAATTACATCTAAGGCTGTAACAGGTTCTGTAAACGTTGCTCTTGATATGTTTGAAGAGATTGGAGGCGAGAACTAATGGCTGAAAAGAAAACTTTAGGCCAGGAATTTTCTAAGGGCCTCATCAAGGAGAACCCAGTTCTCCGCCTTGTACTCGGTACCTGCCCTACTCTCGCAGTTTCAACATCAATTGAAAATGCTATCGGTATGGGTGTTGCCGCAACAATCGTTCTTATCTGCTCAAATATCGTTATTTCAGCATTGAGAAAAGTAATTCCTAACAAGGTTCGTATTCCTTGTTACATCGTTGTAATCGCTGCATTCGTTACAATCGTACAGCTCTTCGTTAAGGCATTTGCACCATCACTTGATGCATCTCTTGGTATTTACCTTCCACTTATCGTTGTTAACTGTATCATCCTTGGTCGTGCAGAAGGTTTCGCTAACAAGAACGGCGTTCTCGCATCTGCAATCGACGGTGTAGGTATGGGTGTTGGTTTCACAATCGCACTTACACTTATGGCAGCTATCCGTGAGTTCTTTGGTTCAGGTAACTTGACACTCAAAGTACTCGGCTACGGTACAACACTTACAGATATCTTCCACCTTGGTGAGACAGATGTACTTACAGCAATTGGTCTTGAGCCAATCCTCATCTTCATCCTCGCTCCAGGCGGATTCTTCACATTTGGTCTTCTCATGGCTTGCGCAAACAAAGTTGCTGAGTCAAAGGGTAAGCCAAAGGCTGAACTCAAGGGCTGCGAAGCATGCCCAATGGCTGCTACTTGCGCCATGAAAGCTGATGGAAAGGAGTGTGCTGAATAATGTATATTACAGGTCTTGTTTCAATATTACTTGCAGCTATCACTACCAACAACTTCATACTTTCTAAGTTCCTTGGTATTTGTCCTTTCCTTGGTGTTTCAAAGAAAACAAATACAGCAATTGGTATGTCAGCAGCTGTTATCTTCGTAATGTTGCTTGCAACAGCAGCAACATTCCCACTCAACAAGCTTCTCGAAGCTAAGGACATGGCTTACCTCGAGACAATCGTTCAGATTCTCGTTATCGCTGGCCTTGTTCAGTTCGTTGAGATCGTTCTTAAGAAGTACATCCCAGGCCTCTATCAGGCACTTGGTGTTTACCTTCCACTTATCACAACAAACTGTGCAGTACTTGGTGTTGTACAGCTCAACGTTCAGAATGGTTATGACTTCTGGCAGTCAATGGTTAACGCACTCGGTGGTGGCCTTGGCTTCATGGTAGCTATGATCATGTTCTCTGGCGTACGTGAGAGACTTGAAGGTAACGAATATCCTAAGTTCTGGGAAGGTCTTCCAATCACACTTGTTGCCGCTGCTATCACAGCTTGTTCTTTCCTCGGATTCACAGGTCTTGTTGATGGTATCTTCGGTGCATAAGAAAGGTAGGGAAATTAAATGAATCCAATTATTTTGGCTGTTATCATTGTTTCCGTTGTCGGTCTTGTGCTCGGTCTCATCCTTGCTATTGCATCTATCGTAATGGCAGTTCCAGTTGATGAGAAAGCGGAAGCAATCCAGGAAGTACTCGCTGGCGCTAACTGTGGTGCTTGCGGTTACTCAGGATGTGCAGGTTATGCTGGTGCTCTTTCAAAGGGCGATTGCACAGACTGCACACTTTGCGCACCAGGTGGTCCTGATTGCGCTGCTGCAGTAGCAGAGATCTTGGGTCTCGCTGCTGGCGAAATGAAGCCAATGGCTGCTGTTGTTATGTGTAAGGGTACACCTGACAAGTGCGACAGCGCTATGAACTACCATGGCGACATGAGCTGTAAGACAGCTTCTCAGCTCTATGGTGGTCCAAAGGCTTGTAACTATGGTTGTCTTGGACTTGGTGACTGCGTTAAGGCTTGCCCTTATGACGCTATCAAGATTTGCGACGGCGTAGCACGCGTTAACCCTCTTGCTTGTAAAGCATGTAAGGTTTGTATCAAGACTTGCCCTAAGGGCATCATTGACCTTGTTCCTCTCTATGAGACTAAGTCAGTTAACTTCTGCAAGAACAAGGATAAGGGTAACCTTACAAGCAAGCAGTGCACAGTTGGTTGTATCGGCTGTATGAAGTGCGTTAAGACATGTGAATTTGACGCAATCAAGGTTGAGAACAACCACGCAATCGTTGACTACGATAAGTGCACAGGTTGCGGTAAATGTGCTGAAGCTTGTCCTAAGAAGTGCCTTGAGAATATCACTCTTGGCGGAAAAGCCTAATCACAATTCATTCAACAAATACGCCCTGGTGAGAAATCACCAGGGCCTTTGTTTTGCCTAAATTAACCTAAAGGCCCTGCGCCCCTTCCCTACGTTGTTTTCAAAGAGATTGTTAAATTTTCGCACAAGTTTGCCCACCTGTGCTTTAATTTTTGAAAAAAGATTGTTAAATTTATGCCAATCATATTGACTTTATAGAACTATAGTCCTATAATAGCCCTTGTAATTTTTATTGGCGCTATGCGCCGGAGGTCTTATTATGGCAAGAGTTTATAATTTCTCAGCGGGCCCATCAATGCTCCCTGAGTCAGTACTTAACAGAGCAGCAGACGAAATGCTTGATTACGAAGGTACAGGCGAGTCTGTTATGGAGATGTCTCACAGAAGTAAGGAATACGATGCAATCATTAAGGGTGCAGAGGCTTTACTTCGTGAACTCATGAATATACCTGACAATTACAAGGTATTGTTCCTCCAGGGTGGCGCATCAACTCAGTTCGCTGCTATCCCTCTCAACTTCATGAATGGTTCAGGCAAGGCTGACTACGTTGTTTCCGGTCAGTGGTCTAACAAGGCTATGAAGGAAGCTCAAAAGTATGGTGACGTAAAAGTTGTTGCTTCTTCAAAGGAACAGAACTTCAGCTGTGTACCAGACGTACCAAAAAGCGAACTTCGCCCTGATGCTGACTATGTATATATTTGTATGAACGAAACTGTTCACGGCAACATCATGAGAGAACTCCCTGATTGTGGCAACGTTCCACTCATCGCTGATATCTCATCTTGTTTCCTTTCAGAGCCACTTGACGTTACAAAGTTTGGTATGCTCTACGGCGGCGCTCAGAAGAATGTAGCGCCTGCTGGTCTTACAATTTGTATCATCCGTGAGGACCTTCTTGGCAACGCACGTGATATCACACCATCAATGCTTGATTATGCACTTATGGCTGAGAACGACTCACTTTACAATACTCCACCATGCTACAACATCTACATCTGCAAACTTGTACTTGAGTGGATCAAGAAGCTTGGCGGTCTTGACGCTATGAAGCGTCGCAACGAAGCCAAGGCAAAGCTTCTCTATGACTTCCTTGATCAGTCAAAGATGTTCCATGGAACAGTGGTTGCTAAGGACCGTTCACTCATGAACGTTCCATTCGTAACTGATTCTGACGAGCTCAACGCAGAGTTCGTTAAGGCATGCACAGAAAATGGTTTCATCAACATCAAGGGTCACCGCAGTGTTGGCGGTATGCGTGCATCAATCTACAACGCTATGCCAATCGAAGGCGTTGAGGCACTCGTTAACTTTATGAAGCAGTTTGAGGAGGAGCACAAGGATGTATAAGATTCTTACTCTCAACAAGATTTCACCTTACGGTCTTGATAACTTTGACCGTAAGCTCTATACATACGGCACAGAGATGGAAGCACCAGATGCAATCATGGTCCGCTCTGCTGCTATGCACGACATGGAATTTGACAAGAACACCGTTGCTATCGCACGTTGCGGCGCCGGTGTAAACAACATCCCATGCGACAAGTGCGCTGAGCAAGGTATTGTTGTATTCAACACACCAGGCGCCAACGCTAACGCAGTTAAGGAACTCGTTATCTGCGGTCTCTTCCTTGCATCTCGTAAAATTGTCGCTGGTATCGATTTTGCCAAGGATTTAAAAGACACAGCTGAGGCTGATGTAGCAAAGCAGGCCGAAAAAGGCAAGGGCGCATTTGCCGGTCCAGAAATCAAAGGCAAAAAGCTTGGCGTTATTGGCCTTGGTGCTATCGGCGTACAGGTAGCAAACGCTGCCAAGAACCTTGGCATGGAAGTATATGGCTATGACCCATACCTTTCAGTTGATGCAGCATGGAACCTCTCGCACTCAATTCACCATGCCAAGTCAACACAGGAGATTTTCGCTTCTTGTGATTACATCACAATTCACGTTCCACTCAACAACGAGACTCGTGACCTTATCAACGAGACATCTCTTGCTGGAATGAAGGACGGCGTTCGTATTTTGAACTTCGCTCGTGGCGAGCTCGTAAATACAGACGACATCATCGATGCACTCGGTACAGGCAAGGTAGCCGCTTACGTTACTGATTTTATCAACGAAAAAATCCTCGGCGTACCTGGCGTAATTGCCCTCCCTCACCTCGGTGCATCAACACCAGAGTCAGAGGACAACTGTGCTAGAATGGCAGCATTCGAGCTTATCGATTACCTCGAGAATGGTAATATCAAGAACTCAGTTAACATGCCAAACAGCCAGATGGACAGAAACGCTGCTTACCGTGTATGCGTTATCCACAAGAACATCCCTAACATGCTCAACCAGATAACAGCACCATTCACAGCAGCTAACATGAACATCGTTGATCTTTCAAACCGTTCAAAGGGCGATTATGCTTACACAATGGTTGATGTTGATGACGAAGTAACATCAGAAACTATTGAACAAATAAAAGCAATAGACGGTGTAATTAGAATCAGAGTAATAAAATAAACTAAAGGGTGGCAAAAGCCACCCTTTTTTATTGACCTTTTATACCCCACGTGATATACTTTAGTTGAAAATTCAACTGTTGAATTTTCAAACATTCCCACCAGGCGGTGAAATTATGGACTTTAACAAATTCACATTATTCTTTCGCTGTGGTAGAGAGTATGGTCGCGCAGTAACCAAGGACCTTGGTGTCAACGACACCGAATACACAATCTGCGCATTCCTAAACTTCTACCCAAACGCTCCACAGGAACTTATCTCTAAGTCTTACATGCTTGACAAGACAACTGTTGCCAAGGCACTCCAGTCGCTCGAGCAGCGTGGACTTATCACTCGTGAAGTCAATCCTGAGAACAGACGCCAAAACCTCATCAACTTAACAGATGCTGGCAAGGATTTAATCAAGGATTCAGCCAACGTATATGATGATTGGGTTGAAAAGGTGTCAAAAGCGCTCTCAGACGACGAACAAGCCGCTTTTGAGTCAATGTTAGACAAGTTACTTCAAGAAGCTATGCGACTCAAGGACGAGGCTGAAAACTAATTTTGTTTAAAAACCGTAAGGTTATGAAAGGGGTATAAAAATGAGCTCATTTGAAGATTTAAGAATTGTTGATAATTTTTATCAGTCATCTCTTTTCTTCCCAATGCCAACAGTTTGTATCAGCACAATCAATCCAGACGGCAGCGTAAACATCGGTTCATACTCTCTTATCGCTCCATACTATGTAGCAGGCAGAGATTACTATGCAATGATGCTTAACTGCAGAAACAACTCAAACACATGTCAGAACATCCTTCGTACAGGTAAGCTCGCTATGAACTTCATCCCTGACGACAAGGAGCACTTCAAAGAGGCTGTACGCCTTGGTTTCCCTGGCCCATCAGCTGACAAGATGCCAGACTGCAAGTGGAAACTTGAACCAGGTCTTGCAGACCCAAATGATAAGGATCGCCCACCAGTACTTACTGACGCTTTCCAGGTTATCGAGTGCACATGGGATTCATCTCTTGAAGATGGTTTCAAGTGGAAGCCAGGCGAGATGGATGGATACGAAGGCCCATATAACAACTTCAACGGCATCACATCAAAGCTTGGTGCTACATTTATCCTCAAGATCGACAAGATCTTGATGAAGGAGAAGTATTACAACGCTATCGTTAACGGCGTAACAGCTAAGGACTTCCCTCCTATTCCTGTTGACTACGGTTACCGTGATTCAACAAACTTCTGGTACACTCCATTCCCTAAGTTCAAGAAGCCACATGCTGAACCAATTCCTGCTCCAAAGGAAGTTGACATCGCATCAATCCGCTATGCAGCTGACCGTTGCGACGACACAATCAAGTTCACAGATGAAGCTTTGATGAACTTTGTTAAGGTTCCACGTCCATTCCTCAAGACAGTTCTTATGGGCTGCGTTGACTGGGCTAAGGAGAACAATGTAACTCTCATCGATGATGAACACGTTAAGATCATCAACGACAAGAGAAAGCAAGAGAAAGACGCTAAGAAGAAATAATTAGGGACATTAAAAAACCGAGAGGATGAAAATCCTCTCGGTTATTTTTTTATTTCTTTAATACTGAACAGCCCAGCGCTCTATCATAAGGATCGCAAGTGAAGTATTAAGTGTAACGTCGCCTTCATCTGCACGAATAGCAAGGATTGTTGGAACCTGATCAATTACATAGTCAAGCTGATAGCCATCATACCAAATCTGTGCTTGAAGCATTGGAGCATATGGCTTGTCTTCAGTCTCGAGCTGAATAACCTTTGCCTGTGCTGTAGCACCGCTATAGATTGTTGATGGATGAAGTACATTAAGACATGTCTGTGAATAGTCTGATGTAAACTCAGGGTCATCCTTTAAGATGATTGTAACGTTGTAATAACCATCCTGATATACGCAGCTTGCGCTTCTAACCATACTAGCTGTAAGCTTACTTGCTGTGTCAGCATATGTGTCTGATGGGAATTCCTCTTTTGCCTGGTCACCAGTGAACACCTTAACTGTTGAGTTGATTGATGGACCGTTTGCAATACCAAGCCAGTTCTTGAGGATACCTGTTGAAAGGCCTGCTGCAGCACTTCCTGTATCATATTCAAGTTCCTGGATAACGCGGTTAGTTCTTGCAACTGCTGATGCCTTTGAGATTACATTGTTAGCAGCTACGTTGTAAAGTGCAACGATATCAGCAATAGATGTGTAATTTGCTGGTGCCTTTGCT
Organism: Candidatus Limimonas egerieequi; assembly: GCA_018064455.1. Taxonomy (GTDB): domain Bacteria; phylum Bacillota; class Clostridia; order Oscillospirales; family Acutalibacteraceae; genus UBA1227. The sequence goes on along the minus strand of JAGHVH010000003.1, from coordinate 95,270 downwards.
GGTGCTGTTGAAGCATCTCTTGCTGGTGGGTTAAATGTTGAACCAGCAGTAGTTGGCTTTGTTGTTGGTTTTGTTGTGCCACCAGTAGCCTTGGTTGTTGACTTTGTAGTGCTAACCTTCTTAACAGCCTTTACTTGGTAGTAGTACTTTGTACCAGAAACAGCTGTCTTGTCTGTGTAAGATGTAGCAGTTGTTGTATCAAGGTAGCTATATGTACCATTCTTGCTAGTGCTACGATAAATGTTGTACTTAATAGCACCTGAAACAGGGTTCCACTTAAATGTTGGATATCCGCTTTTAGCTGTTGTGGCAGATGAGAATACGGTTGTACCTCCAAATGATACTGGAACATCCTCATATGTCTTAGTAGAATAACTACCTATACCTGATGAATATGGAATAGTACCAGTTTCTTCTGAAAGTGTACCCTCAAGACCCTCTTCATCAATATAGCTCCAGATGTCGATCCCGCCGGCATCTGCCGATGTTGTAGTAACTCTCTTTTTAGTTGTGAGTACTGCATCCTCATCTTCTTTGTTACAAGCTGAGAATGAGAGAACCAAAAGCAATGTTAATACAAGTGCTACTACTCTTTTAATAATTGTCATGTTAGCCTCCAAAATTTATGAGTAACTAATTGTCCACCACTGTTCAAGTGCAACACCGAATGATTCATCTGTTGAATAGAAGTAAGCAGGCATATATGTATGAAGTGCGATAAGTCTTCCGTTGCCATCGATTGTTGCCTCAAGTCTTACATCCTTGCAAGCCATGTATTTGAGCTTGCCAAGAGAAAGTGGAACCGCAAGGTCAGATACCGCTGTTGATGATACTGCTTTGTTTGAGTATCCCTGTGCCTGGTCAACGTCATCCTTAACATAGATTGTTACAACCTGATTGTTGCCACTCTTGGCGATAGTTGCTGACTTTACGTCATTTCCAGTCAAGTTGCAAACATATGACTGCTTTTCAACAATAAACTTTGATTTTATATCTGATTGAGATGTGTATGTTACAGCCTTTGTATCATCCTTCTCGGAAAAAGCACTCTTAACAATCGATGCTGACACACCGCTTAAGTTGCCACCGAGTTCGATGTACTTCTCACGTGTTCTAGTTACCTTAACACCAGACATTGTCTTAACAGGGTTTGCTGCATTCTTGTAAAAGTCAACGATTTCAGCAACGCTCATTGTCTTTTCAGCTGCCTTCGTCGTGCCCTGTGAGCTTGGCTTTGTTGTGCCCTGTGTGCTCTGCTGCTTTGTTACAGTACCTGTAGAAGGCTTCTTCTGCTGTTGCTGTGATGATGACTTAGAAGTGTTCTTTGTATCACTGGACTTCTTTTCACCTTTTGAAGCCTTTGTCTCCTCTTCCTCTTCACCCGCTTCAGTTGTTTCTTCCTCCTCAGCTGGCTCAGTTGTTTCTTCCTCAGGCTCTTCTGCTGGTTCTGGATCCTCAGCATAGTTTGGATTCTCCCAAACCTGCTCGCCATCTACGTATCCATCCCAGCCCTTTCTTGCAAAATCAATATCAACTACACAAGCAGAAAGAGTGAAAATCATTACAAGTGAAAGTAGTACTGCTACTACCCTATTATTCTTATTGACCATACAATCATCTCCTAAATCACCAATAAAAAGGTATCGTGCGCACGTATATTATAAGAGAAGTTATTCTTGTTTGCAAGTGTTGTCTGTGATAAGATATTCTTCGTTGGTAGGTGATTTGATGCTACAAAACTTCATAATTGTTGCAAATCAAGTTGCTGTTTTATTCATTCTTATGGCGCTTGGAATCGTTTCAAACAAGTTGCATTGGCTTGATGAAAAGGCAGTAAAGAGCATAACTAATATTGTGCTTTACTTTGTAACGCCATGTGTAATTATCAATTCGTTTTCAAGAGAAGTTGAGCCATCGCTAATTAAAGGACTCATAATAACAGCCGTTGTTGCAGTTTTGACCTTTGGATTCTCAATTGCGTTCGCTCACCTCTTTATCAAAGACAAAGATGCAGACACAGAACGAATTTATCGATATGCATCAGTTTTTGGCAACTGCGGATTCATGGCTTTGCCACTAGAGGAAGCAGTGCTAGGCGACATAGGTACGTTCTATGGAGCTGTTTACATAGCTGTATTTAACCTCATAGTTTGGACCTATGGCGTATGGCTTATGAGCGGAGATAAGAGTAATGTAAAGGTGAAGGCCTTAACAGTTAACCCTGGACTCCTCGGAACAATAGCTGGAATACTAATTTTGGTGCTCCAGATTAGGCTTCCAAACATCATAGCTACGCCGATTAGCTATATGGCCAACCTCAACACACCACTACCTATGATTATCATCGGTTACTACCTTGGTAACCTAAATATCTCAAAACTCATCTCCAACAAAAAGCAGTACTTAATTGCATTTTACAGGCTAGTATTTTTCCCACTCATCACCCTGTTTATGATATACATAGCAAAGGTTGATCCAGTCATAGCTGTTGTATGCACCATCGCATCAGCAGCGCCAACAGCGGCAAACACAGCAATGTTTGCAACGCTCTATGGCAAGGATGCAGAGCTTGGTGCACAGCTCATGTCTGTATCAACTCTGTTCTCGCTCATAACGCTACCGCTACTCGTAGCGTTCACACAAACAATAATGTAAAACAAAAACCGAGAGGAAGAAATTCCTCTCGGTTTATTTTTAACCTTCTGGAGCCGTAGTCGTCTCCGTCGTTGTTTCAGTTGTATCCGCCTCAGTCGTTGACTTTGTTGTATCTGTCTCGGTTGTAGTCTCTGACTTTGTTGTCTTTTCAGACTTCTTAGTTGTAGTCTCAGCTGGAGCAGTTGTAGTCTCCTCCTGTGGAGGCTCAGTGGTTGTCGTCATATTTTCATCCCAATAATAATGAGGCGCCCACTCTGTAGTTGCTTCAGTTGTCTTCTTTTTCATATTTGGGCTCTTGGTTGTAATGACAGACTCTGTTGGATGATCAGCAGCCCAAGCAGCCTCACGAGCCGTTCTAACGCTCTCCTTGAACAGGAACAAACCATAGATGGCAACCAAACCAATCAGCAAGTAAATAACCATCAAATGCCACTGGAAGATTACTGGCTTCTCTTCTACCTTTTCAGCAGCCTCAACTATTTCAGCCTTAACAGGTTCCTCAATCTTTGGCTCTTCTACGATAGCCTCTTCAGTCTTTGGTTCCTCTTTCTTCTTAGTTGTAGACTTCTTACTAGTTGAAGTAGATTTCTTTGTTGTTGAAGTAGATTTCTTTGTTGTTGAAGTCGACTTCTTAGTTGTTGATGTCGACTTCTTAGTTGTAGTCTTCTTTTCTGCTGGTTTCTTTTCCTCAGTAGTTTTCTTAGAAGTAGACTTCTTTGGCTTTTCTTCAGCTACAGGTTCTTCCTTCTTAGTTGTTTTCTTAGAAGTAGTCTCTTTCTTTTCTGTAGTCTTTTTAGTTGTTTTCTTAGAAGTTGTTTTCTTCTCAGCAGGTTTTTCCTCTTTAGTTTCAGCCTTTTTCTTAGAAGTAGAAGTCTTTTTCTCAGCAGGCTTCTTTTCTTCTGTAGTAGTTTTCTTAGAAGTAGATTTCTTAGGCTTTTCCTCAGCAACTATTTCATCTTTTGGCTCTTCTTTCTTTGTAGAAGTCTTTTTAGATGTTGTCTTTTTTTCAGTTGCAGGCTTTTTCTCAGTTTCAGTTTTCTTGGAGGTGGACTTTTTTTCAGTAGGCTTCTTTTCTTCTACAGTTTCTTTTGCTGAAGATTTTTTAGAAGTAGTTTTCTTTTCTGCAGTCTTTTTGGTCTCAGTAGTCTTCTTAGTAGTTGACTTCTTTTTATCAGAAGGCTTTTTCTCTTCTGTTTTTTCTTCAACTACAGGCTCTTCCTTCTTGGTTGTTTTCTTAGTAGCCATGTGTCCCCCTCCTTTCTGAGTTATTTAAGGTTAGTTATTTGTGGTATTTGGTACCGCTACTTATCTGGAATGAGCGGTAGATTTGCTCTAGGAGCATTACACGCGCGAGTTGATGAGGGAATGTCATCTCAGACATTGAGAGTTTCGCATTTGCGCGGTTCTTGACCTCATTAGAGAGGCCAAATGAGCCGCCGATAATGAAGGTGAGATTGCTATTACCATCAACTTGCAAGCGGTCAAATTCAGCACTTAAAGCTGTTGACGAGCGCTGCTTTCCCTCAATACACATTGCATAGACATATGCATCTTTTGCAATGTGAGAGAGGATGTCTTTGCCCTCCTTCTCAAGGCCCTGATTTATCTGGGCATCAGAAGGATTTTGAGGCAATGCATACTCATCGAGTTCAATTATATTTAGTTTACAAAAGGGAGTCAACCTTTTTGAATACTCGCTTTGAGCGTCGCGAAGGTAGCTCTCTTTGAGTTTTCCGATGCAGATTATATTAACGCTTAACATCTTATACCTCCACCAAAGTTGGCTCGTGTCTTCTAGCAACTTCGAGCGTATAGTCAACGTTTAAGTTGGCACCCTCTTGGAAGAGTCGTGCAACATGTGTTTGGAATGCAAGGTCAGGCACATTGTTCTCTGCACTCAAGTGTCCAAGGAGAATGTGCTTTGTTGTGCCTTCCTTTATGAGTGTTGCTGACATCTCAGCAGAAAGGTCATTTGAAAGGTGTCCCTTTGGTCCAAGGATTCTACGCTTTAGGTAGTATGGGTATGGACCAGCGCTAAGCATGTTTACATCATGATTGGACTCAAGAAGAATTGCCTTTGAACCGATGATCCCATCAAATGTCTCCTCAGTGATGAGACCTGTATCAGTTACCACAGATACCTTGTCAAGGTTAGGTAAAAGAATGCTATAGCACTGGGAATCAACCGTGTCATGAGATGTCTTATGCGCTTCAATATGGAAGTCGCCAATGTCAGCATAATCATTCATTAAAAATACAGGAAAATCACCGTCAAGGTTTCCCGATTCATCAAGGTACTGGAGTGTTTTCTCATTGGCATATACAGGAACTTTATAGGTCTTGGCAAACACCCTGAGTGCACCTATATGGTCACTATGTTCGTGCGTGATGAAAAGGCCCTTAACGGCATCAGGTTCAAGGCATGCCATCTTTAGGGCCAACACAAGATTTTTACAATTCTTTCCAGCATCGATGAGAATGCCCTCATGCTCATTTCCAATGAATGTGGCATTGCCTGAACTGCCGGAATAAAGCGAACATAGTTTGTACATAAAAACTCCTAATAAAAAGATATGGGGTGCATAGAGCACCCCATTTTTAATTCTGATTAACCAGCTGTACGAACCTCATTAGAAGGCTCATCTTCGAAAGTTACACGCTCGATATCCGCACCGATTGCACGGAGCTTCTCAACAACGTTTTCGTAACCACGATCGATATAGATGATGTTCTCAATTTCAGTTCTGCCTTTTGCGATAAGGCCAGCTATTATCATAGCGGCACCTGCACGAAGGTCATCAGCCTTAACTGGAGAACCATTAAGATGGTCAACACCTGTGATAACTGCTACCTTACCGTTTACTTCAATCTCAGCGCCCATACGAACGAGCTGATCAACATATTTGAAACGGTTATCCCAAACGCCCTCAGAGATAATGCTTGTGCCGTTTGCGCAGCTAAGTGCTACTGCAAGTTGTGGCTGCATATCTGTTGGGAAGCCTGGGTGTGGCATAGTCTTGATATTGCACTTTGAAAGTTCACCAGTTGATACGATTCGAATTGAATCGTCATCTTCTATTACATCTGCACCAGCCTCCAAAAGCTTGGCAGAGATTGACTCAAGATGCTTAGGTACAACGTTCTTGATGAGAACATCGCCACCTGTTGCTGCTACTGCAGCCATGTATGTGCCTGCCTCAATCTGGTCAGGAATGATTGAGTAATCACAGCCATGAAGGAATGTAACGCCACGGATTTTGATTACGTCAGTACCTGCGCCACGGATGTCGGCGCCCATTGAGTTTAAGAAGTTGGCAAGGTCAACTATGTGTGGTTCCTTAGCCGCATTCTCGATAACTGTAAGTCCGCGAGCTTTAACTGCTGCGAGCATAACGTTTACTGTAGCACCAACGGATACAACGTCCATATAAATAGAGTTACCCATAAGTTGGTCAGCCACTGTGTTTACTATAGCATTCTCTTCCATAGTAACTGTTGCGCCAAGTGCCTCAAAGCCCTTAAGGTGCTGGTCGATTGGGCGAACGCCACCGAAGTTACAACCACCTGGCATAGCAACTCTTGCTGAGTTGCAGCGGCCGAGGAGTGCACCGATAAGGTAGTATGATGCACGAAGGTGCTTTGTAAGCTCATATGGTACTGTGAAAGATGTTACTGTGCGAGTATCTATCTCATAGGTGCTCTCATTGATCATCTTGATCTTGGCACCCATGGTTTTAAGGATTTTAAGCATAACGGTAACGTCACTGATGTTAGGGATATTTTCCAAACGGCAAATTCCCTGTGCGAGCAGTGTGGCTGGAAGAATTGCAACTGCAGAGTTCTTCGCACCACTTATATTAACTTCACCGTAGAGCTTGTTTCCCCCATTTATAACAAACTTCTCCAAGTGATTAACACCCCAATTGATTAATTATTACAAATCAGTTACAACTATCTTAACACATAAACAAGTAAATTTAAAGATATATTCTTTGTTTTTCTAAACTTTGTGTATATTGCATATAATTTCGTTCATATCTTGTGGGAGTGGGGCATCTACAATAATCTTACAATTTGTAAATGGTTGTAACAATTCTGCATGACCACAATGCAAGGCTTGATGACAAATATCAGGCCTTCCCTTGCCATACATCGTATCCCCTAAAAGTGGAGTTCCAAGATGTGCAAAATGAACTCTAATTTGGTGTGTCCTACCAGTCTCAATATTGACCTTAACAAAGGATGCTTTTGTGCCGTCTGGCAGCTCACCATTTTTGATTACTTCAAAATTGGTTTTTGCATAATCTCCACGCTCGTCAACGGTCCTTATTGTCTTGATTGGATCTGGTCGATAAATCGGAACTTCTATCGTTCCATTTGTTTCATAAATTCCCTCTGGAATTGCAAAATATGTCTTCTCAATATGTCCTTGAAGTTTGTTCGCTGCGAAGGAGTTGAGGGCGCAGACAACTATGCCGGAAGTGCCCTTGTCAAGGCGGCCGACGGCACGGAAAGTTGCCTTCTTGCCCTTGCTCTTTAAGTACGCAGCGATAAGGTTTGCGAGCGTGTCACCCTGATGGTTGTGAGAAGGGTGAATAGCAAGCATAGCAGGCTTGTTTACGATGATCATATCCTCATCCTCATAGAGGATTTGGAGGTCACCAAAATCAGTGCCATCATACTCGCAAAGTCCCTCGTCCATATCGTCCTCAGGAATATTAATTAAAAGCTTGTCGTTTTCGTGAATTATGTCAACGGTGCGCGTATGCTCACCATTAAGCATAATTCCATTTTCGACAAGCTTTAAACTTCTAATTAAACGGCTAGAAAGTCCTACCTTTCCTTTGAGGAAATATAGGACTTTGCTGCCGTCATATTCACTTGGAATAGTGTATGTGAGTGTTCTCATTTCTTACGTCGAAGGAGCTTTACAATGGACATCTTAAGCTTCTTTGCCATTGGCATAAGTTCCTTGTAAATCCAGTATTTAAACTTGTTACCAACAAGTATATATTCACCGATAAATTCATAGTATTTTGCACCAAATGAAAGTTTGAAATCCCTAATACCTACGAAGTTTTCACGTGGTTCAAGTTTGCCAAGTGTGCCGTTCTCCATTGTAGGTGGATTTGGGTTTTCACAGAGTACATAACCAAGGTCGTGGAAGTCCATTTCCTCCTCACAACTCTCGCGAATTCTAAAGTAGTTGAGGAAGTGACTTGAACGAGTATTGTTTCGAACGATGTCTCGTGTGCCACCAAATACGCATGATGCGATTCCACCATAGCGGATTGTAAGACCACCGGCAACTGCAATTTTAGCATCGCCTGGATAAGCGGAAGTCTCCTCCATACGGGCCTCAAAATTCTTGGTATTCTTATCAATATTATCTATCTCATCCTGAATACTATGAATCTTCTTTTGAGGAGCAGTTGTGAGTTCCTTGAGAAGTTCAATCTTTCTCTCCTGGCGCTCATTTTCAAGTGTTCTATCAAATTCCTTGTCGTAGTAAACGATTGAAATATCGGTATACTCATCAAGGTTTTTAACAAGTGTTTCAATATATTCTGGGCCACGATTTACAAAGCTATTTCTGTCAGATGTATCGCCCATTACAGACATGAATTCCTCAATGATTTTTGGATCCTTTTTCATGTCCTCATATCTGTATCTCTTGGAGTAAAGACCACGTGATACACCTACTCTTACAGAGTAGCGAACACCCTTTTCGCAGCCCTTTAATATCTTCTCTGCTTCAAGCTCATTTCCAGCATCATCTTTGAGTGGAATCATAGTCTGAACCGGGTGCTTGTATGTGTAGGAATCAAGGTCTGTATTGAGTTTATATCCAAGACCTGTAAATACGTTGTGAAGTGCAACGCCTTCTGGCTGTTCCTCACCATCAATGCGGAGTGGAACGAGCGGGTCAGTGATAACACAGAAAGCCCCATGCTGCTTCATTTCGCCCTTAATAAAATCGGTGAAACTTTCTTGTAATGCCTTGTTTTTATAGTCGCACAAAGCGCCACATGGAATGTACCAAAGTTTACCTGCAAGAGGCAAGTTTCTCTCCAAAACAAGAGCTGTTAAAACGCGCTCATCTTTGTTAAATCCAGAGTAGAAATATGGCTTCCAAGATGTCTTGACATTTGGCCATACACTACATTGCTGATATGCACCTTTGTTGGCAACTACGAACTCGTCAAATGCTGCTAAATCTTCCTCGATTTTAAAGGTAAAATCAGCATCTGCCTCTTCTCTTTCGAGCCTAAGCTCAAGTCCCTTTGCAACGCATTCAATTTCGCTGTATGGGACCTTTTCGCCCTTAACTTTTTGAGCAGTTTCAGGGCCCTTACCGCAGAGGAGAAGTACATCTCCGCTCTCAAGCATATCAATTGCTTTTATTACTGCCTCTTCCCTATCAGGAATCTTTACGAATTTAGAATCTGGATTCTCGTCGAGCATAAACTCGCCGATTTCATCACAGATTTTCATTGGATCCTCAAACCCCGGATCATCACTTGTGATAAATGTGAAATCACAGAGTTTTGCCGCTGTCCTACCGAGTTCCTCACGGCGAAGCTGTGCCCTGTCACCAACAGAGCCAAAGAGAGCAATAATTCTCTTGAATTTATAGTCCTTGATGGTAGTTACAAGGCTCTCAAGTGAGAAGCCATTGTGAGCATAATCAAGGACAATAGAGTAGCCGTCACCAGTTGGAACAACCTGTGCACGGCCCGGTACTGAAATCTGCATCAATGCGCCTTTTGCCTTTTGCAGTTTGACACCAACTTGGTCAACTACTGCAAGGGCTGCAAGTGCATTGAGAACAGAGAATTTGCCAGGAATGCTAATCTCATATCGGCCTTCATTTTTGCCGTTTTTTGTAAAGTCAAATGCAACGCCAAGGTAGCTGTCATCGCTAGTAGGTACAAGGTTTGAGGCCATGTAATCAGCCTTGTCAGATGTACCGTAATAGAGCTTTTTGTCAGTGGCGTTGCTTATCATATCGACAGTGGCGTCGTCATCGATACAGCCGATGGCTGTGTCGCACATTTCAAAGAACTTTTTCTTGAATGAATAGTACTCCTCAAAGTCGGCGTGCTCTGCCCCGCCGATGTGGTCAGGTGAGATGTTTGTAAAGACGCCACAGAAGAATGAGAGGCAGTCAACACGGTGATGTTTTACACCGAGACTTGACACCTCCATGGCGCAAACTTCGACACCATCATCTACCATCTGACGAAGGATTTTCTGTGTCTCGTATGACTCTGGAGTTGTGTTAACTGTTGGCACAGTTTTATCACCCCAAGTGGCACCAACAGTGCCAATGAGACCAGCCTTAACGCCACAGGAATCGAGCACTGATTTTATGATGTGAGTTGTAGTCGTTTTTCCCTTAGTACCGGTAATTCCGACAAGTTTAAGTTCGCCTGATGGATGACCAAAAAAGTTGTCTGAAAGGACAGCTAAAGTTGCCCTTGAATCGGCAACTTTAATTACTGTTGCATCAGCTGGTAAATCAACATCATTTTGTATAACAAAAACACGGCATCCCTGTTCGTATGCTTTGTCTACAAAAGCATGTCCATCGGCTGCCGCACCCACTAAGCAAACGAACATATTTGTCTCGTTTGCACGTCTTGAGTCGTAAACTATATCGGCAACATCAGTGTCACCAATTTCCCCGCTCAAAACCTCATATTCAATTTTTGCAAGCACTTCTAAAAGTTTCATGAAGTATACCGCTTTCATCTAAAAATACACAAAAATTATAGAATTTTTGCGACTTAGTGTCAAGGTAACTTCCTCTTGCAAATAATTAAGGTAAAATATATAATTAATTGGTTAATATATATTTTTATATTCATATCTATTATTAAGTGGAGGCAAAACCAATGAAAGACCTTGCCACAAAGTACAACCCAGCCGAGGTAGAAGATAGGATCTACCAAACATGGCTTGATGGAAAATACTTTCATGCAAATTTAGACGAGCGTAAGACACCTTACACAATCGTTATCCCACCACCAAACATCACGGGACAACTTCACATGGGTCACGCTCTTGACAACACATTACAGGACATCCTCATTCGTTACCATCGAATGAAAGGATTTGATACACTTTGGCTTCCAGGCACAGACCATGCGTCTATCGCAACAGAGGCCAAGATAGTTGAAGCACTCAAAAAAGAGGGCGTTACAAAGCAGGATCTTGGCCGCGACAAGTTTTTGGAGCGCGCTTGGGACTGGAAGGCACAGTACGGCGGACGCATTGTTGAGCAGCTTAAGAAGATGGGCTCATCATGCGACTGGGACCGTGAGCGCTTTACTCTTGATGAAGGTTGCTCCAAGGCAGTTAAGGAAGTTTTCGTAAGACTCTACGACAAGGACCTTATCTACCGTGGCGAGCGCATCATCAACTGGTGTCCACACTGCCTTACATCAATTTCTGATGCCGAAGTAGAATACGAGGAGAAGGACGGTTCATTCTGGCACCTTCGTTACCCTCTCGCTGACGGCTCAGGCGATGTACTTCTTGCTACAACTCGTCCAGAGACAATGTTCGGTGATACAGCTGTCGCTGTTCACCCTGATGACGAGCGCTACAAAGACCTCGTTGGTAAGAAGGTTATCCTTCCTATCATGAACACAGAAATCCCTATCGTTGCTGATGAATATGTTGAAATGGACTTCGGTACTGGCGTAGTTAAGATTACTCCAGCTCACGACCCTAACGACTTTGAAGTTGGTCTCCGTCATAACCTTCCTATTATCAACGTTATGACTGACGATGGATATATGAACGACGTACCACCAGAGCAGTATCGTGGTATGGACCGTTACGAGTGCCGCAAGGCTCTTGTTAAACAGCTTGAGGAAGAGGGCTACCTTGTTAAGGTTGAGCCTATGAAGCACAACGTTGGCACATGCTACCGTTGCGGCACATCTGTTGAGCCACGCGTTTCAAAGCAGTGGTTCGTTCGCATGGAACCTCTTGCAAAGCCTGCAATAGACATAGTTAAAAATGGTAAGGTTAAGTTTGTACCTGACCGTTTTGATAAGACATACTATCACTGGATGGAAAACATCAAGGACTGGTGTATCTCACGTCAGCTTTGGTGGGGTCACAGAATTCCTGCTTGGTACTGCGACGACTGTGATGAGATCACAGTATCACGTGAGGAGCCAACAAAGTGCGCTCACTGTGGTAGCGAGCACATCCATCAGGATCCTGATACTCTTGACACATGGTTCTCTTCTGCCCTTTGGCCATTCTCAACTCTCGGCTGGCCAGACGAGACACCAGAGCTTAAACACTACTTCCCAACCAACACTTTGGTTACAGGATATGACATCATCTTCTTCTGGGTTGCTCGTATGATTTTCTCATCTTGCGAGCAGATGAATGCTGAGCCATTTGACACAGTTCTCATCCACGGCCTTGTTCGCGACGCACAGGGACGCAAGATGTCTAAGTCTCTTGGCAACGGTATTGACCCACTTGAGATTATCGACCAGTACGGTGCTGACGCACTCCGCTTCACTCTTGCTACTGGTAACAGCCCAGGAAATGACATGCGTTTCTCAACCGAAAAGGTTGAGGCATCTCGTAACTTCGCTAACAAGATTTGGAATGCTGCCCGCTTCATCTTGATGAACATTGATGACAGCGAAGAGGCACCACACATTCCAGAGAAGCTTGCTATTGAGGATAAATGGATTATTTCAAAACTCAACACACTTGCAAAGGATGTCAATACAAACATCGACAACTACGAGCTCGGCATCGCAGTACAAAAGCTTTATGACTTTATCTGGGACTGCTTCTGCGACTGGTACATCGAGATTGCCAAGATCAGACTCCAGCAAGGCGGAGAGGAAGCAGCAAATGCACGAGCAGTACTTATCTATGTACTCTCTAACGCACTCAAACTCCTCCACCCATTCATGCCATTTATAACAGAAGAAATCTGGCTCACTCTCCCTCACGATGGCGAGAGCATCATGATTTCTGCTTACCCTGAGTATGACGAAGCACTTGACTTTGCTCAGGATGAAACAGAATTCGAGCGTATTATGACAGCTGTTAAGGCTATCCGTAATAGACGTGCCGAGATGAACGTACCTCCTTCAAAGAAGGCAGAGGTATTCATCGACACAACATTCGATAAAACATTCGAGCAGGGCACAATCTATATGCAACGCCTTGCTTACGCATCCAGCGTAACTGTTTGCGCAGACGTTGAAATCGAAGGCGCTGTTCAGATTATCACAGAGGATGCTAAAATCTTCATCCCTATGAACGAACTCGTTGACTTCGAAGCTGAAAAAGCTCGTCTTAATAAGGAACTTGCTGATGCAAAGAAGGACCTTGAGTTCTTTAGCCGCAAGCTTAACAACCCAGGCTTCATGGCCAAGGCTCCAGAGGCAGAGGTTGAAAAGACCAAGCTTTCAGCTGCCAAGATTGAAGAAAAAATCAAGATGCTCGAGGAGAGTATTGCAAAGCTCGCATAAGCTCATCAAGGAGTGTGAGATAAATGAAACTTGAAAGAAAAGAGCGTGTTATCATCGTCGGCTGTGGCCGCCTTGGTCGTAGACTCGCTACAATGCTTTCAGATAAAGGTTATCAAGTTATCGTCATCGACAATGATGAAACTGCTTTTTCAAAGCTTCCTGAAACCTTTGGTGGTTTCACCATCAAAGCGGACGGCATTGACGTTGACACATTAAAATACGCCGATATCGATGAGGCTTCAATGCTCGTTGCCTGCACAGGCAACGACAACCTCAACAGCCTCATCGCGCAAATCGCTAGCCGTATTTTTGCTGTGCCAAATGTATATGTCCGCTTTGAGGATACTGATAAGGAACTCCTTATCAAAGGCTTTAACATACATGGTATCTATCCTTTCAAATTAACCATGGGTGTCTTTGAAGACACAATCTTTGGTGAGAATGAGGAGGAAGAAGACCTATGAGAATTGTAGTAGCAGGTGGCCGTACACAGGCCGACTTCCTTATCGGAAATCTTGTTAAGAAAAAGCATAAAATCGTTGTCATCAATGACGACCAAGCATATTGCGATTATCTTTCATCAACACATAAAATCCCAGTATTCTGTGGCGACCCATCAAAACGTTTCGTTTTAGAGGAAGCAGGAATCCAGGATTTCGATGTAATAATCGCACTTACATACAAGGATGCAGACAACCTTGCAATCTGCCAATATGCAAAGCGTTGCTTTGGTGTTAAGAAAGTTATCTGCATCGTTGCAAACCCTAAAAACGCCGATCTTTTCAAAGAGCTCGGTGTAAACACCGTAATATCTTCTACCCACATGGTTGCAGAATATATTACTCAAGCTACATCAGTAGAAAACCTCATCAAGAGTATGAACCTTGAAAACGACAAGGTTACTATCACTGAAGTATATGTTGAATCTAATTACTCCTGTGTTGGTCAAACTCTTATGAATATCGATTTACCTACTAACTCCATCATCGGATGTATCATCAGAAAGTCATCCGATATGATAGTTCCAAACGGTAATACTGAAATCAAAGCAGGCGACAAGCTCCTTGTAATATCTTCCCCTGAGAATCTCAAGAAGGTAATCGGAGCAATCACCAAGTAACAAAGGAGCAAGCAAAATGAGCAAGATAAATTGGAGACACTATGCCAAAAATCTCGCCATAGTTATCATCACTTATGCACTCACTACCCTTTTAGCCTTTGTTTTAGATTTTAGAGGAATTCACTCTGAAAACCTCTTAACACTCTATCTTCTCGGAATCATAATCATCGTAACTGAAACGAAGAGTTTCCTTACGACTGTGCTCTCATCCGTACTCTTTATCATGACGCACAATTTTATGTTCCTTGAGCCAAAGTACGACTGGCATACACCACATGACCACGGCTTTAAGAGTTTCGCACTTTCAGCTGGACTCTTCCTAATAGTTGCGCTCATTGTAAACTTGTTAGTTAGCAGGCTTCAAAGACAGATGGCTATATCTAAACAGAACGTTTCTCTACACAAGAAACTCTACAAGGCTTCAGAAGGCCTTATCTCCATCCACGGTAAGGACAAAGTTATCGAGTACGCGGATGATGCTTTAACCGAGCTCACTGGTTCTGAAGTAGAATTCTTCTTCGACATTGATAAAAACGATGAGAACGAAGCTAAGAAATGGTGCTATAAAAACTCAGCAAGTTGTGGTCACGGTGAAGTTGAATTCCCTGATGCTGGCCACAAATATATTCCTATTCGCAGCAACAAGAAAACTGTTGGTGTAGTATCTATCGATTGCTCACAACACGAACTTTCAGATGAGGCAGTCAACTGCGTTACTGCCCTTTTGTCTCAGATTACTATCGCTATTGAACGTGCAGATTTGGAAGCAGAGAAGCAAGCCGAAGCAGAAATGCGCGCACGCGAGCATTTAAAGGCTGCTGTTACCAAGAACATATCTCACGATATGTATCCAAGAGCACAGGAAATATACAAAAATGCAAAATCAATCCGTGAGGGTATGAACCTTATGGAAGAGAGCGAAATTATCGACAAACTCAAGGTAATTGAAGATGAATCTGATTTCATCGTCCAGACAGTTGATAACTTGCTCGACATTAACAAAGACCGTTAAAGGAGAAGTATCATGGCAGTCCTCAACATAGTTCTTGTTGAACCTGAGATACCACAAAACACAGGTAACATTGCAAGGACTTGCGCCTGCACTGGCGCCCGGCTCCACATAGTTAAGCCCATGGGCTTTGAGGTGACCGACAAAAACTTAAAACGTTCAGGACTAGACTATTGGCACTTTCTTGAAATCTTCTACTATGAAAACCTAGATGATTTCTTCGAAAAAAATAAAGGCGGAGACTTTTTCTACTTCACCACCAAGGCGCAAAGTCGCCATTCAGATGTAAACTATCCCGACAACGCGTTTCTACTCTTTGGCAAGGAAACGAAAGGTTTGCCTGAGGAACTTCTCATTGAGCATCCGGAGCGATGCGTTCGCATCCCGATGATGGATGAGTGTCGCAGCCTCAACCTTTCGAATTCAGTTGCCATAGCAGTGTACGAAACGCTACGTCAATGGGATTATCCAGAACTCCTCTGCAAAGGGGAATTACACAACTACAAATGGAGGGATTTTACATGAGTAAAACAATGATTATCACTGACACATGTTGCGATTTGCCAGCAAATCTTGTTGATCAGTACGATGTGGAAATTCTTGCCACAACATTCAACATTGATGATCGCATTCTTTACGAAGGCATCGATTTCTCACAGGAAAACTTCTATGAGATTCTTCCCGCTCCAAAAGACAAAATCAAGAGCGTTTCAATTCCAGCAGCTGTATACCTTGATCGTTTCAAGAATGCGGCTTCCTGCGGTTTTGAAAACGTTATCGTTATTATGACTGGTGACGATTACTTCCCAATGCACAGAACTGTGCAGGAAGCAATCGATCTCTATAAAGCACAGAACCCAACATCAACGCTTAGAATTGAAATCTTTAATTCTAAGAACCCATCTATGGCAGCTGGCATGCTCGTACTTGAGGCTGCAAAGCTTGCACAGGATGGTGCGTCTATTGATGAGATTATGACTGCTTTAAATGAAGCAAAGGTTTCAATCGTAATCGAAGGACCAGACGGCAAATCTTTCGACCAGCTTTATGATAGCTGCGCAGAGTCCCTTCGCGCTGACAAGCCTGACTATGCAATCGGCTATGCTTCACGCAAAAAGGAAGCTCGTGCTCTTGCTATGCTTCTTGAAGAAGAACTCGGCTATGCTCCTATCACACTCTACAAGCTTGGCGCTATCTCTGCATACACAGCAAGCAAAGATGCTCTCGCATTTTGCTTCAAAGCTTAAATTATAAATCAAGAGGAAAAGACAATGGTATTTAACAAAAAAACTGTAGATGACATTGAAGTCAAAGGCAAGCGCGTACTTGTACGCTGCGACTTTAACGTTCCACTTAAGGAAGGCAAAATCACTGACGAGAACAGACTTGTTGCTGCTCTCCCTACAATAAAGAAACTTATATCTGATGGTGGCAAAGTAATTCTTTGCTCTCACCTTGGCAAGCCAAAGGGCGAGCCAAAGCCAGAACTTTCACTTGAGCCAGTAGCAGTAAGGCTCTCTGAACTCCTTGAAAAGGAAGTTAAATTCTTAAACTGCGACAGAGTAATCTGCGATTACGTTCGCGATGAAATAGGCAAGATGCAGGACGGCGACATCGTTCTTTTACAGAACACTCGCTATCGTGCAGAAGAAGAAAAGAATGATCCAGCCTTCTCAGAGGAGCTTGGTTCACTTGCAGATATCTTTGTTAACGATGCTTTTGGTACAGCACACAGAGCACATTGCTCAACAGTAGGTGTAGTTGACTACGTTGATGAAGCTGTATCCGGCTACCTCATCGAAAAGGAACTCAAGTATCTCGGCAACGCAGTAAACGAGCCAGAGCGTCCATTCGTATGCATTCTCGGCGGTGCCAAGGTTGCTGACAAGCTCAACGTAATTGAGAACCTCTTAAACAAAGCTGATGCCCTTATCATCGGTGGTGGTATGGCATTCACATTCCTCAAAGCACAGGGATACAATGTTGGTAACTCACTTCTTGACGAGACCAAGATTGACTACTGCCGTGACATGATTAAAAAGGCTGAGGAAAAGGGCGTTAAGCTCCTCCTCCCTGTTGATACAACAATCATCAAAGAATTCCCAGATCCAATCGACGCACCAGTTGACACTCAGATTGTTGATGTTAAGAACATCCCTGATGGATACGAAGGCGCAGACATAGGACCTATGTCTGCAATCAAGTTCATCGAAACAATCATGGAAGCAAAGACTGTTGTTTGGAATGGACCTATGGGTGTATTTGAGAACCCTACCCTTTCAAAGGGTACACTCGCTATAGCTGAAGCTATGGCAGAATCAGGCGCTATCACCGTAATCGGTGGTGGTGATTCTGCTGCAGCTGTAAATCAGCTTGGCCTTGGTGAGAAAATGACTCACATCTCAACTGGTGGCGGTGCATCACTTGAATTCCTTGAAGGCATTGACCTTCCTGGCATCGCTGCAATGAATGATCGCTAAAAATTTTTAAAGAAGGTAAATAGATAATGAAAAAAGACGTAAGACGCGCAGTTATCGCTGGTAACTGGAAGATGAACAAAACACCAAGTGAAGCAAAGGCTTTAATCGAAGAAATGAAGCCACTCGTAGCTGATGCTAATTGTGACGTAGTACTCTGCGTACCATTCGTTGACATCTATGCTGCAGTAGAAGCAACAAAAGGTTCAAACATCAAGATTGGTGCAGAGAACGTTCACTTCAAAGAGAGTGGTGCATACACCGGTGAAGTTTCAGCTGACATGCTCAAAGAAGCAGGTGTTGAATACGTTGTAATCGGTCACAGCGAGAGAAGAACATATTTCGCTGAGACAGACCAGACAGTAAACCTTAGAACTCTTGCAGCACTTAAAGCTGGCCTTAAGCCAATCATCTGTGTTGGTGAGACACTTGAGCAGAGAGAACTTGGTTACACAGAGACACTTCTCAAGTTCCAGACAAAAATGGCTCTTACAAACGTTCCAGCTGAGGCTATGAAGGATATCATCATTGCCTATGAGCCAGTATGGGCTATCGGCACTGGTGTAACAGCAACTGATGATCAGGCTGACGAAGGCAATGGCTTTGTACGTGCAGCAATTGAAGAGAAGTACGGCAAGGATGTAGCAGAGGCTACAACAGTTCAGTACGGCGGTTCAATGAATGCTGGCAACGCAGAAGGCCTCCTTTCAAAGGTTAACGTTGACGGTGGTCTCATCGGCGGCGCTTCTCTTAAGGCTCCTGATTTTGCAACTATAGTAAAGGCAGCAAGCAAGTAATGAAGAAACCAGTAGTACTTTGTATAATGGACGGTTTTGGTTGGGTGCCAAATGAAGCCGATGGCAACGCCATTGTTGCAGCAAGCACACCGAACCTTGACCGTGTAATGAATGAGTGTCCTCACACAACTATCGGCGCATCTGGCCTTGACGTAGGTCTTCCAGATGGCCAGATGGGCAACTCAGAAGTAGGTCACACCAACATTGGTGCTGGCCGTATTGTGTATCAAGAACTCACTCGTATATCCAAGTCAATTGATGATGGAGATTTCTTTGACAACGAAGCATTCAAGAAGGCAATTGATAATTGCAAGAAGAATGATTCATCTCTCCACATCATTGGCCTTTTATCTGATGGTGGCGTTCATAGCCACATCAATCACCTCTATGGTCTTTTAGACCTTGCAAAGAAGAACGACCTTGAAAAAGTATATGTCCATGCAATCCTTGACGGACGTGACGTGCCTCCAACATCAGGTGTCACTTATGTCGAGCAGCTCCAGGACTATATGTCCAAAAACAACATTGGCGAAATCGCCACTGTAACAGGCCGTTTCTATGCAATGGATCGTGACAACCGCTGGGAGCGTGTTTCAAAGGCATACAACGCTTTTGTCAAAGGTGAAGGTGTTCACATGCCTGACCCTAAAAAAGCGCTTGAGATGTCATATGACACAGTTGACGCTGACGGCAAGCACCTCACTGATGAGTTTGTGCTTCCAACAGTAATCGACTGCAACACAGAGCACAACGCAAACTGTGACGGCAAGTGTGATTCTTGCGCTTCCAAGACTGACGGACGCGTACACGAAAATGACAGCGTCATTTTCTTAAACTTCCGTCCTGACCGCGCGCGTGAAATCACCCGTGCCTTTGTTGATCCAGAACTAAAAGAGTTCGAGCATGAATATTTCCCAGTAACATACGTTTGCATGACTCAGTATGACGCTACAATGCCAAACGTTGAGATAGCATTCAAACCACAGTCACTTGATGACACACTTGGTGAGTACCTTGCCAAGAACAACATGACTCAGCTTAGAATTGCAGAAACAGAGAAATATGCGCATGTAACATTCTTCTTTAACGGCGGCGTTGAGACTGTCTTCCCTGGTGAGGACAGAATCCTTGTCCCAAGCCCAAAGGTTACCACATATGACTTAAAGCCTGAGATGAGTGCTATTGAAGTTACCGACAAGCTCGTTGAAGCCATCAATAGTGATAAATACGATGTAGTTATCATAAACTATGCAAACTGCGATATGGTCGGTCACACAGGTATCTTTGATGCAGCCAAGAAGGCTGTTGAGACAGTTGACACTTGCCTCGGTCGCCTCATTGAAGCAGTCAAAGCAAAGGATGGTGCTATCCTCCTCACTGCCGACCACGGCAATGCAGACAAGATGCTCGAGCCTGACGGCTCACCATTTACAGCTCACACCACGAACCCTGTTCCGTTCGCTGTTATCGGCTGTGGTGACGTAAGCCTTCGTGACAACGGTCGCCTCTGCGACCTCTCCCCAACTATCCTCAAAGTTCTCGGCCTTCGTAAGCCTCCTTTGATGACGGGTGAGTCACTAATTATTGACTAAAACAAAAACTCCAGAGTAGCGAATACTCTGGAGTTTATTCTTTTCCATTTAGTTTCTTCTTCACTTGCTTCCACTCTGGCATAAACCGAGTCAGTATAGCCTTAAACTCAGGACCGTGGTTCGGAACTACCGTGTGAGCGAGTTCGTGAAGTATTACATATTCAAGGCATTCAACAGGATGCTCAGCAAGCTTAACATTAAGCCAAATCTTCTTTGTCTTAGTATTGCAAGTGCCCCAACGTGACTTCATATTCTTGCTTTGCCATGATGAGCAATGAAGGCCTGTGTATTCTTCCCACTGTGGGAGTAAGATTTCAACTCTTTCTTTGAGTTCATCCCTGTACCATTCAAGTACAAAGGCTTCTTTCTGTTCCTGCGTACAGCCTTCTCTAACAACCAAAGTTGCTATACCATCATCACCTAGTGTCATTGAATACCTAGTATCTTCATACACTTCTAGTGTGAACGCTTCACCCCAAACAGAAATGGTGTCACCTGTATCATATGTTATCGCAGGGATTTCTTGCATTCGTTCAACATTCTCTATTATCCAATCTGCTCTCTCGCGAATGAATTCCTTAATCTGCTTATCGGTGATATATTTAGGTGCTGTTATTAGCACATCACCGAAGGGAGGCTTGACATAGATATGCATATTCTTGATTTTCTTTTTCTCTACTTCAATTGGTATATTTTCTAAGAAATACTGCAAAGCTTCACCTCCATTGAAATCTATGCGCATTATGTGTATAATGTATCATAACACATTAATATTATATCACATTAGGAGTAATAATATGAGATTAACTTATCCAGCTTGTCTCTATCCTTGTGAGGAAAAAGAAGGCGCATTTACAGTAGAAGTACCAGACTTGCCTGGTTGTGTAAGCCAAGGCGATGACCTTGCAAATGCCTTACTTATGGCGACCGATGCAGCATCGGGTTGGGTACTTGATGAATTAGAAAGCGGTAACCCTATTCCAAAATCAACCAAGCCAGAACTTGTAAAACCTGATAAAGGTGGTTTTGTTAGCATCTTGGTTTTGGACATGGATTCATACGCAGAAAAATACGGTAGTAAATCTGTTAGGAAAAACCTAACTATTCCAGCATGGCTCAATACATTCGCTGAAATTAATCATATCAATTTTTCACAGGTACTCCAAGATGCCTTAACATCAATGTACCAACAAGGAGCTTGATATGGAAAAGTACATTTTATTATTTGTTTTGTGGAATGTATTGGTAGCGATTATCTATGGTGTTGATAAAAACAAGGCTCAAAGAGGCGCTTGGAGGATACCTGAAAAGACATTGCTGTTGTTGGCCTTCATAGGAGGCGGAATAGGCGCTTTTTGTGGAATGCACATCTTTCATCACAAGACCAAGAAAAATCTGTTTAAGATAGGTGTGCCGCTCTGTATAGTAGCTAATGCAGCAGAGGTAGTTGTAATCATCTGGCTAATTGAGCGCGCAGGCGCTACGTTGTTATAAAATTTTTGCTCCATTATGGTGCTTTAAAGTTCAACCTCTTACACCTTGTAAGAGGTTAAAAAGTAAGCAACACTTTTTGTGCACTATTTTAATATTTCAACATATCTACGTTATTCACAGCATGCTTTGATTTAAATAAAATCAACCTCTTACATAC
The DNA here is from genome assembly GCA_018064455.1 of Candidatus Limimonas egerieequi. GTDB lineage: Bacteria > Bacillota > Clostridia > Oscillospirales > Acutalibacteraceae > UBA1227. The sequence goes on along the minus strand of JAGHVH010000003.1, from coordinate 73,449 downwards.
TGTAAGAGGTTGATTCTTTTTATGTTAGTATTCTCTCTTTTTGTAAACACTCCACTTTAGCTTTCAAACCATTTATATAGGGCTTTGGAAATTACTGTTGCGAGGATTGTACAGCAAATTGCTTCGATAAGGCCGTTGATGCCGACAAAGGCAACCGCAACGGCAAAGACATTTGTTGTGCCAAGGGATGCTACGATGTTTTGGATGTAGTCGATCTGCCAGAAGCAAGCGAGCAACATAGTCATAAAGAAGAGTGTATTAAGTAGTGAGCCCACAAGACCTGTTACTGCAAAACCAATTGCATCATGCCTGTTAATTGCCTTATAGAAGAGGCCTGTCAGCCAACCCATAAGGGTTCTTGTTGGAACTGTTACAAGGAATGCAAGAAATGGGTTGATTTCAAGCATTGCAGATCCAAAAGGGGATATGCCAAAACATTGAATAAAGCTCGTCATACCAAAGGCAAAACCGAGTAGTGCACCTGCTGCTGGTTCAACCACCATTGCACCAATAATTACTGGGACAGTGATAAGTGTAATCTCAACAACACCAAACTTGATATATCCGATTGGTGTAAAGCCCATAATAATTATTATGGCGAGGAGTACACCAAGTTCGGTAATTCGAAGTATCTTCTTGTCTACCTTTTCTTTTCTCATAATGTTCGCTCCTTTGCTGTTGCTCGCCTTTTTGGGATGCAACGCTAGTGTTTTACATATTTCAGAATCACAAACTCTACTGTGAGGTCAAGTGACTTTGTAGCTTTAAGTTTTGCCTTATCCTCTTCGCTTGTGCGATAGAAGTAAGGAGTCATTGAAAACAAAGTCCAAAGGTCCTCACCTGTTATTGTGACTTTTTCTGCAACTTTTGTTGTATCTTGAAGGATTAGTGCTCCTGTCGTCTCTGGCGCCTTCTCATCATTTTTATAAGGATTTTCATAGAGAATCTCCTTCATCTCAAAAAGATGATTCTCGCCTGGTATAACGGAATACAGGACACCATCTGGTTTGAGTATACGTGAAAACTCATTTTCTTGGAATGGAGCAAAGAGGTGCATTGCTGTATCGATGCTCTCACTCTCAATTGGAATTGATGAGAGGTTTGCCACGAAGTAGTGATAGTTGTCACTTTTGTTTCTCTTTGACGCAAGCCTTACCATCTCTTTCGAGATATCGAAACCATAGAATGGGCCGTCGTAGTCATCATAGTATCCTTCGCCGCAGCAGATGTCGAGTACTGTGCCAGAAAGGCGCTCGCCTATCGCCACCTTAAGGCAATCATAGTAGCCTTTCTGCAAGAACTCGTGCCTTGCGCGGGCGGATTCTTTGCTATCGCCACGGCTGTCGCCTGGCTTTGACCCCAAAAGAAGGTTTACGTATCCTTCCTTTGCCATGTCAAAGCTATGCCCGCTCTTGCAGCAAAAACTTGAATCAATTCTATTCAGTTTTTCCCCGCAAACCGGGCAAAGAAGTATCGACATAGTTTAGTCCCTCTAAGATATTATAAAGGGATTATATCATAAAATAAATAAAAATAAAGGGTGAGCATTTTGTGCTCACCCTTGTATATTCTATTTGATTACTTCTGGATGTATGGCTCTGGATGGTCGTATTCACCATATTCGCATCCAATATGCTCAGCGTGCATATCATCGATAAGCTTGTAACCGAAGAGTGTCTTCTTGTAAAGCTTAAGATCACCATAACCCTTACCGCAGTTCCAAAGTCTCTGATGACGAGCCTTGCCGTTTGGAGCCTCGTAATGGATGTTAAGCATATCATCCTTCTTACAACGGATATCTGTGATGAGACGTCCCTTGATTGTCTTCTGGTCAACGTGCCATACAACTTCATCATCTGTCTCATAGCCGTCGAATGATGTTCTTGAGAATGTCCAAAGCTTAGAGAAGTTGAACTCATAGCAGTCACCCTCATAGCAGAAACCACCGAGGAGCTTACGTGGGAAGCGGATACCGAATGCCTTTGGAGCGCCGCCACCGATGTCAAATACAGAGTTTGTAAGCTTCTTACCTGTGATGTTAGATGTAAGGTCACAAGATGAAAGCCATACCCAAGGTGTTGTGAAGTCAGAACCCCAGTTCTTATCAGCATAACCATAAGACTTCTCTGGGATTACGTCATAGATGTCACCGTCAAGTACGATAGTACCAGAATAGAGAGTCTTCATACCCTCAGCATGCCAGTACATCTCGAAAGCGTTGAGTCTTCTCATGAGCCAGCTTGTACCATAACCAACGTTCCAAGCGATCTGCTTGTCGATCTTGATGTCGAATGTCATAGTACCAGCGTCGCACATATACTCTGGATGAGCAGCTACTTCTTCCTCTGTAAGAGCAACTGTACCACGGAGTGTGTACTCGTCAGCATAGCAGTCAGCAGCCTGTACGCTGTAAGGAGCGTTCATGTGAATCTTAACGTCCTTCCAAGCGAAAAATCTGTGAAGCTGCTTTTTCTTATCAGCGCCCCAACAACCACAGTTTACCATGAGGTAAGATGGCTTCTTGTTGAGTGTCTGGTTAGCTGGAAGCTGACCAAGAACTGGTTCATCCTCAGCAAGTGCTGGGTTACAAACAAAGAACTCAATGAAGAATGGCTTCTCAGCGCCAGTTCTTCTGTTGATAGCTGTGAATGAATGCCACCACCAGTCGTAGCCCTGTGTCTTAAAACTACCACGGAGCATGCACTCATTACAGTTCTGATCCTTTGTAGTAAACTTACGTTTAATACTCATTTTAAAGTCCTCCTATTATTTTGAGTTTACTCATTTATTATACAATAATAGACATTTGTTTTCTATTGTAGGTAAAAACAATACTTCTTTAATTCTTTTAGCAATTTGTACAAAAAAATGAGACGTCTCAATTAATGAGACGTCTCATTAATACTTTAATCTAAGTTTTCAAGAATATTGATATGATTCTTGTAGTAGTTCATTACATAGTAAGGTGTAAGGAATGCACGAAGAGAACCACCAACAACATCCATGTGGTCGCCCTGGTAAACTGGCATTACGTTCCAGATGCCACGCTTAGCCTTGCAGTCGTTGTCATAGAAATACTCGAAAGGTTCATCACTTGGATGAAGTGCTGATACTGTGTTTGAGCATCCATCAGACTCAAGCCATGATGGATCAAGGTCCTCATCAATTGACTTGTCGTGACGGCAAGAACCAACAAGGTTACCTGTGAGCCAGAATGGAACAAAGCTTGATGCCTTCATTCTGTGATTGCCCTTTGGTGTGAGCATTGAGTTACTTGTTGAGATTGAGAAGTTATATGCCTTCTCGTTTATTTCAAATCTCTCGTTAAGTTCACGAGCACCAGCAAGGCAGAGGTCCCAATAGAGGTTATCCTTTGTTGTCATAGCCTTAATCATGTTAGGAACCTTGAGCATGTTTGTTACTTTGTAGCCCTTTCTTGGGTCAGATGTGATACCCCACTGGTCTAGTGACATATCATAGAACTTGCCAAGTGGTGTGTTGTCCATAACACCAGCAAAGCCAAAGAATGTGATGCACTTGAGTATTGGAAGGAGTGGTCCAATAGCATAGATAACTGTTGTGCCATCATGTGGGCCAGCAACAGTTGTTACTGACTGGAGCCAATCACCCTTACCACCTGTGAAGAATGGTGATGTGTCAGCACCTGTTGCAGCAACTTCCTCTGGAGCACCATGTGCCAAGAGGTGTGATACCATACGTACTGTTGCGCCGCCAAAGCTGTGACCCAAGATATGAATCTTGTTCTCTGCGCTCCAGTTTGGTACAAGTGGCTTGTCGTATGTACGGCCATATCTTGCGTGGCCATACTTCTTTGAGTGAGCCTCACCATAGTCAACTGTGCCACCAACGAGCTGTGCATAGATTTCGCATGCACGGTCCCAAGCAGAACCAAGTGAGCTGATTGTAGGTGCATATGCCTCTCCACCGTTATCACGGATCATCTGGCATATATCACCAGCGAGCATTCCCCAGTAAGGGAGAAAATCATTTACCTTTTCGTCCTGACCAAAGCCGAGCATGCCATGGATGAAAATATATGGATAACTTTTATTAGCCATTGTTTTTCCTCTTTTCATACAAAGTTTAAGAACTTGTTCATTTTATCACACGCCAATTAATATGTCGAGAATTTGTATGATACAAAGTGTGAGAATGCTTTTCCTGGCTCAAGTACGATTGAGCCAAAGCCATCGTGGTTTATTGCATCCGGTAAAAGTTGCGCCTCAAGACAAATGCCAAGATGAGGGCGCTCTTTCATCTGATTTCCTGAGTAGCATACAAAGCAAGGATAGTCCGTATTCATTGTAACTATGCGCTTTTTATCCTCACAGATAAGTCTTGCTTCGTGGATTTTGTCATTAGTGTAAAGGTTATAATCTTTACAATCGGTGAAAACAAAGGCATGATCAAAGCCATTTTTGGCAAGTGCAACCTGTGAATCGCCTGATTCTACGACGTTTTTAATGAGTCGACCACCTCTGATATCAAAGATAGAATCATCAACTTTTTGAAGTTTTCCAAGAGGAGTCAAATCCTCTTTGAGTGGAACGAAATATTCACAGTCAGCAATTATTCTGTGGTTATAAATTGGTGTGCTATCACCATTTAAATTAAAGTATGCGTGATTGGTAAGATTGAAAATAGTTGACCCCGTTGTTGTCGCATTGTAGTTAATTGTCAATGTGTTGTCTTCAGACAAAGTATATGTAACAACTGTATCAACCTCTCCCGGGAAACCATTTGCTCCGTCTGTGCTCAAATAGCGAAGGAGGAGCATATTGTCGAGCTGAGTGCCTTGCCAGTCGGCCTGTCTATCAAACTCGTGATTGCCGTGAAGTTGATTGTTATTCTCGTTCTGTGGCAAGGCGTATTCTACGCCACCAAGTGTAAACTTGCCGCCTGATATACGGCCAGCAATACGGCCGATTACAGCGGCAGCATACGGTGGCGCACAGATAACGTTATCACCATCAAATACTATTTCCTTAATAACACAGCCCTTTGAATCAACTGTGACCTTCATTCCGTTTTTGTTAGTAAGGATAAATTCCATAATAATCCCCTCTATGAAAAAAGACTGGAACAAACTGTTCCAGTCTTAATTAATTAGCTAAGAAACTGCTTTGGGAGTGTGAAGAGAGCGTTTACGCCCTTCTTTACAGGTGCCTTAACATTTTCCTTAACGGCTTCCTTAATTCCCTCTGTTACGCCCTGCATAAGGCCGTCCTTTGCAGAATTGAGTGCCTTAAGTGCAAAGTCCTTTAAAAACTGCTTCATTTCATTCACCCCTAAATCAAAACTAAATGATAGTAATATTCTATCACTACCCCAAAGTAAATTAAAGTTAAAAATTCTATATTTAGACTCTTTTAAATTTCTGTCCATCATTTTGCTTTATTGGAATAGTGAAAGCAAAGCAAGTGCCTTTTTCATTTGAATAATCAAGGCCTATCTTGCCACCGTGAGCGGCGATGATATTTTGCGCGATAGAAAGGCCAAGGCCATAGCCGCCCTTTTCACGCGCTCTTGAATCATCGACGCGATAGAATCGCTCAAAGATATGCGATTGCTTTTCAGGCGAGATTGCCTGACCCGTGTTGGCAACAGAGAACTTAATCTGTCTACCAAGGTTTTCCGCTGTAACAAAGATACTTCCGTTGTCATTGACATACTTCATAGCGTTGTCGATGAGTATCATTATTACTTGCTTAATGCGCGCCTCATCAGCATATGTAAACATATCCATTGGGATATTAGAAGTGAAATTGATACCCTTCTCAAATGCCACTGATTCAAATGTCAAAACACATTCCTCTGAAAGCTTAGAGAAGTTGATATTTTGGAAGTTATATGACTGATCAATATTGGCATCTGACCTTGCAAGGAAGAGCATGTCGTTGACAAGCTCTGTCATGCGTGTTGCCTCAGACTTGGTATTCTCAATCCACTTGTTCTCTTCCCAAATCGTTGCATCCTTGTTGGCTTGCATGATATCCATATTGGCAAGGATAACAGTGAGCGGTGTTTTAAGTTCGTGCGAGGCATCAGCAACGAATCGTTGCTGGTCGTTCCACGACTTCTCAACCGGCTCAATAGCCTTCCTTGCCATATAATCCGAAATAATGAACATTATAGCGAGGATAATAAGGGTAGCGAAAAAATTGAGTCTGAAAACAAAAACTAATGCATTGTTTTCAAAACTTCTATCGGCAAAAGCGATCCTATAACCATCTTTTGTTTGTTGCCGTAAGAATCTAACATTGCCTGGGGAGAGAATACCAGTGTCATCTTCTCTCTCCATTGCGGCATTTATCATATTTCGGATTTCTTGTGTACTGTAATCGTAGTTTGCCGATGTCTCATATACAGCCATCTCTCCATCTTTGTCGAGCACTGCAATAAGCGACACACAATAGAGTCGATCTGGTGTAGTATCATCTTCACCTTTATGCTGTGGCAAATATGGTGCCACCCTGCCACCAGGGAAAAGGGCTTCACTCATATTACCAGCAAGAGATGACCTCATAGCATTTATTGTTTCTCTGCGCTCATAATTATAGACGACCACATTTAGGATACAGAACACCATAATGATAACTATTCCTACAAGGAACATGTTAGAAAGGACAAATTGGCGTCTTAACTTTTTTAGCAATTTGGCACCTCCAGACGATATCCTATCTTGCGTACTGTAGAGATAGCCACCTTAGAACTGATGTGTGCGATTTTCTTTCTAAGGAACGAGATATATACTTCTACGTTATTGTCCTCTGCATCGGACTCAATGCCCCAAACTTTGATAAGTAAATCCTCTTTTGGAACAATGATGTTTGGATTTGACATCAAGAGTTTTAAAATATCAAATTCCTTAGGACCTAGATTTATTGAATTTCCATTGCATGATACTGAGTAGTTAGAGAGGCTAAGTGTTAAATCTTCAAACTTGAGTTCATCAAGTACAACTTCACCCTGGCGACGTGAAATTGCGCGGATACGCGCAAGTAACTCGCCAGGAATGAATGGCTTTGTTAGATAGTCATCCGCGCCACAATCAAGACCTTTGATTTTATCAGCCGTGTCATCCTTTGCTGTAAGCATGATGACTGGCGTCTGATTCTTCTCTTCTCTCATCTTGCGGACGATGTCAAAGCCGTTCATCTTTGGCAGCATGACGTCCATGACAATGACGTCATAGATGTCGCTCATAGCGTAATCAAGGCCATCCTCGCCGTCGTAGACGATGTCTACGCTATAGCGTTGGCCTTTCATGATTTCGCCGAGTGCCTCTGCAAGACGAACTTCATCCTCAACTATTAATACTCTCATATATGCACCTTCTAACTATTTGATACTTTCATTATTAATGTGATACTTAAAAAATGCTTAAATACATTATACAGACAGATGTCCTTGCAAACAACATTCAAATGGTCTATAGTTCTTATTTGGAGGGATTTTAATGAAAAAATCAGTTTATTTGCGCGGTGTGCTTGGCACATGCTGGTACAACTTTACAGAATGCTTTGCATACTTAGCACTTCATCGCAAAACCCCAGATACTCTTAAATATACTCCTCGCGTAAAATATGGCACAGGCAGACAGCAGTTTTTGAACCTCTGCACAAGACGTGATAACGAGAACGAAAAGAAACCTCTTTTCGTTTACATCCACGGTGGTGGATGGGTATCAGGCATAACAGATATGCGTGATACATACATCGCAAACTGGGCAGAGAAAGGTTTCTTCACCGCATCTATCGCCTACACTTATGCACCATACAAGGTATTCCCAGGTCAGCTTCACGAGATCTTTAGTGCAATCGACTACATCTACGACCACGCTGACGAGTGGAACATCGATACAAGCAAAGTAGTCTTTGCTGGTGAATCAGCTGGTGGCTACTACATCATGTACGCTGCTCTCATCGCAACTGACAAATCATATCTCGACAAGCTCGGTATTAATTTCAAGCATCGCGATGAATTCCACATTGATGCAGTTGTATCACACTGTGGATGCTTCAACCTTCCTGCTCTCATTGATGAGGACAAACAACAGTCAAACTTCCCAGACATGGGTATGTTTGTCACATCTTTCCTTGGCAAGGATATGGAAGAAGCAAAAGCATTCCTCAAAACTCCAGAGGGAGAGCTTGCAAGTCCAAAGGTAATCGACGGATTCCCACCAGTATTTGTAATTCGTTGTTGCCGCGACTGGCTACGCTATGAGGCGTTCGATTTGATGGAAGACCTCAAAGCTCACGGCATACCATACGGTGAGTTCGAAGGAACAGGCATAATTGGAAACCACGCTTGGTCTATCGCTACCATCGTAAAAAAAGGCCGTGACTGCTTTGACAAATCATATGAATTCGTAATGAAATATATCTAAAACAAAAGGGGCAGCAACCGCTGCCCCTTAATCTTTTATTCATTAAAGTCTGTATGTTTCAACTATGCCACCAACGGCCTCTGTTGCTTCAACATCTAAAATACCACCTACATTGATTGCAAGGTTAGTGGAAGCCTTGTTGTTGGCATTTGCGTGCCAGATAAAGTAATCTGGGTTATATTCCTCGCGGAATTTTGGAAGGGCGTAATTCATAACGTCAAGCGCAATGCCACGTCCCCAAAAGTCAGGGAGCAAAGCTATCTGAATCTCTGGAGTTTTAGTGCTTATTCCAACAAGTCTTACATAACCGATATCAAGACCGCTGAAGCATATTGAATAAAGTTGATCATCAGTTGACTTTTCAGCCTCTACAAGTGACGCAAATAAAGCTTTAATAGCAGGCATATAATCCTCTGCCTTTTTGCCGTCTGAGAGTTTTACAGCTGGCAACTCAAAAGGCTTATCGGCCTCTGTATCTACGCGATTTTTAAATGATCTATCAGCACACTTTTTAAGTTCCATTACGTACCTCCGAAAATATACTGTATCCATTATACCACAGTTATTCAGTTTCGCAAATTATTTGGTCTTTTCCTTGAGCATCTTAAAGGATACGTCTATTGCATCGCCACCGATCATTGATGTTGCGGAATACATCTCGAGTGCATAGAGCACCTTGAAATGCTTGGTAAGTTTGATTAGGAACTCCTCGCCCTTGCGAGTGGCTGTCACCTTTTCACGCATCAACGCTTCCTCAGTTTCGTCAAGAAGGTATGCACTTGCAATCTTTTGAAGCATGCTGTCCCAAATTGGTTCTATGAAATCAGCATCCGCACCCTTAGTTGGCATTACTGTTGCAACAAAAGCACTGCGCTTTGCAGCCTTAACAAACTTCTTGGCAGCATTCTTTCTCATCTTGTAGGACCAATTTGTCATTACTTCCTCATTGATCTCTTTTGCCTTTGGAATAAGCTCTGTTGTCGCATCAATAAGTCTATCAACACCATAGTCATTGATGATATTTGTCTCGTCAATTACAAGCTCACGAGCAAGCACAGAGACAACATTACAGACATTGAACGATTTCTTCTTTTGATATTTCTTCAACACATTCCAAAACATCTCTTCGTTATCCTTGATGGCGACAGAAGAATAAGACTTGGTAAATACAACGATGATTGGAATGCCTTTCCACATCTTTGAAATCTTATAGAGATAGTTAAGTGATTCATCTGATACACGCTTTGATTGAGCATCAATACAGAACCAGATGCAGTGAACAAGCTTGTTTAAGTTCTTTCTACTAAGACCAGCCTCTGACCACTTTGAGAGCTCCCTTAGTATCTTCTGCTGACGCATGTAGTTAAACTCAAGACCTACCGTGTCAACCATACGGAACTGTACGTCGTCATTCTCATAAGCCTTCATCTTTCTGGTGATGGCAACACCATCACCAACTTTGGCCTTATCCTCGCCGAGCACGGCATTGATAAGCGTGCTCTTGCCCGCTCCGGATATACCCATAACGAGGACGTTAATCTTGCTATCGTCCTCTATCTCTTTGCTCGCAAGTTTTAAGTCCCTGCTTGTCTGCTTGTCAGCGACAAACCCGCTCGCTTTGCTAAACCTCTCCGCTGTCTTGTCGTAATACTTATTTCCCATATCTCTACCTCAAAATAATAGTGCATTTATTATACCACATAAAAAAACCTGTAGCAATTAAGCTACAGGTTTTTGGCGGAGAAGAGGTGATTTGAACACCCGCGTACATTACTGCACCTACTCCCTTAGCAGGGGAGCCCCTTCGGCCTCTTGGGTACTTCTCCGTGTAAGCCAAAGTGTTGTTTTATTCAATTTGACGCAAGCAATATTATACTTATAATACGTGATAATGTCAAGGTAAAATGGGACCCCATTTGGGGTCCCATAAAAATTACTTCACAGTTTTAACAATGTCATCGAAAAGACGAATGTTTTCTGGTGAAAGTGGGAGCTCGCCAGCTTGTTGCTTTTTGATAACTTCAACAATTCTGTCGTTAACAGGTGTTGGGATTCCAACTTTCTTACCCCACTCACAAACAACACCGTTGATAGCATCAATCTCACATGGTTTGCCATTTCTCAAATCCTGGAGCATTGATGGAACAAGAAGTCTGTGCTTTTTCATAGCAATTGGAAGAAGGAAAATACCAAAAGTTCTCTTGATAGGTGTCTTGTAATAGAAGAGCTTGGTGATATCTTTGCCCTGAACTGGGGCAAATGTTGCACCAGCAGCACGGCCAACGTTGATACATTCATTCATGCAACGGATAGCAACTTTTTGGCCATCCTTGGTCTCAGTAACGTCGCCGAATGTTCCGCCGACTACTGTGCCAAGGCCAGAGAAAGTTGCGTTGATGAGGAGCTTTGACCAACGTGCGCCAATAAGGTTGTCCTCAACCTCAACTGTGCACATCTTTTCAAGAAGCTCTTTTGCAAGGTTGAACTGCTCGTCAGTGATACCTTCCATCTTGCCCATATGGAACGAAAGTCCCTCTGGATCAGATGTAAGTTCTGATACGCCTGGCTCTTTGAGTGTTGCGCCCCATTCAACTACACAGCCAATTGTGTGGTCTGAGCCAACTATCTCTGCAACGCCTGGCTCTGGGATGCCGTTTTGGAGTGTTACGATAACACCTTTTTCTGAAAGCATTGGTTTTAAGAAAGTAACAACTTCCTTGTTAAGAAGCTGTTTCGTCATAAGGAAGATTACATCATATGGACCTTCCATCTCGTCAGGGAATTTTGCATTTACAGGAACTGTGAAATCAACTGTGCCAGTGATATGAGCACCGTTTTCTTTGAGGGCTGTTGTATGAGCCTTGTTCCTGTTTACAAGTTCAATATCAATACCAGCCTTTGTGATGTAGGCGCCAAGAATTGTGCCAAGTGAACCCGCGCCATAAATTGCATATTTCATTTATACCGCCTCCTAAATTTATCCTCAAATATTATACAATAAAAATCGTTGACATCAAACCCCAATTATGTTATATTAATCGAGCGCGAAAAATTAATATGCAGAGGTATCGAAGTGGTCATAACGAGGCGGTCTTGAAAACCGTTTGGGGCAACCCGCGTGGGTTCGAATCCCACCCTCTGCGCCAAAAAAGGACTCCAGCAATCGCTGGAGTCCTTTGTTTATTCATTATAGAGAAGGCAGGCGCTGTAGGTGATGGTCTTATCACCATAAGTGTACTCGGCGCCAGCGTCCTTGCAGACTTGCGAGACAAGGAGTCCGTAGCCCTCCATAGAGGAGACGGACTTTCCTGGCATACGGCAAGGTTCAGGATAGGCGCATTTTTTGCAGCGGCGACAGCCGCCTGCACCAAGGAGTAAGAACTCAGCGCCCTGCGACTTTAGGTTATCGAAGAGTTTATAAACAAGCTCATTGTGCTTATCACCAACATTTTTGTAACCCAAAACATCGATAACCGATTTTAAGTTACCAGTGGTTTGAAGGAGAATGCCTTTATTGTAAGAAGACATCTTTGCCTGGCATTCCTCTACTGTTCCACAGTTTGGTGGACACGACCAATTCTTGCCATATACACGGCATCTATCCTCTGCACACATAGCACGAACTGCATCTCTTGCTTCCAATATTTTAGGATCAAACTCAACTATATGTGAGAATCCTATTTCATTTGCAGCTTCTAAAAAATCCATTTACTCACTAATCCTTACTGTATTAGTTAAGACTACATATCCACCTGGTTTGGCATTTATTTTTAAAGTGCCACCAGGTTCTTTTATTTCTTTCTCAATTTCACTCTTGTACTTTTCTGCAAGATAAATTGCAACAGCGGTAGTACCGCTTGCGCAGGATGATTCAAAGCAGAAGAAGCTACCATTGTTTGAGAGTACTGCTGGGATAAGAACTGATGTGTCCTCATCATAGTCCATAATTCCAAGAGCACCACACTTAAGTTCATCATTCCACTGCCTTATTGCAGGCTTGATATCATCCTTATTTAACCTATCAAGCATTACAAGGTGTACCATTGAGTCAAATCTAACAAGAAAGGTTTTATATTCCTTTCCCAAAAAAGTCATTACCCTTGGCTCATACATGTCTGGCATTGGCATTTGGGCGGTTGCGATGTACTGTTCGCCGTCTAAAAGGACAGTAACATCGATAACGTCCTTTGCGCCAGACATCTTGATGCGGACGATATCCGTATCGCTGTGGCTTTGCTTGTAAAGCGTTGCTCCGCTGAGCATCGCATTGCCACAGAACTCCTCGCCCGCCATATCTATTACGAGGTCGCATGTACCATCGCCTTTTGAAACGAATCCAACCTGTTGACCGGTTGGCTCAAGTTTCAAAAGTTCATCTGCGACCTCTATTCTTTTTTCTTTTGAGACCTCATCGGTAACAAGAATTGTGATATTACCACTTGGGTCACAGATCTTATAATTCATCATCTGTTATAGTTTGCAAGGAACTGCTTAGTTCTCTCGTTTTCTGTATTGCCAAATACTTCCTCAGGTGCACCCTGCTCAACAATTACGCCGCCATCCATAAAGATTACGCGGTCTGATACTGCACGGGCAAACTGCATCTCATGAGTAACAATTACCATTGTCATGTTCTCTTCAGCAAGTTCTTTGATAACCTTTAAAACTTCACCTGTAAGTTCTGGGTCAAGAGCTGATGTTGGCTCATCAAAGAAGAGAATCTGTGGTTTCATAGCAAGTGCGCGAACGATTGATACACGCTGTTGCTGGCCACCTGAAAGTTGGCAAGGATAGAACTCTGCCCTATCCTCAAGTCCCATCTTCTTAAGGAGTTCCATACATTCTGCACGAACCTCTTCCTTATCTCTGCCGAGAACAGAGACAGGAGCGTCCATCATATTCTTTAAAACTGTGTAGTGTGGGAAAAGGTTAAAGTTTTGGAAAACAAGTCCAAAGCATTTTCTAAACTCATTTAAGTCCTTTACATACACACACTTGCCATTTTGCATACTTGTAACTGGCTTGTCGTTATATGCAATTACACCAGAATCAATAGTTTCAAGGAAAGTTGCGCAACGAAGAAGAGTTGATTTACCAGAACCAGAAGGACCGATGATTGATACAACTTCGCCCTCATCAACCGAGAAGCTAATGTCTTTTAAAACTTGGTGTTTACCAAAGCTTTTCTCAATATTTTGCATTGAAAGAATACTCATATTAGCCCCTCCTTAAATATCATAGTAATCCATCTTCTTCTCAACTTTGCCCATTACAAAGGCAACAACTGCGTTGAAGACATAATAGAATACGCCAGCTACAACAAACGGCATAAAGCTGGTTTGAGAGTTAGCAATTTGTTTTCCGATTGTAAACATCTCAACATAAGAAATTGTAAATGCCAAAGATGTATCCTTAACGAGTGTTACAATTTCGTTTGTCATAGAAGGTAAAATTCTCCTAACAACCTGTGGTAAAATTATCTTCATAAATGTTTGAGCCTTTGAATAGCCTAAAACCTCTGCAGCTTCGTATTGGCCTATTGGCATTGAATCAATACCACTTCTGTAAATCTCTGCAAAATAAGCTGCATAGTTAATTGCAAACGCAATTACAACTGGAATCAACTTATTTCTTGAGATACTTACTCCGAAAAGATAATAAGGGCCATAAGCCACAGCAATAAGCTGAAGCATCAAAGGTGTACCACGAAGAACTGATATACAGAACTTTGTAATACTCGATATAATTACGAGCTTGCTTCTTCTAAGCAAAGCCACCAAAAGACCTAGTGGCAAAGAAAATAAAAGAGTTAAAAAGAAGATAGCACATGTACCTTCAAAGCCCTCTAACATTTTCAAAACCATTGTCGATAAAGCCATAAAATTCTCCGTTTCAAAACGCACACAATCCCGGAAGGACTAGCTCCCGGGAATGTGAATTCTACAATTGTTTAGCTGTCAATTAGCTGTTCTTATCATTTACCCAGCTTGATGCAACTGGAAGGTCAACGAATACTGCGTCAACTGCGTTACCTTCAAGTTCTGTGAAGCACTTAAGGAAGCTTTCGCAAGTTGTGAGTGTACCAAATGTTGCTGACAAATCAGCAAGATCACCGTCTTCTGCAAGAAGTGTTTCACCTGATGTGCCAAGCATAACTGCTACTGTCTTGCCTTCAAGGTCAGCAGCCTTTGTGATACCGCTTGATTCCTTAACAACTACTACCTGTGTGTTGTAGTAATAAGGATCAGCAATAACGTAACCAGCTTCATACATAGAATCAAGAATTGTCATACCTGCCCATACGCAGTCACATTCTTTTGCATCAAGCTGAACAAGCTTCTCATCCCAGTTAACTCCGAATACTTCGAAGTCCCAACCAAGGAGTTCGCAAGCTGCTCTACAGATTTCTACGTCAAATCCTGTGTAATCGCCGTTGTCATCAAGATAGCTGAATGGAGGATATTCAGGGTCAATACCCATTGTGAATGTTCTCTTCTCTGCCTTTGTGATGTCAACCTTTGCCTCTGGAATAGCAAAGTCGTCAGCGAGGAACTTAAGGTTGTCCTTAACGTCGTCATAGTTTGCAGCGATTTCAGCATACTTACCGCTCTTTACGAGTTCGTAAACAGCTGTCTGGATGTAATCAGCAGTTTCCTGATCATCAGATCTGAAAGCAATACCGTACTCTTCTGCGCCGAGTTCTTCATTGATGATTACGTACTTTTCATCTGCCTTTATAGCTGGTGCCTTTGCGCAAGCTGCAAGTGCAAAGATCATTACGAGTGCAAGTGCTAAAGCAATAAATCTTTTCATAAATAAGTCTCCCTTAAATTTAATACGTTTTTAACGTGCTACCATATTAGCACGTTACTACGCTAAAATCAATACATCTAGATGTATAAAAGAAGTATAAATAAATGTATAAAACATATAAAAAGTCCCCTCGATTGAGGGGACTAGTTTTAGATTAAAAATGCTTTTGCAAGTGCAAAATATACAAGAAGACTAAGTGAGTCAACAAGTGTTGAAATCACTGGACCCGCGATTACAGCAGGGTCAATTTTAACGAGCTTTGCAAGAAGTGGAAGCATGCAGCCTATCATCTTTGCCATAATTACTGCAAAGAACATGGCTGCGGACACTGTGAGGTAAACTTCCATTCCGCCAGGATTGCCTAAAACGAGCATTCTGCCAAAGTTTGCAAGGCCCAAAATGAGACCACAGATTACTGCAACTCTTATCTCTTTAAAAAGAACTTTGAACCAATCCTTGAGTTCAATCTCACCAAGTGCCAAGGCACGAATTGCAAGGGTCGAACTCTGGTTTCCTGCGTTACCACCTGTACCGGTGATGATTGGGATTGCTGCTGTAAGGCCTGTGATAACAGCGAGCATATCCTCAAAGCTCTGGATAATTGAACCTGTGAGTGTTGCTGAAATCATAAGGACCAAGAGCCAACCAATTCTGTTCTTAACAAGAACAAGAACTGGAGTTTTAAGGTACTCATCCTCCGATGGCAAAAGGGCAGCCATCTTTTCGAAGTCCTCCTCGGTCTCCTCTTCGATGATATCGAGGATATCATCGATTGTGATGATGCCGACGAGTCTGTTCTCATTATCCACTACTGGAACAGCAAGCAAGTCATAGTGCTTAACCAGCTCTGCAACATGCTCCTGGTCATCAGTTGTCTTAACATAGATAAGTTGCTTGTCGTCATCCATTATGTCAGAAAGCAACGCAGTTTCGTCATTAAATACGAGATCGGAAAGGTCAATAGTGCCTTTCAAATGACGGCTGTTATCTATGCAATAGCAGGTATAAATTGTCTCTTTATCAATACCTGTTTTACGAATTTTATCAATTGCCTGACGTACAGTACACCTGTCGTGCAACTCAACCATTTCATTGGTCATAATGCTGCCGGCAGAATCCTCTGGGTAGTTAAGATATGTGTTGATAAGTTTGCGAGTATCAGGACTAGCATTCTTGAGAATTTTGGTAACCAAACTTGCTGGTACTTCCTCAACCATATCTACAACGTCATCGAGGAACAAGTCATCAACGAGCTTTTGAATCTCTTTATCAGTAATGCCCGCAATGATATCGCCCTGATCCTCTGACTCAAGATATGCAAAGACATCTGCTGACAAATCCTTAGGCAAGATGCGGAAAATACGTATCATCACATCTCTATCAAGTTCGCCCAAGAATTCAGCGATATCAACTTCATTCATCTCAACGAGTTCGTTTTTAAGGTTGTTGAAATTACCCTGTGAAACAAGCTCATGGAGATACTCAAAATTTGTCTCTTCCATAACAAAAACCTCCTTACTCGCACATGAGTAAGGAGGTTTTATTTCAAAACAATGCCTTATAGGGCGCACTTTTCCCAAGTGGCCCACTCATGTACGTTATTCAATACTGTGTTGATGCAACTTCGTGGTGTCGCGTCGCCTTCCATTGAAGTGAACCTCCTTGTAAAAATTCATTACCCCTTAGGGCTTTTTCAGTTTAACCCCTATTAATTATATATGTCAACCCTTAAATTGATAGAAGCCAATCTTCTTCATTGCTTTATCAAGTGTGCGCTGAGAAATCTTTGTTGCGATTTCAGCGTTCTTCTTCATGCAATCCTCAAGGTATGCACGCTCATTGATAAGCTCGTTGAACTTCTCCTGTACAGGACGAAGTTCCTCAATTGCTGCCTCTGCAACGGCAACTTTAAAGTCGCCATAGCCACGGCCTTCAAACTCAGCCTCAATCGCATCATATGACTTGCCTGTGCAAGCACTATAGATGCTCATGAGGTTGTTTACGCCGTCCTTACCCTCGGCATAGCGAATGCATGCCTCAGAGTCAGTTACGGCTGACTTAAACTTCTTCATGATGACATCTGGTGTATCAAGCATTGAGATATATCCCTTTGGATTAGCATCAGACTTTGACATCTTCTTTGTTGGGTCCTGAAGTGACATAACACGAGCACCCTCTTTAACAAAGAGTGGCTCTGGGCATGTGAATGTCTGACCATAGATTCCGTTGAATCTGTCAGCGATATCACGTGCTATCTCAAGGTGCTGCTTTTGGTCAGCGCCTACTGGAACAAGGTCAGCCTGATAGAGCAAAATATCAGCAGCCATAAGTGCTGGATATGTGAAAAGACCAACATTTACGTTATCAGCGTGTGTCTTGGACTTGTCCTTGAACTGAGTCATACGTGACATTTCGCCAAACTGTGTATAGCAATCAAGTATCCAACCAAGCTGTGCATGTGTTGGTACTTGGCTCTGTACGAAAATAATGCTCTTTTCAGGATCAAGACCGATAGCGAAAAGAAGAGCATACATGTTTCTAATCTGCTCACGGAACTTAACAGGATCCTGACGAACTGTGATTGCGTGAAGGTCAGCTACACCAAATGCGCAGTCATATTCCTCTGCAATTTCATTCCAGTTCTTTAAAGCACCCAAATAATTTCCAAGAGTTGGTGTGCCACTTGGCTGGATGAGGCTTAAAACTTTTTTCTTCTTTACTTGTTCTTCCATTATAACAATTCTCCTAATATCTTGATTCCCTTTACCATATCCTCATCGGTTGGTGTAGAGAAGTTAAGTCTAATATACTGAGTGCTTGCACTCTCGTCTGGTAAGAATGCAATTCCTGGTACTACAGCGACCTTATTGTCTGCTGCCTTGCGGCAGAAGTCCATCATGTCGATGCCGTCAGGGAGCTTGCACCAGACGAACATACCGCCCTCTGGGCGTACATATGAAAGCTTCGGACAATACTCATCAAGAGCATTGCACATTACATCAAGCTTTGCACGATAGATGCCCTGCATCCGAATTATATGCTCGTTTATATCGTTCTCTTTCATCCAGCGATAAACGAGCATCTGGTTAAACATTGCTGTATGAACATCCTCTGTCTGCTTACCAACTGTCATCTTTGCAACAATTGCGCTTGGACCTAAAACATATCCAACACGGATGCCAGGAGCAATAAGCTTTGAGAATGTGCCAGCATATACTACTCGGCCCTCTGTATCAAATGATTTAATAGTTGGAAGGTCCTCTCCTGATGTCCTCAAATCACCATATGGATTGTCCTCAAGTACTATAACATCGTACTTTGAAGCAAGTTCATACACGCGTTTACGTTTTTCTAAAGACATTGTATAACCAGTAGGATTCTGGAAATTTGGTATGGTGTAAAGGAATTTTACTTTACTTGAACCCGAGAACAACTTTTCAAGAGCCTCTACATCAATTCCATCCTCTTGCATTGGAACGCCACAAAGCTTAGTGCCATAGGATCTAAAGCAATTTAGTGAGCCAATGAATGATGGGTCCTCACATGCGATTATATCCCCTTCATTACAAAGTACCTTTGTAAGAAGCTCCATAATCTGGGTGGCGCCAGATGTGATAATCAGTGAGTCGTAATCGGCGCCCATGGAATATTTTGAACTAAGATAACCCTTAAGTTCATCAATAAGTGGTTGATAACCTTCAGTAATACCATACTGAAGTGCGCCGATAGGATCCTCACGAAAAATATCAGCAGCAATCTTTGAAATCGACTCAACTGGGAACGCATCTGGCGCAGGGTTGCCCGCTGCAAGAGAAATCGTCTCAGGGTCAGAAGTTGACTTCAAAATCTCCCTTATCAAAGAAGGCTTTAAGTTCGCTATCTTGTTTGAAAATACATAGTCCATATAAATCGCCTCGACTCTAAAATACAGTTAATTTTAGCACAGTCCAATTCCTTTGACAATGGATATTTCACATACTATAATGTAATGGTAAAAAATATAAAAGAGAGGTACTTAATATGCCACTTGTAACAACAAAAGAAATGTTCCAGAAAGCATATGACGGCGGTTACGCAGTAGGTGCTTTCAACGTAAACAACATGGAAATCATCCAGGGAATCACAGACGCAGCAGCTGAGCTTAAAAGCCCTGTAATTCTCCAGGTTTCCAAAGGCGCTCGCGCTTATGCAAATCACACATACCTCAAAAAGCTCGTAGAAGCTGCTGTTGAGGAACATCCAGAAATCCCAATCGCACTTCACCTTGACCACGGCGCAGATTTTGAAATCTGCAAATCATGCATCGATGGCGGATTCACATCAGTTATGATTGATGCTTCATCTCATCCATTTGAGGAAAACATCGAAATCACCAAGAAAGTTGTTGAGTATGCTCACGACCACGGCGTAGTAGTAGAAGCAGAACTTGGCACACTTGCTGGTATCGAGGACGAAGTAAAAGTTGAAGCTGGTGCTGAGAGTTACACTCGTCCAGAAGAAGTAGAAGAGTTCGTTTCTCGCACAGGCTGTGACTCACTTGCAATCGCCATCGGCACAAGCCACGGCGCATTCAAGTTCACTGCTGCTCAGTGCACAAGAAACGCTGACGGCATCCTCGTCCCTCCTCCACTTCGTTTCGACGTACTCGAGGAGTGCATCAAGAGACTTCCTGGTTTCCCAATCGTTCTCCACGGTTCATCATCAGTTCCACAGGAATATGTCAAGATGATCAACGAGTTCGGTGGTTCAATGCCAGACGCTATTGGTATCCCAGAGGAACAGCTTCGTGAAGCTGCAAAACTCGCTGTTTGCAAAATTAACATTGACTCTGACATCCGTCTTGCAATGTCAGCTGAAATCCGCAAGTACCTTGTAGAGAACCCAAGTCACTTCGACCCACGTCAGTACTTAAAGCCTGCTCGTGAAGCTGTTAAGGACATGGTATCTCACAAGATTGTTGATGTACTTGGTTCAAACGGCAAAGCTTAATAGCTAAAGAATAAAAAACTAAGGGAGAGCTTGAAAAAGCTCTCCCTTTTCTTATTAATAAAGATTGTTGCCTTTAAGGAAGTCAATTCCGTACTTTGAGCACTTCTTTGCGAAGTTTTGGACTACACAGTGGCCTGCAAGTGGGATTGTGTGGATCTCTGTGTTTGATGGAAGGCTCTCTGAAAGCTTATTAACCTTTGACTTTGGAACAAAGAGGTCAAGCCCACCCCAAACGAGGAGTACAGGCTTGTCAATTTTGTTCATATCCTCATATGCTGGATGAGATGCTTTTGCACTCATGTAGCAGAGGCCCTTACCGGTGTCTTTGAGCTTGAGTGGATTTGCTGCCTTTGAAGCATCATAGTTTGCAATATATCTTGGTGACATAGTTGCAATGAGAAGAACAACCTTTACTAGTGCGTCATATGGCATTACATACTTAAGTGCTGTGTCCATCATTGCACCCATCCACTTCATCATGAAGAGTTTTGACATGATTGGCGGAACATTGTACATGAACATTGGAGCATAGAGCATGTATGCTTTGACATTTGCTGGTGCACGGTCGGCGATGTCAAGTGTAACTGAACCGCCCATTGAGTGACCAACAACAATCCATTTATCTGGACTCTGTTCTTGCTTATCAAGGTATTCCATGAGCTCGATGAGCATATCTACGCGGTTAACGTAGTTGATACCTTTCATTTCTCTTGTTGAATAGCCAAAGTCCGGAAGGTCTACGCGTACACAACGCATGCCTTTTTTGGTGTATTCAACAACCATTTCATCATAGAATGTGGTGTCACAGCCAAAGCCGTGAATCATAAACATTTTGCCTTTTTCTTTGCCCTTTGGGGCATCGATTCTGTAGTGAAGTTTATAATCGCCATGGGTAAAGTATTCGCTATTGGCATATGGCCAGCCTTTAGTTTGTTTGTTTTCAACAAACTCTATAGTCTTAAGTCCCATTATATTAAATTCTCCTATTTAATTTTTATGCGATGATACCGTTTCTCTTTAAGAATGCAATTGATTCGTCACAAACTTCTGGTGCACAGTTCTGAACGAGGCAGTGACCAGCAATCTTTGTAATTGTTACATCAGGATTTTGAAGTGCAGCCTGGAATTTTTTAACTACTGATGGCATGTTGAAGAGGTCCATCTGGCCCCAGAAGAGCTTGATTGGAAGGTCAACCTTAGCCATATCTTCGTGGAGTGTTGGATTAGCTCTTGCCATCATGTAGCACATTGCTGTACCTGTGTTTGGTACTGTGAGGCCATCAGCAAACTTCTTAACATCATAGAGAGCACTGTAGCGTACATCAACAGTCATGAGCATGATAACTGCCTTAACAACTGCATCATGTGAGCATGCAGGTCCAAAGATCTTGTCCATGAGGTTGCACATTGGATCAAGAGTAACAATGTTCTTTACGAAATTAGGAGCATTAACAGCTGCCATTGGAGCGTAAAGAAGAACTGATGAGAACTTGTCCTTGTACTCGTTTGCAAGGTTCATTGAGATGCCGCCACCCATTGAGTGACCCATCAAAATCCACTTGCCTGCTGGTACTGAGCCAGAGTTGTCGAGGAGTTCAAGAACGTGGATGAGAAGCTGCTCACGAGCGATTGGAGCAACGTTCTTGGTCTCACGTGTTGAGAAACCACAGTTTGGTACGTCAGGACGTACACAGATGAAGCCCTGCTTTAAAAGGATTTCAACCATCTCATCATAGAATGTTGAGTTGCAAGCAAAGCCGTGAATCATGAAGAGCTTACCCTTAACTGGAGTACCAGCTGCTGGGAAGTCAACCTGATAGTGGATATCATAGTCGCCCTCATGATAGTAGTAGCTGTTAGGATATGGATAGCCATTTACAGGATTGAGTGGAGTCTCGCGAGCCGTTTCCTGGAGCCAATTCCAGAGCTTAACGCCACCAACACCTGCAGCAGATACAGCGGCTGTTCCGCCAAGTACTGCCACAGCGCCTACTTTTGCCAAAGTTGATTTTTTCATATTTAAAACCTCCTATTTTTTACGAACGTGTTCATTTAATATTATACTTGTATTGTATAATTAAAACAAGGAGTTTTGTGGTTTTGATTTGTTTTAGCACTCTTTGATACAGAGTGCTAATTATTTACAATTTGTTCACACATTTTGTTTTTATGGTGTTATAATATGGTTGTCAGATGGAGAGCATCTGCTCATATATATTCACATAGACATCTCATTTTAAGGAGGCAATTATTATGAGAGGCTTTTTAACTACTTATGATCCTTTTAGAGAAATGGAACGTCTTGAGCGTCACTTCTTTAGTGACCCACTCTTCGGTAGTACTTCAAATTGTATGCCAAGTTTTGGTACCGATATTACCGACGAAGGCGACTCATATAAATTAACAGCCGACCTTCCAGGTTTTGAAAAAGACGATATTAAAATTGACATAGAAGACAACACCCTCACCCTTTCAGCAGAGAGACATTCCGAATTTGAAAAAGAGGATAAGAAAGGCAAGTATGTCAGAATGGAACGCTCATATGGTTCCTACTCACGCTCATTTGATTTAACAGGAATTAAGTCCGATGAGATTGAGGCAAAATACGAAAACGGTGTCCTTACACTCAACCTCCCTAAGCTTGAGGAAGTAAAACCGGCTTCCAGAAGGCTCGAAATTAAATAACGCACAAAAAAAGAATCTCCCAAGAGCAGAAATGCTCTTGGGAGATTTACTTTTCAATTAGCCATTGCCCCACTTGAGGACATAGATGCATACCTGTTTGTTGCCCCACTGAACGCATTCATCGTATGTGTTGAAGTAGAGGTCAACTATAGTGCCATTGCCAACAAAACCACCTGTATCAGCAGCTACGCAATAGCCATAGACGTACTTACCATCTGTGGTTACAATGTAGAGCTCTGAGCCATATGGAATCTGACGTGGGTCAACGGCGACGTGGCCCGACTGGGCAAGACGGCCGGAGGCCGTACCCTTGCCAGGAGCGGCGTAGTACGCAGTCGAATTACCAGTAATGGTAGTGATAACGTTTACTGGTATATTGTCCTGAAGAGCATAAGGCATAGGTATAGCCGAAAGTTGGCTACCAGTTGCAAGAACACGAATCTTGGTACCAGATACCACAATCTTGTTCTGTGCAGGCTCGATAACCTTCTCAGAAAGCTTGATAGACTTAGAAACCTTGCCATCAACTAACTTATCACGATAGACTACATCTTTCGTGCCAGTTTTACCTTCCTGCTCTACCTTGGTTTCACCCTTATAGACCTGCGCTGAGGTCTTGTGAATTGTCTCAAACCTGATAGGTTCTGTTGCAGTACGTTCCTCGTAAGTTACACGATATACTCTAACAGTATTACCGGCCTTAAGCTCTGTTGTGAGGGATGGGCTTACCTCATCCTCTTCACCCAACGTAATATTAAGGCTCGACAAAACATCTGCAACCGTTCCAGAAAGGAATTCGGCTTCCTGTTGCTTACCGTCAGCGATTACGTCAACAGTAAAAGCTCTCGTTATTTTAATTGTCATTTTTTCTACGAGGAAATCAGTCTCCTTGTAGTTCATCTTGTCGGCAGGTCTACATGTGAGTCCCGCTTCTTCAAGTGCATCCGCAACAGTACCTGCAATGAGGACTTCGGTTATATCACCGTTGTCATCAATAGTGACTGGCATAGCGCGTTTAATGACAAGTTGATTGCCACGTTTTGCGTTCTTGCCAACAGTAAAGCTTGAGGTATCAAGCCAGTCCTTTTCCCCTAAAGTTACACCGGCTTGTTCAAGGATTACTCGGGCACTTTGCTCGGATGTGGTGACCTTAATCGTCTGTCCATCTACAATTACGTTTACTGTGTAATTTGACATTGCCGAAGCGATAATAGTTCCGACTACGATTAGTGAGAGAAAAATTACCGCAACGATTCGGCCTGGAACAGATGTAAAGCCACTCTGCTTGACATCGTTTTTTACCATCCAAGATCTCCTTCGCAAAGTCATATTTTCACTTTGCGATTAGCATTATATGTATATAATAATGAAATGTCAAATTTTTCAAGGCCTCGATTTTGTGCAACTTGCACAACAAAATGTGCAAAATTAAGAAAATTACAAATTGTAATTTTCTATTTTAGAAAAATTAGGGCAAAAACTTTGGGCATTTTATAAAAAATGCCCTTGTTACAGTTTTGTAATCATTTTTTAGCGTTTTTTAACACTTTTGCACCACCTGTACACCACTGGTGGCAAGATTTGTGCCTTTACTCTCCTGCAAGCTCTTTGGTACGTTTATAAGCAGCAGTCAATGCATCGAGCACCAATTTGTCGAAGTTTTGATCCTCTAAAACGTGGACGCCCTCGATTGTGCTGCCGCCCGGGCTGCAGACTTTGATGCGAAGCGATTCAAGGCTTTCATCAGATACTGATGAAAGTTTCGCTGAGCCAATAGTCGTAGCCTTGGCAAGCTTTGCTGCGAGGTCGTAGTCAAGGCCAAGGCTCTCGCCTGCCTTGGCAAGTGCATCTATGTACATATAGATGTACGCTGGGCCACAGCCCATTACGACCGAGCCTGCATCGATGAGGTTCTCATCGACTGGTACGATCATGCCAGCATCCGAAAAATCATCGATGAATTTGTTGAATTCATCGTCTGATACGTTAGCGTTCTTTGAGGCAAGCACTACTCCCTCGCCAATGGCTACAGGAGTGTTAGGCATGATGCGAATTACTTTCGCATTTGGGTTATTGAATAACTCTTTTATGGTTGTTATCTTGACGCCAGCAGCCATTGTAACGAGGATAGTGTCTGGGTTTACGAATTCGCGGATTTCATCAATGAGGCTTGGCAAAACCTGTGGTTTTACGCCAAGCATAAGATACTGCGAATTGCGAGCGACATCCTCATTTGTGGTAGCTGTTGCATTTATAGCTTTTGCAAGTTCTTGAGCTTTTTCAGGTGTTCTATTGGACAGGGCAACAGTTTTGTTCTTGAGTGCCTTGGAGAGGGCACCACCCATATTGCCAGTTCCTATAAAACCATAGTCGTATTTCATTCTAAGTCCTCTTATCTTATCTGTCCATCACCATGGATGATGTACTTGTATGTGTTGAGCTCGCGAAGGCCTACAGGACCTCTTGCGTGGAGCTTCTGTGTTGAGATACCCATCTCACATCCAAGGCCAAATTCACCGCCGTCTGTGAATCTTGTAGATGCGTTTACATAAACGGCTGCGCTATCAATTGATGTGAGGAATGCTTTCTCGCTTTCTGGGTTTTTCGTGATGATAGCTTCACTGTGACCTGTTGAGTGCTTTGAAATGTGCTCAATTGCCTCTTCTACACTGTCAACAATCTTGACAGCAAGGATGTAGTCAAGGAACTCTGTATCGAAATCTGTGTCGCTAGCCTTCTGTCCATCGATGATTTTGATTGCACGCTCATCGAGTCTGAGCTCAACTGGTGTGTCTATCTCATCAACAATTGTCTTCTTAAGGAGTGGAAGGAATTCCTCTGCTACCTTACTGTTTACAAGGCATACTTCCTCAGCATTACATACTGATGGACGAGATGTCTTGGCATTCTTGATGATCTTTGCAGCCATGTTGAGGTCTGCTGACTCATCAACATAGATGTGACAGATACCTGTACCTGTCTGGAGAGAAGGTACCTTTGAGTTCTCTACAACGTTTTTGATGAGGCCCGCTCCACCACGTGGAATGAGAAGGTCAACGTAGCCTACTGCCATCATAATATCTGTTGCGCTCTGACGTGTAAGATCTGATACCAAGTTTACAACGTCAGGATTGATGCCACATTTTTTAAAGCCCTCTTTGAGAGCATCAACGATTGCTTTTGATGAATTGTAGCTTTCCTTGCCACCGCGAAGCACGCAAGCGTTACCGCTCTTGAAGCAAAGGGTTGCGGCGTCACTTGTGACATTTGGTCGGCTCTCATAAATGATTGATACCACGCCAAGTGGCACAGAAATCTTTTCAACCTTGATGCCACTTGGGCGGTTGACTGTATCATATATTCTGCCGACCGGGTCAGGAAGTGCCGCAACCTCACGCATGCCATCGGCCATGCCTTTGATGCGCTCCTTCGTGAGCTTAAGTCGGTCAATCATTACATCCGATATAGTGCCTTTGGCAGCCTCTATATCTATATCATTAGCAGCAAGAATCGCATCAGTGTGAGCGATGAGCTCATCGGCACAGACAAGAATAGCCTTATTCTTGTCCTCTGTGCTGAGGGTCGCTACACCTTTTGATGCAGCCTTTGCTGCTTTGCAAAGTTCAAGTGTTGTCATTTTTACTTCCTCTTGCAAAATTTAGTTCCAACAAAGTCATTTCCGTCTACCATGTCATAGATTGCTGCTGGATTGTTGCCGTTGGCGATTATCATATCTACTCCGCCACCGGTTGTAATCTCTGCAGCAGTGAGCTTGGTCTTCATACCGCCGGTGCCAAGGCTTGAGCCACTGCCACCGCCAAGTCTTAAGATGTCATCATTTATTTCCTCTACAACCTTGATAAGTGTTGCATTCTCATCCTTGTGTGGATCGCCTGTGTAGAGGCCGTTAATGTCAGAAAGAATAATAAGTAAATCGGCATTGATTGATGTTGCAACTATTGCGCCAAGCGTATCGTTGTCACCTATTACGATTTCCTCTGTAGCTATTGAGTCATTCTCGTTAATTACAGGAATAGTGCCAAGTTCCAAGAGTCTGTATACAGTATTCTGGAAATTGCCGTGACGAACAGGGTCCTTAACATCCGCACCCGTAAGGAGTATCTGTGCTACTGTGTGGTTGTACTCTGAGAAGAGTTTGTCATATGTGTACATGAGTTCACACTGACCAACAGCAGCTGCCGCCTGCTTGGTTGGAATGTCATCTGGCTTGCTCTTGATAAGGAGCTTACCAAGACCCATGCCGATAGCACCAGATGAAACAAGTACTACCTCATGGCCTGCATTCTTAATGTCCGATAGGACTTTGCAGAGTTCCTCCACACGCTTGATATTGAGATGTCCTGTTGCATGGGCAAGTGTTGATGTGCCCACTTTAACAACTATACGCATAAAATCTACCTTCTATTATTCTGGAAGTTTTAAATCATTTTCTTTGATCCAGCCAATCTTTCTCTCTACTTCGCAGAAGATAAATGAGAGAATTGCTGGAAGTACAACGCATACAAGTGCAAGACCAATCCAGTCCTTTGCACTTGGTGCAAGTGCTGCCAAATCCTTGGCAACTGCTGCATCAGATGGTGAGAACCAACCTGTGATTACACCGATAGGTCCGCAAAGGCCGCATGTACCCATACCAGAGTTGATAGCGGCACCATTCATCTGAAGGCCAAATACGCAAGTAGCGATTGGGCCTGTGATTGCTGATGCAAGTGTTGGAGCAATCCAAATCTTTGGATTCTTAACAATGTTTGGCATCTGAAGCATTGATGTACCTATACCCTGTGAGATAAGGCCACCAACCTTGTTTTCCTTGTATGACATAACTGCAAAACCAACCATCTGTGCGCAGCAGCCTGCAACAGCAGCGCCGCCAGCAAGGCCAACAAGACCGAAAGATGCGCAGATAGCAGCAGATGAAATTGGAAGTGTAAGTGCAATACCAACCAAAACTGATACAACAATACCCATAAGGAATGGCTGGAGGTCAGTTGCCCACATAATGAGGTCACCAACCCACATAGCGGCCTTGCCTATTGGCGCTGCAATAAGCATTGAAAGGCCAACACCTACAAGGATTGTTACTGTTGGTGTTACGAGAATATCTATCTTGGTCTCCTTTGAAACTAACTTGCCGAATTCAGCAGCAATAATTGCAATGAACAAAACGGCAAGTGGGCCACCTGCACCACCGATGGTGTTGGCCGAGTTACCAACAACAGCAAGTGAGAAAAGTACAAGTGGTGGAGCCTTTAAGGCATAGCCTATAGCAATGGCCATAGCAGGGCCTGACATTGCCATAGCATAGCCACCTATGTCTGTAAATACTGAAAGTGCGGGAATCATGCCAAGTGTCTTAAAGATTGTTCCAATAAGAAGGGAACAGAAAAGACCTTGTGCCATTGCGCCTAAGGCGTCAATGCCGTACCTTTTACCTGAAATTTCTATGTCCTTCTTTTTGAGAAAAGCTTTAAATTTGCTCACATTATCTCCTCCTCAAAATAAGATGGGATTATTATATACCATTAATATAGATAAATAAAGAAAAAAAATAAGAACTCTCGCATTGCGAGAGTTCTTGATTTTGTAATGTTATCTCTTTGAGAACTGAGGTGCACGACGAGCGCCCTTGAGACCTGGCTTCTTTCTTTCCTTCATACGTGGATCACGTGTAAGGAATCCAGCCTTCTTAAGTTCTGGACGAAGCTTTTCATCATACTGAAGAAGAGCACGTGAAAGACCATGACGGATAGCACCAGCCTGACCTGAAACACCACCACCGTTAACACGGCAAACGATGTCAAACTTCTCTGTAAGACCAAGAAGCTCAAGTGGCTGACGAACGATGAGCTTTAATGTATCAAGACCAAAGTAATCATCGATGTCTCTGTCATTGATTGTGATTTTACCGTTACCTGGGTAAACGCGTACACGAGCTACAGAGCTCTTTCTACGACCTGTACCATAGAAATAAGGATTATCGTTATACATAATGTGTAGCCCTCCTATTAAAATTCACGTGCAACAGGGTTCTGTGCTGCATGTGGATGCTCAGCGCCCTTGTATACACGAAGTCTTGTGAGAGCCTTTCTACCAAGAGTTGTTGAAGGGAGCATACCCTTAACAGCCTTAGTAATAACGAACTCTGGCTTTGTCTTCATAAGATCAGAATACTTAACTTCCTTGAGGTTACCGATGTAGCCTGTGTGGTGGTAGTACATCTTCTGATCAAGTTTCTTACCTGTTAAAACAACCTTCTCAGCATTGATTACGATAACGTTGTCACCGCAGTCAGCGTGAGGAGCGAATGTTGGCTTGTGCTTGCCGCGAAGAAGTGTAGCAGCCTCTGTTGCAACTGCACCAAGAGTCTTGCCTTCTGCGTCAAGAACATACCATGTGCGAGTAATGTCGCCTGCTTTTGGCATATATGTTGACATAACTTTTCCTCCATTAATTATTTATAACTAAAGTGCTCGACTATAATAACACTCGTTTTAGCTGTCGTCAACACTATTTTTTCAATTTTTTAATTTACAAAACGTGTTCTCACGTTTTCGCGTGTTTTCTCTCTTTTTCTCATTTTTTCTAATTCTTTATTTTTGAAAAAATTGCCATAAGAAAAACCGAAAGGCTCCGTTTGGACTTACGGAGCCTTTGGTTTTTGAGGAGATAATTATTCAAAATAAAGGAGATATTAAAATGAAAAAACTACCAAATTAATTGGGATTTCGTAAGGACCTTCCCCTTACATTCAATACTATAACGAATTGGGATATGAATGTCAACACTTTTTTATAAAAATTTTTAGTTTTTCTGAAAAATTATATTAAATTTGCACAAAATGTTTAAAAATAATAGAGACATGCGGCCTGCATGTCTCTATTTATACATATGTATATTATTTAAGCTTTGTGCCACTTAACACCCTGTGGTGTGTCCTCAAGGATGATTCCCTGAGCCTTCAAATCATCACGGATCTTGTCAGCAAGAGCGAAGTCCTTGTTCTTGCGAGCCTGGTTGCGCTCTTCGATGAGCTTCTCTACATCGATGTCGAGCGTTTCTTTCTTGCGGTTGTATACAAGTCCAAGTACGCCAGTGAGTTCATCAAACTCCTCTGTTGCGTATTCGATAATCTCTGATGATGCCTTGCCCTTTAATATTATGTTTATGTCACGAACAAGGTCATAGATTGATGCGAGAGCATCAGCTGTATTGAGGTCATCGTCCATGGCCTCAATGAAAGCTGCGCGGTGTGCATCAAGCTTCTTCTTGAGGTCGAAGTCCTCAGGTGTTGTGAGTGAATGTGCATTCTCTGCTGCAAAATCAAGTGCATCACGGCAAGTGTAGAGACGCTGAAGCGCAGCCTTGCACTGCTCGATGATGTCAGTGCTGTAATTGATAGGGCTTCTGTAATGAGAAGATATCATAAGGTAACGGATTGGCTCATAACCATACTTTTCAGCTACATCACGTACTGTGAAGAAGTTGCCAAGTGACTTGGACATCTTAACGTTGTCAACGTTGATGTATCCGTTGTGCATCCAATAGTTTGCAAATGGAGCATCGTTGCAGCACTCTGACTGAGCAATCTCATTCTCGTGGTGTGGGAAGATGAGATCCTGACCACCACAGTGAATATCGATTGTGTTGCCAAGGAAACGACGGTTCATTGCTGAACACTCAATGTGCCAGCCTGGACGTCCCTGTCCCCAAGGTGACTCCCAATATGGCTCGCCTGGCTTTGCTGATTTCCAAAGAGCAAAGTCCATTGGATCATGCTTGAGTTCGCCAATATTGATACGAGCACCTGCCTCCAAGTCCTCAAGTGGCTGGTGTGAAAGCTTGCCATAGCCACCAAATGTCTTGGTTGAGAAATAAACGTCACCGTTTTCTACTGCATATGCATGGCCCTTGTCGATAAGGGTTGTGATAATATCGATGATCTCATCGATGTTTTCTGTTGCCTTTGGATGGATGTCAGCAGGGCGGATATTCATACCCTTGGCATCTGTCCAATACTCCTCGATATACTTCTTTGCAACAGTGAGATAGTCTGTACCTTCTTCGTTAGCCTTCTTGATGATTTTATCGTCGATGTCAGTAAAGTTCTGAACGAAAGTTACCTTGTATCCACGATACTCAAGATATCTGCGAAGTACATCAAACACGCAGAGAGGACGGGCATTACCAATATGAATGTAGTTGTAAACTGTAGGACCACAAGCGTAGATTTTGTACTCGCCTGGGACCAGGGTTTCAACTTCCTCTTTCTTGCGTGTCAAAGTATTAAATACTTTCATTTCAAGTCTCCTCTTATTTTGAGAAATCTATTACTTTTGTGCCTTGGATGATGTAGACGATGCCAGATACAAGTGTGGCAGCGGCCATAAGCCAAAGCAAAACATTTGCAACAATTATAAGTGGTGCTTCAAGTACTGAAACGCCAAAGTCAAATATGATTGAGAGCATAAGCATGATAACGATGGATGCTACCATCTGAATTGTTGTCTTGACCTTGCCCCACATGTTGGCAGGGATAACAACGCCATCACTTGCTGCGACAAGTCGCATTGCGCTGATAGCAAACTCTCTAAAGAGAATGATAAAGAGAACCCAGATGTTGCAATAGCCTGCTGCAACAAAACCAAGTATTGCTGATGTTGTCAGCATCTTGTCTGCAAGTGGGTCTGCAAACTTACCAAAGTTCGTAACTATGTTGTTCTTTCTTGCAATCTTGCCATCAAAAAGGTCTGTCAGTGATGCCACTACAAAGAGCACCAATGCTATTGCATAGTGGAATTTAAAACTTACAAGAAATACAGTCAAGAAGATTGGTGTAAGTATCATTCTTGAAATTGTCAATTTGTTAGGTGTGTTCATCTGCACTCTCCCAAGAGGTCATACTCATTAAAACCGGTTACTGTTACATCAACAAATGCACCAGGCTGTAATGAGCCATCGTATACAAAACTAATTTTTCCATCGATTTCTGGGGCATCACGATAGGTTCTACCTTCGTAAATATCGTTGTATGGGTCGAAGCCATCAACGATTACTTTTAATGTTTTACCTACTAATGCCTCATTATTCTTTAAGACTATACCATATTGAGCATCCATTATCAACTCACCACGATGAACTTTTTCATCCTCTTCGAGTTGATCCTCAAATGACGCTGCAGGTGTGCCTTCCTCTGGTGAATATGCAAAGCAGCCGAGGTTGTCAAAGCCTATTTCGTGAACGAACTCAGAGAGCTCTGTGAACTGTTCCTCTGTCTCACCTGGGAAACCTGTGATAAGTGTAGTCCTGATACATACGCCTGGGATTTTGTCACGAAGCTTGTTAATGAGTTCTGTGAGTGACTCCCTGTCACCATGACGGTTCATACGCTTCAGCACTTCCTTATTGCAGTGCTGAAGTGGCAAATCGATGTATTTACAAATCTTGTCCTCTCTTGCGATGACATCGATGAGTTCATCAAAGAGGCGGTCAGGATAGCAATAGAGGATCCTAATCCACTCGAGCCCGTCAATCTCGCAGAGCTTTGGCAAAAGCTCGTGGAGTTTTGGCTCGCCATAGAGGTCCTCGCCATAGCGAGTGGTATCCTGAGCGATGACGATGAGTTCCTTGATGCCATCGGCAGCAAGTGCCTTGGCTTCCTCAACACACTCCTCCATCGGGCGGCTTCTCATCTCACCACGGATTGATGGGATAGCGCAATATGTGCAGTGGTTGGAACAACCATCTGCAATCTTGAGGTATCCCCAGTAATCCGGTGTTGTGAGGAGGCGTTCGCCACAGAGTGGGAGGTTCTCACGCTCGCCTATTGCAACGATTGGTGTCTCAGCGTCCAAAACCTCTGACACGATATCAGCAATATTGCCATTGTTGCCAAGGCCTACTACTGCATCAACCTCTGGAAGTTCCTCCAGGATTTCTGCTTTATAGCGCTCAGCAAGGCAACCTGTAATAACAATCTTTTTAATCTCACCGGCATCCTTGTAGTCTGCCATTTCAAGGATATTATCAATTGCCTCGCGCTTGGCATCCTCAATAAAACCGCATGTGTTGATGATGACAATGTCACAGCCAGAAATTTCACCAGAAATTTCGTGACCTTCTGCTGTAAGTTTCGCAAGCATTAGCTCAGCATCAACCTGGTTTTTAGGGCAGCCAAGAGAAATCATTCCTATCTTTGCCATATAAGCCTCCTACAATCAATCAAAATATCCTTTAAATTCTATCGGTGTCTCGCCAAAGAGGCGAGTATATAAATCAATGAAATAATCGTCTGTCATCGACGCGATATAGTCAACCACAAGCTGGTTTGGTTCCGTTTCATCCCTGTAAAGGGATTTGCCTTTACGATAGTAACTATTTTCGACAAGTTCGATATGATGAGTAAAGATTGGGCTCTCCAAATTGTTCGTAACTACGTCATTCAGTAGCCTTTCATAAATCTTTTCCATCATTGGCCTTACTATCGGATCGAGGTTGTTTGTAAGGTAGATTTTGTCGTAGTTTTCCTTCTTTGCAAGAGAGAGTGCTAGGAAATGCTCATCATCCATTGCGATGAAATCTTTGCCGTAACTGTTCTCAATTATGTTGACAATTAGGTTGTTAATTATCGCCGCATTGAATGTACCAATTGCAGTATCCTCATACTCGTTGTGACGGGCAAGTTTTTCAGCATCCTGCCTGTCCTTACCAAGGTATGAGATAATGTCAGATATCCTGACAACACAGCCCTCTAGTGTATTTGGAACAAGTTTTAAAATATTGCTCTTATCAAGGTAGCAATTTTCAATTGCTAAATCAAACGTTTCAAATGTCTGAGTCTCGTCTGGACGATACTCTCTCAGTTCCAGCTCACCGTCATGGCTTGCGATACCTGACAAGGTATCAAGCGTGAGGTTGAGCGGAAAGATGCTATCAAGCACGCGCACGGAATGGATGTTGTGCGCGAAATGTCGGCCGGCATGCGAATAGAAGAGTTCATCGAGATACTTCTCGCCCGCATGGCCAAATGGAGTGTGGCCAATGTCGTGGCCAAGAGCAATTGCCTCGATGAGGTCTAAATCAAGCCCCAATGCCCGGCCGATTGTACGCGCGTTGCGAGACACGAACTGTACGTGTGCTCCGCGACGCGAGATATCATCGTTTTTATAAAAACTGAACACCTGCGTCTTGTCGGCATATCGGTTATAAAACGGACAGTGGAGAATCTTGTCCGCATCCCTTACATATGCCGGACGCCAAGCGGACCCCCTATCGTGTGGATTATCCACGCGACGAGGAGGTTCGTTTAAAGTACGGTTTTGGTCCATGAGTATCCTATTTTCAAGTTCACTAGATAGTTTCTCGTACATATTATTTGTTCCTCAATAGTTCAGCTTCCCTTGCGCGCTGTTCACAGAGGTCAGCCCACTTTG
Source organism: Candidatus Limimonas egerieequi (assembly GCA_018064455.1). Classification (GTDB taxonomy): domain Bacteria; phylum Bacillota; class Clostridia; order Oscillospirales; family Acutalibacteraceae; genus UBA1227. The sequence goes on along the minus strand of JAGHVH010000003.1, from coordinate 39,099 downwards.
GAATACCATTTAGTATATCACAAAGTTCGCTCATGCACTCAGAAATTTTAATCTGCTGTGGACAAATTTGCTCACAGGAGCCACAGCCGAGACATGCACTTGGCAATGTCTCCTCTGGTTTAAACTCAAGTGCCATGCCAAGTGTGAGGCTGGCGTCAAATTTGCCCTCATTGTAAAACTGTAAAAGTTTTGGAATATTGAGCCCCTGTGGACAGTGGCTCACACAGTAGCGACAGCCTGTGCACGGAATGAAATTACGCTTCTCCTTTGCTATCGCAGAAAGAAGCTCCATCTCATCATCCGTCAATGGCTTGTCGGTGCTAAATGTCTTGATATTATCAACTACTTGATCGTAGTTGCTCATGCCTGAGAGTATAACCTTTACCTGCGGCTTGCGCATGAGCCAACGGAAAGCCCATGCTGCCTCCGACTCGTCTGGTCGGAGTGCGCGGAGCTTGTCATTTGGCTCGGCGAGCTTACCGCCACGCACTGGTTCCATTACCCAAATAGGCATATTAAATTCCTCAAGGTACTGGTATTTAAGGGCACCATCCTGGAGTTCCTCATCCATGTAGTTATACTGGATTTGACAGAAGTCAAATGTACCCTGGTGGTCCTTTAAAAACTTGTATAGAGTCTCTGGACTTGAGTGATTTGAGAAACCAAGATGCTTGATACGGCCAAGACGCTTTTGCTCAACAAAATAGTCTATTAGGTTCCACCTTGGATCCTCGTATACGTGTACGCTCTCATCGTTTACGTTGTGGAGAAGATAGTAGTCAAAGTAATCAACGCCACACTTTTCAAGTTGCTCCTCAAAAATTTGCTCTGGGTGATGCTCCTTGAAAAGTTGGTGTCCTGGATACTTGTCAGCGATAAACACCTTGTCCCTTGGATGACGCTTCAAGAGTTCGCGTATCACGAACTCTGACGTGCCGTTGTGATAAGGGTGCGCTGTATCAAAGTAATTGACACCATTCTCGATAGCATAATCGATTATGCGTGCTGTCTCATCCATGTCGATTTGGCCATTTTCCAAAGTTGGAAGTCGCATAAGGCCAAAGCCGAGCATTGAAATCCCATATTCGTTATATAACATAGTTCCCCTCCAGATTAAATGACGTAAACTACTCTCGCATTATGAGCAAATGCAAAGGCGTTAATCGCGCCCTCCAAAAATGCATTGCGCCCTAGGTACACATTGTAAAGTTGGCCATTCTTCCGTGCTATGATGTCCGGTTCCACTGTACCCTCTGATGGCCTCCAAGTATATACTGTAAAGCCACTGTTTCTAAGTTGTTCTGCGCATTCGATAAGTTTCATATTCTACACCTCCGGAATAACAAACAAAAGTTCTTGGCCGGTACTTTCATTGTAATCCTAAGCGTTTCCTATGTCAATTATTTATAAAGGATAATAATAAGGGGTTCCCGGTTGGGAACCCCTTTGCATTTGTCGTCTTCTATTAATAGATACCCTGAGCAAGCATTGCCTCTGCAACCTTCTCGAAACCAGCGATGTTTGCGCCAGCGATGAGGTCATAGCCAAGACCGTACTTCTCAGATGCTGCAACTGATGCGCTGTAGATGTTCTTCATGATTGTGTGAAGCTTTGCATCTACTTCTTCAGCTGACCATGAAAGACGCTCAGAGTTCTGAGACATCTCAAGACCAGATGTAGCAACGCCACCAGCGTTAACTGCCTTTGATGGAGCAACGATTGCGCCTGATTCTACGATGAATGCAAGAGCTTCGTTTGTTGTTGGCATGTTAGCAACTTCGATGTAGTACTTTGTACCGTTGTCAACGATCTTCTTTGCTTCGTCCATGTTGATCTCGTTCTGAGTAGCGCATGGAAGGCAGATGTCTACCTTCTGGCCCCATGGCTTCTGGCCAGGGAAGAACTGTACGCCAAACTTGTCAGCATAATCCTGAACCTTGTCACGGCCTGAAGCACGCATCTCAAGCATAAAGTCGAGCTTCTCCTTTGTTACGATACCGTCTGGATCATAGATGTAACCATCAGGACCAGAGATTGTAACAGCCTTACCGCCGAGTTCAGCAATCTTTGAGCAAGCACCCCAAGCAACGTTACCGAAACCTGATACTGCAAATGTCTTGCCTTCTACCTTCTCGCCTTCATGAGCGAGAACTTCCTGTGTATAGTAAATAGCGCCGAAGCCTGTTGCTTCTGGACGGATGAGGGAACCACCGTAGCTAAAGCCCTTACCTGTCAATACGCCGTTTTCATAAGCGTCCTTAATTCTCTTGTACTGGCCAAAGAGGTAACCAATTTCACGTCCGCCTACTCCGATATCACCAGCTGGTACGTCAACGTTAGGACCGATGTGACGCTGGAGTTCTGTCATGAATGCCTGGCAGAAACGCATAACCTCTGCATCTGACTTACCACGTGGGTCAAAGTCAGAACCACCTTTACCACCGCCCATAGGAAGTGATGTAAGAGAGTTCTTAAATGTCTGCTCGAAACCAAGGAACCAAATGATTGATGGGTTTACTGATGGATGGAAACGAAGACCACCCTTGTATGGACCGATAGCAGAGTTGAACTGTACACGGTAACCACGGTTAACCTGTACCTTACCTGCATCGTCAACCCATGCAACACGGAAGCTGATGAAACGCTCTGGCTCTACCATACGACCAAGGATGTCAGCAGCTACGTAGTCAGGGCGCTGGTCGATTACTTTTTCAAGAGAACTGAATACTTCCTCAACTGTCTGAATGAATTCAGGCTTGTCAGCATCGCGTTCTTTAACTTTTGCAATTACACTTTCGATATATTCGTTCATTGTTTTCAAGACCTTTCTTGCAAATTTACGCTAAAAATATACTACTTTGACATCTATTAGTCAACAGTTTTGCAAGTTTTTGATTTGAATCTTGCAATTTCAATGAGTGATGTCCGATAAAATACAGTGGTTTTTGTGCATTTCACTAAAAATGTTCATTTAATTTGGAAAATTTACTATATCATTATTCATTTCCTTATTGTATAATAAAAGGCGTCCTAACATTTTTATAAGGGAGGTAAACATAATGATGTGGACTTTAAAGAAAATCTACTGGAGAGCTATTGAAGTAGTATTCACAGCTCTCATGTATTGCTGGGGCTGGTTCTTCCCAGATCCAACAATCATCGACGGCCCTGGTGCTATCAAAAAGCTTCCAGCAGTAGTTAAGAAAAAAGGCAAGAATCAGGTTCTCGTAGTAACTGATAAGGGCCTTATGGGTCTTAACCTTCTCGACGGTCTTTTCAAGGCTCTTGACGAAGCAGGCGTTAAGTACGTTGTATATGATGAGGTACAGCCTAACCCAACAATCGAAAACGTTGAAGCAGCTCTTAAACTTTACAACGACAATAACTGCCAGGCAGTTATCGCTGTAGGCGGTGGCTCACCAATGGACTGCGCTAAGGGTACAATTGCTCGCGTAGCAAGACCTGAGCGTCCAGTAGCTAAGATGAGTGGTACTTTCAAGGTATTCCTTCCAGCAAAGAAGATGAATGGCCTTATCCCACCTCCACTCTATGCAGTTCCAACAACAGCTGGTACAGGTTCGGAAACAACTATCGCTGCTGTTATTACTGACGCATCAACACACGATAAGTTCCCAATCATGGATCCATTTATCCGTGCTCGTTATGCAGTTCTTGATCCAGAGCTCACAGCTGGTCTTCCAAAGAAAGTTACATCTACAACAGGTATGGATGCTATGACTCATGCTGTTGAAGGTTACACAAATATTTGGTACAACGACAAGAAGTTCAACGACTATGGCCTTAAGGCTATCAAGCTTATTTTCGAGAACCTCGAAAAGGCTTACAACAACGGTTCTGACCTCGAAGCTCGCGGCAACATGCTCCTTGCTTCTTACTATGCAGGTCTCTGCTTCACACGTGGCGGCGTTGGTTACGTTCATGGTATCGGTCACAGACTCGGCGGTAAGTACGGTGTTCCTCACGGTCTTGCAATGTCTGTAATCCTTCCACACGTATTCTCAGACGCTCTCCTTGGCCCATACGTTTATGACAAGCTCGCTGAGATCGCTGACTATGTTGGCATCATAGGTGCAACAGACGAAGAAAAGGCTAAGAAGTTCATCGCTGAAGTTGAAGCTATGAACGCTCGTATGGAGATCCCAACAGGCTTCGATTGCATCAAGGAAGAAGATATTCCTTGGATCGCTGAGCACTGCATCGCTGAGGTACTTCCAACATACCCAGTTAAGCAGATCTTCACACAGGCTGAAATCGAGAAGTTCGTTCGTGACGAAATTATGATTAAATAATTAGGCACTATTTTGCGCCGTTGGTATTGTACCAACGGCGCTTTTATATTATAATGTAATGTATATTTTTATATACATTTTAGACGTTAGGTGGACCAAGTTTAATGAACTATTCAATGACACAAAAACAATTCCGTGAAGCTGTTGTAAAGAAGCTTTCACACCTCTATGGTGTTACTCCAGAACTTGCCGATGACAACCAGGTATACAAGGCTGTCTCAACAGTAGTTAAGGAAAAGCTTCAAGAGGGCGGACACGAGTATATAGAGCGCATCAAAAATGATAAGAGCTCCAAGACAGTGTACTACATGTGCATGGAGTTTTTGATGGGTCGCTCGCTCAAGAATAATCTCTATAACTTGGGCCTTAGCGACGTTGCCAAGAAGGCGCTAGCAAGCCTTGATATAAGCATAGATAAAATATACGAATGCGAACCAGACGCAGGTCTTGGCAACGGCGGTCTCGGTCGCCTTGCCGCATGTTACCTTGATGCTCTTGCAACCGGCGGATACGCTTCAATGGGATACAGCATTCTCTATGAATGCGGTATCTTTAAGCAAAAGCTTATCGACGGTTGGCAGACAGAGCTCCCTGATTACTGGCTTCCTGGCGGTGAGATTTGGCTCACGCCAAAGGATGACCTCAAGGTAACAGTTCAATTCGGCGGCGACATCGAGAGCAGTTGGCAAGATGGTTACTTTGTAACCAAGACAAGCAACGCCATATCTGTCGTTGCAACCCCTTATGACATGTATGTACCTGGCAAGGACGGCAAAGCTTACTCAAGACTTCGTCTTTGGAAGGCCGACGCGCCAGGCTTTGATATGAGTCTCTTTAACCAAGGTGACTACATCCGTGCAGTTGAGCAGCAGGCTATGGCAGAGGTAATCTGCAAAGTCCTCTACCCTGCTGACAACCACCCAGAGGGCAAGAGCCTTCGCCTCCGTCAGCAGTACTTCCTTGTATCTGCTTCAATGCAGGATGTTGTAAGGCGTCACCTTCGTCAAAACAAGTCAATTGATACCATCCCAGAAAAGATGGCTATCCACATCAACGACACACACCCAACACTTGCAATCCCAGAGCTCATGCGTATCTTTATGGATGACTGCGGACTTGGTTGGGATGACGCTTGGAAGCTTGTTTCACAGACATTTGCATACACAAACCACACAGTAATGAAAGAGGCACTTGAGTGCTGGCCTGAGGATATCATGATTACCCTCATCCCACGAATCTATCAGATAGTTAAGGAAATAGATAACCGCTATCGCGCATTCATCTGGGACCTCTACCACGATGCGGGCAAGGTTGAGGAGATGGCTATCTGCTCAAACGGCATCGTACGTATGGCAAACCTCTGTGTTGCAACTTGCCACAGCGTAAACGGCGTATCCGCTCTCCACAGCGAGATTTTGAAGGATACAATCTTCCACGATTTCTATAAGCTCACACCTAAGAAGTTTAAGAATGTCACAAACGGTATCGCTCACAGACGTTGGCTCTGCCAAGCAAACCCAGAGCTTACCGCTTACATAACAAAACTCATCGGCGACGGCTTCATCTATGATGGCGCCGAGCTCGAAAAGCTCAAGAAGTACAAGGATGATGACAAGGTACTCGAGAAGTTCGCTGATATCAAGTACCAGAACAAGGTTGAGTTTGCCAAGTACATCAAAGAGACTCAAGGTATCGACATCGATCCAAACTCTGTATTTGATGTACAGGTTAAGAGACTCCACGAGTACAAACGTCAGCTCCTCAATGCATTTGATATTGTTGCGAACTACCTAGAACTTCGCGACAATCCTGATATGGACTTTGTCCCAAGGACATACATCTTTGGTGCCAAAGCAGCCGCTGGCTACTTTATGGCAAAGAAAATTATCAGCTTTATCTGCAACCTTGCAGAGGTTGTTAACAATGACCCAGTTATCAAGGGCAAGATCAAGATTGTTTATCTTGAGGACTACAATGTTTCCCTTGCTGAGCACCTTATGCCAGCAGCGGATATCTCGGAGCAGATATCCCTTGCCGGTACAGAGGCATCAGGTACCGGCAACATGAAGCTCATGATTAACGGCGCCGTAACCATCGGTACACTTGACGGCGCAAACGTAGAGATTCATGATGCTGTTGGCAATGACAACATCTTTATCTTTGGTATGAGGACACCAGAGGTTCAGGATTTACAAAACCACTATGACTCATACAGTTACTTCAACCAGAACCCACTTATCCGTCGAGTAATCGACTTTGTAAATGATGGTGTTAACGGCTTGCAATTCCCTGAAATCGCAAACGCAGTCCATGTTGACCCATACATGATTATGGCTGACTTTGATGACTACCACAGAGTTCACCACGAACTTATGGAAGCATACAAGGACAAGAAGTCATGGACACGTATGTCACTCATGAACACAGCAAGCGCTGGCGTATTCGCAGCTGACAGAGCAATTGACGAATATGCAAAGAACATCTGGCACGCATCCCCTGTTAATTAGTTAAATAGGAGGTATTCTTATGCCTGAGCACATCTACAATTCAAGAGACAGACATTATAAGAGCATCTATGGCGCAATAGCAGTAAATCAGACTGTCAAATTGCGTCTCTTGCTCCCTGAGAACTTCGGTGGTCTTGATATCACCGAGGCAAAGCTTGTTGTCCTTAATGATGCAACAGTCAAGACAGAGGAATACCATTTAAGTCGCACAGACGAGCACTATGCTGGCTCTGTTTACTGGGAACTTAACTACACTCCAACTGACGTTGGACTTTTCTGGTACCACTTTACATTTATAGCCGGTGGCTATACACACAACATCTTCAAAGGTCAATATAGCAACGGCTATGTTGACGGTGAAGATGATTCGTGGCAGCTCACCGTCTACTCTGGCGAGCAAGAGGTTGCAAGCCAGTGGAAAGGCGGAATCATGTACCAGATTTTCCCAGATAGGTTCTTTAGTTCTGGTACACAAAAGATTATTCCAATGGAGGCCAAACTTGTCCGCTGGCGTTCAATGCCACAGTATACAGCGGATCCAGAGACAGGGCTTTGGAACAACGACTACCTAGGTGGTGACCTTAAGGGCATTGAGGAGAAACTCCCATACCTTAAGGATTTGGGAGTAGACATCATCTACTTAAACCCAATTTTTGAGGCACACTCAAACCACAGGTACAACACAGCCAACTATATGGCAATTGACCCGCTCCTTGGCAAAGAGGACGATTTCATCTCCCTCTGCGCAGCGGCTCATAAACTAGGAATCAAAATTATCCTTGATGGTGTATTCAGCCACACAGGTGATGACAGTATCTACTTTAACAAGTATAACCACTACTCATCAGTTGGCGCATACCAGTCCAAGGAATCACCATATTACTCCTGGTACAAGTTTGAAAACTGGCCAGACTCCTATAAATCTTGGTGGGGAGTTCCAATCCTTCCTGAGATTATTGAGGAAGAACCTTCCTACCTTGAATTCATCACAGGTAATGGCGGTGTCATCGAGAAGTGGTTGCTACTCGGTGCCGACGGATGGAGGCTTGACGTAGCTGACGAACTTCCAGATGAATTCATCGCCGCTATCAAAGAGAGAATCAAAGCCGTAAAACCTGAGGCTTTGCTCCTTGGCGAGGTTTGGGAGGATGCGTCAAACAAGACGTCATACGGCGTACGACGCAAGTACCTTCTCGGCTCTGAGCTTGATAGCGTAATGAACTATCCGTTTAGGAACGCTATCATTGACTTTGTCGCACGCGACAATGCCGAGAACTTCTTTGAGCAGATTTTAACTATCACAGAGAACTATCCAAAACAGATAGTTGATTCTCTGATGAACCCTCTTGGCACTCATGATACAGAACGAATACTCACTCTGCTCGCAGGATACAACTGCGAGAATATGCCACGCGAGGCACAGGCAAAACTAAAGCTTGATGAGAGTGAGCGTGAACACGCTTTAGCACTCCTCAAGGTTGCAACAGTTTTGCAGTACACCTTACCTGGCTTCCCATCCATCTACTATGGAGATGAGGTGGGCATGGAGGGTGGCCGTGACCCATTCAACCGTCAAGGCCTTCCTTGGTACGACATTAATGAGGACCTCCTTGCCTTCTACAAGGAACTCGGAGAGGTAAGACAGCACAAATCATATGTATTCCGCGATGCTGACTTCGTACCAATCTCCGCCGCAGACGGTGTCGTATGTTTCGAGCGTCGCAACACTGACGAGTACGGCAAGAGTTACTCAATCATCGTACTCGTAAACCGTGGCGATGACGCCATCAACTACACCCTTCCATCGACAATAACGGATGCAACAGCAATCCTTCAAAGTGATGGAGTGCTCGTAGATGGTGACCTCGTAAGGCTCCCATCATGTGGTTATGTCCTTTTAGAGAACGTACCAGTTATTCTTAAAAATTACAGAAGGGGTTCCAAAATTTAATCTTTATTTAGATTGCCCCTTATGATATACTTTTCTTAATAGTTATATTGATTAATTTTAGTGAGGTTTAAGATATGGAAAAGAACAAAGTAAAGGTTTCTATCTGTGGCAGCGATTACTACATCACAACAGAGGACGATCCAAAGTACGTATTAGAGCTTGCAAACAATCTTGATGAAACTCTTTCTAAGATTGTTCATGACAACAGCCGCCTTTCAATCACACAGGCTGCTATCCTTGCATCTCTTGATTATGCAGACACAGCTAAGAAGGCAACTGACACAGCTGACAACCTTCGTGCTCAGATCAAGGAATACCTTGAGGATTCTGCTCGTTACAAGATGGAAGCAGAAGTTGCAAAGCGCGACGTTGAGCGCCTCAACAAGGAAATCCAGTCACTTCGCAGTGGCTCAATGAAATCATTCTAATTTCATATGACAAAACCAGTTGAAATTTTGGCCCCATGTGGCAGCAGCGACGCCCTTGTCGCAGCTGTTCGAACGGGTGCGAATGCGGTATATCTCGGCGCTGGCGATTTTAATGCCAGACGCAACGCAGAGAACTTCACCGAGGATGAACTGAAAAAGGCAGTTGACTACTGCCACGTCCGTGGTGTAAAAGTATACCTCACCCTCAACACCCTAATTGGTGACGCCGAAATCTCATCTGCACTTGAGCTAGTATCGTGCGTCTGCGCCATTGGTGTAGACGCACTTATTATTCAGGACTTGGGCCTTGCACGCCTAATCCGTGAAGTGGCGCCAGATATGCCACTCCACGCCTCAACCCAGATGAGTGTAATGAACGTCGAAGGCTTTAAACAGCTTGAGGCGCTTGGCTTCAAACGTGCCGTTCTCCCAAGAGAACTCACATTTGAAGAAATAAAGACTATCAGAGAAAACACCAGTATGGAGCTCGAGCTCTTTATACATGGTGCTCTTTGCATGTGCGTATCTGGCCAGTGCTACCTGTCCGGTATGCTTGGCGGTCGTTCAGGCAACAGAGGTCTCTGTGCACAGCCATGTAGGCTCGCATTTGAGGCTGCTGGTGGTACGGGATTTGATTTGTCACTCAAAGACCTCTCCCTCATCGACCATCTGCCAGAGCTCATTGACCTTGGCATAGACTCATTCAAGATTGAGGGTCGTATGAAACGCCCTGAGTATGTTGCGGCTGCTGTATCAGCCTGCAACGCTGTAATCAGGCGCCATCAAAAGGGCCAAGAGTTCAGTGGCGTTCCAGGTGAGGTGGATTACAGCGGTATTCCAACAGGTAATGAGGCACGACTCAAGGAACAGCTCCGTGCCGTATTCTCACGTTCAGGCTTTACCGATGGTTACTACACCGACAACCGTGGACGTTCAATGTTTGGCACAAGACAGAAAGAGGACGTAGTCGCAACAGGCGCTGTCCTCAAGGAACTTGAGCGCCTCTATGACAAGGAACCACAAATCATCCCGGTTTCTATGTCCCTCACAGCAGAGCTCAAAAAGCCTCTCCTTGCCAGTGTATCAACTGGACGCATCAACGCCTTTGTAACATCGGAATACAAGGTGCAAAAGGCTCAAAACCATGCGACAGAGGCATCAAAAATCCGTGATCAACTTCACAAGACTGGTGGCACTCCATTCAAGGTAATGACCACCGATATCAAGCTTGATGAAAATGTAAATATACCAATATCTGAAATCAACAGCATCCGCCGCTTGGCACTTGACTCACTTGAGCAAAAGCTTGCTGGAGGGTACAAAAAAGAAACCTTCTTTGATGATTACAAGATGCCAACCGAGGACTATGTCAGCACCGAGCTATTAGAACTTGGCACACATGGCGTGACATGGAGAAAAGATGATACAGCCACCCTTCCAAACCTTGTTATCCGCTTCTCATCAGCTGATCAGATTCCAGATAACTTTGATGAACTAATCAAAGACCTAAGTTCTCCAAGAATCACTTCTATAATTGTTCCTATATTTACAACTGAAGATAAATATTCAAGGCTCAAAAAACTTGGTGTTCCTATTGGCGTTGAGCTGCCTCGCGCAATATATGGCAATCAGCGCGAGCTGAAGGCAAAGCTGAAAGACGCCAAAAAGATTGGCGTTCGCTTTGCCTATTGTGGCACACTCGATGCCGTGCTCCTTGCAAAGAGCGCAGGCCTCATCGTAATGGGTGCCCCAACGCTCAACGCATTCAACAGCTTCGCACTTTCTGAATACCAAGAACTTGGTCTTCACTCTTTGGTAGTTTCAACCGAGCTTGAGCTTGCGGCCATCAACAAGCTCCGTGGCACCTTGCCACGCGGTATTGTATCCTTCGGCCAGATACCGCTCATGCTCACACGAAACTGCCCAATTAAAAACGGTCGTAACTGTAAATCCTGCAATAGCAGTCTTTACCTCACCGACCGCAAGGGCATCCGTTTCCCAGTCACTTGCAAGCCAAACGGCAGCAACGCAAGTGAACTCCTAAACTCCCGCCCAATCTACCTTGCCGATAGGCAGGATGAGCTCAAGAATGTCGACTTCCAAATCCTCTACTTCTCAGTTGAGAGCAAAGATAAGGTGGAAGCAATAATCAAAGCATACAAGAACTCATCCGAACCAAAAGGTGAATTTACAAGAGGCCTCTACTTCAGAGGTGTTGAATAAAAAAATAAGACCCGAGTCGCAAGACTCGGGCCTTTTTCTATACTAAATTATTTTGAAGCTTTTGCAGCATATACGTTCTTACCAAACTTCTTGATTGCGAAGAGTACAGCGATTGTAGCTACGATACCAATTGCAAGGCAGATAATAGCGTTCTGAACGAAACCAGCGATTATGAACATTACAAATGAAATAGCTGCTACTGTAATTGCATATGGAAGCTGAGTAGATACGTGATTGAGGTGGTTAGACTGAGCACCAGCTGATGACATGATTGTTGTATCAGAGATTGGTGAGCAGTGGTCACCGCAAACAGCACCAGCAAGACAAGCTGAGATACAGATTGTACCAAGTGTTGAACCTACTGGGAAGATAGCTGTAACGATTGGGATGAGGATACCGAATGTACCCCATGATGTACCTGTTGAGAAAGCAAGAAGGCAAGCAATGATAAAGATGATTGCTGGAAGGAATGACTGGAAGAGACCAGCTGAACCCTCAACAAGACCGCCAACGAACTCACGAGCCTCAAGGAGGTTTGTCATATTCTTAAGAGAAGTTGCAAGTGTCAAAATAAGGATAGCTGGAACCATTGCGCAGAATCCCTTTGTAAGACAATCCATAGCCTCTTTAAATGTAACAACCTTACGAGCACACATGTAAATAACAGTAAGAACCAGTACTACAAATCCAGCCCATGGAAGACCTACGAAAGCATCAGTGTCACCAAATGCGCTAATGATGCCAACATCTGGGCCCCAACCACCTGCACGGAGAAGTGCATAAACAGCAGCTACGATCAATGCGAGTACAGGGAGAATAAGATCGATAACCTTACCCTTTGGATTCTCTTCTTCCTCAGATTCGCCTTCAAAAGAACCAGTTGTAAAGAGGTCATTATTCTCAAAAGCATTCTTCTCATGAAGAGCCATTGAACCATAGTCAAATCCCATAATTGAGATTGCAATGATAAATACAAGTGTTAAAAGTGAATAGTAGTTAAATGGGATAGCTGAAACGAAGAGTTTGAATCCCTGTCCCTCTGGAGCATAAGAAGAAACTGCTGCAGCCCAAGAAGATACAGGAGCTATCATACAAACAGGTGCAGCTGTTGCATCAATGAGGTATGCAAGCTTTGCACGAGAAATCTTCTGTTTGTCTGTTACAGGACGCATTACTGCACCAACTGTAAGGCAGTTGAAGTAGTCATCAATAAAGATGAGTACGCCAAGTGCGAAAGTTGCAAGAGCAGCGCCTGCACGAGTCTTGATATGAGTCTGAGCCCAACGGCCAAAAGCAGCTGAACCACCAGCCTTGTTAACAAGGGCAACGATTGTACCAAGAATAACAAGGAATACAAAGATACCAGCGTTATCAGCAACAGCTGTTGAGAAACCGTCAACTGTCAATGCATCGATTGCATTACCTGGTCTAAAATGAGCAACCTCAAGTGCACCAAGTACTACACCGATAAAGAGTGATGAATAAGCTTCCTTTGTAATGAGTGCAAGACAAATAGCAACTACTGGTGGCAAAAGAGCCCATAGTGTTCCGCCTGCAGCCATGATACTACCTGTAAATGAGCAAAGCACGATAAATAAAATTACAAATGCAATTGCCAAAATAGGAGTTACAGGAATTTTCTTTTTGTTTTCCATTTCGAAAACCTCCATTTTATTATTCCAATAAAAAAAGTCGTGATACTATCACGACTACTCATTACGAATATAGTTATGACAGCTCTCCACTAAAATAGTGACAGTCCGCTGTGTATTTCACAGCGACCCAGCTACAAGCTTAAAAACATCACTTGCGCTTCGGCGAATTTGCCTTTCATCCCACACCCGTGTTTTCGGTTGCGTGAGGGTACTTATCAAAATCCGCGCCTCTATCAAGACTTTTTAATTGTATATGTATATTAACACATTAAAGTGTGAAACACAACTCTTTTTTAAGCACGACCAGTTGAGCCGCAGCCGCCTCTATCCGGACCATCAAGGTGGTCCACCTCAACCAAATTAAATGCTGGCTGGTTCTCCATTATTCTAAACTGACAGATTCTGTCGTTTACATGGATTTCAGTGTCACGCATAGCAAGAGCAGAAAAGAACCACTGATCATTATCGCCACAGTATGAAGCATCAATAATGCCAGTTGAATTTGTCTGAATAATGCCAAAATTCTTGTAAGTTGATGAGCGTGGCACTACGTGAGCCTCGAAGCCTTCTGGCAATTCGATGGCAATTCCAAGTGGAATGAGTTTCCACTCTCCTGCCTTCATTACCACGTCCTCTGCTGCACGCAAGTCAATCCAATCTGACTTGCCGTCGATGTAGCAGAGCTTCTCAATTTTATCTGTAAAGTATTTTACCTTGACATCCATACATTTTTGCCCTCCAGATAAAGTTAGAGCACCTCAAACGAGGTGCTCAATTAAGTCCATTAGCCTACAACTGGTGCTGTTGGCTGTGCTGCAGCAGCTGGAGCAGCTGTAGTATCTACAGGCTTCTTAGTTGTTGTAGGAGCCTGTGTTGTAGTAGTTGTTGTCTGCTGCTGTGAAGAAACATCACCAGCATCAACCTGTGTATAGTTGAGGAAGATATTGCTGATTGCATTAGGTGATGGTGTGCCAAATTCAACTACAGTAAGTGAATAGTTTGTCTGGCTCTCAATTCTTGCATAAGCAACAAGTGCATCAGAGTTGTCAAAGAAGAAGCTGTAGAGTATGCCCCACTTGTCAACATATTCCTCATGTCTGTAATCCTTAACAGCAAGTGAGCTTGCCTTGTCTGTTGGAGTCATTGTAACCATATCAGAAACAAGTTTCTCTGACTGATCAAATACCAACTTAAGGCTATCAACAAGCTGTGCTGTCTCAGCAGATACTACTGAAAGGTTCTTTGTATTAAGTTCAACATACTGGCTTCCTGTTACACAGTAGAGTGTGCCGTCGCCCTTCTTGATGAAGTCGTAGCCCTGGCTCTTGATAGAAATCATCTTATCTTTGCCAATCTGTGTAAACATCTCTTCCTCTCCGCCTTCAGCGGAAGAAATCTTGAAGTAGTAGTTGCCAGATGCGATAAGTTCAATATAAGGCTTTAAAAGTTTGCCCTCAAAAGCTGAAAGGTCAAGGTCGCTGCTTCCAGAAGTCTTGCCATCCTTGTATTCAGGCTCAAGGGTTGGGTCCTCATTCTTGTGGCATGCACAGAGTGTTAAGGCCATAACGAGAACGAGTAAAAGTGCGATAATTCTCTTCATAGTGAGACCTCCTCAAAATTACCTATGTATGTTACCATAACCCCATTTTAAAGTCAATGAATTCTCCTATTATTAAAGCTTACCATTTGCTGTGAACTTGCTCACAGAATGCCTGCATATCCTTAATCTCTAAAACAGTGCCATCATCAAGTGTTACAGTACCATTCCAAAGGCCTGTGCACTGGTCAGTGTGAGCACCAACAATACCGATGTCGATACCGATATGTGAGTTGAAGAATGGGTCCATTGTAAGCTCGAAACGACCATTCTCCTCATGGAATACCCATGGTCTTGATTTTGGATGCTTATGGTCATAGTCAACTGTTACCTTACCAAGCTTGTGAGCAACACCATCATAGAAAAGACATGTCTCTGTTGCGTCGCTGTCATCACCAAATCCGAATGTGATTTCAAAGCCAAAGAGCTTGTCATTGATATATGTCGAGCCATTGCCCCAGATCCAACGGATGTCATGAGCCCATACGCCACGGCCCCAGTCAAGTACGCCAAAACTGTTGTTTTCCTTAGAGAAATTGAGCTTCTTTGGTCCGATCTTTAAGAAGCCAGTTGCTGGCATACAGTTCTCTTTGTTTGTAAAGAAGAAGTGGTCCTTCATCTTCTTAGAACCAGCTGCATCCTTCTTTTTCCATGGAATAGAGATTGAGATTGACTCCTGTCCCTCTGGTACAGCGAGGTCCATCTCAAGTGTGAATGGAAGGCCTGTTGGCCAAATAGCAATACCCTTTGCTGAGAGATGACGAGACTTTCCGTCATATGACTCGTGCATCTTGAAATAGCCATAGTTTCTGTCAACTACGAATGGCTGGTCACTCTGACGAGGCATTGGGAAACGGTTTACTGTATAGATGTGAGCCATTGCTGCACAGAAAACAGGAAGACCTGTCTTCATATCAGTTACAGTGATGCATCCTGCCTCTGCCATTGATATATTAGCAATTGTAAACTGCATCATATATCTGTCATTTGAAACCTCATAGAAGTCCCATTCCTTAATTCTAAGAGGGTGTGCGCTAATCGCATCACGGTTGTACTCAATGAGGCTGTTATGTCTTGCCCAACCTGGCTCTAACACATAGCCGTTCTCATCAAGAAGTTTAGTTTTAACCTTTATCTCGTTTTGCTTTTGAATATCTGCCACAAAAATTCCTCCTATATAAATTAATTAATACCTTAATATGGTAGCACAATTGTATTGAAAAAGCCATATTTCCTTATATTCAAAAATGTGCTATTATATATGGGTAGTCTAAATGCTGGAATAGCTCAGTTGGTAGAGCAGCTCATTCGTAATGAGCAGGTCGCGTGTTCGAGTCACGTTTCCAGCTCCACTTTAGGGGGGCGCATTTCTATGATGAACAAAGAACGTATAGAAACTATTGTCGCAACCTTTGTCAGCACACAGTTTCTCTACAATACAATAATTGACCTTGATGACAACTATTGCATCACGTACAACGGCAAAGGCGTTGGATACATCGAGCGTACATTCGATGAGTTTGTTGATATTGCGGATGAATTGATGCATCCGCTCTTTAAGGGCAAACTCAAGAACGAGCTCACAAGACCGTATCTCAAAACCGCCTTTGACAACAAACAGACACTCCGTGTTGAAGCGTTGATGATGGGCTTTGACGACCACCAGTTCCACTGGTTTAGAATTCGCCTAGTTCCAATTGACGACGGCTCAGGTCATACTGTATTCTTCTTCAATGTTTTACTCATTGATGACGATATTAGAAAGTCTGAGGAAAACAAAGCAGAGATATTTAACAAGGCTGTACTCGAACAGCTCATCTACAATTACATTCTTGTATATGTAATCGACCTGTCAAACAGCATGAGTAGACTTGTTTATTCCAACACTGGCGATGAGTATGATATCTATGCCAAGCAATTTGACAGCCATCTCGAGATGATGAATGACGTCTGTGAGAAATTTATCTCAGAGGAATTCCAGGCTGCCTTTGCAAAATATATGGACTACGCTGGTATCAAAGCTCAACTTGATGAGGGCAAGGACAGGATGGTCACAATATTCCGTGACAAGAGAGGAACTGCTTTTGAGATGACAGTTTCAAAATACCCAGAGTATGCGGACGACTATCCACTTGTTGTATTTTCTCTCAAGGAACTTAATTAAATCTTAAAACAAAACTCCTGACTAGTTTTCTAGTCAGGAGTTTTCTATTTTATCTTACTTTTTCATCTGCATCTTTTTCTTGAGAAGATCAGCGTTTGATGCAAACTTAATAGCGTTCATTTCGGATATGATTCCCTGGTCATAGAGATCAAATATACTTGAATCCATTGCGACCATGCCTTCGGCAGCTGATGTCGCAATGATTGAGTCTATTTGATGTACCTTTGACTCACGGATCATATTTCGAATTGCGCTATTGAGGTTCATGACCTCAAACGCTGGTACAAGTGATCCATCAACAGTTGGGATGAGCTGCTGAGATACAACGCACTGCAAAAGCTGTGCGAGCTGTACCCTAATCTGCTGTTGCTGATTAGGTGGGAATACATCGATAACACGGTCGATTGTATTAGCAGCACCAACGGTGTGGAGTGTTGAGATGACAAGGTGTCCTGTCTCAGCAGCGGTCATAGCTGTCTTGATAGTCTCATAGTCACGCATCTCACCAACAAGGATAACATCTGGAGCCTGACGGAGGCATGCACGAAGTGCAGCTACGTAGTCAGCTGAGTCAGAACCAATCTCACGCTGTGAGATTACGCATTTATCATTGCGATGGAGGTACTCAAGCGGTTCCTCAAGTGTGATGATGTGACCGTTTCTTGTCTTGTTAATCCTATCGATGATACAAGCAAGTGTGGTTGACTTACCACCGCCTGCAGGGCCAGTTACAAGTACAAGGCCCTTTGTCTTTTCAGCGATAGACATAACAGAATCTGGAATGCCCAAATCCTTGTAATTTGGGATATCAAATGAAACCAGACGGATAACAGCAGCGAGTGAACCACGCTGCTTGTATGTGCTTACTCTGAAACGAGAGAGACCGCTGATAGCGAGCGAGAAATCGTCGTCACCTGATGCTAAAAGGTGATCCATAGGACGTCCTGCTGTATCATATATTTCCTCTATAAGTGCGCGAGTTGTCTGCGGAGTCATACGTTCCTCATCCTGTGGCACAATAATGCCGTTGAGTTTGTATGAAAGAGGAAGGCTGGCAAGGACAAAGATATCCGATGCCTGCTGTTCAACTGCACCGCGAAGAAGTGTTAATAATTCCATTAAAACTCACCATCCCAAAGATGTACTTCACCGTCTGCGCTCCACTCTGCGACATTAACAAGTTCCCACTTGAGAATCTTGAGTTCGCCATCTGTATAGAGGAGCTCAACTTGAATTTCCTGATCATCATCCATGCTTTCAGCATAGCTGAAGTGGTATCCGTCGTCCATTGCTGCACCAGCAACGCCAAGTCCCTTGACGTCATTTAGTGCGCTTGCGGCGTCACCATTGTTTGCCAATGCCTCTCTTATCTTGCCTTCTGTAACAACAGCACCAGCATCTGCTGCGTAGTACGTCTGCATTGTAAGTGCAGACTTCTCAGCGAGCTTGTACTCGTTGTTTGATGTCATAAAGGTAAGCACTGCAAAGATTGTGAGGCAAAGTACGGAGAAGACCATTATGATACTTGCACTACCGATATTGATACCGGATGACTTGCGTTCATTCTGTTCCATTACTCTACCCCCTTGTCTGGGCTCACAGCAGTAACCATATCAAAGAGCAATGCGCCAGAGTCGTCGTATACGGCAACATGTGCCTGTACGAAGTACTTGTCAGCGTGCTCCTCTATGGTTGCGTGATAAGCGCCCTGATATTTTTCCTCAAGGGTCCAATCCTTATCATAGAACACAGTGATAATTCCATCATGTTCAGTTGAGTTTGGATAGATTGAGGCAAAGTCTGTTCCATCAAGTTTATCTGCCTTCCAAGCCTCTGCGATACTCTCTGCTGCAAAACTTGCATTTGTCATATCGCGAGAGAGTTCAGTTTTAACTTTGGCGCTTGAGAACACCTTCATACAAATAGCTGCTGAAAGTGCGAAGAACATCAAAACTATGATTATCTCCATAAGGAAGAGTGATGACTTAGATCTTTTGTTAGTCTTCAATCTCGCCACCTCCTATTCCTGATGCAACATGGAGGGTGACGAAAGCGGTTTTACCCGTCTCGCCAGTACAGATAACCTTAAGGAGGTTATCTTTTGTCTCAAACTTGAGCTTCTTTGCTGCAATGATATCAAGGCCATCATCAAGTTCAAATGATGCTGCCTTTTCAACCATTATCTCCTTCACCGAACCATCGGTGCAGTAGATATATGTTGTGTATGTGGTTCCACCCATTTCCTCGTCAACTGCAAGTGCCTGTACGCCGTTTACATCGACTACATAGACCTTGCCAGCCTCGTCGTAATGGTTGACCTTTGCTGTTATATATGAGAGACATGTGCGTTCTTGATATCTCTCTGTCATAACGCTCTGCGTGTCCTTATAGACACCCGCTCCGCTCATAAGTACAAAGAGTACTGTGATAGCGAATACTGCAAAGAGAACCAACACAAATATTGTATCTACTGTGTAAGCAGTTCTCTTTTTCATTCTGCGGGTACCTCCTCACTTAAATCAATGATTTGCATGTCAGGCATAATGTTGTCGGCAAATGCGACATAGCCTATTGCATACTTATCTTTGTCATAAGTTAAGCCGTAGTGGTCCTCAAGGTACTGCACGCTTGATGGGTAGGCACCCTCAAGCGCATAGCAGGAAACTACTGCTTTATGGAGGCTTTCTTCCAGTACATTTTTGCTCTCCGATGCGGAGTTCTTCTCGGCGCTATTTACGCCGTAGATAAAGAATGCAAAAATGACTACGAAGAACACTATAGATAGGAGATGCCCACGTATTATTTCAAACGCCGAGCGCTTCCTTACTTTAGTTTCCATATATTCTTACTCCTTAGAAATTTAACCTATTGTGGTCATGATGCTCATAAGTGGGAGCATTACTGAAAGAAGGATAAGACCAACTACAAGTGACATAATGATAACAAGTGTTGGCTCAACCTTGTTGATAATTGACTCGATATTCTCGTCAACCTCAGCCTCGCTGCGGTGAGCAATCTCATCCATTACTGTGTCTGCTGTACCAGTCTTGAAACCGATTGAAAGCATACGGCAGTACATAGAGTTAAATATCTCGGACTTTGCAATGGCGTCTACGAAGAGTTCGCCCTGCTTCATAAGTTCACGGCACTTTGCAATACGGCCAAGCATTACAGGGTTATCTGTGATGCGCTCTACCATGTCAAGTGACTCATCTGTATCAAGACCAGATGCAAGTGTCATTGCCATACCGTTTGCAAAACGTGCAGATGCAATCTTTTTAGAGATTTTTCTGTTAGATGTAATTTTGCTAAAGAAGTTTACAAACTTAAGTGAAAGACTAGGTACTGCGCTGATAAAGATTGCAACGATTGCAATTACAACAACTACTGCAAGGATAATTGCTGCATACTTTGTAATACCAGTACCAAAGTTCATGATGCTTATTGCAACTGGGCTCATCTCTGCGCCAAGTTCATGGAATACATCGTTAAAGATTGGGAGTACCTTTGTGATAAGTACGCCAATAACAAGAAGCAACATAAACATCAAAACAAGAGGATATACAACTGCACTCTTGATGCTTCTTGTAATTTCAACCTGTCTTGTGTAGTAAGCTGAAAGTGCACGAAGCACTGCTTCAAGTCTACCTGTACGAGAACCAATCTCGATCATTTCTACCAAATACTTAGGGAAGCATCCTGCCTCACCTAATGCCTCTTCAAGACTCATACCGCCGTCCATCTTCTCGTAGAGTGAAGAGAGCATCTCTTTTAAATCCTTATCTGTCTCATCCTGTGCGAGCATAAAGAGGCCCTCATTGAGTGAGATACCTGCTTTAAGGCAGAGTGAGAGTTCCATGCAAAATGATGAAAGATAAGGTCCATCAAGCTGTTTTATACTCATGTTCTTTCTCCTTTATATCAATAGTAATACATTACTGAATAAGATCCCCTAGTGGACCAGTCATACTTATTGCCACCAGTCGATGCAAATGTTGGGTCCATAAGTTTCCATGTGTTACCGTTAAATTGGATAATACCATTTACCCAACCACTACCTGTAACATATACAGAAATCCAAGCGTGATATGTGTTGCCATTTGCATAGCCAACACAGACCTTTGTTGGAAGTCCCTGTGTTCTAAGCATTGCTGCCATCGTCGATGCGTAGTCAAAACAGATTCCTGATTTTGACGACCAAATGCTATTGAGGTTTGGAACATACGCCGATGAGGATACTGAGGATGCCTTGCCATAGTCATACCTAAAATTGTTTACAACGTAGTTGTAGATTGCCTCAATTTTAGCCATCTCTGTGTCACAGCCTCGTGTGAGCTCAGCGGCGTATGTAACGCACGCAGTGCCACCGCTGTAATTACAGAAAATGTTTGGTCTATAGAAAGCTACTGTTGAGTACGAGAGCGTGACAGGAACGTCAAGCTTGCCCGCAACAGTGTATGAAGTACCACCATCATTTGCAAGAAGAGCTATTGAATATGTACCATTGCCGTTTGTAAGAGGCAATGCTTCCCAGTCCCTTGAGAAAATAGGATAGAGTGGCTTGGAGCCACCTGGTGCTGTAATCTGGACACGTACGTTGGAATGTGGTCCCGCGTACTTGACCATTACATATCCACTAGCAGTATTTGAATAGTCGATTGCGCTACCATCTGAGAAAGTCTGAACTAGTGTGCCCGGTGCAGAGTTATAAATAACCTGTGGTGCATAGTAAGTATTTGACTTTGGCTTTGTTGGAGCTGCAGTCTGCTTTGGCTGTGTTGTATTTGGCTGTTGCTGACCGCCACTGCCTGAACCTCCGCCACTCTTTTTGGTGGTTTTTGTTCCGCCACCAGAACTCTTGGTAGTAGACTTACCACCAGAACTCTTGGTTGTGGACTTGCCACCATCGGACTTGCCCGACGTATAAGAGCCTGTGCTTTCACTGGCATCTTCTCCCGTTGTCGTCTCGTCCGAATCTTTGCTTTGAGATTCAGTAGTGAGGTCTGACTTTGCAGTGGTTTCAAGCGTTGGCTCTTCCTTATCGTCACAGGCGGTAAAGGTAAGCACCATCATACAAAGTACAAGCAAGAGCGCCAAGACACGCGATAGTCTTTTTGCTTGCATAATGTAAACCTCGATTTATAAATATATACATAATTAATTATAATATTAATAACGTTAAAAATAAAGTACCAAAAAAAGTGGTAAGACGCCCCAATTTATGATATAATAATCTGTAATTTTGAGGAGGGATAAAATGAAGAAACGCCTATATACAATTCTTGAAGTTCTCTTCATCGCTCTCTTTATATTCTCCCTCTCTCAGCTTATAAAAATCGGCCTAAACTATCGCCGCGGCAACCAGCTCTATGAGGGCGTTCAAAACAAGGTTGAGGAAGTCACTGAGAACAAGGACTACCACTTTGTAGTTGATTTGACTGAGCTTCAAAAGACCAACGAGGACATCGTTGGTTGGATAAAAATACCGGACACACCAGTTGACTATCCAGTACTTCAGCCTGACAACAACCAGTACTACCTAAAGCATACATACGACAACATCTACTCAGACTTTGGTAGTATTTTCATTGACAACTACTGTTCAATGGATGACCCTAACACAGTAATCTATGGCCACAACACGCGAAACGATGCGATGTTTGGCTCACTTAAAAAATACAAGGATGCAAATTACTTTAATCAACATCCAAACGTATATCTCCTCTACGGCGACACAGAAAAACAATATCAAATCGTCGCTGCTCTAACTGTTGAAATTACTGATCCAATATACAAGTTCCAGTTTAGCGACAGCAAAGAGCAAAAGCAGTGGATAGAGGACATTTATGACAGGGCTGAATGTAACAAGCCAGATATGAAATTTACTGGCAAAGAGAAATTTATCACCCTATCAACATGTACAAGTAGAACAAAAACCGAAAGGTTTGTAATCGTAGCAAAAGAGGTAAAAACCGTATGGGCAAAATAGGATTCGACAACGAAAAATATCTTCAGACACAATCTGAGCATATTGCAAAGCGTATTGAAAGTTTTGGTGGCAAACTCTACCTAGAGTTTGGTGGCAAGCTTTTCGATGACTACCATGCCTCACGTGTTCTCCCTGGTTTTAAACCAGATAGTAAGCTTCAGATGCTCCTTCAGCTCAAGGACAAGGCAGAAATAGTTATCGCAATCAACGCTGGCGATATCGAAAAGAACAAGGTTCGCGGCGATACAGGTATCACCTACGACCTTGAAATCCTTCGCCTTATCGACGCATTCAAGAGCATCGGCCTCTATGTTGGCAGCGTAGTACTCACACGTTACCAGAGCCAACCATCTGCCGATGCGTTTAAGAAGCGTCTTGAGAACCTTGGTGTTGACGTATATCGCCATTACCCAATTGATGGTTATCCATCAAATATCCCTCTCATCGTATCCGATGAGGGATTTGGCAAAAACGAATACATTCATACAACTCGTGAACTTGTAGTCATCACAGCACCAGGCCCAGGTAGTGGCAAGATGGCAACATGCCTCTCCCAGCTCTACCACGACAACAAGCGTGGAATCAAATCAGGATATGCCAAGTTCGAGACATTCCCAATCTGGAATCTCCCACTCAAGCATCCTGTAAACTTGGCCTATGAGGCAGCAACAGCTGACCTTGATGACGTCAACATGATTGACCCATTCCACCTTGAGGCATATGGTAAAACAACTGTAAACTACAACCGTGATGTTGAAGTATTCCCAGTCCTCAATGCAATCTTTGAGGAAATTGCTGGTGAGTCACCATACAAATCACCAACAGACATGGGTGTTAATATGGCAGGTAACTGCATCATCGACGACGATGTATGTATTGCAGCAGCCAACCAAGAGATTATCCGCAGGTACTACAAGGCCCTTTGCGATAAAAAGAAAGGCGTTGTAGAAAACGACCTTGTAATGAAGCTTGAAATGATAGTAAAGCAGGCAGGTCTTACCAAGGATGATCGTGAAGTAATCGCTGTTTCCTGTGCCAAGTCCCGCGACACTGGCGGACTTCCAGCAGCAGCAATCGAGCTTCCAAACGGCCATATAGTTACTGGTCGCACAACTGATTTGCTTGGTTCCTGCTCAGCGGTGCTTCTCAATGCACTCAAGGAACTTGCTGGTATCAATGATGAGGTACACCTCATTCCACCTATGGTTTTCGAGCCTATCCAGGCTCTCAAGACCAACACACTTGGCAGCAAGAATCCACGCCTTCACTCTGACGAGACGCTCATCGCGCTCTCCATCGCAGCGGCTACTGACAAGAATGCTGCCAAAGCGATGGAATGCCTCTCAGGCCTTCGCGGCTGCGAGGCCCATGCGACAGTCATCGTTTCAAGTGTTGATGCCGAAATCTACAAGAAGCTTGGCATCAACCTCACTTGTGAGCCAGAGTACCAGTCCAACACCCTCTTCCACAAGTAAACAGTGGGACGTTTTTATGGGTTGAATGATATTTAAGTAAAACTAAAAACCTAGATTAGCTAAGTGCTAATCTAGGTTTTTCTTTTACCCTTATCTTATATTTTATACTACATCATATCGTATACAATCTTTTGATTCTCGAAGCATTCTCTTAACTTCACCTGAAAATGACGATTCATTAAAACTGCGCACATGAGATCCAGTATAAGATCTAAAATGCTCCGACTTTTTTGGAAAACAAATATAATTCACAATATTAATGAGTTGATCCAACGTCGCAACATCTGTATAGCGCTTCTTGCCATCGCGCGCTATCATCTTCGCTTTTTCACAATTAACAAGGTATGCTGTTTTTGGGTCCTGTCTCAACCTATGCTTCATAACCGACCAATAATCCCTTGCTGCCGTTGGATATTCATAGTCAAAGATGTAATCAATCGTATCGACCACTGAATAATACATCACTTCGCTCGTTGGATCGTACGCCGACCTGATGACATAGTTCTCGTTAACTTCAAAATTTCTTTCCATTCTGTTCACCTATCTCCATTCTAAATTCGAAAGTCTTGAAAGTTGTAAGACTTTGAATTTGGGCCCCGTTACCAAATTAATATGTACTCTTAAAGCCTATACCTACGGGGCTTGTAACTATTATAGAACATTTGTTTATGAAAGTCAAGCAAACCCTTACAGTTTGCACGACTTTCATTTTTTAAATGGAAGATGCTCCCCCCTGCCGGCCCGAGCGCCCCACCCAACTTATCTGTATTCCCATCCTTGGAATAGAGCGGGAGCAAAGCCATCCTTTGCTCCCAATAATCGCCCAGTAGCATGGGCACAAACGGAATGTCAAAGCCGAAGAACGCAGTGTGCCTTGACATCCGTTTTGACTGTGCTACCGCAGTTTAGTAGCGCTGTCTAGATGTCGCGTCAAGGTACGCTCTGCTCTAAAGACCTTGACCCGTCATCTATCCACCGCTACGGGCTGGATATCACCAGCAAAGCGGGACTTTGCTGGTCGCAACTAACTATTTTGGGCCCTTACAGGTTAGATATTTAAACTACTCATAATCTCTACTACGGCTTCACATGTATCCTTAAAAGCAATATCCTTTGCGTATGTATAACTCTTTTGATATTTATTCCAAAAGCTTTGCATTGTTTCGCTGCTTTTAACAACGTCCATGATGCTTCTATACTGGTCTAATAAGCCTTGACTTCCTCTCTTATTCGCTGTTGCAACCAGTGCTTTATTTAACTTACTAAAGTCAATCTCATCACGTTTTAATTTCCATATGATATATACATCGTAATAATCTCTAGGTCGTGTATTTTGATCCGATCTAGAAATGATAGTCTCTATCTTTTCTGCCAATATGGTTTCTACATTATAGGCAAGAAGAGGAATATATTTATCTTCTAGCATCATCTTATATTTATAATTGATTTCTCTAGGTGTAATAACATCTCCAGCAGTAATATCAAGTTTTAGAGGCACTGACATAGGCGGATAATCCGCAGTAATGGATACTCTATAACCCTTATACTTATCTCCTTCTCTAATCTCTTCTATATTCACAAAAGAAAATGTAATATCATCCTCTATTTGAATATCACAAATCTTTTTAAACATTTCTCGAACTGTACTTTCCTCAACTGGATATCCCTTTACCGTAGCATCTATATCCATAGTTGCTCTTGTATCAAGTCCAACCAAAGATGCTATCAAAAATCCACCTTTAATAATAAATTTATCTTTATATTCAGATAACGATACTCTCTCCAAAAGGCGTTCCATCATATAGTTTTGCAAAACCAATTGTGCAGAAATGTTTTTGTCTTTTGCAATGTTTTTCATAATAGCTTTTAATTGCATCGCATTTTTCAAAGCAACACCTCCAAGTAAGATCTCACTTTATCTTCAACCTTATATCTTTTTGCATATTCGGATAATAGAACAATATTTCTGTCTTTCAATTTAACATACTGTTTAAAGGCCTCTGTAACAATTGCGACATCTATATCAGCTCGAGGCCTCAAAATATCACATAAAGTTTTTTCCATACAGTAACAATTAACTTGATTACCAGAAGGTGTACAAGTTTGAATAATGCCATCAGAATAAAATTCTTTCTTATTTTGTATACACTTAAACCCTTCTTCTTTGACTTTCGTTAGATTGTATCCTTTTGGGAATGTCATTGTATAAAATACAGGTGTCCTATCAGTTAGCCCCAATAAAAACAAAGCAGTTTCATGAGAGTAAACACCCTTTTTAAATCTAACTGCAAAGTTAAACATCTCGTCTTCCCATACATCAGGAATGATATAAACTCCACGAGATACATTTTCGAGTAATCCCTTTTCGCAAAGATATGTCAAGAAGCCACGAGATAATCCCATAGAGGTTATAGTATCCGCCGTTACTACCCCATTATGAGATTTTGCATATTCAATAATATCGTTAAGTGATGACATAATGGCTATCTCCTTTCTTGGCTTTTATGCTTACTATCTTATATTAAGTAAGCATTTTTGTCAAGATAGATGCAAACGTTTCTACAAAAAAGGACGAATAACTCATTCGAGTGATTCGTCCTTAAAATAATATTCTTCATTTAGTTTTCTGGCAACGGCGGAACCGCTTTATCAAAATCCATCATCTTGAGGATGCGGGTCTTGAAAAAGAAGAGCGAAACCGCAAGAGACATAACTTCGGCAATTGGGAAGGCAAACCAGACGTTTGTGAGGACTCCTGTGAGGGAGAGCAAGTATGCGGCAGGAACGAGCACTGCGAGCTGACGCATGATTGAAACGACCATGGAGAAAGTTGCCTTGCCAAAGGCTTGGAATGTGGAGCCGATAACGATACAGATAGCGGCAACTGGGAAGTGAACAGCGATTATTCTAAGCGCTGGAACACCCAGTTCGATAAGCGCTGCGTTTTCGGCCGGATTGCTCGACTTGAAAAGTCCAAGGAGTGTGCCAGGGATTGTCTCGAAAAGAATGAGGCCGATTGTCATTGTCGTTAAGGCAAAGATGAGGCCGAGTTTGATTGTCTTTAAGAGACGTTCACGGTTACGCGCACCAAGGTTGTATGCAAGGATTGGGATGATGCCGTTGTTGAGGCCGAATACTGGCATAAAGATAAAGCTCTGAAGCTTGAAGTATGAGCCAAATACGGCAACAGCAACCTTGGTAAAGCCAATCAAAATCTTGTTGAGTGCAAAGGTCATTACTGAACCAATTGAGCCCATGATGATTGATGGAATACCAACTTGATATACACGTTTAAAGATATATGACTCTGGCTTTAAGTACTTGGCACTGAGTTCGATATCAGCATTCTTTGTAAAGTTCAAGATAATACCAAGAATGCATGCACAGCACTGGCCAATGCAAGTTGCAATAGCGGCACCACGCACGCCCATTGCCGGGCAGCCAAGAAGACCAAAGATCATAATTGGGTCAAGAATAATATTGATGATAGCACCAGTCATCTGGATTACCATCGAATAGATTGTACGGCCTGTGGATGTGAGAAGTCGCTCTGTGAACATCTGGCCAAAGAGGCCAAATGAGTAGCAGAGAACTGGTCTCATGTAATCAACACCATACTGCAAAATTGCAGGGTCATTTGTCTGAGCCTTGAAATACACTGATGTAAGTGTAAGTCCAATTGTAAGGAAGATTGCATATGAAATAGCCCAGAAATAAATTGCATGGTTTGCAACCTTGTTGGCTGTTT
Organism: Candidatus Limimonas egerieequi; assembly: GCA_018064455.1. Lineage (GTDB taxonomy): Bacteria > Bacillota > Clostridia > Oscillospirales > Acutalibacteraceae > UBA1227. Next base: position 11,052 of record JAGHVH010000003.1, on the reverse strand, counting down.
TGAAGTCCTTCTCACCAAGGCTCTTGGAGAGGAAGGCGTTAATACCAACGCCTGTGCCTGCGCCAACTGCGATCATCAAGTTTTGAAGTGAGAAGGCAAGAGATACAGCCGACAAAGCGTCTTGGGAAAGACGGGAAACAAAGATACTATCAACGATATTGTACAGTGCCTGTACAATCATAGAGAGTATCATTGGAACCGCCATAGATACAAGAAGCTTGCCAATGGGCATAGTGCCCATCTTGTTCTCTTCACGAATTTCTGCCATTAGTCCTGTCCTCCAAATCTGCCACGAGCGATAGTCTCAAGCATAGAGGTTACATTATCAAGGCCAACACTTGTGTTAATCATGATATCGTAGTTTTTACGTTCTCCCCACTTACGTGTAGTGTAGAAATGGTAGTAGTTAGAACGCTGTCTGTCCATCTTGTTAAGTTCCTTCTCAGTGATTGCTGGGAAGTCCTTATATACGCTGACAATTCTGTCTATTCTATCCCCTATATCCGCATAGAGGAAAACATTAAGAACGTTATCATAGTCACGAAGAATGTAATCGGCACACTTACCAACGATTACACATGAGTGATGGTCTGCAAGTTCCTTGATTACTTTTGACTTGGAGATGAAGACTTGTTCCTCAAGTGGGTTGGTTTTGCCAAAGCTCGCCATCTCATAAAGGAGGCTTGAACCCTTCTTTTCCATAAGTTCTGAAACCATCTCTTCATCTATACCGCAGTCATCTGCGATGAGCTGATGGATTATGTTCTTGTCGTAGTATTCGATACCGAGGCGATCTGCGAGGTCCTTGCCGATTACGCGTCCGCCACATCCATGCTGACGACCAATTGTGATTACATATGACATATTATTCTCCTTAACGTTTAGCCATTTTGTGGACATAAACTGATCTGTATTTTGAATATATGATAAGTTGGCTCTTATAAATACCGAAGTATCCAGAGAGCATATAGCTGAGTGCAATTGCGAGGCAGAAGAACCAAAGTCCCTGTCCGCCGAACATCTCAACACCGATGAGGATTGATGAGATTGGGCTGTTTGTAACGCCACAGAAAACTGCGACCATGCCAAGTGCGGCGCAGAAAGCTGGTGGCATTCCAAGAAGCCCACCAATGAGGCAACCGAAGGTTGCGCCAATATAGAGAACTGGTACAATCTCGCCGCCCCTGTATCCACCTGAAAGGGAAAGGGATGTAAAGATAAGCTTCATAATAAAAGCGTACCAGACAACCTTACCAGCAAGTGCATTAGCAATTACATCTGTGCCAAGGCCATTGTATGAACCATCCCTAAAGATAAGTGACAACAATGCAACTGCTGCACCAGCAACTGCTATCTTGATATACGGGTTTTGGAACTTGCGACCCAGTCCTCGCTCTGATAGAGCAAATGCAACGCAAATAAGAATTGCAACCACTGCAAAGAGAAGTCCCATAAGGGCCGTCATACCAATTGTGTATGGTGTAAATTCTGGGATTACTGTGAGCTTGTATTGAGCGTACTCAACGCCTAAATACTTTGCAAGGCTATACGCCGTGAGTGCGGATACAAGGCAAGGCACGAGCGCTGCATAATACATTACGCCGACGCTTATTACTTCCATTGCAAAGATGGCGGCCGCGAGTGGCGTGCCGAACAGTGCTGCAAAGGCGGCGCTCATACCAGTCATGATCATAATCTTTTGATCATTCTCATTGAGTTTTAGCGCCTTTGCAAAAGTGTGGCCCATTGAAGCGCCCATCTGGAGTGCGGCACCTTCACGGCCGACTGATGCACCAAAGAGGTGCGAGATAATCGATGAAATGAAGATGAGTGGCATCATTACAAAGTGCATCTTCTCATCAGAGTTGATTGATGCGAGCACTGAATTAGTGCCCTTCATTACATCGGAACCAAACTTGTTATAGAGGAATACAATGAGGAGACCCGCAAATGGCAAACCAGCAATAAGCTGTGGATGCGCTACGCGAAGTCCCGTAGCGTACTTAAGGGAATAAGCAAAAGCAGTGGCAATAAGGCCAAGAATGACGCCTTCAAGAAGTGCAAGGCCTATCCATTTAAGACAGACAACAATGTGAACATAAAACTTGCGTACTTCTACTTTAGCAGTCTGTTCGTATGAATCTTTGACTTCTTTGTCCATGCTTATCCCTCCTCTTTTAATAAAAACTCCGCATTTTGTGCGGAGTTTTAAATTACTTCTTAAATTTAATTACGCAGAGAGCAACTGCACCAGCGCATACAACACTGGTTACAAAATATGCAATTACTTTCGAAAGAACACTTGATGTATCCTGTGGTGACTCAAGTGGGCCAGCGTTGCTTACGAGCTTGTTCCAAACATCAACGTCGGAGAGTTCTTGCTTTGCTGAAGCAAATGGTGTCATATCTGTGACAACCTCTGTCTCTGGTTCAGTTATTGTCTCTGGAACTGTTGTAGCCTCTGTCGTTGCAACAGTTGTTGGAACGTTTGCTTTGAGGTAGTGGACCGATATCGTTCCACCATAGAATGCAGAAGCGTCATAGAGTACCGAACCGCTTGTGTTGTCGATATTGACTGTGTTCAGTCCCTTACAGTTTGCGAAAGCACCAGATTCAATTGATACAACAGAACTTGGAATGTTAACTGTTGTTGTATCATTTGGAACCATACCAGGAGTAACTACCTTGGTGCCCTCAGGAATAGAAAAAGCTGATCCCTCTGCAAAGGCAAACAAAGACAATGAGCATGCAAGAATCACAAGAGTTGCAACAAGTGCAAGAAATCTAATTGCTCTATTTCCCTTCATCAGAATCAACTCCTCTCAATAAACAAATTTAACCAGTAATAATATACCAAAATCCCAAATTTATATCAACGGATTCTTTGACAATATTGCACGACAGAGCCGTTAACAATTTGTTCAAAATGACAATACTTGATTATGGTAAAATAATGTAGTATTATAGTCCATCTCAAAGAAAGGAGTGTTCATATGGTTATAAGAGCTAACGCCAAAATCAACCTTATGCTTGATATTTTAGGCCAAACTGATGACGGCTATCATAGCCTCTTTATGATTATGCAGTCAATCGGTCTTTACGACTATGTAACAGTTGATTTAACTGGCAACAAGAATGAAATTGAACTCTCCTGCAGCAATGAGGCACTACCTTGTGACGAGCACAACATCGCATACAAGGCTGCAATGGCATTCTTTAAATATGCCAAGATTAAAAATCCTGGAATTAAAATCCACATAGAAAAAAATATCCCGTTTGCAGCGGGCCTTGCTGGTGGCAGCGCGGACGCTGCTGCAGTAATTGCCGCGTTAAACGAGATACTCGAGTTACATCTGAGTGTGGATGAACTTTGCGCCATAGGCGTAAAGGTTGGCGCAGATGTACCGTTCTGCCTTAAAGGTGGCACAATGGTGGCACTTGACATCGGTCAAGTTTTGGCACCACTGACACCAATTAAGGATCAGTACATCGTGCTTGTAAAGCCAAATCAGGATGTGTCAACAAAGGCGGCTTATGACGCTTTTGACACAGCCGAGAACATTCGTCACTGTGATAGAAAGGGCATCATCCACGCCATTGAAAAAGGCGATGATGAGTACTTCTATCAGAGCATCAAGAATGTTTTTGAGCAGTTCGTTGAGGTACCGGACAGAGTGGACATCAAATCAATCATGCGTGAGTTTGGCTGTAAAGCCTGCTGCATGAGTGGCTCTGGCCCATCAGTCTATGCACTCTTTGATAACGAGATTAAAGCACGCTCCTGTGCTGAAAAGCTCTCCAAGACTTGGTCCGATACATTCGTTATCCACCCAGCAAGGAGTGGACTTGAATTTATTGATTAGGCAAATCCACATAAATCGTCCAGTTTTCATGGAAGATTACTTTACCTGGTCGACTACCGGTTGGTTTCTTTAGGTTCTTAACTAAAGTATAATCAACTGGTATTTTTTTTGCGCCACTTTCTCCTGCGGCGCTGTGGCGAGCAGCAATAACTGCCGCCTCCTCTATTGCCTTGTCGGAGATTTCTCCGTTTTTGTTTTCAATAATTACGTGCGAGCCAGGGATATCCTTGGTGTGTAGCCACATATCAAGCTTGTTGGCGCTCTTAAGCGAGAGCTTTTCATTTTGTAAATTGTTGCGGCCAACAAGGACTCTAAAACCATCCGATGTTGTGTACTCAATCGGTGGCAATGAGGATACTTTCTGCTGTGGCTTTGCTTTCGACAGTTTGCCTTTGGCATCATATTTGTTTTTGATATATCCCTGATCAATGAGTTCTCCTCTGATGCTCATGATATCTTTCTCGTTTTCAACACGAGTAAGGGCATCAAGGACTGTCTCAATGTATTCAAGTTCCAAGATACCAGACTCTATCTGTTCTTTGAGTTTCTTCTCAGCAGTGTATGTCTTCTTGTATTCCTTGAAATACTTCTGTGAGTTTTGAGCAGGTGTGAGTGCTGGATTTACTTTGACCCTCATGATTTTGTTTTCATCATAGTAGTTCTCAAGATCAAAGTAAGTGGCGCCGCGTTCGAGCTTATAAAGGTTTGCATTTATAAGCTCAGCAGAGATGCGCAAGGTCTCACGGTCTGCACATTTATCAAGTTCTGCGCGCTGGATATCAAGCTTGCGTGCGATACGCTCGCGAGCGTTGATCATCACACGACGCAAATCGTATGTGCGATGTGACATGCGCTCTATGCTATCTCTTTTGGCATAGTAATCCTCCAAAAGAGAAAAGGCGCTGTCATATTCTACTGTTTCAACAGCCGTGCCATACTGCAAAATAGGCATATATGAGAACTCAAATGGTTTACCATTCTCATCTTTTAAAAGGTAATACTTATTTGAGCCATTCTTATAACTTAAAAGTGTTTCTATTGACTCATCAACTGTCTTGGTCTCAAGTTCTCTTGCGACAACTGGAGAGAGGCCCATGATTGTTGACATATATGCTTTGTCAGTGCCACCCTTTGCTAAAATGAGTGACTTGATATCTTGGTTTTCAAAAATATTGATTTTATCCTGCTGTGGTGGAAGTTCATATGTCACACCAGGTAGGATAAGTCTCCTTGACGACTTTGAGTAGTCGACGCGTTTTAATGCGTCGATTATTTTTTTATCCCTATCAATCAAGATTACGTTGCTGTACTGTGCCATAATCTCAACAACTAAGGTGAGTTTTTCCTTCTCACCCATCTCGTTGGTTGCGAGAAAATCAAGATAGAGAATACGGTCTGTGCTCTCCTGATGGATATCAGTGAGAGTAGCGCCACCAAGGCGCTTGCGAAGGAGCATGCAGAGCATTGGTGGGGATGCTGGATTCTCGTACTGTTCGGTGGTTATTGAAACGCGCGGAGAATTAGCCCTTGCGCAGAGCAAGAGCTTGACGTTATCTCGGTCACGAGTGCGCAAAGAGAGGATTAAATCCTCTCTTGTTGGCTCGTATACCTTGTCCACTTTGGCACCCAGTATTCTGTTTTGAAGTTCGCACTTAATAGTGTGCAAAAAGATGCCATCGAGTGACATTCAATCACCTAGCCTATATATTCTACTGGAGCATCCTCGATATAGAGGTACTCGATGTCTTTGAATTCTTCTTTTAAAAGGTTTTTAAGCACTGGCATGCTAACAGTCTCTGTCTCATAGTGACCAGCACAGAGGAGCGATACATCAAGTTCACGAGCATCCAAATACTCGTTGTGCTTAGCCTCCCCTGTTACGAATGCGTCTATGCCATGGCGCTTAATGTCTGGAAGGAAGCACGCGCCCGCTCCACCGCATACAGCAACAGTGCTTATCTCCTTGTCAGGAGATGTAACAGCAACGACTGCATCAAGCGCATCGGATACAACCTCTGCGAGTTCCCTTGCAGTCATTGGCATAGGGAGTGTGCCAACACGTACCATTGAGAGTTCTCCCTCTGGTTCAAGCTTCTCAATGTTGTTAAGGCCTATGAGGGATGCGAGTACACAGCTAACGCCTGCCTCTGCAAGGTCCCAGTTGGTGTGGCATGAGATTACATTTATGCCCCGTCTGATTGCCTTGGATACAAGTGTATCTGATGGTACAAACTTAAGTGGGTCCCAGATAATTGGATGATGTGTAACAAGAAGGTCTGCGCCAAACTCTACTGCCTTTTTCAAAGTCTCGTCAGTCGCATCAAGGCAAAGCGCAATTTTCTTGACCTCATCATTCTCATTACCAACTAAAAGGCCAGAGTTATCCCACTCCTCCTGTGTGGAGAATGGGGCTATCTCATCTATGAAGCTAAAGATATCACGTACTGTACTCATGAAAGGGCCTCCTTTAAGCTATCAATTAAGGCTTTAATATCCTCTTTTCTCGTTGCCTTGTACTGAACGTCAAGGCGAGAAATCATATATTCAATGTAATCTTTTTTATATATACTACTAGATTTTGGAAGTTTACCAAGATAGTAATCACTTTCAGTGTGAGCGACGACCTTGCCAGTGTAGGACACTTCCATTGCAATGTAGAGGTGACGCTTGTCCTTTACTACATCCTCTTTTAAGATTTCATATCCTTCACTCAAGAGGTAGTGACGAAGGTCCTCAGCATGTGTCTGCGGCTGAAGGACAAAATGGTTGCCTTCCTCCTTGACCCATGGTGAATCAGAAAGGATTTTAGCAATGAGCTCACCGCCCATACCAGCGATTACGAAATCGTTGACATCATGTGGAACACTGATGAGACCATCGGAAAGAATTGGAGTAATCTTGTCCTCAAGTTCAAACTCCTCAATCGTCTTCTTTGCGTTATCAAGTGGTCCTACCTTGACATCACAGGCATAGGCAGATGGAATAATACCATTCTTTATTAAATAAACAGGGACATAGGCATGATCGGTGCCTATATCAGCAATTGGCTTCCCTGGTCGAACGAGGGACGCCACCATAGTAAGTCTTAAATCAAGTTTCATAATACTATAAAAAAGGTGAAGGCACCTTTTACCTTCACCCCTTATCCTTATGCGTTTATCTTAGCAAGAAGTTCATTGACATCTACGCCATGAACTGCACATGCATCCTCAAGTGACTCTCCACGAGCTGAAGGACAACCGAGGCAATGCATTCCCATTTCAAGAAGGAAAGGTGCTGCGTCTGGTTTAGCATCTAAAAGATCGCCGATAAGTGTGTCTTTTGTAATTTCCATATTTAAGACTCCTTTTCTCAAAGTTCTAAATAATTATACACTAATTCTTAAGGCTCTGCAATGGTGCAGGGATTCTGCCACCACGAGAGATAAACTTCTCTGGGCTCTTGGTATTGATTGGCATTACAGGGCCAGAACCCAAAAGGCCACCGAATTCAAGTTCGTCGCCAACGTTCTTGCCAACTGCTGGAATTACACGAACAGCAGTTGTCTTGGAGTTAACCATACCGATAGCGGCCTCATCAGCGATGATAGCAGAGATAACTGCTGGTGTTGTATCGCCTGGGATAACTATCATATCAAGACCAACTGAACATACAGCTGTCATAGCTTCAAGCTTTTCGATTTTAAGGCAGCCACTGCGTGCTGCGTTTATCATACCAGCATCCTCTGATACTGGAATAAATGCACCTGAAAGTCCGCCAACAGAAGAGGATGCCATTACGCCACCCTTTTTAACTGCGTCATTGAGAAGTGCGAGGCAGGCAGTTGTGCCGTGCGCGCCGCATTGCTCGAGTCCCATCTCCTCAAGGATGTAGGCAACGGAGTCGCCGACAGCAGGGGTTGGAGCGAGGGACAAATCGACAATGCCAAAAGGCACGTCAAGACGGCGAGATGCCTCGTTTGCTACGAGTTGGCCAACTCGTGTAATCTTAAACGCTGTGCGTTTAACCATCTCGGCGATTTCTGTGATATTGGCGTCTGGGATTCTGCTGATAGCAGAACGTACAACGCCAGGACCAGAAACGCCGACATTGATTACGCAGTCGGGCTCGCCTGCTCCGTGGAACGCGCCAGCCATAAATGGGTTATCCTCTGGCGCGTTGCAGAATACAACGAGCTTGGCAGGACCAATGCAGTCCTTGTATGCTGTAACTTCAGCTGACTGCTTTACTATTTCACCCATAAGCTTTACTGCATCCATATTAATACCGGTCTTGGTTGAACCGATGTTAACAGAAGAGCAGATGTGGTCTGTTATATCAAGTGCCTCTGGAATGCTGCGGATGAGCGCCTCATCGCCTGCAGCGAATCCCTTTTGAACAAGTGCGGAGTAACCACCAAGGAAGTTAACACCGATTGTGTTAACTGCACGCTCTAAAGTTTTTGCATACTTGAGTGGGTCACCGCCTGAGGCTGCAAGAATCATTGAAATTGGTGTGACAGATACGCGCTTGTTGATAATTGGAATACCATACTCGCGCTCAATGTCCTCACCTGTTTTTACAAGGTTCTCTGCCTTGCGGACAATCTTCTCATAAACTTTGTTACAAGCCTTATCAATATCGCTATCACAACAGTCAAGGAGTGAGATGCCCATTGTAATCGTACGAATGTCGAGATTTTCATTCTCAATCATTCTGACGGTTTCAAAGACGTCATTAATTTCAAGCATTATCCTGTCTCCTTAAATCTTGTGCATAGCATTAAAGATATCTTCGTGCATTGCATGGATATCAAGGCCCATGTCACGGCCTTCTTTTGCAAGGATATCAGCAAAGTCGCCGAATGGGATATCAAGACCATCGGTCTCAACAAGCATTACCATGCAGAACAAATCGTCAAAAATATTCTGTGATACTGCACTTATATTAACATTGTGCTCTGCGCAAAGAGTTGATGTCTTTGCACAGATGCCAACCTTATCTTTACCTACTACTGTAATTACTGCACGCATAGCGTTCCTCCAAATATTTAAGCGCCAATGTATGGAGCTGGGTTTACTTTTGAACCATTGATACGAACCTCAAAGTGAAGGTGAGGTCCTGTTGAGTTGCCAGTTGAACCCATGATACCAATTGGCTGGCCTGCTGATACATACTGGCCTGTGCTTACACAGATTGAACCGTAAATCATATGAGCATAGAGTGTTTCCATACCGTTGTTGTGGTTAATCATAACGTAAGTGCCATAACCAGCATTGCCGTTTGAAGCAACTGTTACTGTACCACTTGCAGCAGCTACGATTGTTGAGCCTGCGCGTCCAACTGATAAGTCGATACCACCATGGAATGATCCCCATCTTGGTCCAAATGGTGATGATACTGTGTATACGCCAGGTGCTGGCCATACAAGTCTGCCATATGACTTAACATATGTGCTTGGTGTATATGAGTAACCTGTTGAACGGTTAGTCTGTTTTACAATTGCCTTTGTACCAACAGAAATCTTTTGATCGACTGGCTGTCTAATTGTTGTACGATTTACTTCTTGGATGCCAGTCTGGACACCATCAACATAAGTTACCATGTATGTAACCTGGTCAATACCATTAACACCCTTCTGTGTTGTCTTGGTTGTGCCCTTATAGATACTGCTGTTTTCTGTCTTAACTGTCTTGAATGGGATTTCCTCATTCTTGACAACTGTCTTAACTACCTTGAGGTTAACGTAGTTAACATCACCTGCAACAAGGAGGTCGTCACCTACGTGAATTTCCTTCTCATGCTCTGGGTTAAGTGCGATAAGTTCGGATACGCTGATGCCGTTTGAGTAAGCGATGTTTGAAAGTGTATCGCCTGCCTGAACTGTGTAATGGCGTTCCTTGTATCTTGACTTGGTAAGTGTATCAGCAAGCTGCTGAGAGTCCCAGATTGTCTCCTCGTTATTTGCATAGATACCCTGAACAAACTTAACGTCCTGAGTAAATCCTACAACATCATTTGCATTTTCCTTTTGATAGCCATCTATGATGTTGTTGAATACCTGCATTGCATCTGTCTCTGTTTTGAGTGCGCAGATAAACTCGCCATCGATATATACGCCACAGGCGTATGTTGAATCAGAGTTTGTGCTCTCAACTATGTTATCACTTACTGTCTGTGAGTCAGTGATCTCTGTTGGCTTTGCCTCAACAATCTTGTATGAGGTTGAAAGTGATGATACGTTGTCATCAGCGCCAAGATCTGTGCTAAAGCGCTCCTTTACAAGATCCTGTGCATTTACATATACCTGCTCATTAGCAACAACGCCTACGCTCTTGCCACTTGAATCAACCTCAATTGCATATGTGGTTGAGTTCCAGTGAGTAATTGTTGCAACAAGAACAATAAAGCCACAGACAGGAAGGATGGTATTAACAATGTTAGAAATCATTGTTGGATGGTCCTTGAATACAAGGCGCAAGCCGCGAAGGCCCTGCTTTTGCTCAACGCATTCAAGCTTAAACTCAGCCCATTCAGCGCGAAGGTTTGCAAAGCTACCGCCAATAGCGTTCTTTATTGAACGACCAAGGAACTTGAAGAATGTCAAAATCAAGTTGAAAAGGTCAGTTACAAGTATGTAAATAAGAAGCCAGAGAGAATGGAAGAATGCTCCAACCATCTCGCCAACTGTCTCAGCGAAGCTATTGTATTCAACAATATTTTCTTCTATAACTTCCTCTACAATTTCCTTTTCCAAAATATATCCCCCGAAATTAATTGTTACAATTTGTAATAATTATACTCTTTTAATGGTATATGTCAATATTAACTAGCCGTTTCTATCCTATCGAAAAGGTTATCAACTGCCAGTTTAAGTTCTGGTGTTAACCCACCAGACAAGACACTTTCAGCGGCGGCGGTGGCCCGCTCGAGGATAGCCGGATTTCCTATCATGTCATTGACATATGATGGGCCAAATCCATGCTGACGAGTGCCATAAAAATCGCCGGCGCCGCGCAAATCAAGATCACGTTGCGCGATTTCAAAACCGTCGGTTGTGGATGTCATAACCTCAAGTCGCGACGTTGTCAGTGGCGACGTATTGTCGGTACACAAAATGCATGTGGACTTCCACTGTCCACGACCGACGCGTCCGCGCAACTGGTGAAGTTGTGAGAGTCCAAAACGCTCCGCATTTTCAATGAGCATG
>JAGHVH010000040.1 GCA_018064455.1 Candidatus Limimonas egerieequi | reverse complement strand
GTATCACCGACCATGGCGTAGCCAGGAGCTAAGAGGCAAGGGCTCACTGGGGCAACAGGAATGTTGCCACGAAAACCACCACGGTGGAGACGTGTGCCAATGTCACCTTGGTAGCGTTTGAAGCCTTCCATTGCATCACGAAGTTCATACTCGTTAAATGGCTTCATGCTACCGACATAGCAGTCAAGCGAGTCTCCACGCTTGATTACACGGCTCATACCAGTAAGCTTTGCGTGGTTTAAGTACACGCTATTGCTAAACGGTTCCTTAGACTTTTTATAGGTCTTTTCATAATACGCACGGTATGTGTAGAGTATCTCATCAAGGGCAAAGCTTTTCTTGATACCAAAGGTATCAGGGAGGTTTGCCTTAATGGAAGAATACATACCGGCAGCGTCAATTACAAGGTCGGCATAGACATCCTCTATGCGTCGCTCAACTTGGCGTTCCATTGCGCCATCGCTTGCAACGAACGATGTCTTGACGCCTACGACCTTGTCGCCCTCTATCAATGGTGCAATACAAGATCTACCAAATTCAAATTTAACTCCAACGGCCTCACACTGCTCTACCAAAAAAGCATCAAGGTAACGCCTGTCGATAAAGGCCAAGTCTTTATTTGGACTTTTTGGTAGCACCAAAAGTCCACGCTTTTTTGGCATGTAAACGGCCGTTGGCAATAAAGGAAGGTAGTCACGAGGACATGGCATACCACAGTAATCGAAAACTGAAAGATCGATTACGTCATGCCAATCATGTCCAAGTTCTACCCTCTTAGATTTTTCAAAGACGGTTACACTGTAACCGTCTTTTGCTAAGTTATATGCGGCAGCGAGGCCACCATGGCCCGCTCCCGCTACTATTATATTTCTCATCTATCCAGCCTTCGCTTCAGCACTGGTACAGCTGTTGCGATCAAGCTCCAGAGGATCTGGAATGCTACAATCTGGCCTCCTGTTACACCCATGCTCTCAGCTCCGCCGATAAGGCTCAGGATGAAGACAAAGAGTATTGCCATACCTGTGTAGATTGTTGCGACAAGTTTATTTACATAAATATTGTCGCTAAGTTCTCTTGCCTCATAGAATGCGCTAATTGATGATTCAAGTGTACCGTTATGGATAATTCCTGCAGGTGCAGTTTCAATATCCTCTTCACGGTATACCTCAAATATATCACCAGATACAGGACTCAAAATCTTGACTGCCGAAAGTGGAAGTCCAAAGTGCTGACAAATCATTTCCTCTGTGATGTTGCAATCGCATGAGCGAACAAGGATTGATACACCAGATCTGTCAAGACGCTTTAAGTACTTAGACACTGTCTTGTCTGGATGATATTTAACAACGAACATAGCGGCAATCTTGCCTGCTATTGCAAGATATACAATCTTGCGTCCGTCGTGGAGATACTGTGCTTCAAACTCCTTGTCAGGAGCCTCAACATTATGATTCTTGAGAAGGTCCTTTGTTCCAAAGAGAACTCTTCTGCCATGAATCCAAGCAGAGAGGCCAAGTTTCTCCTCATATGCAAGTGACTCAACTGGTGGAAGAAGGTCCTTCTTGCCAAGAATTACATCATCAAAGATATCTGCAAGTGGTCCACCAGACTCAATAACGAGTGCTGCTGCATAAAGGATAGCATCATCGATTCTCATTCCATGGAATGTCTTGATACCAAGGATGCTGCATGAACCCTTCTTAAAGATATCAGTTGCATCAAATACATATGCATTAGCATCTGTGCTATCCTCTATTGCACGGTGACCAACGATTGCTGCACCGTTCTTGTTAAACTCAAGGTTCTTAACAAAGAGGTTGATGTTTGATGCAAGAAGTAAGAATGATGGAATTGCGATACAGCAAACAGCAGCAAATGTGCCGAATGCAAATACTATATCGTGATGAACGAAGCCAAAGATTATTCCAAAGAGTGCGCCAGCGATAAGTGAGATAAAGATAAGTCTATCTGCATAAGTATCAGCTGGGTCGTCCTCAAATGAGTTCTCGATGAAATATGATGGACGTTCCATACGAGCATTGTAGCAAATCTCTGGATCACCGATAAGAAGTCCGCGTCCGATTTCGAAAGCGTCATCCTCGCCTGAGATTTTTTCTGTGCTATAAAGCTGTGTGCCGTTTGTAACAAAGCTAAAGTTGTTCTGTGCACGAAGCAATGTAACAAGACGAGCAACAGAGTAAATTACGAGTGTAATACAAGCTGCTGCTGTGTAGATGCCTACTGTTGCATAGGAATCAGATGTGAAGAGTAGCATTACAAGGTCCTCAAGGGCACAGGAAAGAACTACAACCACAGCACCTGATGCAGCATTGAGTTTCTTAGAAAGGATACCCTTAAAGCCTCGTACCATTGTGCTTGCACTACATGCAGCTGCGATAATCAAAAGAACGAGATTGATGAGCACACATGCAAATGTGCCACCGACAGCTTCCATGCTTCCGCCGCTCTTGGTTACCATTCCTGCTATTACCATAGCAACAATTGAAACAACAAACTGAACGATAGCAAAGATGCCAGTCATCTTAACTGCGCGCTCAAGGCTTGCATGAATTCTGGATACGTCGCCTGGCTCTTCATACTCATCGTCAATGAAGTTTGCCATGAATGATGAGCGAGGCTCATCTGCCTCCTCGGACTCATCTTCATATTCCTCTTCGTCCTCTATTTCGGCATTGAGTTTGAACTCTGCAACTTGCATGTTGCGCTTCTCACGAAGTGCTTCCTCAGCATTCTCTTCGTCAATCTGATCGATTGCCTCTTCTTCGCCGAAACCAATGAGCTTAATCTGACCGCCAAGGTCATCCTCTTCTGGTTGCTCTGCTTTACGCTTTGCGTTCTGAGCAACGATTGTCTTGGTGTGCTCAGCGTTTGCAGAAACAATAAGTGGAACTGGTTCAAGGTCCTCTGTGTTCTTAAACTGGCTCTTCTTTACGATACGGCCAGCTCTCTCAATTGGGCCCTGGTCCTCACCTTGGTGAATAGCCTCATAATCAGCTGTGCGCTCAAGGTGCTGCTTTGGAACGTTTAAGAAACGCTCTCTATACTTGTTGGTTTCGATAGCGCCCTCTGGGCTCTTCTCAACCTTAACCTGCATTATCTGGTGATCGATGCTATCATTTCTGATTGGATGAATACCAACTGTCTTCTGAGCAAG
>JAGHVH010000041.1 GCA_018064455.1 Candidatus Limimonas egerieequi | reverse complement strand
ACACTTGCAATGCAGCATCAGGAAGAGGAGGGTAAAGACTTCTCAGAGCAGGTGCTCAAAGATTCAATGAAGTTCATTGAGGATATTTATGGCGTAAAATACGACTGGAATAAGCTCTTTGAATATGCAAAACTCATGAATGAGCAGAATGAGATTGAGATGGAGAAGTGGGATATTTTCGCAACTCCATATTCTCCACTCAACGGTATTTCTGAGACACTCTACAAGCTCTATGAGTGGCAGAGCGTAAACGGCGCAGAGCCAATGTTTAACGAGGTTGACCGCAAGGTTATCAAGATTATGCGTGACTGCGTTGATAAGAAGTATGAGGCATTTGGTGGCAAGACACGCCACAGAGCATTCCTTTGGGGACCATCTGCTGTTTATTACACAGATTTCCCAACATGGGCACAGAACTGCTGGGGCATCAACATCGTTCTCAACATGGACTCTACAATGGGTTACAACCACATTGATACAGAGGATCCAGTTAAGGCAATGCGTGATTTGACAGAGTTCTCACAGCGCTCATGTATGCGTCACCACGCTGTTGGTGGCTGGGATAACATCAATGCTGTTTGGGATTGGGCTAAGCGTTTCAATTGCGATATGATCATCTGTAACGACAACGTTGCCTGCAAGGGCATGAACGGTGTCCATGCGGCTCTTGAGGAGCAGGCAGCTGAATATGGTATGCATTGGGTTTGGCTTGAGCACGACCTCGAAGACAGCCGTACAGTATCCCGTCAGGATATGCGTAAGTGCATCAATGACTATATGTCAGTAGTTCTCGGTGAAGAGCCACTTGACCCAACAATCGTTGAGTTTGATGACTCTGAAGGATATTAATGAAAGGAGCATATGACAATGGATAAAGTTTTAAAGATTCTACTTAAAGTACTTAAAATTGCTCTCATTGCTTTCATTGCTACTTTCGGTATCTATATGAACAACCTTGAGAACAAGCTTATTTTCTATGTTATTAGACCTCTTCTTAACAAACATTACGACTCACAAGTTCGTGACAGAAGAGTTTAATATCATAGCAAATTAAACAATAAACCCACCTGAGTTTTTGAACTTGGGTGGGTTTTTATTTGTGATATTTTATGGTATTATTGACGTGTATTTGTAAATTGTAAAAAGGAGAGATTGAAATGCAAAAACAGTACGAACCACTTTTCACTCCTTGGAAGGTTGGAAACCTTGAAATCAAAAACCGTATAGTGCTCGCACCTATGGGCGGTACATGTATTTTTGGTTTCGGTGAGCCAAACCACTTTGACAAGGAAGCAGCTCGTCTTATGAAGACAATCGCAGATAACAACTGTGGTCTTATCATTCCAGGCGTTGCGCCAATTAAAGACTTAGTCGGTGGCGCTTGGCTTTATGAGCACAAGTGGAAATTTGACCAGCTTAAGAAGTTTATGGACGAAGTTCATAAGACTGGCGCAAAGCTCTTTATCCAGATGACAGCAGGCGTTGGCCGTTCATTTGCACTTTCTGCTATGATGACAATGCTTATTAACAACAAGATTCTTGGTACAGTTGCAAAGCCAATTATGGATCCAGCTTACCTCACAACAGCTCCATCAGCAGTTCCTAACCGCTGGGCAGAGGATGTTACTTGCCCTGTTATGACCAAGGAACAGATTGCTGATATCGTTTATGCTTTTGGTGAGACAGCGCGTCTTTGCAAAGAGGCTGGTGTTGACGGCGTAGAAATCCACGCTGTTCATGAGGGTTACCTCCTTGACCAGTTCACACTTCCATATGTAAATAAGCGTGATGACGAATACGGCGGATCATTTGAAAACCGCTATCGTTTCGCTGTTGAAATCGTACAAGAAATCAAGAAGACTTGCGGTAAGGATTACCCAGTTTCTCTTCGCTATTCAGTAGTTTCAAAGACAAAAGGTTTCTGCGAAGGTGCAGTACCTGGCGAGACTGATTACGTAGAAGTTGGCCGTACAATGGAAGAGTCTGAAAAGGCTGCAAAGTACCTTCAGGACGCAGGTTACGACCTTCTTAACTGCGACAATGGTACATACGATGCTTGGTATTGGCCACATCCACCAATGTACATGCCACAAAACTGCAACCTCGAAGAGGTTAAGCATATCAAGAAGTTCGTTGACATCCCAGTTGTATGCGCTGGTCGTATGACTCTTGATGTTGGTGCTGATGCTGTTAAGAACGGCGACATCGATGCTGTTGGTATCGGTCGTCAGTTCCTTGCTGACCCAACATGGCTTACAAAGGTTATTGAGGACAGAGAAGAGGATATCAAGCCTTGTCTTTCATGCCACGGCGCTTGCCTTACAATGGCAAAGCATGGCAAGTCTGCTAATGACCAGGATCTCATTGAGTCAATCAAGATGTGCCGTTGTGCAATCAACCCTGCTTCAATGCAGTCTAAGAAGTATGAGATTCACAAGGCTCTTAAGAAAAAGAAAGTTGCCATCATCGGTGGCGGCATAGGCGGTATGGAGGCTGCTCAGCGTCTTAAGTTGCGCGGTCACGAGCCTGTAATCTATGAGAAGTCAGGCGAGCTCGGTGGCGTATTTATCGCTGCTGCAGCACCAGATTTCAAAGAGCATGACAAGGCTCTTATCGAGTGGGAAAAGCGTCAGCTTGACAAGATGGGTATCGAAGTTCATCTCAATACTGAGGTTAAGTCACTCTCTGACATCAAGGCTGATGAGTACATCATTGCAACAGGTGCCAAGGCTAGAACACTTAAGGTTCCAGGCGCTGAAAAGGCTATGGATGCAACAGATTATCTCCTTGAGAAGAAGAGCGTTGGTGATACAGTAGTAATCATCGGCGGCGGTCTTACAGGTTCAGAGATAGGCTATGACCTTCACAGAAAGGGCAAGAAGCCAATCATCGTAGAGATGCAGGATGACCTTATGTGTGTTAAGAATCTTTGTCTTGCTAACTCTTCATTCCTTCGTGACTACTTTAAGTCAAATAATGTACCAGTTTATCTCAACACAAAGACTAAGGAGATAGGCGATGGCTACGTTGTTATTGAGACTCCAGAGGGAGAAAAGAAAATCTCATGCGATAGCGTAATCACATCTGTTGGTTACACATCAACCCCTCTTGCAGCTGAAGGCAAGAACGTTCACCTTATCGGTGATTGCGCAAAGGTTGGTAACCTTAGAACAGCTATTTGGGGCGCTTGGGATATTGCTCAGAAGATTTAAAATATTAATATAATAGGAGGCGCAAATGGCTACTTTACTTAAGAATTGTAAGATTTATGATGGTACTGGCGCAGATGCATTTATGGGCTCCGTCCTCTTTGAGGGAGATAAAATCCTCGAGGTAGGAGAGGTTGACGAGTCAAAGGCTGACAAGGTTTTTGATCTTGGCGGAAAGTCCCTTTCATCTGGTTTTATTGACATCCATTCGCACAATGACTGGTTCTGTATCAAGAAGGAACCAATGAAGTATTTCGCTCCATTTATTCAGCAAGGCATTACAACATTTGTAACAGGTAACTGTGGATGTTCTGCTATTGGCTTTGATGAAGCTGGTCGTGACAACGCTGACCTGTTTGGTGGCGGTATTTTCCATTTTGTTGAAACAACTGGAAAATATGGCAATATTAAGGATTTTAACGAGGCATGCGATAAAAAGATGCCTTGTAATGCAGCAACTTGCGTGGGCCATGGCTCCGCAAGGGCTGCTGTATCTGGCCTTGAGGCTCGTGACCTCACCCCAGAGGAGATGGATAGAATGCTCGCTATTATTGAGGATAACCTCAAAAATGGCGCAGCAGGCGTTTCCCTAGGCCTTATGTACGAGCCTGGCCTCTACGCTCCAACAGAGGAGCTTAAAAAGGTTGCAGCACTCTGCTGTAAGTATAACAAACCGCTTACAGTCCACCCACGTGCTGAATCCAAGTACTCTATGTCATATGACCAACTTTTCGGTAGGTCACATCTTCTTCGTGCAGAGGATGAGCTCTACGAAATTGCTCATGGTACAAATTTAAAACTTCAACATTCGCACGCAATTTTCGTTGGAACAAGTTCTTTCAAGGATGTTGATGAGTTCCTTGAAATTCAAGAAAAACTTCGCGCAGAGGGCGTAGATGCGATGTTTGACATCTATGATCACGATGTTGGTGTATCTGTTATTACAGTAGTTTTGCCACCTTGGTATCAGGGTATGTCCAAGGAGGAGAGAAAGAAGCCAATTAACAAGATTAAACTTTGGGGTCTTATCACCGCAACTGCAAAACTCTTGGGCTTTGGCTTTAATGATATTCAGGTTGCTTACATTGGCGAAGGATATGAGGAGTACGAAGGATATACAGTTCATGAGCTTGCTAAAAAGTATGGCAAGAAGGACCTTGATATGTATCTCGAACTCTGTGAAAAATCAGACTTTAAGGGCCGTGTAAATCAGGGACCATATATCAGCGCAGATATCATTAAACGTTTTGAGCACAACCCAAATTGTCTCTATATGACTGACGCTTGGGTTGAGGACTTTGGTGTTCAAAATCCTTCTATCTACGACTGTTTCCCTAAGTTCTTACAGGATTCACTTAAAGGTACAGGCGACACAATGCCAAACACTGTTCGCCGTATGACAGGTGCTTCCGCAGACCGCTTTATGCTTAAGGATAGGGGCTATATAAAGCCTGGCTATTATGCTGATTTCACAGTGTTTAAAGAGGATGAACTCCTTGCTGCAACTCCAAATCAGACACATGCTTTTGGTATCGATAAAGTATTCATTAATGGCATACTTGTTTGCGATGAAAATGTTGTTGATGAAGAGGCATGTAAGACATCTGGTTATGCTTTAACTGTATAATTTTGAGGTTTATTTTATGAGAATTCTCGGTGTTGACCCTGGCTATGCAATTGTTGGATGGGGCATTTTGGATTATGATAAGTCCAAGTTTTCCATAGTGGATTTTGGTGCTATCACAACTGATAAAGACACACCATTTCCAAAGAGACTAGTCGAAATTTACGACGATATGGACTATATAATCAAGCGCTGTCATCCAGAGGCACTTTCGATGGAAAAACTCTTTTTCCAAACAAACGTTAAGACCGCAATCGACGTAGCACAGGCGCGCGGAGTACTTTTGCTCTGTGCAGAAAACAATGGAATACCTGTCTTTGAATATACGCCTTTGCAGGTTAAGCAGGCGGTTACAGGCTATGGCAAAGCGGACAAGAAACAGGTTATGCAAATGACCAAGAAAATTCTTGGACTCTCAAAGGTGCCAAAGCCAGATGACACCGCCGATGCGCTCGCAATGGCCATATGTCATGGACATGTTGGTGGCTCGGGACTTTCGTCCGCGCCGTCAAAGAGAAAACTCACAGAGCGTCAAGGAATATAGTTGAAATAAAAGCCAAGTTGGGAGACCAACTTGGCTTTTTCTTTTTGTAACCAATTGATATTTACTTTCGCGCGTGGTATAATCTTTAAATTATAATAGGGAAAAGTATGGGGAAATCTTTTCGAAAGGAGAACTGACGTGTTTTTTAGTATTACTGGTGAACTCGCATTTACTGATAACAATTCTGCTGCTGTTGATTGCAACGGTGTTGCTTATCTTTGCTATGTCTCATACAACACGCTCAAGGAACTTGGACCAATCGGTTCCAAGGTTACACTTTACACTTACCTCAAGGTAGGAGAGGACTTTATGGACCTCTATGGTTTCTTTGACAAGGAGGAACTTGATGCATTCAAACTCCTTATCTCTGTCTCTGGTGTTGGACCAAAGGCAGGCCTCTCAATTCTCTCTGAGATGACCCCATCCCAGCTTTACCTTGCTATCGCATCAGGTGATGCGAAATCAATTACTGTTGCACAGGGCGTTGGCCCAAAGGTTGCACAGCGTGTCTGCCTTGAACTCAAGGACAAGGTTGGCAAGCTTGGTGGTACAACTGGCGGTGTGACATTTGCATCAGCAGTATCAGCTAGCACTGGCAAGGGCGAGGCTCCAAAGGCAATTGCTGCTTTGGTAGGTCTTGGCTATAGCCAGTCAGAGGCTGCAATAGCAGTTGGCAACTGTGATCAGTCACTTCCAGTTGATCAGCTGATTAAGCAAGCTTTAAAGCAACTCTCACGCTAAGGAGGTCGGCATATGAATACTAGTACATTCTCACCAGAGGATATGGACTTTGAAGGCAGATATGTTGATCCTCACTACAAAGGCGAGGAGGATGCCTCAGTTGAGATTTCTTTGAGACCTAAAACCTTGAACGATTACATCGGTCAGGAAAAGGTCAAGGAAAATCTCAAGATATATATTGACGCTGCCAAGCGTCGTGGCGAGCCTATGGACCATGTATTGCTCTATGGCCCTCCAGGACTTGGTAAGACAACACTCGCTGGTATCATTGCTTCCGAGATGGGAGTTAACATCAGAGTAACCTCTGGCCCAGCAATTGAGAAGCAGGGCGACTTGGTTGCACTACTTACCAATCTTGACGATGGAGATGTGCTCTTTATCGACGAGATTCACCGTCTCTCAAAGCAGATAGAGGAAATCCTCTATCCAGCAATGGAGGATGGCGCTGTGGATCTCATCATTGGCAAGGGTCCATCAGCCCAGTCTATAAGGCTCGACCTTCCAAAGTTTACACTTGTTGGTGCCACCACTCGTGCTGGTCAAATTGCGGCACCACTTCGTGATCGCTTTGGCGTAATCCTTCGCCTTGAGCTCTACACACCAGAGGAACTCGCTGGTATCGTTACACGTTCAGCGAACGTCCTTGACATCGGTATCGATGTGGACGGTGCCGCTGAAATCGCTTCACGCTCACGTGGCACACCACGTATTGCAAACAGGCTTTTAAAGCGTGCGCGTGACTTTGCCGAAGTGGTTGGCAACGGTGTGATTACAAAGGAAACAGCAGAACTTGCACTCGCAAGGATGGAGATTGACTCACTCGGTCTTGATAATATTGACCGCTTGCTCCTTACAGCAATGATTAGGAATTACAACGGTGGTCCTGTTGGCCTTGACACCATTGCAGCAGCAATAGGTGAGGAGGCAATCACAATTGAGGATGTCTATGAGCCATATCTCATGCAGATAGGTTTCCTCTCACGTACACCACGTGGCAGGATGGTAACTCCAGCAGGCTACAAGCACTTAGGCATTCCTTATCAAGGTAAACCAGAACAGATAAAGTTTGAGGACTAAAAATGAGAGCAACAGAGTTTTGGGAGGACTATGAGCTTATCGATTGTTCCGACGGCGAGAGACTCGAACGTTGGGGCGATGTAATACTCATCAGACCAGACCCACAGGTAATTTGGAAAACTCCAAAGACCAATCCACTTTGGAAGCAGGCTAATGCTCACTATCACCGCTCAAGCAAAGGTGGCGGTGAGTGGGAAGTAATAAAGCCTCATCCACAGGATTGGACAATAAATTACCGTGATTTAAAATTCAAAATTAAGCCAATGGGCTTTAAGCATACAGGACTCTTCCCAGAGCAAGCAGTAAACTGGGACTTCCTCCGTGAAGTAATAGAGTCAAGCCGTGGACAGGGCTGTGGTGAAAACGGCCAGGTCAAGGTGCTCAACCTCTTTGCTTACACTGGTGGCGCAACGGTGGCTGCACTCGCAGCTGGTGCTGCGGTGGTACACGTTGACGCATCAAAGGGCATGGTCCAGTATGCGCGTGAAAACGCAGAACTCTCTGGCCTTGCCGACAGGTATTGCCGTTGGCTTGTAGATGACTGCGAGAAATTCATTGCTCGCGAGATTCGCCGCGGCAACAAGTATGACATTATCATCATGGACCCACCATCATATGGTCGAGGACCTGGTGGTGAAGTATGGCAACTTGAGAACAAGATTTACGATTTTGTTGACTTGGCATCTCAGATACTCTCTGATGATCCAAAGATGGTTTTAATTAACTCATACACAACTGGATTGTCACCATCTGTTATGAGTTATATCTTGGGCTCAGTGGTATCAAAGAAATATGGTGGCAAGGTCACCTGTGATGAGATAGGTCTTAAAACTACAGAAACGGGCATGGCTTTGCCATGTGGTGCTAGTGCAATATGGACACAGAAGTAATCCTTCAATTCAAAGACGTTTATTTTACATACGACGAAGAAACCCAAGGTGAAGAACCACATTGGGCTGTTAATGGTGTGTCACTTGAAATAAAGAAGGGCGACTTTGTTGCCGTTCTTGGTCACAATGGCTCAGGCAAGTCAACACTTGCCAAACTCTCAAATGCTATATTGATTCCAGATAAGGGACAGGTGCTTGTTGAGGGAATTGATACAAGCGACGAGGAGAGGACGATGGATGTTCGCTCACACGTCGGTATGGTTTTCCAAAATCCTGACAACCAGATTGTTGCAACAATCGTTGAGGAAGACGTTGCCTTTGGCCCGGAGAACTTGGGAATAGAGCCAGCCGAGATTCGTCGACGCGTCGATGATGCGCTCAAAGCGGTGGACATGTACGACTACCGCGACAAGGAGCCGCACAAACTGTCCGGCGGACAGAAACAGCGTGTGGCAATCGCCGGCATCATTGCCATGCAGCCTGATTGCATAGTCTTGGACGAGTCCACCGCTATGCTTGACCCAAAGGGCAGGCGAGAGGTTATGGATACAATTAGACGTCTCCATGATGACCTCGGAATGGCAGTGGTTTATATAACACACTATATGGATGAGGCGGCGCTCGCTGACCGTGTCATTGTAATGGAAAAGGGCGATATACTCTTTGACGGCACACCACTTGAGGTTTTCCAGAATGTTGAAAAACTTAGGTCTGTTGGATTGGATGTTCCACAGTCAACAGAACTTGCACTAGAACTTGGACTTTCTGACAAGGTATTAACACCAAGCGAATGTGCAGATGCAATAATTCGCAGTTTTAAATAAAAACTTGAAAGGATAAACGTAATGTCAATTCTTAGAACTGACAATTTAACACATAAGTACTCAGTCGGTACTCCGTTTGAGGTGACAGCGCTTGATAGCGTGAGCCTTGATATCGAAGAGGGCGAGCTTGTCGCCGTAATCGGTCACACGGGTTCAGGTAAGTCAACACTCATCCAGCACTTCAATGGCCTTTTAAAGCCAAGTGAGGGCAAGGTGTATGTTGATGGCAAGGATATCTGGGAGAGCAAGCAGTCACTTCGTGAGGCTCGCTTCAAGGTAGGTCTCTGCTTCCAGTACCCAGAGTACCAGCTCTTTGAGGAGACAGTGTACAAGGACATCGCATTTGGCCCACGCAATATGGGGCTTTCGGATGACGAGATAGATGCACGCGTTCGCCGTGCAGCAGAGTTTACAGGTGTCACGGATGAGATGCTTGAAAAGTCACCATTTGATCTCTCTGGTGGCGAGAAACGTCGTGTGGCTATCGCTGGCGTCATGGCTATGGAGCCAAAGATACTCATTCTTGATGAGCCTACATCTGGCCTTGATCCAAAGGGCCGTGACACAATCCTTGAACTGATTAGGGATTACCGTGAGCGCACTGGTAGCACAGTAATGATAGTTTCTCACTCTATGGAGGATGTGGCTGACATTGCTACTAAGGTACTTGTTGTCAACTCATCCAAGATAATGAGTTATGATACTGTGCCTAACACCTATAAGCGTGCGGCAGAGCTCTTAGAGGTTGGTCTTGATGTTCCAAGTGTAACCAAGATATTCATGGAACTTCATGACCGTGGTCTTCCTGTTAGGACAGACATATACACTGTTGAACAGGGTATAGAAGAGATTAATAAACTCCGATTGGAGGGCGTTAATCTATGATGCATGACATTACAATAGGTCAGTTCTTCCCAGGCAACTCAATCATCCATAGGATGGACCCTAGGATGAAACTCATCTTGACCTTTATCTATATAATTGTTATTTTCGTTTGCAAAAATTTCTGGTCACTTGGCGTGATGGTGTTAGCCCTCATCATAATGGTGCTGCTTTCAAAGGTGCCAGTAAAAGTGATATTAAAGAGTATCAAGCCAATTGCGATAATTATCACATTTACTGCAATTCTCAACATCTTCTATGTTTCAGATGGTGACCCACTGTTTGATTGGCGCTTTATTCATATAACGACTGGTGGCATTTATACAGCAATATTTATGATTATCCGTATTATTGCTCTAGTTGTTGCAAGTTCACTACTTACATATACAACTAGCCCAACACTCATAACTGATGGTATCGAGCGTCTGCTCTCACCACTCAAGTTTATGAAAAACAGTGTTCATACAATAGCGATGATGATGACAATTGCTCTTCGCTTTATCCCAACACTTGTTGATGAGTTTGAAAAGATAACCAATGCACAAAAGGCCCGTGGCGCCGATCTTGAGACTGGCACTCTCGTTGAGAGGGCAAAGGCATTGGTACCAGTGCTCGTTCCACTCTTTATTACATCGTTCAGACGAGCATACGAACTTGCCTTTGCAATGGAGTGCCGCTGCTATCACGGCGCCGAAGGCAGGACGAGAATGAAGATAATGAAGTATTCAAAGCTTGATGCTTTTGCACTTCTTTTCATCTGCGTTGTAACAGGTGGAGTTGTTGCACTTAACATCTTGTTTGTACACATCATTTGATAGGAGATAATCTTGAGACAGATCTTACTTAGACTGAAGTATCTTGGCACTGACTATCACGGATGGCAGGTGCAGGACAATGGAATCGTAACGGTGCAGTCCACACTTCAAGACGCTCTTGAGTCAATCTTTGGAGAGCGTATAGATGTTGTGGGATGCTCACGCACTGATGCAGGCGTACATGCCAATGACTATTGCTGTACGTTTAGGACAGATGCGGATACCACTTGTTACAAGATTCAGGGTGCGCTTAATTTCAAGTTGCCACCTGATGTCAAAGTGTTCTCAGTAACTGAAGTCCCAGATGATTTCCACCCACGCTATTCATGCACTGCTAAGCAGTACATTTATAGGATTCACAACAGCGTAGCGCCGGACCCATTCCTTGATGGTCGTGCACTGCTGTACAAGCCTGTGATTGATGCAGATATGCTTGATAGACAGGCCAAGGATTTTATTGGCACACATGACTTTACGTCACTGTGCGGCGCCAAATCCGATTTGGAGGATATGACGCGAACCATATACGACGCCAGCGTCACTCGCGATGGTGACGAGGTCACCTTTAGCGTGACAGGCGATGGCTTCCTATACAACATGGTTCGCATTATGGTAGGCACATTGCTCTTTATTAATGAGGGCAAGTTTGAGCAGGGTTACATACCAAAACTGCTTGAACTGAAAGATCGGACCAAGGCTGGACGAACAGCCCCAGCTCATGGCCTGTATCTCAACAAAGTATTTTACGGAGGTGAAGCAGGTGGAGGCGAAGAAGTTTAAACTTAAATTTAAACCTACTCGTGGAACCAAGATTGCATTTAGAATATTTCTCGTATGCTTGGTTGCTTTTACTTTGATACTTATTGCAGCAGAGCGCCTCAACATTGCTTCTGTTACCGATATTAACGATAACTTTAGGGCGTTTTTCTCAGGACTTAATCCAGGTGAGGGATACCCATACAAGATTAACTCTGGATCGATAGAAGATATAACTGTTTTAAACGGCGACCTCTTTGTCCTTACTAATCAAGAGACAATGTCACTTGATTCAACTGCCAAAGAGATTAAGCAGACTGCTCACACTTATTCAAAGCCAAGAATGAGTACTAGGGGCAGCAAGGCTGTTGTCTACAATCAAAACGGTAACCGTTTTAGGGTAGAGAACAGGACAGATACACTGTTCACTGGTGAGACCAAAGAGGATGAAAAAATCATCACTGCTGCAATGGGTGCCAAGGGCAACCTTGCACTTGCGACATTCTCAAAGGATTCCGCATCAAAGCTTATGGTTTATGGCAGCAACTATAAGAAGACAATTTTCACTTGGGTTTGCTCACAGGATAGCATCACATCCGTTGACCTTTCGGATAACGGTAGCTTCGTTGCTGTATCTGTAGTGGGTGCACGAAATGGTGAGATATATTCCAAGGTTTACGTGTTTGATTTTGACTACAAGGAACCACGTATTGAGCAGGAGTATGAGGGCACAGCAATTCTTGCTGTTCACTTTGCAAAGAATGATAACGTTGTTGCTGTTGGCAACAACTTGATATCTTTCATCAAGAGCGCTAAGAACATTGAAAATATAGAGTACGGTTCAAGTGTACTTTCAAACTTCGCATTCTCAGAGGATGGATTTACAGCATTGGTACTTTCCGAACACGGCAGTACAAACAATGAGAAACTTATCTGTTACTCAACAACTTTCAATGAGACATTTACAACTAAATTTGACAAATCAGTTAAGTCCATTTATATGTACCAAGGTAGGATATCACTCCTACTTGATAATAAAGTCTATGTCTATCGTACAAGCGGAAACGTTGTTCACGAATATGATGTAGACAACACAGCAATTTCAGTATTCAATCTTGGAAATCGCACCTACCTTTACAAGATAGGCGAGATTGCAAGATGTAAATAAAGGAGAAAAATCATGAGCAATCAAGGAATGAATACATTAAGGGCTCAATTTGAGGATATGGGCCAAAATGTTTGGACAATTCCAAATGTACTATCTATGCTCCGCATTATTGCGATTCCTTTCTTCGTTTACTTCTTTGTGACAAAGAAGTATCTCATAGCAGTTCTTGTTATCTTAATCTCTGGTCTTACAGACCTCTTTGATGGTAAGATTGCAAGAAGATTTAATCAGATAAGTAAGCTTGGAAAGCTTCTTGACCCAGCAGCTGACAAACTTACTCAAATTACAGTAACAGTTGTCTATTTCAGAGAGTTCAATCAATCGGATGACAAAGTCTTTAAGATTTTCTCATACGTATTCCTTCTCTTTATACTCAAGGAATTCACGATGATTGTAGGAAGCTTTGTTCTGCTCTCAATGGACATTGTTCCGCAGGCAGCAATTATCTATGGCAAGGTTGCGACTGCAACGTTCTACATAGTAATGGGGCTTTTGATGCTGTTTGCTCCAGGCTTTGGCGCACTAGCAAAGTTTTGGGTTATGCCACGCCCAGTTATTATTGTCTTGGTATGCATCTCTGCATTCTTGACTTTAGCGGCGTTTACATCATATATCCCTGATGTTGTGACTCGCGTCAAGGCAAGACGGGAGAATTTGAAAAAATCCAATGAAACAGAGGAATAACTTTAGATGAAACAAATGCTTTGTGTAAGATGCAAACAGAATCCAGCGGTTGTGTTTGTTTCAAAAATTGATGGACCAAATGGTCAAGAGCAGGGCGAACCAGAGGGATACTGCCTCAAGTGCGCATGCGAGCTTAACATTGGCCCAGTGAAATCAATGATGGATAAGATGGGTATCAACCCAGAAGATTTAGATACCATCTCTGAGCAGTTTAATTCGCTCATGGGCTATAACGATGATGCGGATGACTTTGAAGAGGGTGGTACACCATCTATGCCTGATCTTTCAAGCCTCTTTGGCGCCCTTGGCGGCAACAACAATTTCACCGGTGGCTTTGGCGTACCAGCCGAGCCAAAGGAGAAAGAGGATGAGGCAGAGGACAAGGGCAAGAAGCGCCGTCGCAAGAAAGGTGAGAAGGGCGATAAGAAAAAGCGCCGTTATCTCTCAACTTACTGTACAGACCTTACCGAAAAGGCAAGGGATGGTAAACTCGACGCCATCATAGGACGTGAACAGGAAATTTCACGTACAATTCAAATACTTTGCCGTCGTTCCAAGAACAACCCTTGCCTTATAGGTGAGCCGGGTGTTGGTAAGACGGCTATTGCAGAGGGCCTTGCCCTTCGCATCGCTTCAGGCGACGTTCCTGCAAAGCTCAAGGACAAGGAGATTCAACTCCTTGACCTTACAGCGCTTGTTGCTGGCACTCAGTTTAGAGGCCAGTTCGAGAGCCGTATCAAGGGCCTTGTAGAGGAAGTTAAGAAGGAAGGCAACATAATCCTCTTTATCGATGAGGTGCACAACCTTGTTGGTACCGGTGATGCAGAGGGCTCAATGAATGCTGCTAACATCTTAAAGCCGGCACTCTCACGTGGCGAGATTCAGGTAATCGGTGCTACCACTTTCACTGAGTATAGGAAGCACATTGAAAAGGATGCAGCGCTTGAGCGCCGTTTCCAGCCTGTTAAGATAGAGGAACCATCTGTTGAACAGACATATGAGGTTCTCTGTGGTATCAAGTCATATTACGAGAACTATCATCGTGTTCAGATTTCTGATTCACTTGTTCACAGGGCAGTAGTTCTCTCAGAGCGTTACATCACAGATAGATTCTTGCCTGATAAGGCAATTGACCTTCTTGATGAAGCTTGCACATGTGCAAACCTTCGCAATAAGGCAATCTCTGAGGCTGAAATAATGGAGAAAGATTTGGCTGATGCCAAAGCTGATCTTGAGGATATGGAAGCAGATACAGAGAATCCTGATTACGAGGAACAGGCCAAGGCTAAGGCAGAGATTTCAAGCTTTGAAGCAAAGCTTCCAGAGCTCCAAAAGGCTGCAGCAGACAATGCTGTAACTGAGGAGGACCTTGCAAAGGTTATCCAGCTTTGGACTGGTATCCCTGCATCCAAGGTAATCGAGTCAGATTTAAAGAAACTTGCCGACCTTGAGAAGAATCTCAAGCTCTATGTCAAGGGACAGGATGAGGCGGTAGCAGCAGTTGCAGCAGCAGTTAAGCGTTCACGCATTCAGATTAATGCAAGACGCAGACCAGCAAGCTTTATCTTTGTTGGTCCAACAGGTGTTGGTAAGACAGAGCTTGTAAAGCGCCTATCACAGGAACTCTTTGATACACCAGAGACACTCATAAGACTTGATATGTCAGAGTTCATGGAGAAGTTCAGTGTATCTCGTATCATCGGTTCACCTCCAGGATATGTAGGATATGACGAGGCTGGCCAGCTCACAGAGAAGGTTCGCCGCAAGCCATATTCAGTAATCCTCTTTGATGAGATTGAAAAGGCTCACCCAGACGTTATGAATATCCTTCTTCAAATCCTTGATGAAGGACGAATCAATGACGCACAGGGTAGGACAGTAAACTTTGAAAACACAGTTATTGTTATGACTTCAAATGCTGGCTCTGAGCGCCGTGAAAATGCGCTCGGATTTGGCAAGACTCAGGAGGAGGCAGACAAGGAGAAAGCAATGAAGGCTCTCCGCGACTTCCTTCGCCCAGAATTCATCGGTCGTGTTGATGAAGTTGTTGTATTTAACGACCTCACAGACGAGAACTATGCAGACATAGCTGTCCTTATGCTCGAGGAGCTCCAGGAGCCTCTCCGTGACAAGGGAATCACATTATCATGGAGTGATGATGCTCCAGCTAAAATCGTCTCAAAGATGGACTCAGGCGTACGTGGAGCACGTGACCTTAGAAACGTTATTAGGCGCAACATTGAGGACCGTATAGCAGACATTATTATCGATGCTGATGGAACGCCTGTAACAGGCATAAATGTGTCGGTTGATGGCGATGAACTCGTTGTTAAATCGGCTTGATTTTAGCTTAAAATATTGTTGACAGTCGACGGTGGGTATGATAGAATATTCACCGTCGCAAAGATGCAGGTGTAGTTCAATGGTAGAATTCCAGCCTTCCAAGCTGGTTACGTGGGTTCGATTCCCATCACCTGCTCCATTTTGTGTACATACGCGCTGATAGCTCAGTTGGATAGAGCATCTGCCTTCTAAGCAGAGGGTCGGGGGTTCGAATCCCTTTCAGCGTGCCATATGGTGGGTATAGCGTAGTTGGTTAACGCGCAAGTTTGTGGCACTTGAGACCATCGGTTCGAATCCGATTATCCACCCCAAAAGCTATAGAGGCGGCTTTGAGGCCGCCTCTTGTTTTTCATAAGGGGATGTCGCCAAGGGGTAAGGCAACGGACTTTGACTCCGTGACTCGTAGGTTCAAATCCTGCCATCCCTGCCAGCAAAAGGGCCAAGTTTTATACTTGGCCTTTTTGCTTTATCTATGATATAATTTTTGTTGGTGATTAAATGATTATTTTAAGTAAAATATTAAAACTTATTCTGAAGGTCATAGCAGTCCTTCTTGTTTTACTTATTGTGATACCTTTGATACTTGTAGCAATTCCATATAAGGGTACTGCAAAGGATGTAAAACCTATTGGTGATATTACTATTGATACATCAATCGATAATACCAAGTCAGAGGACTCATATCCATTCATCTTTGTCCATGGAATGATGGGCTGGGGCGAGAATGCTCCAATGCAGGAAAAGATGCCATATTGGGGACTCAGCCACGATGCTGACTTGATAGATTATTTGCGTGCAAATGACTATGATGTCTATGCGCCGTCCGTGAGCCCTGTGGGCAGTGCGTACGATAGAGCGTGTGAGCTCTATGCGCAGCTCACTGGTACAAGGGTTGACTACGGTGAGGCGCATTCTAGGGAATACGGCCATGAGCGCTATGGCCGTGACTACTCTGGCAAGGCTACAATGGGTGAGCCTTGGGACCTTAAGACCAAGATTAACCTTGTCGGACACTCCTTTGGTGGACCGACAATCAGGGTGCTCACAAGCCTCTTGGCCTACGGCTCAACGGCAGAAGTTGAGGCATCGGGCGATAACTGCTCCGAGCTTTTCCGTGGAGGCCATGCCGATGCCATTCATGCTGTTGTGACGCTCGCGTCGCCATCAAATGGCGCGCCGCTTGCTAATATCATGAATGATACATATCTTTCATTTGTATTTACAGCGGTAATGAATAAACTTTATGACCCAGATAAAGCGTATGACCCAATGATAGACCAGTGGGGAGTAACAGAGAAAATAGACCTCTTAAACGACCTGAAATTATCAGCATCCAAGGATCACTGTGGATATGATATGACAATAAACGGTGCGTCAGTTTTGAACAAAAAGTTCCCAACTGTTCCAGATGTATATTACATCTCTTGCTCAGCAAGTCTTGAGGGTGGTAATAACAAGTTTTTGACGCCTGCCGAGAAGTGTACTAAGGCTTTGGCACACATCGTAATTGATGGCAAAGTGCTTGGTAAGGAATGGGAAGC
Organism: Candidatus Limimonas egerieequi; assembly: GCA_018064455.1. Classification (GTDB taxonomy): domain Bacteria; phylum Bacillota; class Clostridia; order Oscillospirales; family Acutalibacteraceae; genus UBA1227. The sequence continues at coordinate 8,229 of JAGHVH010000041.1, read as the reverse complement.
AAATGATGGTTTGGTACCAGTAATCAGTGCGAGATATCCAAATTCAGATGCAAACAACTTTGTTGATTACAAGGACGGAATGCACGTGGATAAAGGTGTTTGGGTATGTATGCCAACTGATATGGGCGTATCTCACGGTTATTATTGTTCGCCGGCAGGAGAGGTTACAAACTTCTATACATCCGCAAAGGATATGATTGATTTCGTAAATTATTTGGACTAAACACCCCGGAGTGTCCAATTACTGTAACCAATTGTAACTCTATTTGAATAGTATTTAATATAAGGATTTGTTATAATATTACACTGTAATAATTGTAGCGAAGGTGATACTTATGCTAGATGAAATTTATGGTCCACTTAAGAGTGGTACAGACATTCGTGGCACAGCAGTTGCTGGTGTGCCAGGTGAGGATGTAAATTTGACAGATGAGGCTTTAACTGCCATCGCTTATGGCTTTGCAGCATGGCTTTATGAAAACGTTATCCCACAGAGTGGAGAGCTCTTTACTGTTGCTATTGGACACGACTCACGTGTGTCTGCAGAGCGCATTAAGGCTCAGGTTTTACCACCACTTCTTGACTGTGGTATCAATATTAAGGACTGTGGGCTTTGCTCAACTCCTGCCATGTTTATGACAACAGTTGACTTTGGTTGCGATGCATCAATTGAAATTACTGCAAGCCACCATCCTTGGAACAAGAATGGTCTTAAGTTCTTTATCCGCAAGGGTGGACTTGAGGGCAGCGACATTGAGGCTATCCTTACAAACGCCCAGTATGATGTTAGACCAGAACTTCCAGCTGATATGCCAAAGGGCACAATAGAGGAAGTAAACTATATGACAAACTATGCTCAGATGCTTCGTGAGAAGATCTGCGCTGATGTTAACGCTGATGACTACTCAAGACCACTTCGTGGCTTCCACATCGTAGTTGATGCTGGTAACGGCGTCGGTGGCTTCTACGCTGAAAAGGTTTTGGCACCTCTTGGTGCTGACATAGAGGGCAGCCAGTTCTTGGAGCCAGATGGTATGTTCCCAAATCACATACCAAATCCAGAAAACAAGGTTGCTATGGCTGCAATATCCAAGGCTGTTCTTGATAACAATGCTGACCTTGGCGTTATTTTTGACACAGACGTTGATAGGGCTGCATGCGTTGCTGCTGACGGCAAGGAGATTAACCGCAACGCGTTAATTGCTCTTGCCAGTGTAATAGCACTTGAGGGCAACGAAGGTGGCACAATCGTTACTGACTCAGTAACGAGCTCAGGCCTTAAGACATTTATAGAGGAGACTCTTGGCGGTAAGCATCATCGCTTCAAGAGAGGCTATAAAAACGTTATTAACGAGTCAAAACGCCTTAATATGGAGGAGTGTGTAAACTCTCCGCTTGCTATAGAGACCTCTGGACACGCTGCAATGCGTGAAAACTACTTCCTTGATGATGGAGCTTACCTTATGACTAAAATCATAATTAAGGCCGCTCAGATGCAAAAGGAAGGCCGTTCTCTTGATTCACTTATTGAGGACTTGACTGAGCCGGTTGAGGCAGAGGAGTACAGAATCAAGATTCTTGATCCAGATTTCAAGTCATATGGCAATATGGTGCTTGATGAGCTCGATAAATGGCTTCGTGACAATGAGGCATACGATGTAGCAAATGACAGCTTTGAGGGCGTACGCGCTACCAAGTTGGACGCTGACGGCTGGATGCTTCTTCGTCTTTCCGTTCACGACCCAATCCTTCCTCTCAATATTGAGACAAACAAGGAAGGCGGAGTACAGGATATCCTTTTGGATGCAAAGGGATTCCTTGCAGGTTTCGACAAACTTGATATCTCAGCATTAGGCTAATTAAAAAATCCCACTCGACTGTGGGATTTTTTTAATAGTTCTTGTATATGTCGTTAATTGAGATATCTTTTGCCTCTGACAATTCTTTTGCTGAAGCATATTCAAGGGATATCTTCTCGATATCCTCAAATGAGAACTTGTTGGCTTTTACAGTGCCATATTTTGTCTCAACAGTTGTTGGCTCACGGTCCATTATTACGCGATCAACTTCGCTTACACGTACGCCAACAGCACTTGTGTGCTTAAAGATAATTTTAATAAGGTCATCACGGACGTCTGGCTTGCACATTACTGAGAGTGCATAAGCTGGGCGATTCTTTTTCATAAAGATAGGTGAGTACCAAGCATCTTTTGCGCCAGCTGAAATGAGCTTATCGAGTGTAAAACCTAGCACTTCGCCAGAGCAGTCATCTATGTTGGTTTCAATTAGTATTATTTTATCGTTAGCCATTGTCTTTGCCTCCGACTGCGAGGTTGTTTATCTGAGCAGCGCTGTAGCCTGCGCCAAAGCCGTTGTCGATGTTGACAACGCTGGTGCCAGCAGCACAAGAGTTTATCATAGCAAGGAGGGCAGAGATGCCTCCAAAGTTGGCGCCATAGCCAACTGATGTTGGAACAGCAATGACTGGAACACTAACTTGACCGCCAATGACAGTGCAGAGAGCACCTTCCATGCCAGCAACAGCAACTACTGCATTGGCTTTTCTGATGTCCTCAAGTTTTGAGAAGAGGCGATGGATACCTGCAACGCCAACATCGTAGAATCTGTCTACGTTTGCGCCACACATCCATGCTGTGATTGCAGCTTCCTCTGCAACTGGGATGTCAGTTGTGCCAGCAGTGCAAACTGCAACACGGCCAACTGTTTTCTCTGGTTCGCCAATCGTGATGCAACGTGCATCGGCGTGCCAAACTGCCTCTGGAATGGCAGCCTTAACAGCCTCGTATTGCTCCACGCTTGCACGTGTGCCAAGCACAAGGCCATTGGCGCTGTAGAGTGTTTTGAATATCTCGACACAGCGATCAATTGGTTTGCTTTGGCAGAATACTACCTCTGGGAAACCAGTTCTCTTTTTCCTATCAAGGTCAAGGCAAGCGTAGTTGCCAACCTCTTCAAACATCTTGTCAGCCATTTTGTTCTCCTTGTTCATCCATTGTGCCAGATCTAAGGCCTTTTGGATCAATCTCAATATTGCTTACACCTATTGGTGAGAGTATCGAAAGTAAGTCACTCTTTAGTGAATCACTAAAGTTGTAACTACCTAAAATATCTTTTGGCAATTCTATCAGTGATAAATTGCCAAAGATACGGACGCGACAGTTGTCGGTGCCGGCGGACTTGACCATGTCCTCAGCTGCTGCCACCGCGCTTAACATTTCCTTTGACACTGGCGTGTCATATGGAAAGCGCGTTAAAAGGCAAGGCGAGGACGGCTTGTCAGCCGCATCGAGAGAAAGCTCGTGTCCTATTGAGCGAAGCTCAGCCTTTGTTAGCCCTGTAAGGGCAATAGGACTTATAACATCGTTTTCTTTCAGTGCACGAAGGCCTGGTCTGTATTCACCCAAATCATCTGCATTGGTGCCGTCACACAGGACGTTATAGCCACGTGATATGGCTTCCGCCTTGAGTGAGCGCATCATAAGCGATTTGCAGTAGTAGCAACGTTCATGGTCGTTGTTTCGAACTTCCTCGATTTCCATTGATTTATCCAAATCAAAGGTGAGGGGAAGGACGTCAAGACCAGCAAGAAGTGCTACTTCCTTTAATATTGTGCTGTCAACACCGCCTGAGTAGGCGATGGCTAATTTGCCATCCTGTGCGACGCTCGTAAGAGTGGCAATTAGCTTTGTTAAATTGTCACTCATTGCTTTACCTCTAGTCGAGTAGATAGATACCAGAAGAGAGTACTACGACTTCACGTCCTGCTACTCGCATGTAACGAAGGACTGGCTCCTCAAACTTTTTGTAGTCTGTTGCTACGTAAGTGTCGAGTGAAATCTTCTTGATATTCTTTGAGTTCTTGCAGCAAACATAGAGGTCGTTTCCAATACGGCTAACAGCCATTGGACGACCAATAGCGGTAGTTGCTGCACCTCCGATGCGAAAGTCAATTCTTTGAAGTTTCTTGGAATAACGTACAATTGCGTTCTGGTCAGGTACGCAGCACCAGATGTAATTGTCTTCTGGTGCGCAACTTCTAACAGACGACTCGTGATATGACAAGTCGCCAGTCCAAAGGAGCTGACCGTCGTAGTTGAACGTTCCAATTTCACCAGTTGGGTAAACAACGTTGATGAAACCTTCTGGTCCTTCGCAAACGGAACATGTTATGTAGTCTTTTATCTGTTGAACTATTTCAACATATCCGCGTCCAAACTTATATTGGCAATAAAAATTGCGCTTAACCTTTTGGATTTTGCGTGTAGTGAAGTTAAAGAAGCGGAATGATATTTTCATCTTACCACGTTCATCTCGACCATCTGGAATGACTATGATAAATCCTTCTGGATGGGGGATGATATCAAGTGGTGTCTTACTCATTAACTGTTTCATTCTGCGTTAATCACCTGATAGCAAAGAGTCATAAGGCTGTCGTTGAAGTGCATGTTCTCGACAATGGCTCTTGGATATTTTTCGTTGATATTATAGTGTGAGAAGTTCCAGTATCCTTTGATGCCGCAACTCATATAAAGGTCAATGTTGTCAACTGCCTCTGTATAAGGGATGCAGAGGATAGCAACCTCAACACCGTTCTCTTTACAGAAGTCCTCAATATCTGCTGAAGAGCGGATAGGGAGACCACGAAGTACCTGTCCTGCAAGTGCTTCGTTCTTGTCAAAGATACCGATGAGGTTAAAGCCACGCTGTTCAAATTCCATTTGAACTGCAAGCGCACGGCCAAGGTTGCCAGCGCCGATGAGAATTGTCTTAAGTCCAGCATCAACGCCTAAAATCTTGCCGATTTCGTTGCGCAAACTTTCTATATTGTAGCCGTATCCCTGCTGACCGAAACCGCCAAAGCAGTTGAGGTCCTGACGAATTTGAGATGCTGAGAGTCCCATTCTGTCAGCAAGCTCACGGCTTGAGATACGTACCATACCTGCGCTCTTTAAAATTCCAAGGAATCTGTAATAACGAGGAAGTCTTTTTATTACCGAGATAGAAATATACTTAGAACTCATAATAGTTTCTCCTATTTTTCTAGAGATTTAACTGTTTCCATTATGTAGTTGCCGAATTCTTCGCAAGAAGCACCGTCGCTTCTGCCGGTAATTACATACTTTTTCTCTGTCTCAAGGCAGATAGACATTGCCTTTGAGAGAAGGTCGGCCTTGTCCTGATAACCGATGTGACGAAGGAGCATCTCTGTTGCCTTGAACATTGATGCTGGGTTTGCATATGCGCCATCACCACGCTCAATCATACGAGGAGCAGAGCCGTGGATAGCCTCAAACATAGCATAGTGGTCACCGATGTTAGCAGAACCTGCTGTACCAACACCACCCTGAATCTGAGCGGCTTCATCAGTGATGATGTCGCCATAGAGGTTAGGGAGTACAAATACTTGGAACTCACTGCGACGAGCTTCGTTTACGAGGTTAGCTGTCATGATATCGATGTACCAGTCTTCAGCAGTGATTTCTGGATATTCATCAGCAACTTCATGAGCGAGGAGAGAGAACTTGCCGTCTGTCTTCTTCATGATGTTTGCCTTAGTTACGATTGCAAGGTTTGTCTTGCCGTTTTGACGTGCATACTCGCAAGCGGCACGAACGATACGCTTTGTTCCAAGGTCAGTTGTTACCTTAAAGTCAAATGCGAGTTTTTCTGGAATTTCAATACCCTTAGAACCGAGTACGTATTCACCCTCAGTATTTTCACGGTAGAAGATCCAGTCAATGTTTTGATCTGGTACTTCTACAGGTCTTACGTTTGCATAGAGGTCAAGTGCACGGCGAAGGGCAACGTTTGCGCTCTCCATTGTGCCGCCCTTTGGTGTAGTAGTAGGACCTTTGAGGAGTACTGGGCATTCCTTAATCTCAGCGAGTACATCGTCTGGGATTGCCTTGCCACAAGCAAGGCGGTTCTCTATTGTGAGACCATCGATTACCTTGAACTTAATCTTGCCAGATGCAACGTCGTCAGCAAGCAAGAACTCAAGGAGTCTCATAGCTTCATTTGTGATGATAGGACCAATGCCGTCGCCACCACAGATACCAATTTTGATTTCATCAAGCTTTGAAAAATCTGTTTTGCCACTGTCTGCTGCCATTCTGTCGCAACGGTCAAGCTGGTCTATTAAAAGTTCTCTAAAGTGTTCTACAGCAGCGTCAACTGCTGGTGTCAATTTCTCGTCCATTAGTCTTTCTTTCCTTTCGTGTACTGAAGAAGGTCGCCAGCTTTTAAGATGTCCTTCTGTCTGTCTGTGAATACACCAACAAGTGGAATCTCGATTCCCTTTGTCTCATCAACGAGAACAAAGTTGCCACTGTCAAGGCTTGCAAATACGTTCTTGAGTACAAGTGCGTCGCCCTGTTCAATCTTGTCGTAGTCGTCAGGATTCTGGAAGGTGAGTGGCATAATACCGGCATTGATGAGGTTCGCAGCGTGGATACGTGCGAAGCTCTTTGTGATAACGGCTTTGATTCCGAGGTAGAGTGGAACGAGGGCAGCGTGCTCACGTGATGAGCCCTGACCATAGTTCGCACCGCCGATGATAAAGCCGCGTCCAGCAGCTTTGCAGTTCTCTGCAAAGTGCTCGTCACACTGCTTAAAGCAGAACTGTGAAAGGAATGGGATATTTGAACGGTAAGGAAGAATCTTTGCGCCAGCAGGCATAATGTGGTCAGTTGTGATGTTGTCACCGACCTTGAGGATTGCTGGTGCGTCAATTTCGTCTTTGAGCACGTTTGAATCTGGGAATGGTTTGATGTTTGGTCCGTAGATTACTTCAACTGATGGAGCTTCCTCAGGAGTTGCTGGGAGCTCAACCATGTTGTCGTTGATGAGGAATTTCTCCGGCATCAAGATATTAAGTGGCTCTCCAAGTTCACGTGGGTCAGTGAGGACACCTGTGAGGGCAGACGCTGCTGCAACTTCTGGGCTTACAAGGTAGATACCAGCGTCAGCTGTACCTGAACGGCCTTCAAAGTTACGGTTGAAAGTACGGAGTGAGATGCCGGCTGAGTTTGGTGACTGGCCCATGCCGATGCAAGGACCGCAAGCTGACTCGAGTACACGAGCGCCAGCATCGATAATATCTGTCAAAGCACCGCAAGTAGCAAGCATTGAAAGAACCTGCTTAGAACCTGGTGCAATTGCAAGGCTTACATTTGGAGCAACCTTCTTGCCCTTGAGGATTGCTGCCACCTTGAGCATATCTGAGAGGGAAGAGTTGGTGCATGAACCTATGCATACCTGGTCAACTTTAATCTTGCCAATTTCACGTACCTTGCGAACGTTATCAGGCATGTGTGGCATAGCTGCGAGTGGTTCAAGTGTAGAGAGGTCAATATCAATTACCTCATCATATACTGCGTCATCGTCAGCCTTGAGCTCTGACCAATCAGCACCTCTGCCTTGTGCCTCAAGGAATGCCTTGGTAATTTCATCTGATGGGAAGATAGATGTTGTAGCACCAAGTTCAGCACCCATATTAGTGATAGTTGCACGTTCTGGTACTGAAAGTGTCAAAACACCAGGTCCCTGGTATTCGATAATCTTGCCAACGCCGCCCTTAACGCTCATAATACGGAGCACTTCAAGGATAACATCCTTGGCTGCAACGTAAGGGGAGAGTTTGCCAGTGAGGTTAACCTTAACCATCTTTGGCATTGTGATGTAGTACTCGCCACCACCCATGGCAACGGCAACGTCAAGGCCACCGGCACCCATAGCGAGCATACCGATGCCACCACCAGTTGGTGTGTGGCTATCTGAACCAATCAAGGTTTTGCCTGGAACGCCAAAACGCTCAAGGTGCACCTGGTGGCAAATGCCGTTGCCAGGGCGAGAAAAACGAACGCCACGTTTTTTGCATACGCTTCCAATGAAGCGATGGTCGTCGGCGTTCTCAAAACCTGTTTGGAGTGTATTGTGATCTATGTAAGCGACTGAGAGTTCAGTCTTGACTCTGTCGATGCCCATTGCCTCAAGTTCGAGGTAGGCCATTGTGCCTGTTGCATCCTGTGTAAGAGTCTGGTCTATGCGGATTCCAATTTCTTCACCGACATTCATCTCTCCGCATACGAGATGGTTCGCGATGATTTTTTGACTTAATGTCTGTCCCACGAGTTGTGTTCTCCTTTAACAAACTTGTTTGCCTTTTTAACAAACTTTGTTATATTTTAGTACAATGTTATATATATG
>JAGHVH010000039.1 GCA_018064455.1 Candidatus Limimonas egerieequi | reverse complement strand
GCTACCATCACCACCCTACACATGCTTGCACTTGTACACCAGCACAGGTCCAACGATATATGAGCAAGATAAGCGGACCTTTGATGGATCGCATCGATTGCCACGAGAGCGAAAGTTACTGCCATAAATTTTGTGCTGCTTCATAAAATAAAAGTCTGAGTTTTACGTTATTCTTAATGGTGAAGTACAATTCATAATTAAAATAACTGGTATTTGAGAAATGTCTAATTTTCGCAGTTGCAACCACAAAAGGTAACATACCTTGAAATACTGCAAATTCAGACAGTGTTTACGGGATAAACAATGTTCTCAACTAAAAGAAGCACAATAACGCCACTAATATCGACGTTTGCTCCTTTCTCAGACAATAAAACGGTAAATTATTATTTTTATGAAGAAAGCAGTTTTATTTGTACGTGTCTCAACGGAGAAGCAAACATTGGAGTCTCAGATAGAAGCCCTGAAACGATCTGCTGCCGTTGATGGCTATGGAGATAGCGACATTATCGTTATCGCCAAGAAGGAGAGCGGCGTAAAACTCAAAGAAGCAGAACGTGAAGGTCTCAATGAATTGAAAGCTGTCATTGAGAAGAACGATGTTGATTGCGTTTACATCTTTGAACTCTCTCGATTGTCTCGTGATCCTATGACTTTGTACTCAGTCAGAGACAATATCTTTAGGAACAACAAAGTCCAGTTAAAGTGCCTGAAGCCATCCTTTACCCTTTTGGAAGAACCCGAAAGAACCAAATTCGACACCATGGGTTCCCTGGTCTTCTCTATCTTCGGTTGCTTTGCAGAGCAGGAGGTGGTAGAGAAAAAAGAGCGATTTCATCGAGGCAAGGGACAGAAAGCCCTTGAAGGTAAGTATTCTGGTGGTGTCATTCCTTATGGCTATACCATTGATGCCAACCGAAACAATCTCCTCATCATTAAACACGATGAAGCCGACATCATACATACCATCTTTGATATGTACGAGGCTGGCTATTCCTTGGCACGTGTAGCTCAGGAACTCCGCGAGCGTGGTTTGAAGTATAGCAATTGCCACAACAAAAAACGTAGTCCCGAGAAGAATTTTGATATTTGGTTCGTCCATCAGGTACTGACCTCCGAGCTTCTTACAGGAAGGAAGTTGAAAGGTACAAATGCTTCCTTTGCACGCTCCTACCCACCTATCATATCTGAGGCACAGTTTGACCGATGCCGTCAGATTGCAAAAAAAAGCAGCACGAAAATTGGCACGAAGGAAAACATCTATCTGGCAAAATCCCTAATCGTTTGTCCAGAATGTGGTGCAAAATTTCAGGCATTCTCGTCCAAGGTGCATTACTCATGTCACAATGCCCTTATGTCCTCTGTCCAAAGGAAGCTCAACAGCCTTGAAGACCATAGACAATGCAGCAACAACATCTGTATCTCTATCTCTGCCATGGATGCACTCCTTTGGTATGTTGCATTGAACAAGGAATGCGAGTACCTGTTAAGTTCTGCCCTTGATGACAAAGCAGATTTTGAGATACAAATTGCTACACTTAATGAA
>JAGHVH010000012.1 GCA_018064455.1 Candidatus Limimonas egerieequi | reverse complement strand
TACTTTTCTGCAAGGCGTGGAATAACCTGTGTCAAAGTTGTTGTTTTACCAGAACCAGGGGATGACATGATGTTCAAAAAGAAGGTGCCTTTCTTTTTAAGCTCATCACGTAAAGCCTGTGCATCCTTGTTGTTATCTGCAAAGATGTTCTCTTTTATTTCGATAATTCTATATGTTTTGTCGTCCATTTTGTGGCCTCCAATTTGTTTTACATCTGCGAATATATCACTAATAAATTAAAACGTCAACCATTATTCACGTACCCAAAGGTTACCTTTTAATTGCTCTGGTAAGAGGTCATAGATAGCCTTTGAAGCCTCATCGGATGTTACGTTTGGGTACTCTCCTTTGATCCATCCCTCATAAAGGTGAGGGATGCCGTGGCAGAGGAATTTGTATTGCATTTCTTCGGTTGGGCTAAGGCTTGTTTGACCTCTCATTAGGAGGATTAACTTAACACTTGTGAAGGATGCTTCATAGAGAAAGTTTTGGAATGAATTTGCGCCAGTTGAATCAAAAATCTTGATTTTGTTGCGAAAAAAGTCTGTGCCAGTGCTTGTCATAATCTTAAAGAAATCCTCAAAAGTTTGGATTTTGCCTGCGAGCAGGTACTCTTCAAGGAACTTGCTATAGTTGTAGTTCATAACATCGTACTTGTCTTTGAAGTACCTATAAAAAGTTGCACGACCAATTTGAGCTTCGTCAAGAATCATCTGAACGGTGATTTTATCAAAGTTGGTTGTTTCTATCAAATTGTTGAATGCATGTAAGATGTCGTCTTTTGTTGTGTTTTTCAAGGAATCACCCCTAGCGGAACAATTTTTTGATATTGTATCACAATTGAACAAATTTGTCATTTTGTTTTTATGAACAATAGGCGCGGTGTCATACAATAAGTAGTGGCGCATTATATTAATAGGAGATGATTAAATGTTAGAGCGTGAACATAACAATCTTGATCATGGCGATCAAAAATGTCTCGAAGACTACATGAGAGAAACTGCAGGACAGCCTGTTAGAAAGAACTTGCTTCGTATGATTACCCATGTTAATTTCTTGAATCCATTGCCAACAAAGAATTCATGGGAATACATTTTCTGGAACAGAATGCTTTCAGACGAGATGGTTGATTTCGTTCTTAAGATGAAACTTCGCCACCCATATTATATTGATGAGTTGGCAAAGATTGAGGGTATGAGTGTCGAAGCCTGCGCCAAACTTGCTGATGAGATGGCGCGTATTGGTATTATCGAATATACAAGTGACGACAGCGGCGTAGATATGTTTGTTCTTCCAGTATTTGCACCTGGTTCAATGGAAGGAGTAACTATGTCTAAGGAGCTTACGGAAAAGTATCCGGAGACAGCACCTGGATTTATCAATTACATTTTGAACCTTCAAAAGCTCATCACGGGCTTTGTTCCAATGGGCGCCGCAATCATGCGTGCACTTCCTGTTCAAGAAGCGATTATGAATGATTCTCGCAAAGTAGACCTTGAAGAAGTATCATATTGGCTTGATAAAAATGAGGGACACTTGGCTGTTGCGCCATGTGAGTGCAGACGCCTTCGCGAAATGATGGAAAAAGGTTCTGCTGACTTGCTTGAGGAATATTGTATAAGCCTCGGTAAATTTGCCGATCACCTTGTTCGCACAGGCAAGGCTAGAAAAATTACTCGTGAAGAAGCAGAGGCTATTATTAAAAAAGCAGAGGATAGAGGCTGCGTTCATCAACTTTCAAATATTGATGGCAAAGATGAGAGCTTGTTTATCTGTAACTGTCATTGGGAGACATGTATGGCCCTTAAAACATCTTGGTATACATCTTCCCCAAATCTTTCATCTTCAAACTATACAGCAAGTGTTGATCCTAATAATTGCGTAGCATGTGGAGGCTGTGTAGAGGTTTGTCCTCAAAACGCAGTAAAACTTGGTCAAAAGCTCTGTCAGAAAGAGCCTGTTAAGATTAAGGATACAGTTATTGCAAATGATCGCATGGTGCTTACGTCAAGACACTGGAATGGCGATGCTTTCTACACAGATAGAGATCATGTAGTTCCTGAGACGGGTACTGCACCTTGTAAGACAAACTGCCCTGCACATATTGCAGTTCAAGGTTATCTTAAGATGGCACTTGAAGGTAGATATGACGAGGCACTTGAACTCATTAAAAAGGAAAACCCATTCCCAGCAGTATGCGGTCGTATATGCGCACGCTTCTGTGAAGATGGTTGTACACGTGGAGATATTGATTCACCAGTAGCAATTGATGAGGTTAAAAAGTTTATTGCAGATCGTGATTTGAATGCGGCAACTCGTTTCGTTCCAAAGAAGTACTATGAATATGGTAAGAAAGTTGCAGTAATTGGTTCTGGCCCTGCTGGACTTTCATGTGCATATTACCTCGCTATTTGGGGTCATGATGTAACTGTGTTTGAAAAAGAGAGTAAGCCAGGTGGAATGATGACATTTGGTATGCCATCATTCCGATTGGAGAAGGACGTTGTAGAGGCTGAAATAGAGGTTGTTAAGGCACTTGGCGTTGATATTAAATGTGGCGTAGAAGTCGGTAGGGATATAACTCTTGACGATCTTCGTAAAGAAGGATATGAAGGTTTCTATGTTGCAATTGGTGCACAGGGCGGAAGAAAGCTCGGCATAGACGGTGAAGACGCTGAAGGTGTAATCTCTGGCATTGACTTCCTTAAGGGTGTAGCTCTCAATAAGACTAATAAACTTCAAGGCAAAGTTGTAGTTATCGGTGGCGGTAATGTTGCGGTTGATGTAGCACGTACGGCAGTACGTTATGGTGCAGACAATGTAGCAATGTTTAGCCTTGAGAACCGCGAAGAAATGCCGGCTGCTGATGATGAAGTATTAGAGGCAGAAGAAGAAAAAGTTGAGATTAACAATGGCTGGGGTCCAAAAGAAATTCTCACAGAAAACGGTAAGGTTAAGGCGGTTGTATTCAAAAAGTGCGTATCAGTATTTGATGAGAACCATAAGTTTGCTCCAAAGTATGACGAGGAGACAACAAAGACGGTTGAATGTGAGTATGTGCTCTCTGCAATCGGTCAGTCAATCGAGTGGGGCGACCTCCTCAAGGGAGAAAAGGTTCAGCTTAATAAGAACGGCACTGTTAAAGCAGATGCTTGGACATACCAGACAGAACAGCCAGACGTATTCGTTGGTGGTGATGTATATACAGGCCCTCGTTTTGCAATTGAAGCAATTGCAGCAGGTAAAGAAGGTGCTGAGTCAATTCATCGTTATGTATGGAAACATAGCCTTACAATCGGTAGAATGAAGCGTACAAACTTCCATATGATTGATAAGGATAATCTGGTAATCAACTGTTATGACCGTTCAACACGTCAACTACCGGGTCTTGAGCCAAAGAAACTTAAGTCATTCTCAGACGCAAGAATTACACTTTCTGAGGACCAGGTAAAGACAGAAGCAGCAAGGTGCCTCAGCTGCGGCGCTGCAAAGGTTGATCCAAAGACTTGTATTGGATGCGGCATTTGTACAACACGTTGTAAATTTGATGCTATCCATCTTTCAAAGACTAAGGATGCATGGGGCGTAACATATGAGAATCTTGTTCCTGCAGTAGTTGTTGGAATGGGTCATCGAGCAGTAGACCTTACTAAGAAAAGAATAGGAAAAGAAGACTAATGCATGAAATAGGAGTGCTTAGCGAAGCGATAAAAGTCGTTGAGCGTGTGGCAAAAGAAAACAATGTGGAAAAAGTAAAGTTAGTCACCTTGGAAATAGGTGAGCTGACTGGTTACCTTCCTGTTTTCTTTGAAAAGTACTTTCCAGTAGTTACAGATGGCAAGCCTCTATTTGAGGGCTGTGAGTTAAAACTTGAAACAGTTCGTGGTGAAGGCCTTTGTAACGAATGTCATGCCCTATATAACGTTTTTAAAAATGAGGGCAAATGTCCGAAATGCGGAAGCCGTGATAAAACTATTCTTGGTGGTCAAGAATTTAAAGTCAAAGAAATTGGCTTTTAGGAATGAGAAGAGTGGGTTTTCCCACTCTTCTTTTTTTGGTATAATCTATTTGGTGATAGAGATGACATTACAAGAATTAAAACTGCAATGTGAAAAGTGCACACGGTGCGAGCTGAGTGGGAGCAGGACCAAGCTCGTTTTCGGCGACGGCGTCGAAAACGCTAAAGTGCTCGTAATAGGTGAAGCACCGGGCAAAGATGAGGACGAGCAGGGCAAGCCATTTGTAGGTAGGAGTGGTAAACTCCTAACCGAGATGCTTGAGGAAGTCGGCCTTAGGAGAGATACCAATATATACATAGCCAATATGCTCAAGTGCAGGCCACCTGAGAATAGGGACCCAAAGAAAACAGAACAGGACCTCTGTATCGAGTGGCTCCAAAAACAGATTGAGATAATTGATCCAAAGGTAATCCTCTGTGTCGGTAGGATATCTGCACAGCGAATTATTGGCAAGGACTTTTCTGTGACCAAACAACATGGTGAACTCATAGAGCGAGATGGCAGAATATACATGGGAACCTTCCATCCGGCAGCAATACTCAGGAATATAAATAATAAACCGCTTTTAGAAGCTGATCTTAAAAAACTTGCGGAGGCGATAAAATGAGTAGAAAAGAAATGGCAATGGAATACTTCGGACAGGGATATAACTGTTCACAGGCAGTAGCACTTGCATTCTCGGACCTTGTTAATATCGATAAGTCAGAACTTGCAAAACTCGCCATGTCATTTGGCGGAGGCGTTGGTCACATGCGTGAGGTATGTGGCGCAGTGTCTGGCGCTGCAATCATACTCGGTCTCATCTATGGCAACGATGAGCCAGGCAAGAACAAACCAGAGCACTATGAGCGTGTGCAAGCGGTAGCAAACGAGTTTAAAGCAGAGTGTGGCTCAATCGTTTGCCGTGAACTTCTCGGCCTTACAAACCCAGACATTTCTGCGCCACCAGAACCACGCACTGACGCCTACTACAAAAAGCGTCCATGCCCTGAAATGGTTGGCCTTGCAGCAGAGATCCTTGACAATTACATAACAAAGAATGACAAGTTTTAAACTATGCTAGTAATTACCCCTTTCCTTTAGTACAATTTTGGTATACCAAAGGAAAGGGGCTTTTTCATGGCAATAAAAGTTGGTATTAATGGATTCGGTAGAATCGGCAGAGTAGTATTCAGAATTCTCTGCGAGAGAGCAGATGAATTTGAAATCTGCGGTATTAACCTTCGTAACGCTGACCTTGATTACATGGTCTATTTGATAAAATATGATAGTATTTTTGGCAACTTCCCTGGCGAGATAAAAGCCACTGATGGTGGCCTTCTTGTTAACGGCAAAAAGATCATTGTATTTAGCTGTTCAGATATCAAAGATATTCCTTGGAGAGACTGTGGAGCTGAGTATGTAATAGAATCCACAGGTGCTTTTCTCACAAAGGATACAGCAGGCCAACACCTTTTAGGCGGAGCCAAAAAGGTAATAGTAACAGCGCCTGCAAAAGACGATATGCCAACATTTGTAATGGGTGTAAACCAAAATACCTTTACACCTGATATGAACATCATTTCAAACGCTTCTTGCACAACAAACTGCCTCGCTCCAATGGCAAAAGTACTCAATGATACTTTTGGCATTGAGGAGGGCCTTGTTTCAACAATCCATTCTGCTACATCCAAGCAGAAACCTGTTGATGCCAGAGCCGGCCGTGACTGGCGTACAGGCCGTTCTGTCTTCAACAACATCATCCCATCAACGACAGGTGCCGCCAAAGCTTGCGGTCTTGTAATCCCAGAACTCCAAGGCAAGCTTACCGGCATGTCGTTTAGAGTACCAGTCAACGATGTGTCCATCGTTGACATGACAGTCAGCCTCAAGACACCAACAACATATGACGCTATCTGCAAGGCGATGAAGGATGCATCAGAAGGTGCATACAAGGGCATCATCGATTACCTTGAGGATGAGGTTGTCTCCTCTGACCTTCGTGGTCACAAAGAGACCTGCATCTTTGATGCCAAGGAAGGCATCATGCTCAACGATCACTTTGTGAAACTCCTCGCTTGGTACGACAACGAGTGGGGTTACTCATCCAAAGTTGTAGACCTTGTTAAATATGTCCACGACCACATGGAGGGATAATTATGATTTACTATTTCACAGGTACAGGTAATTCAGAGTGGGTTGCAAAGCAGCTTGCTATTGGAACAAATGATACTGCAGTAAACATCTGTAAAGATGACGTAAACAAAGAAGTAACTGACAAAAAAGTTGGTATCGTATTCCCAATCTATGCTTGGGGTATGCCAGCACCTGTTGAGGCTTTTGTAAAGAGCCTTAAGCTCCCAGCAGATTGCTATTTCTACACTGTATGCACATGTGGCTCTGACTGTGGTGTAGTAGACAGCCAAATTGAATCAGTTTCTGGCAAAAAGCTCAACGCTAAGATGTCTGTTGCCATGGCAAACAACTACATCCAAGGTAGTAACTGCTCAGATGAAGCTGAGGCAAAGAGATTTATCCAAGCTGCAAAGGTAAAGCTTGCTAAGTTCATCACTGCTGTAAATGCAGGAAAGGTTTATGTTGACATGACAAGAGGTATTGCTCCTCATGTTCTCACAAAGGCCATCCACCCAGCTTTCCTCAAGTTCGCATCAAGTGACAAGAAGTTCTATGCAACAGACGCCTGCATCGGCTGTGGCCTCTGTGAAAGCTTCTGCTCACTTGGCAACATCAAACTCGTTGACAAGAAGCCACAGTGGCAAGGCAACTGCTGCCAGTGCACATCTTGCATCAACCGTTGCCCATCTGAGGCTATCCAGTATGGCAAGTCAACTGAAGGTCGTATCAGATACTACTTCCATGAGGAGTATGCAAACTAAATTTAAATAAAAAATGAGGTGCTTAAGCACCTCATTTTTTTATGTCTTTATCTAACTTTTTTCTTCTTCTTAAGTTCAAAGAATACTACTGCCAAACCAACAATGTTGCATCCTATGAATGCACTAGACATTGTTGCAGTAGAAAGAGCAAATCCCTCTCCATCTGTATTAGCAATAGTCTCTTCGATATAGAATACTGTTGAAGCAGAACCATCAGTTGAAACGATTTCAATTGTGTGCTTACCAACTGCAAGTGTAGCAGCATATTCTGGTGTCAAAGTGATAATTGTTGAACCAGATTCAGCTTTGTAATACTTCTTAGCCAATTCTTTGCCATCAAGTAAAACATGTGAGAACTTTGAGAAATCTGCATTTGATCTGAATACAGGATCCTCATTAGCTGCTATAACCCAAACAGAGTTTGCACCTTCAATAATCTTGTAGTTGATTGGGTCAGGTTCTGGAGTAGCCTCAAACTCCGCCGTGACGGTGACTGCATAGCCGGGCATGGTGAACTGATATGTTCCGTTTTCGTTCGCCTTAATTTCAATACCGTCTTGCGGTGTAAGCTCGGGAGTACTGCCAAGCAAGGTTTTCGGTGCTGTTGCGGACGTCAGAAGCATCTTCGGTGCTTCATTTTTCTCCGCCGTCTCCGAACCGCTGTAAATATCAACCAAACCATTCTCTACGCAATAATCACTAAACGCTTCAATCCATTCCCACGTAGTCAGACCCTTTCCAATTGCAACATTCAGGTACTGCAGATTATAGTCATCATAATCAGACTCGATAAATCCTTCCAGTTCCAGAATCTTTTCTTTGGAAGTCAGACCATATGCTTCGATATCTGCTTTCTTTTTGTCTGCATCAAATTTCATTTGGTTGTCATATTCAAATATATTTGCAAGCACTTTAACAGTGCCGTCGCACATGGAAAGCATACCGTTGGACATATGATTCAGATCGCCGCTCGTTATAATGGCGTACGCATCAATGCTTTCGTTCAACGCCTCACAGTTCTTTAACGCAAGCCAACTATTAGTATCCGCATTATAGAAATGGTCTCCGATGTATTCCTCGGCATTTTGAAGATTGATAAATACATATTTCTGTTCTTCCTGATCATAGAAGCCATGCTCCTCGATGACGGTAACCTCTACGTCATCTTCAAATGTCAAAGTGAAAGCATTGCCGGTATTTTTGCTTCCCCAGATAAAGCAAACCGGTGCTGATGATACCTCTCCTGTCTCATGATCAAAAGTATTGATAACATCACCGATCTCCAATTCTTCAACCGCCTTTTGATTGCCTTCCGGCATGGAGATCATCGTTCCGGCAGCAATGCACTGTGATACAGGGGAGTAGGTGCCGGAAAGCCACTCATAACTCGTACCTGTACCGTCGTATTCTATGGAGACTAATGTGCTGTCTTCTATATTTAACGTAAATACACCGTAACTATTGCTTCCATTAACATATTCAAATACATACTTATCATCACTGATTCTTGTGAATTGATTTGATGTTAAACAGGCTAAACCATTAGCATTACCAGGGTCCAGCTTAAAGTATTTATCGGAGCCATAAATAAACGCTTTGTAGCCGTTTGCATTCGTCCATGCTTTTTCTGGTGCGCTATTAGTTTGAGATTTTGGAAAATCATTGCCAAGGAGGACCTTCATCGTTCTTGTCCACTGTGCGTACAGCGTCATATTCGCTGTTACTGTGTCATTGTCGAAATCCCACGGATCGGACAGCGCACCGGTGGTTGCGTCTTTGGTTTTATACCAGCCGGCGAAGGTGTGAACCGTGTCCGTCGGATCGGCAGGCTTGGTGACCTTCTCGCCATCTTTAATCTTCTGCGCTGTCGGTGCTGTGCCGGTAATGCCATTCAGATCGAAGGTGACGGTAAAAGCGGGGGTAACGGTCAGCGATTTAAGCTGATAGCCGTCCGCCGGATTGACCGTAATTGTTACGGTGTCACCCTTTGCGGCAGTCGCCTTGTCGATGGCGATAAATCCGTGATTCGTTTCTTTGGCACTTTCTGGCGTGCCGTTGGTGATAGTGTAGTCAGCTGCAAATGCCGTGATTGGTATTAGTGTGAGCAGCATAACAGCAGTCAAAAGTATGCATATAATTCTTTTTTTCATGCGTAACACCTCTCATAAGATAGCTATACATCGTTAATATTAGCACCAAAGATGTGCAAAGTAAATAATTTATAAGGTAATTAATTAAAAATATTTATAGAAAAAGACAGGCACTTGGTGCCTGTCTATCTTTTGGTTTTTTTAGTTTATGGTCTGTTTGCGTAAAATTGATCTGGATTTTGTGTATGCTCATCTGGCTCACCAGCTGCATTGACAAGGAGCAAGTCGCTGTCACTGAGCTCTGTGCCATAGCGAGAATCAGTTTCCTCAATGAGTTTGCTGAGTCTTGCGTTTTCGCTAAATCGGTTATATTCAAAAAGTCCTCTAAGTTTTCCTTCCATAATGATTACCTCTTTTCGTTTGCTTTCATATGTTTATACGAGCGAATTTCTAAAATGGCTACAAATATTTTTAAAAATATCCTCGCATGCCTGAAAGCGCCTTGTTATGAAGTATTTTTACATATGAATAGGAAATATCCATCCTTTGTGCTATTTCAGTTAAGGTGAGGCCTTTGTAATAGCGGAGGATGATGAGGTCGCGCTCGCGCTCGTCGAGAGATTCGAGTGCGTCGGCGAGTGTTTCAAGCATCTCGCTGTTGCAGAGCTCATCGTCGATGCATGTGTCGTCGCGGAAGTCCTCTGGAACTTCAGAGAAGACCTTGCGAGTACGGTAGTAGTCGGTCAAGGTGTTTCTTGTAATGGTGAAGATCCAGGTGGATAGCGACGACTTGGACTCGTCAAACGTGTCAAGTTTCTCATATATTTTGAGGAAGATGTCAGATGTGAGATCTTCCGCTTGAGTCATATTGCAAACCTTGGAGTTTACATAGTTTAGCACCTTTTCATAGAAGTCGGTGTATATGGCAGTTTTTTCAGCGTCTGTCATTTGTCTTCTCCTCCGTCAATATCTATTCTCTGACGAGCAACAAGGTCACAGAACATGCCACCTTGCTCAATGAGTTCATCGTATGTGCCTTGCTCAACTATGTTGCCGTGATCGAGCACGATTATGCGATCACAGTGCTTGATAGTTGAAAGGCGATGGGCAATTACGATACGTGTGCAACCAAGGGAATCGATTGCTTCTGCAACCTTTTTCTGGGTTACGTTATCGAGTGCAGATGTTGCCTCATCAAACATCAAAATCTTTGGCCTTGGGGCAACTGCGCGGGCAATCATAAGTCTCTGCTTTTGACCGCCAGAGAAACCGCCCTGGCCCTCTGAGATGAGGGTTTGCATGCCCATTGGCATGCGCTTGATGTCCTCATCGATTGCTGCTATTTTAGCAGCTTCCCAAGCATCACTGAGTGTGAGCTCTGGTGCTGAGATTACAATGTTGGAATATATGTCACCAAGGAAGAGCTTGCCATCTTGCATTACGACGCCAACCTTGCGGCGAAGTTCTCTGATGTCAAGATGAGCGATGTCTTTCTTGTCGTAGTAGATGGAACCGCGCTGTGGGGTCTCGAATCCGAGGAGCAAGCGCAGGAGTGTCGACTTGCCGCAGCCTGTCGAACCAACAATCGCAACGTATTCGCCTGGGCGAATCTTGAGTGAGATGTTGTGGATGACATATGGCATGTGCTCGTCGTACCTAAATGATACATTATTAAGTTCTATCTCACCACGAAGGTCGGTGAGTTTGTCGCCATCAGTTGTAACCTCTGGTGTGGAATCAAGTATTGGTTTTGCAAGCTCATATGTAGGTCTAATATTTGCAAGAATAAGTGCAATATTAGAGAACTGTGTGAATGCTGCAGTAACAAGTGCATATGATGTTGTGAACGCATAGAAGTTGCCAACATCAGTGTCACTTTGGATTGCAAGCATGTAAAGGAAGAGCGTACCAAATACTGAAATCGCAAGTGTGATTGTGTTGCGAAGTTTGATAAATGTTGGTGGGCTGTATGTAAGCTCAGCTTCCTTGGAATAGAGCTTTGCCCAACGTGCAAACATACGCTTTTCTGCACCGGCAAGTTTAATCTTTTGAATGCCGGTAATCATTGAGTATGTCATTCCACTTGTCTTGGCTGTGTATTCCATTCGCTGCTTGGTAATTCGCATTTGAGCGAGTGTTGTAACAACTGAAACAAGGAGTGAAATGATAGCGATAAGCAGCGATGGTATTGCAAGGGATGGTATGAAAGAGAAAATCTGACCAACATAGATAAACGAGAACAGTGTCGTGAAAGATACTGTTGTAATCGTGTTGATAAAGATGGAACAGAGTTCACTTACATAGTTTGAGCGCTGTGTGAGTTCACCGGATGAGAAATCCCTAAAGAAACTTGCAGGGAGGTTGAGTATACGGTGCATTACAGCAGCGGCTATTGCATTGTTTTGCTTGATTTCAAGCCTTGCGTTTATCAGTGATTGGAAGGTCGTAATCAGCGCTTGGCATATTGCAAAGCAGACCATAAATACTGCGAGTGCAATAAGTGCTGTCATGCGTCCTGAATCAAGTACGCTTCCAAAGAGCCACTTTGTAAAGATTGGGGATAAGAGTCCTAAAAGGGCTGCGACAATCATCAAGAAGAAATAGAGGAATATGTCAAAGCCCGTGAGTTTGGAAATCATAAAGCGGAAGAGGTCGCGGACTGTGAGCGGGCGAGCAGGGAACTGCTCGTAGTAGCAGACAGCGTCCTCTGAGAGGCGTGACGCATTGCGTCTAGTTACCCTGTACTTACGACCTTCGCTGTAGTCGTAATAGGAGTAACCATAGAGCTGATGCGGCAATAGTGCGACAGCAGCGCCGCTTTCCTTAACAGTGCCGAGCATTGCGCCGACAGAGTGGCGTTGCCAGCCACGGTCAAGCTTGACAGCACGGCCACTGATTGCAGCGCCGTGGTAGTACTTGTTGATTTCCTCAATTGCTGACTGAGCAATTACCTCAACATCGTTTTGATGTGTGAGGCGCTTGCCCATTACGGCGCCTGCAACAGAATCGATGGCGTCAGCAAAATTCTCGTTATCCTGTTGTTTTCTGTACTTTAACTGTTCTTCAAACCAACTCATGCAGACACCTCCTATTCTGATGTAACAAGTGTGCGATATTGCTCACTTGTTTCCATAAGTTCTTTGTGTGTACCGCGAGCCGCAATTTTACCATTGTCCATGAGGATGATTTCATCACATGAGCGGATGGTGGAGAGGCGGTGAGCGATAACGATGCAAGTGATGCCACGGTCGCGAATAGCACGTACGACATCGTACTCCGTCTTGGAATCCAAGGCAGATGTTGCTTCATCGAGAATAATGATGGTTGGGTCTTGGGCGAGTACGCGCGCGATTTCCATACGCTGGCGCTGACCGCCTGAGAAGTCACGGCCACCTTCGATGAGTTTATGTTGATATCCATGTGGACGCTCCATGATGTCGTCGTGAAGCTGCGCATCACGAGCGGCGAGGATCATTTCAAAGTCCTCAATTGAGTCGTCCCACATTTTGATGTTGTTAGCGATTGTATCCTCAAAGAGGATGATATCCTGGTCAACTACTGCAAGTGAACCTGTGAAAACATTCTTTTCGATGTCAGACAGTGGTCTGCCATCAAAGAGGATTTCACCACTCCAAGGAGTGTAGAGACCAGAGATGAGCTTGGACATAGTTGATTTACCAGAACCAGATGAACCGACAATGGCAACAGATGTGCCAGGCTTGATTTCAAGGTTGAAGTCCTTGATGATTGGCTCAGCAAGAGGTGAGTAACCAAAGTCAACGTCGACAATTTTGATGTCGCCAGTGAGTTTGGTTGATTCAGTAACCTCTGGTGATTCAGGCTTGAACGTATCGTCTGTTGGATATTCCATAACGTCGTCGACACGTTCCATCTGTGTACGCATCTCCTGGATAGTTTGAGATGCGGTGATAAGCGTTGATGCAGGCTGCATAAACGCTGTTAAGAAGCCTTGGAATGCCATAACCATACCAACTGTAAACTGGCCTTGCATGGTGAGATATACACCGATGATAAGTACAAAACTGTTGGCAAGTGTTGAGATAAAGTTTGGTATTGAACCGAGGTATTGGTTTACTTTTAAGAGCTTTACTTGTGCTGTGTTAACACTGGCCTGGAAACCAGCCCAGCGAGCAAAGTAGCCCTCTTCGGCACCGCTGGATTTGATTGTTTCAATCATCTCAATTCCAGCAACGGTTGCCGAGCTAAGCTTTGCTACGTCACGCGCAGCAACACGCGTGATGTTAACACGCTTTTTAGAGATAATCCTTGAAATTAAAAGGTTGATTGCAATTGAACCGATACCAATAAGTGTGAGCCATGGGCTGTACCTTATCATTACAACCAAATAGAAAATCATCATTGCACCATTAAGGAGTAGTGGTGCAAATACATTGATAAGGGTATTGGCAATAACCTGGTTTGATGCCTGTCTGTTTTGAATATCACCAGCCATACGCTGTGTGAAGAATTCAATTGGCATGCGAAGGACCTTCCACATGTATGTGGCGTCACTGGTCGCAGCCATCTTGCCGTTGATTCGTAAGGTGTAGATGTCAACAACAGCAGATGCAATAATCTGCAAAATGTTGAATCCTGCAAATATAAGTAGGAACGGCACAAGCCAATTTGGTGATGTGCCTGATAGCAACCTATCAATAAATACTCTTGAAAAAGCAGGGCGGATAGCAGCAATAAGCATAGCAATTGTGCTAACAAGTGCTGTGAAAATAAGCGCTGTTGCTGAACCTGATAGGCGCTTCTTAGCAAACTCGAGCATGCTCTTTGGCTTGCCAGATGGAACAAAGTTCTCGCCCTTGCTAAACATCAAACAGATGCCTGTGAAAGCATCATCAAATGTAGCGATTGGCACTGAATAAGAGCCTCGCGCTGGGTCGTTTAAATAGGCCTTGTTGCCCTTGAAACCGTTTAATACGACGAAGTGGTTAAAGTTCCAGTGGACTATGCAAGGGAATGTTGCGCTTGAGCGGAGTGACTCCACGTCGTCGAAACGGTAGCCCTTTGCATCAAGGCCATAGTGACGAGCGGCGCGAATTACATTAAGTGCGTTAGAGCCGTCGCGTGAAACGCCACAGCTTACTCGCACTTCCTCAAGAGGTATCCACTTGTCGTAATACGCCATTATCATTGTGAGGCAAGCTGCTCCGCACTCTAGTGCTTCGAGCTGCATAATGACAGGCGTTTTAACAACTTTACTCATAATCGTCCTCAGTTAAAAATAAATGATATTGGTTTGATTGATTCAACTACCAGTTCGGCTTTGTACGAACCATCCTCCAGTTTGGTTTCACAAGCAAAGCAGTTATCGCTTGTGAGATAGAGGTACGTCTCGTACTCTTCACCTTCGATTCGATAAACGTGCTTTTCACTCAAATCGAAACTTGCTGGCACATCGTTGATATCGTCTGGAACAAGCCACAATACGCGATTCTCAACAACTGCCCTTACTGGCATCGTTGTTTCGAGCGCACCAAATGTGCCCCAGACAAATACTCCAACGAGCAATACCGCCAGAGCTATCACAAGGATCCACACGCTCGGGCTTGCCACCCTAACGTAATCATTGAGGCTCTCTGGCGACTCTATTTTTTTGAGACTCTTCTTTCTAAAAAGTTGTTCATTCATAAACGTTACCGCCTTACGAAAAATCATATAAACATAGAAACACACAATAATTATAACACATAATTAATTTATTTATAACCAATTATAAAACAAATTTCTTGTAATATATGCGAATAGTAAAACTGAAATACATATATTAAAATGAAATTTGGTATTTCCAAGGAGGTACGACTATGTATAAGAAAATCCTAGCTTTTATCTTGGCACTTGCTATGATCCTTTGCATTGTACCAATCAATGCATTTGCAGAGACTGATCAACGCATTGCTGTAATGGATAGCGAAGGCGTTTTGTTAAAGCCAGATGATAGCCGTATAAAAGTTGATTTATCAACAAACACTCTTACGATCTATGGCGATGACCTAACAGTTATTCCTGATACTACGGGAGAGCAATCAGAAATTGCTATCGTGCCATACGAGTGTAACCTTGTTATCGAAAGTAAAGGCACTGTTACACTTAGTGGTGGTCCTTATATAGAGGAATCAGGCGTTCCATACAATGCTTTGCATGTAAACAATTTCACTCAAGCTAAGGGAAATGTAGTCTTTGATAAAGATAACGCATATGAATATTATGCTCTTTATTGTGAGCGAGATTTCAAAATGACTGGTGGCACTTTAACGTTTAAGGGTACTAATGTAAGTGGCTGTGTTTTACGTTGTGCCAATTTTTCAATGAGTGACGGAACATTAGATATTAATTATCCAAATTGTGGTTGCTTTGAAGGTATTTGGGTTTCACTAGTAGATGATGAAGCTGGTCATTTTAATATGACTGGTGGCACAATAAATATTGATGTTACGGAAAATGAAGAATTCGCAATATATACCTCTAGTTTTAATATGAGTGGCGGTAAGATTACAGCCGTTTCGGATTTTGGTATTTCCACTACACACACTAAACTCACAGGTGGTGAAGTAAATAGTACTGCACTTGATGGTTCAGCATTTTCAATTTCTGATGGTGAAGTTTCGAATTGCACAATGACATTGAACTCAAATAATGATGAAGCTTTATACTGTGGACGTTTTACTAGGATTGAAGATGAAATACAACCTATCAAAATTCATGATTGTAAATTGTCAGCAATAGCAACTGGTGAAGACGCATATGGAATAATTTCACTTCCAGGTTTAGAGTTCTCAAACGTTGACCTCTACGCTAGTGGTGAAATGGGAGCAATTGTCTGTGCTAATGAGCCAGAGTATGTTTTCCCAGATCCTTTCCCAGAAATTGATAACCTGGCAGGTCCATTCACTTTTTCAGATGATATGAAACTCTGTGGAAGCAACACATTCAAAGATAAAGCAGAGGACCTTGAGCAGGCAGTAACAATGTATGAAAGTGACCTTACATATGGATCACATGTGTTTAACTTCCGCATCCTTTCAGTAGATGGAACAACACCTGCACTTACAGTTGTAAATAACATCTACGAGATGCTTGAGGGCGCAGGCCAATCTTGGACTAAGGGTTCATCAGACGGTTTAACATTTAAATCTGCGGCAGACTTGGATAAGTTCCAATCAGTACTCGTTGATGGTAAGGAAGTTGCCAAGGATAACTACACAGTTAAAGAAGGTTCAACTATCGTTGACCTCAAGGCTACCTTCCTTGAAACACTTAGTGCTGGAAAGCATATGCTTGAAATCGCCTCAACCAACGGTTCGGCGAGAACAGAGTTCACAATTGTTGATCCAACTGTTCCAGCACCAGCACCTGCTGAGAATCCTGAGACGATTGCCAACACAGGCGAACAATATATGCTCGCCTTTGCAGCAATCTCCACCCTCTCAGCAACTGCATTCTACACATCACTTGCCCTTCGCAAAGGCAAAGAACAAGACTAACTAAATAGCAAAATGGCGGTAGTGTGAAAACTACCGCCATTTTTATTTGCTTTGTGATGCTAGTTTGTTTGCAACCGTTTTAAGGGTTTTAACTGCATCGTTGTAAGTGGTCTTATCCATAATCATACCTGCAGTCAGTCGATTGTAGTCGGATTTGCACGTGCCACCTTTAAAAACAAGAGAAGGTTCTTCTTTGGATAACAAGTCTAGAAATAACACAGCATAATAATCTTTTTCAACAAACGCCGGTTCTATATCTAACATATCGGAGGCAATTGCTATTGCATCAGCAAAATCAGTATTATTGTTATGCAAGTACATCAAAAAGCTTCATTTCGTATATAGGTTTATATATTTTATCGGAATAGAATGGCAAGTATTTAGCAAAAATGTTTTTGTCAATGCTGTATTCATTTACAAATTTACGAATCCAATATGCGCCTTCTTCGCCTCTAAACTCAGCATATTGATCGTAGTTTTCTAATGCTTCAATGAGGATAAGGTAGTAAAGATTATCTTGCGTTACTTCTACTTTTGGTTTCCTCAAAATGAATTCTTGTCTACCGTGAGTGATACGCTTCATTTGAGTTGAAATATTGTTTGTGACGATTTCTTGTCTGAATGGGACTTGGCTAGTTAGGCCTATTTGATTTATTAAATTGAAACCGCCATAAAATCCCATTACTTTGTCTTTGCGATGGATATATTTCTCTTGCATATAAGTGTTGTATGGAATTCTAGCTTCTATGCAGTCAAAGACTTTTTTGCCTGGGATGTAATATGTGCCATATTCATAACGGACAAGTTTGCCTGCATCGACTAAATTTTTTAATTGTTGGCGCTTGTTTCCCGGTGACATACCGAGATCGATATCTTCTGCAAAGATTAGTTCGCCTTTTTCGTAGTTCTCTAAAATGTAGTCGTAGAGCATGCTCGCACCTCCTTATTAACGAAAAAGAAATTTGTGTTTTCGATTTTGTTACATAGGTATTATATGACTTTTTATTGGAACAGTCAATTGAAATGGCGGTAGTGTGAAAACTACCGCCATTTTTTTGTGGCAAATGCGAATTGTTATGTTTAATGGTATGTTATAAAATTGAATAGTATTTATGTTATTTAAGGAGGACTTAGTATGGTTTGTAATAAATGTGGCGCGACGATAGAGGACGGCGCGAATTTCTGCACAGAGTGCGGAGCAAGAATGGGCGACGCAGCAGAGCCAGTTGCAGTTGTCAAGGCCGAGAAAAAGCCATTGGCTTTTGAAAAGGTAGGCCAGACAGTACCTGCAATTGAGGTAACGCTTAATGCAGGCGACAGCATGTATACACAGAGCGGCGGCATGGTATGGGAGAGTGACGGCATCACAATGAAGACCAACACAAAGGGTGGTCTCATGAAGGGCCTTGGCAGAATGTTTGCCGGCGAGTCACTCTTTATGGCAACATATTCATCAAATATTGATGGTGCCAAGATTGCCTTTGGTGCGACAGCACCTGGCGACATCATCGCCGTTGATTTGACTGGTACACCAGGCCTCATCGCTCAAAAGCGCGCATTCCTTTGCGCAGAGGATTCTGTACAGCTCGACATCGCTTTCACCAAGCGACTCTCCGCTGGACTCTTTGGCGGTGAGGGCTTCATCCTCCAGGACATCCACGGCGAAGGCTATGTATTCCTTGAAATAGACGGTGACCAGGTTATCCGTGAACTTGCTCCTGGTGAGGTTATCAAAGTAGATACAGGTAACGTAGTTGCCTTTGACAAGACAGTTACATATGAAATTGAAACTGTTAAGGGTGCTGCAAACATCCTCTTTGGTGGAGAGGGTCTCTTCATCACAAAACTCACAGGTCCTGGTAAAGTAATTCTTCAAACACAAAACTTCAATGATTTCGCTGGACGCATCATTGCTATGATGCCAAAGACTGGCGCATAAATTGCATCAATAAAAACGTCTACTCGAAAAACTTTTAATTTTTGAAAGTTTTTCGAGTAGAATTATTTTGTGATTTTCCTTTATTCTACTGGGCTTTTGACGCTTATATAAAATGCCTACTCGAAAAAATATTGATTTTTGAAAGTTTTTCGAGTAGAATTTATATGAGGTGATATTATGATTATTGCTCGTCCAGACTATCTGGAAACCTTGATTAAATATATGGATAAAGATTTGATAAAAGTTATCACCGGTGTTAGGCGTTGTGGCAAGTCAGTGCTTCTTTTTGAAATATTTGCTGACTATTTAGTAAAGTCTGGTGTAAATGAAAACAACATTATTAAAGTAAATCTAGAGCATAAAGATAATATCTATTTGCGTGATTTTAATACCTTGTATGATTTTGTTAAATCAAAAATGACAAATGACGACAAATATTATGTAATGATAGATGAAATTCAGTATGTTGATAAATTTGAAGAACTAGTTAATAGTTTGAAATTAGATGGATGCGATGTATATATAACCGGTTCGAATTCTAAGATGCTTTCAGGTGAAATTAATACAGCTCTTAGAGGTCGCAGTATAGAAATTCGTGTTCATACACTTTCTTTTGCCGAGTATTATTCTTTTGTCGGAGGGGATAAGAGGGACGCCTTCAAGAGTTATATTTTTTATGGAGGTTTTCCTTATGCTGCAACTGAATCTGATAACAGCCTTAAAATAGAGTATTTATCTATGCTTCAAGATACGGTTGCAACGCGTGACATTATTGATAGGTATGGTATTAGAAATAAGGAAGCTTTTTATGCAACATATGATTTTTTGTGCTCAAATATAGGAAGCTTGGTAAGCGCAAAAAAGATATCTGATACATTAAGGTCAAATGGATTTAATACAATGACGCCAGATACTGTTGGGAATTATTTAAATTGGTTATGTGAATCCTTTCTTTTTTCTAAAGTGTATCGATACGATATAAAAGGCAAGGCGTATCTAAAGACGCTTAACAAGTATTATGCAACAGATTTAGGCCTTAGAAATTCACGGCTCAATTATAGACAAATTGAGCCTACACATGCTCTGGAAAACATTGTATATTTAGAACTTGTTCGTAGAGGATACAAAGTTGATATAGGCAAAAATCAAGAAAAAGAAATTGATTTTGTTGCATTAAATAGAGACGATACATATTACATACAGGTTGCATATAGTATTGCAGACCAAAGTAAAAAAGAACAAGAACTTAGTTCTTTTAAAAGAATTAGTGATGGATATAAAAAGATTTTAATCACCATGGATGATGATCCATTTGATTTGCTTGATGATGGATATAAGAAGATAAACGTAATTGATTTTTTGTTATACAAGCACTCGCTTGAAACAATGTAGAAGTTGAATTATGTCAAATAAGAAGAAAAGTAACAAAGCAAAAAAGAATAGTAGAGCAAGTCGTAAGGTTGAAACTGCCAAAAGGCTAGAAGCTGAGAAAAAAGTAGCTGTCAAGGTTTCGGCGAAGCCAGCTGCGCCTAAGCCAAAGCCAAAATCTGTTGAGGCAAAGCCAGTGGAGAAGAAGGCTACTCCAAAAACAGAAACGGTTAAAGTAAAGGCTGTTGAAAAGAAAAAGCCAGTTGATAAAAAGCCAGCTCCTAAAAAACCAAAGGCTAAGGTCGAAGAACCGAAGCCGACACCGAAGCCGACACCGAAGCCGGCACCGGCGCCGGAGCCAATAAAGAAGTTGGGTGAGGCACCAAAGGCGAAGCCTATGGAGGTGCTCACCACAGCCAAGATATTGGCGTCGGCTGCGCTCTTTGTTGTCTTCGCTATGACATACAGCCATTGCGTAGAAGCAATAGGCGTAAGTCATGTGGAAGAGGAAACAACGACGCAAGAGGTTACGACTGAGGTGACAACGCAGGAGACAACCACTGAGGAGGAGACGACGACATATGCGCCGACGCAGGCTCCGACTCAGGTGTATAAGCGTGCCGCAGGCAGTTCTGCGCCAGTAGCCGCTCCAAAGAGTGTTATGCTATCGGTGCCATATGTAAGCCAGCTTCCATCATACCCAACGGGTTGTGAAGCGGCGTCGGCAACGATGCTCCTCCGCTATTGGGGCTATGGCGTCTCACTTGATTCAGTAATCAATGCTATCCCAACGGGATACATATATGAAAAGAATGGTAAACCATATGGCCCATCAATCTATTCCAAGTTCGTTGGTGATCCACGTAGCACATATACTGATTCCAAGCCTGGATACGGTGCTTTCTCACCAGTTGTCACTGGTGCAGTAGGACGCTTCCTTGGTCCAAAGCACACTGTAAAGAATATTACCGGTAGCTCGCTTGCTACGCTTTGCAGTTACCTTGATAAAGGCTGCCCTATGATTGTATGGGCAACATACAATATGAATCAGCCTACAACCTGTAACTGGTGGTATATCGAAGGTACTGACCAGTACTTCGAGTATCCACGTGGTACCCACGTGTTTGTCCTTTGCGGATATACCTCAGGCACCGTCAGCCTTATGGACCCATACGGCAGGGGCCTGGTAACGTATTCGCAGTCGGCCTTCTCAAGCAAGTACAACTTGCTTGGCTGTCAGGCCATCGTTGTTGAACCGGTAGAAGAGACCACTCTTCCACCTACCACAACAACGACCACCACTACGACAACAACTACCACAACAACCACCACTACAACAACAGAAGAAGATAGCTCAACAACGACAACAACTGAGACTCCGTCAACGACGGAAGAAGAGACAGTTGATGTATAGGGCAAGTACATCTAAAGATAGAAACAGGACATTCAGTTGAATGTCCTGTTTTTTTGGTATCTGGCGGTCAATCCGCGCTCACACAATTAAAGGAATCGCCGCGTAATTGGTAGCGCAGTCTGCTCGCATGTCAAGGCACGCTATGCTCTAAAGGCCTTGACATTGCTCTCAGCCAGCGCTACTGGCTAGATATCGCCAGCAAAAGTGAACTTTGCTGGGCGCAAGTAACAACTATGTGAGAAGGTGAGTGGGATGACCACTCGTCGGTAATTTCTAACCATTCGTAGAAAATGCGGCCGTTTTTACCTGATTTTGGGATATATAAGTAGGAAATGCTTTTATTTGAAAGAAAAAGCATTGACAATATGCTTTATCCGACATAATATTAAGGAGGACGTAATGAGTAATTATTCACTCGTTTTATATAAAAAAGAGAATGGTAAAGTGCCTATACAAGAGTTCTATGATGAATTATCTGTAAACTGATTCGTTAGAAATTAGTAGAGCTATTCAATATAGGGACGATTATAGGAAGAGGTGTTCAAATGACTAACTATGATGATTGGCGAAAAGAAGCACTCTCTGATCCAGAAGTGCTAAAAGAATATTATGCGCAGAAACCGGAATTTGATCTTGTAAGAGAATTATATAGGGCACGACTAGAAGCAAATATGTCGCAAGCTGAACTTGCAGAAAAATCTGGAGTTACACAGGCTGATATTAGTCGTATTGAAAAGGGAAAACGTAATCCGAGTTTAGAAGTACTTGCACGCCTTTTATATCCTCTAGGTAAAATGATTTATATTGGTGATATAAAATACAAATAAATTAAGTACATATATTGGTACAACAGGCATGGTAGGATGAAACTGAAAAGGAGGAAAAAATATGGGACTTTTCAGTAAATTATTTGAACCTATTCGTGATGAGGACGGCAACGTAGAGCACCTCTTTGATGAGCCACTCTTTGATGAGGATATGGACTACGTTGAAGAGCTAGAGGTACTTGATATATTGGATGATATACTATGATGGATATTGGAAAATCAATTGAGCACAACACCATATTGTCATCCCAGACAGGTGTGTCACGGGACGAACTAGTAAAGCTAGATATTCAACGTGACCTAATGGGACTTGAACAATCAGATGATCCAATTGCGAACATTGGCAACAATGCTATGCTTGGCAAGGATCTCTATAATGTCGATGTAATTGATAGCATTAACAATAAGTGACAAAGAAAAATGGCTACAAAAATGAGCACCGGTTAAAACGGTGCTCATTTTGTTGCTATTAAATGTTCTCAATATTTTGTTTACCATTGAGTATATGAATAATACTCACTGTATGTGTTTCGTCAATAACAGTATACAAAATCAAATAGTTCTTAACAATCATACTTCTAACTTTTTGTTCTTCAAACTGCATTTCTTCGCGAATTCTAAAGCGTTTTGGAAATTCTTGTAATGAATTAAAGGAACTTATGATGCTTTCATAAGTGCTCATAGCAGCAATAGGATTATTCAATACTAGAGTAATGTAAGAACAAATCAATTGTAAGTCTGTTAAAGCGCTACTGGCAATTTCAACCTTCCAAGGAATATCCAAAATCTTCCTCAAAAATATTCTTTAATTCTTCCAGAGATACTGTTTTGCCATTTTTAATATCATCTAAACCCTGTTGAATATACGCCTTCTGTTCCTCGGGCGTCATGTCAAAAAAGTTTGGCAATGGATTCTCGGGAAGTTTCAGGTCAAAGGGAATACCCTTACACTGAACGATTTGTTTGAGATACAAATTAATAGCGCCAGACATAGTAATGCCAAGTTGGTTCAAGATAGCATCAGCCTCCTCTTTTACCTCTGGTTCAACGTGGACTAATATACTTGCTGTTCTTGCCATAATTTACACCCCTTTTACCCAATTACACTATCTAAAGTATATCAAATAGATATATATTTATCAAGATTCTCTTTGTATGAAGAAATAAGAAAAAGTGGCTACAAAAATAAATTGTAGCCACTTTGATTTACATATATTTTTCAGCCCAGGAGCGGATGAGCGCGGTGTAGCGTTCTGGTTCCCAGTGGAAGCTTTGACAGTGGCTTGCCTCGTCAAAGAGTTCAAGCTGGGACTGAGAGCCACAGGCGCGGACAAGCTCCTTGGAGAACTTGCTTGGCACGAAGACATCGTCTTCGCCGTGGATAAACAAGATAGGCACTAAAGCCTTCTTAACAGCTTTAATAGGGGCTGCGTCCCTAAGGTTTAAACCGGTATTCTTCTTGAAAACGTAGTTGATAATAAAGAAGAATACAGGGTAGACAGCCTCTGGGAGCTTAAGAAGGCTTAAGATGTAGTCTTCCTCAGCTCTGAATGATGAGTAAGGGCTGTCTACAATAGCGCAACGTACCTGAGAAGGGAGGTTCTTGTCGCCACAGGCGATAAGAGTAGTTGCGCCACCGAGTGATAATCCGTAAATAAGTATTTCAATATCCTGGCCAAACTTTTCAACAAGGAGTTTAGCCCAGCGGATAGCATCCGCGGATTCCTTGACACCGAATGAAACAAATTCACCTTCTAATTCACCAGCACCACAGTTATCTATTGCAAGGAAGTTGTATCCCATGTCGTGATAAATAGGGACATATCTTGCAAATTCAGAAATGCTATTCATACGGTAGCCATGAATACCAAGTACAAACTTTTTAGATGGTGTAGCACTGTAAAACAGTGTGCCATGAAGACCATCTAAATAGAGTTCTGAACTTTCATAACTGTTACACTTTATAAGAGCATCCTTAAATGGTTTACCATCCATTTTAAGGAATGTTGATTCCATACGACAAAGCGCACGCAAAGGCTCATACATTGGCCTTTCTGCCAGCCAATCAAAAGCTTTGATTACAGGTTTTGGCATTGCCACAACCTTCTTTGGATCCCTGTTGATTGGCTTTTGTGCGCCACCGAAGAGCATGTTGTATACGATTCCCATTAATATCTCCTCCTTATGCAGAAGATTATATCACATTTTCCTTTTGATTTTCATAACATTGTTTTATAATACAAATAAACAGTCTTCTCTCATCAGGTATGGGTCTCTTTGAGTTCGCAAGCCACACACTGACATGAAAGTCAACATACCTCAAAGAATTTTTGCGGATTCCGCAATTTTTTGGTGTCCTGTAATAAGGTGAGGAAATCAAGGTATATCTCATCAATGATTGACAAAAAATTGTATCCATTTCCAATGCAAATTCGTATAAAGAGATGTAATATGAAAAGGAGGTTACAAAAATGGATAAGAATAGAGAACTTAAAGACCAAGAACTTGAAGAAGCAAACGGCGGAGCTAATGTGAATATTTGGGATATAGCAGTTAAACTTAAGGATAAATTCAACATAGCTGGCTCAAAAGAATCCAATGATGACGACAAGTAAATAATAGTAAACAACAGGAAGGCAGGCTTTATAGCCTGCCTTTTTTGGTGGAGGGGAGTGGGATGACCGCTCGTAAGTAAAATAAAGCACATAAAAATGTTATATGTAGCCATTTGTAGCGAATTTTTGACCTTTCGTAAATAATTTGAACTTTTTGAAATATATGTTGATATAATGTTTTATCAACTTATATGTAAGGATGTTTTAGATGTTTAGTTTTAATGATTATACGAGTCAGCAGTTGAAAAACTGGGAGAAAAGTAAGCGGATATTAATTTATAAAAATGAAGAAATGTATTTGGAATTTATAGCTTTTTCACTAGGTAATAGTGAGTATAAAAAGAAACTGTATTTTGGCACAATAAGTAAGGAGCATGCAAATGAGATATTGTTAAATACAGGAGTGGATGTAGAAGGGTTTAATTGTGCTTTATCTGCGGATGAGGTGAGAAAAATAAATTCTTCTCATGGAGATGAGAAGAAAGAAAATGTCCGTGGTCAACGTGCATATACAGTTGAAGATTATTTAGTGATACCATTTGTTATATTAAGCGCTGATGTTGTTGAACGTTCTACTAAAGACTATAGAAATAAGCCGGCATTATTATTTCATAAGCAAATAGGAGATGAAAGTTTTACTGTAGTAACAGGTATATCTAACAAGCATTTGGATGTTTTTGTTCAAACTTCTTGGATAACAAAAAAAGAAACCTTGCCACGCCGATAGCTGAATAATCCGCTATCATACACGCCCAAAGCGAGCAGTGGTACAGTTTCTTCGCTTAAAAAGTATCATAAAAGGTGAGATAAGTCAATAAGGTATTCAATCATTATTGTTTAGTGTCCTGCAATTGGGACTCTCCTTTTGGTAAAATGTGGTCAATGGGAACAAAAGGAGAGGAAATATGATTTTAGAAATCTATTCAGAAAGCAAAATTGGTATTCAGCATTTAAAGGCAAAACTCGAACAGGTATATAATTTCACCTTGGAGAATATCCAAGGTGAGGAAATCAAGGATGAGATTCGCCGCCTGTACGGCTTGCGCACACGGGTCTATGATAAAATAAAGGCGGAAGATATCTTCCGCCTTACAAATGACCCGTCGCTCAAGGTATATCTCATCAATGATTGACAAAACGGCAGCCTGCCTAGGCTGCCGTATTTTTTTAAAGTATCTGTTCGTCATGTGGATCAGGGACACCAACGATGTTTGCTGGTGTAACATCCTTGAGCATAACGTTGTGGTCCTCAGCGCCTAATACTGTACGCTCTTCTCCAGGTCCGCCACCTACTACTTCGTTTAAATCTTTCTCATTAAGTTCTGCCATGATAAATTCTCCTTTCAAGATGTCTTACATCTATTTATACGAAAACAATTCAATAATGGCTATAAAATTTATCCAAGTAAGATTTTTGTAGTTACTGTATCCATTACCAAACCTTGTGAATACTTCTTTTTCATCTTTGCACCAACCTTTTCTTAATACGAGTACAATTTAATTATGGCAACAAAAAATTAAAAGGTCAATTGGCAATTGACCTTTTCCACTTAAAAATCAAATAAAATGAGGTCACCAAATAAAAAGGAGTGACCTTAATGAATAAGACAATAACGGTTAAAGGAATAGGAAAGGCAACAGCAGCACCTGATTGCGTAGTAATCTATATGACACTAAAATCAAGGAACTTAAACTATCAACTAGCAATGGAAGAAGCAGCAAATAATATTGATAGTATAACAAGTAATTTAATAGCAGTTGGTTTTGATAAGAAGGATATTAAAACAACAGACTTTGATGTTAGAACCCTTTATGAAAGTCGCAAGAAAAAAGATGGCCACTATCAAAGTGAGTTCGTAGGATATGAAGTTGATCATGATTTGCAACTTAGATTTGATTTTGATTCAAAGACATTGTCAAACACCTTGGCAGCAATTGCTTCGTGTGTTGCAAATCCAAACTTTAGAATTGCATTTACAGTAAAAGATAAAACAGCAATCAACGATGAGATGCTACGTTCAGCAACAACCAATGCAAGACGTAAGGCAGAGGTGCTCTGTGAAGCGTCTGGCACCAAACTTGGTGAATTATTAGCAATAGACTATAACTGGGGTGAAATCAGCATATACTCAAATACCCACTATAGCATGGACGAAGACTGCATGTGCATGACAGCACAACTCCCTGCAATAGAAATTGAACCAGAAGAGATAAGTGTTTCCGATACAGCGACATTTGTCTGGGCAATATCAGACTAGTTTTGACAAATTATTACTTTCTAGTATTATTAAAACAGAGGTGAGTTAATGGCTTTTCGAATTATTAGAGAAGATATTACAAGGGTTAAAGCAGATGCAATAGTAAACACAGCAAATCCTCATCCAGTTATTGGCGGAGGAACTGATACTGCAATCTATGAAGCTGCTGGCAAAGAGCAATTACTAAATGCTAGAAAAGTAATAGGTGAAATTGAACCTGGTGAAGCAATTGAGACACCGGCGTTTAACCTTAATGCAACATATATCATTCACACAGTTACCCCAATTTGGCGTGGTGGTAACAACAATGAGTTTGATACACTAAAGAATGCATATAAGAACTCAATGGAACTTGCCAAAAAGCTCAAATGTAAATCAATAGCATTCCCACTTATGGCAACTGGTTCCAATGGTTTCCCAAAAGACAAGGCACTTCAGATTGCCCTTTCAACAATTCAAGAGTTCCTCATTGATAACGAGATGAAGGTAATCCTTGTTGTATTCGATCAAAAGGCCTTTGTCCTCTCAGGTAAACTTACAAACAAAATCAAAGCATACATTGATGAGAACTATGTTGGCCAGGCAAACGAAAGAGAATACAAATATCGTAGGAATAATAGCGTAAGATACCAAGAAATAGAAGAGTATGATGGTGCCGTTTGCTTTTCTCAAGAAGAACCAGTTAAACTTGCTTCTATTGCAATTGAACCAATAGACAAGACTTTCCAAGAAAAGCTATTTGAAATAATTGATGCTAGAGGCCTCCAAGGTAAGGATGTATACAAAAACTATATTTCAAAACAGGTATATTCCAAACTCCAATCGGATAAGCACTATCAACCAAGCAAAACAACAGCACTTGCCCTTTGCCTGTCTCTTCACCTAAACGTTGACAAGACAGAGGAACTCCTAAAAAGTGCTGGATATGTCTTAAGCCCAAGCAGCCTTTCAGACATGATTATCAAAGCTTGTATTATCAATAAAGAATATGACCTCATTCAAATCGATCTATACTTATTTGAAAATGGTTGTCAGCCTTTCAACAAAGGATAAAACAAATCATAAAACAAAACACAAAACAATCAAAAACGTCTCCTGGTGATTGACCAAGGAGACGTTTTTATTTCGTACAATAGAGTCAACAAATAAACAAAGGAGGGCTCGTAATGTACGGAGCAATAATAGGAGACATAGTAGGAAGCAGATTTGAATTTGACAGAGGTGGAAAGAAA
Organism: Candidatus Limimonas egerieequi; assembly: GCA_018064455.1. Taxonomy (GTDB): domain Bacteria; phylum Bacillota; class Clostridia; order Oscillospirales; family Acutalibacteraceae; genus UBA1227. Next base: position 57,826 of record JAGHVH010000012.1, on the reverse strand, counting down.
AAGGATTTCAGACTTTTCACAAAGTACAACAAATTCACAGATGACACTGTAATGACAGTTGCAGTTGCAGATGCACTTCTCTATTCAGGCAAAGATGCTGACGTCGAAACGATTAAAAAGAATGTTATAAACTCAATGGTTCACTGGGCAAAGAAGTATCCAAACGCTGGCTACGGTGGCCGCTTTTACCAATGGCTTTTCCATACCAAGGAAAGAAAGCCATATGGAAGCTATGGCAACGGTTCAGCCATGCGTGTATCAGCTGTTGGCTGGCTCTATGACTCACTTGAACGCACAAGTGAGGTTGCCAGAGCCACAGCTGAGGTCACACATAACCATCCAGAGGGTGTAAAGGGCGCGACCTGTACAGCTGAGGTAATCTTCCTCGCAAGGACAGGTCTCGACAAAGAAAACATCAGAGAATATGTCGAAGAAACCTATGACTACGACATTAATACAACAGTAGACCAACTCCGCACTAAACATGAGCACATAGAGTCATGCCAAGACTCTATGCCAAAAGCGCTCGTTAGTTTCTTTGAAGGCGAGAGCTTCGAGGATGTCATTCGCAACGCCGTTTCACTCGGCGGTGACACTGACACCCTTGCCGCTATCGCCGGCGCCATGGCTGAGGCCTACTATGGCATCTCGGTTGAACTGGTTGCACAGTCAGCGGATTACATCCCCGCTGACCTTCAAAAAGTCATCAACCGTCTTTACGGTCTCAACGAAGAAACAGAGAGTCCATACAGGGACAACATATACATCAAACAAGCTATAGACGAAATCTATAAAGAATACAACATAGATACTTTGGACTTACTCCTCAAAGTAATCCTCAAAAGAATAGAGGATCAAGGCACAGCACCAACACCAATGGTAAATGTCAACAACGTCCAGATAGATGTAAGCAACCTCAAATTAGGAGAGAGCATTACAATGGACCAAGACCTTCGCCTCAAAGTCGATACTATGAAAGATGGAGATGGCAAACTCTGGCTCCCACTGTTTACAGATGAAGAAGAAATCTACAAAGGTGAGACAACCAACATTATCTTTGAGACATCAATTGATTTCCTTATAGGTTCTGCCTTTAGTGATGAAGAAGTGGAAGGTCTTGTTATCAATCCATTCGGTCAATCATTTGCTATGTCAAAGGATCTTATCAAGATTATCCTTGATAACATTGACCACTCGTCGCCTACGAACGGTAATGAATAAACCGACGAACGGTCACTTAAGTCCCACTATTCGTACCGCCAGTATGGGACAATGGTACCGTTGGGAGGTATAGCTATGAAACACAACAACGAATACAACAAGCACAATCCACAACTTTTTGAGTATGACAGACAAGCAAAAAACATCATAACAAACCAAGAAATCCTTCAGCAGAAGCAACTTACAGAACACCGCAAAGCAGCATTACACAATAATGATTTTAGTTGCATGTTGAAGAAATAATACCGCTGGGAACTTGTATTACAACGAATGGGGATATAATTGAATACCGTTGGCTTGATAAATGCTTACCACACGTAGCATTTTAGCTAACCGCTCGTACTAAAATTCAGCACCATTCGTAATAGACGAACGGTGCTTTTTTATAGTATAATTGACATGAAACTAATGGTATCCTAATATGAAAACAGAGCCCTTACGGGCTCTGTTTTTCTTTCGCTATGATTTTAACTTTTCGTCTGATGGTAATGGGATGTATGTATCATTAAGTTCTACATCTGATGGGAGCTTGTAGTTCCCTGGTTCAGTTGGGATATTAGAATTGTTATTCCAATCTATGCCTCCAACCACTTCGTTAAGTTCTTTATCTTTAAGTTCAGCCATTGTGTTGACTTCCAAAAGCGAGTTGTTCATTTTTCTTCATAATTTCTTGATATTCTTCCATGGTGATTTCACCATCCATTAAACGTTTAAGCGGCTCGGTGTCAAGCTCAAAAGCTGGAGTACAAGGACCCGTATGTCCACCGTTTACTTCGTTTAAATCTTTTTCATTCAACTCTGACATAATAATTATCTCCTTTAAATATTCAATAGTATTCTTATTAACCTAACCATGTTTCTTCATCTGTTGGAATATCTTTATTATCAATTGCTGGGTTAAGAGGACCACCTACAGTCATTTCTGCGCTGAAGTCATTAACGGTAATAGTACCGCCTGTTACTGCATCAAGTTTTTCATCATTAATTATATTATTTTCATTTTTAGTATTCATAATATTACCTCCATTAAATTAATAAGGAATAGTTAGCATAAAGGTGTGATTGCAAATTAGTTATCTAGATCCTCTTCAGGAACATACCAGAAAAGGTCATGATTGCCTTCATCCAGTGCCTTAGGTTTTGGGAAATCATTAGGGTTAAGTTCTTCCCATCCGCCGTTTACTTCGTTAAGTTCTTTATCTTTAAGCTCTGCCATTGTTATTTTCTCCTTTCAAGTTTAGTTGTCTTACACTTCTTTATACGAAGAGTTTGGAGAAATGGCTACAAAAAAATTAAAACTAAAAGTAGAAGTCCCACGAATGAGACTTCTTTTTTTAGTTATGTTATGAATTATCAGCTAGACATTGGCCAAGGGTTGTGTGTGCCACCAGAAGACTGCAAGTTGTTAGATGAACCTGGTAAAAGAGGGTCAGAAATTGGCGTTACTGGGTTATTTGAATTCTTTTCCCACTTTTCGATCTGTTCCTTTTTCTTTTCTGCCCAATCTGAAAGTGATCCACCGTTTACTTCGTTAAGTTCTTTATCTTTAAGTTCTGCCATTGTTATTTTCTCCTTTCAAGATGTCTTACATTTCTTTATACGAAGGAATTGGGAAAATGGCTACAAAAAATTTTGTAAGAGAAGGATTCTTTGACTTGGGATTGTTTTCTGTTATAATTTTTTCGGTGATTATATGGTATGTGATATTTGTAAAGATCAATTTTTGTTAAAACAAGTATGTAGGGAAGCGATGGTATCTGAGGATACAGAGCTTGCCAATGATTTGTTAGATACCCTTATAGCGCACGCGGATGAGTGCGTTGGTATGGGTGCTAATATGATTGGCAAGCCTGTTCGGATAATCGCTTTCCTAAACCAAGAGACAGATAAGTATGAAGTGATGTTTAATCCTGAAATAGTAAAACAGGAGCAAAAGTATGAAACAGAAGAGGGATGTCTCTCACTTGTTGGAAAGCGTCCTGCAACTAGGTACAAGAAAATCAAGGTTAAGTATCAAGATTTTAAAGGCGTGTGGAAGTTTAAAACTTACCAGGACTTTACAGCTCAAATCATTCAGCATGAAATTGATCATACTAATGGAATATTGATATAAAAACTATTATTTTGGTGATTAGATGATTAAACGGTATGACATATATGTCGGTTGCAACGACAATGTGGAGGCAGCACGTGAAAAGGTTTCACAGGTGCTTTCAAAATATGAGATAGGTTTCTCTGTAATACCAATGACTGGTGGTTATGTCCATCAAGATGGCACGTACTCATATGAGAGTAGCATATTGATTTCAATTATTGCAGAGGAGTTTAATAGCGTATTAATCGCTGAGATTTTGAAAAAAACCTTTAATCAAGAGAGCGTGCTAATATCTGAAAAAGAAATAGAATCAAATTTTGTTAAGGATTAGAGAAATGAAAAAGTATGAGATATATATCGGACTTTGCGATCAGGACTCATATGAGGAAATAATCACTACTGAACAGTTTGCGAAGATCCTAGCTGATAAATGTAAAGATAAAGAGATTGGCTTTTCAATGGTAACCCAACTTGGTGGCTATACTCATAACAAGGGCTATACTACTGAAACCAGCCTTAAGATTACACTCTTCGGTCTCGGTGAGGACGATGTGTTGGCGCTTGGTAAAGCGCTCAAGGAAATCGTCAACACCGATACGATACTCGTCACAGACGAAGAGTGTGAGTATCGGTTTGTTTAGGTTTATATAGTTTTGTATTGTTGGACTAATATATCTAAAATAAAGACAGATAAACAAACGCACCTAGGAATAACCTAGGTGCGTTTTTCAACTATTTTCTATGCCTCAATATCGACACCGTTGTGAGTTCTCCACTCATTTACGGTTTGAGAATTTGCTGATGTGTCATAAGTTTTTTCATGTGTATAGTCATCAGAGTCGATGAAACCACCAGCTACTTCATTGAGTTCCTTATCTTTAAGTTCTGCCATTGTTTTTTCCTCCTCTTAAGGTTTCAAACTTTCATCTGTTGGAGTGACAATAATTTTGCCACCCAATTCTTCCTCTGGAGAAGTTGCAGCAACTGGTGCTGGGCCAGACTTAAGTACTGGCTTTGTAATATTTTTAATTCCCTTGCCAATCTTTTTGAGGAAATCTTGCCAACCGTTTAAATCTGATCCTGCTGGGTCTACTCCACCGTTTACTTCGTTTAATTCTTTTTCATTGAGCTCTTTCATTTCTTTTGACTCCTTTCAAGTTTAGTTGTCTTACATCTCTTTATACGAAGAGTTTGAAAAAATGGCTACAAAAATTTTAAGCTGGCAGGAAGTTTTATCCTGCCAGCTTGTCTTTAGTTGAACTTATACTTTCCTTTTCCATGACCATGGACTGGTTCTATAATCCCTGCTTCTACCATATTTTTTAAGAATTTTGAAGCGGATGAATCGGCCAATTGAAGTACTTGTACGACATCGCTTCTGCCAAAATATTCTCTATCAGAAATAGCTTTTTTGAGTTTCTCTATATTTGACAAAGTTCTTTTGGAGATACTTCGAATGTCTACTTTTTCATCACGAATGTCTACTTTTTTATCGCGAATGTCTACTTTTTCAAACGAACCACTTATGTGCATATTCCTATTTTTCAACTCGTTCTCTTCGCCAAAAAGTAAATTTTTAAAGAAGAGTTCTAGATAAACTGTAGTCTCGTGAATGCCTAGCTTTAAATTGGTGTAGTTTGCGCGAACAAGAGCATTCCTAAAATACCATGAGTTCTTAGCAAAGAACTCATTATTAGTAATATCAAAACCGAGCGTTCTAAGATATTTAATGGTGAAAACAGCAGTTGCTCGTGTATTGCCTTCGCCAAAAGCATGAATTTGCCAAAGATTTGCCACAAAACGAGCAAGGTGCTCTACCATTTTGTCATTTGATAAGCCCTTATAGTCAAAAGCTTTTTCAAGTGATAAATCGTATTCAAGCATTTCTTTTAAATCACTGGCATTGCCATAAGTAACTGTTTCGCCATTTAAAACCCATTCGCTTTTACTAATGTTGTAGTCACGAATTTTTTTATTTTCTTTTTGACCGATTAAGTGGACATCTTAAAATGTATTATATAATTACAATCAATATGGTATAATGTTTGCGAAAGGCGGGATTTGATGAACGAGATTAAATGCCCTAACTGCGGTGAGGTTTTTCAAATTGACGAGGCAGGCTTTGCTGCGATAGTTAAGCAAGTGCGTGACGAGGAATTTGAAAAGGAAATCAAAGCACGTGAGAGTAGCTTTGAAAAGGAAAAGAAGCTCGCTGTAAGCGACGCTGTTAGTGATAAAGATAGAGAAATAATCGAGCTCAATGCTAAACTCAAGGCAATGCAGATTGAGAAGGATATGTCTGTCAAGACAGCCGTAGCTGAAAAGGACATTGAAATCAAGAACCTTGAGGGCCAGCTTGAAAATGCTGAGACCAAGGCAAAGCTTGAGCAGGAGACAATCAAGAAGGATTTCGCAAATCAGCTCACTGCCAAGGACTCTGAAATCGCATTTTACAAAGATTTCAAGGCAAGGCAGTCAACCAAGATGATTGGCGAAAGCCTTGAGCAGCACTGCGAAATCTCATTCAATCAGCTCCGCGCAACTGGTTTTAAAAACGCATATTTTGAAAAGGATAATGATGCAAGAACTGGTAGCAAGGGTGACTATATCTATCGCGAATGCGATGAGACAGGAACCGAGTTCATTTCAATCATGTTTGAAATGAAAAACGAGGCTGATGAAACAGCAACTAAGCACAAGAACGAGGACTTCTTTAAGGAACTTGATAAGGACAGGAATGAAAAGCACTGTGAATATGCTGTCCTTGTATCCCTCCTTGAGTCCGACAGTGACCTTTATAACAATGGTATTGTTGATGTATCTCACAGGTATCCAAAGATGTATGTAATCCGTCCACAGTTCTTTATCCCTATGATTACACTTCTTCGTAATGCGGCACTCAATACAGTTGCTACACGTCAAGAACTCGCTTTAATCAAGAATCAAAATATTGATATAACTAATTTCGAAGAAAACATTGAAACATTCAAGAAAGGCTTTGCTAGAAACTATAACCTTGCTAGTGAACAGTTTGCAAAGGCCATTGAGGAAATTGATAAATCAATTGATCATCTTGAAAAGATTAAAAAGCAACTTACCTCTTCTGAAAACAATCTAAGGCTTGCTAATAATAAAGCAGAGGACCTTACAATCAAAAAGCTTACCAAGAACAGCCCAACAATGGCTGCCTTGTTTGAAGAGGAAAGAAATAAAAAGGATAGCGAATAAAAGTAAGAGCACCGTTTTATAACGGTGCTCTTACTTTGTGTCACAATATGATTATCTCTATTCCAGTGCTGCAACTCTTGTTTCGATTAAATTAATTAGATTTGTTTTCATATCATCGTCTAAGTATGAAAGTTTACATTCGTTTATAAGGTTGTCCTTGCACTTGATTACTTTTTCTATTAATCTTTCGGCGACTTTTTTATCAATGCCGCAAGAATCAGCAAATTTTAAAAAGTCATTTTTTCTTAAGTTTCTCTTTTTGCCATTTAAAGTTAATGCAAATTGCTCTGTATCAGAAGGATTTACTGTATTTACAGGAAGTAAATCATAGGCTTCAGAAAGAATGTACTTGCAATTTCCTTCATCGGTTTCAATTAACGAAAAATTCTTAAGGTGCATATCTGAATTACCAATGACAAATGAAAATATTATTCGAATAAATAATTCGGTCATATCAAGTCTAGATTGAGATGAATAGTCATTGATAATTTTAGCACATTTTTCGTATGAGCCTTTATACTTGTCTTCTGTTAATCGACCGGCAAGTTGACAAAAATCCTCCATAGCATAAATACCTATGGAATTATTTGTTTCTTTGCGATCAATTCTTTTTGATATATATGCAATGCTTTCATCATTTAACTTGATTAAGGCATACGGAACGGTTTTAATTCCGACTTCTTCTGCCATATGCATAGCTAAATATTCTGCTTCTGGCAAACTCTTATATTCATCTGTTTGAGGTTTAAGTATATATCCGGCAGGATAATTAAGTAGGGTTAGCCTTGGAGGCTGACCACTATCTTTTGAAAGGTAAAGTGAGATTTTCTTTTGAACACCAGGAACAGTGTAACCTTTGTCTGTACTGTCTTTGGCATATTCTTGCAACAACTCGTTGGTAATTTCTATTTTTGGCATTTCCTTTGTTCCAAAGAACTTTTTGATACATTTAGTATGCCACCCGTTGCTAATTTCCGAAGTATTATCTGAGGTGATTGGCTTACCACAACATAAGCAGTTCATTCCTTTACCTCCTTAATGCTAACATTCCCAATACAATCTTTGCATGCAACAAGAAGGATGCCAAACCTGTCTTTTGGGTCTAACTTCCAGTTGTGAGTGACGATATTTAACAACCAACCTTCGGGAATTAAGCCGTCAAAAAAAGCAAAGAGTGTGTTGGAATTGTATGGTGTATCGCTAAGTGGCAAAGTAATGCTAATTGGTGTTGCATTTTCAAGTGACAAGTATTCTTTATCATATGAGAAAGAATATCCGTCATCAGTTTCCCTTAATGTTCCAGCAAAAGTATTTCTACAATAGATATAAGCAGTTCTGTATTCGCTCATTATTTATCATCCTTTCTTCCTGGAACTGCTTCCATACCGAACATTGAAAGAGCTTGATTTACTTTGTCCATTCTCACTGTAGGCTTACCTTGTTCAAGTTCCCTTACAAAACGAAGACCAAGACCTGATCTCAATGCAAATTCTTCTTGAGTAAGACCTGCAGCTTTTCTGTTGGTTTTGATAAATTCAGCTATTTTATTCATAATGCAATATTACACCCCATCGGTTGTAATGTCAATAAAATATGGATGAATTATACCCTAAAGGGTGTTATTTACTTGTATTAATAATCGTTATAACCGATAGGGTGTAATTAATATGAAGGAAAAGAGCATCATTCAACGGTGCTCTTGTTTTATATAGCCATTTTTGTTTGTTCATCGTATAATAGATAAAAGGGAAACGGAGGGATTCCATGAAAAAGTTTTTAAGTATAATTCTTGCACTTGTAATGATGCTGGCGCTTGCATTACCTGTATTTGCAGCAGAGGATAAAGAAATAATAGATTGGTCTGTATCGTCTGTGCAGCAGATTCATAAAGCATTAAATACGTATGCGGGTTCAAAAGAAATCAACATTACATTAGAGGATGATATTTTAGAGGCAGATACTATAAATTTTAAACCAGGTGTTGAACAAACAATTCGTATTAACCTTAATGGTCATAAAATGAAAGCGTCATTGATCAATATATTTGGAAAAGCAACTGTTGTTATCTATGATGATTCAAAAAATCCGGGAACATTTGAATGTACGTCTGTTATAAATAATAACACTTTGATTACTAAGGATATCGTTGTATATGTTGGATATATGTCAAATAAAGGCACCCTCTATTTGTCGGGTAATCAAGGGTCTAGATTAGCACTTATACCAGCTAAGGATTCGATAACATTTGTTGGTAAGGATGTCAAATTAGAAGGAGCACTAAATTTATTTGATAATAGCGTTGCTATATTAGAAGCCAAAAGTTTAAAAGAGGAAGAATTACCTAATGTAACCTCTGAACCAAAGGGCACGCTCTTGCTTTTGGACTTCAATGGTGGTTCTATTGATTTTGATACTTTCACTTCATACGCAAAAAATGTAAAAGAGGCAAATGTAGCAGAAAAATCAACAATGGACCTTCCAACTGTAACAAGGGGCGACTGGCAATTTATAAAATGGGTTGATGAAAATAATGATGCTATTACATCTATTCCAACCAAGGGTATAGTAAAGGCCGCTGTTATTTTTGGGTATAAGGATGGTATTAAATTTGATGCTAATGGTGGTACATGTGACTGCGAGGCAATGACACTCAACTATGATGGTCTTGTCATTGGCGAGCTCCCTGCCGCAGAGAAAGTGGGCGTTTGCTTCGATGGTTGGTATCTTGGCGACAAGAAAGTGGAAGCGAGTACAGTCCTTGAACCAGGCACCACACTTAAGGCAAAATGGATCTCAGTTGCAGATAATTCAACTGCGATTACAAAGGCTCTTCAAGGAGTAGGTTTTAGCAAGGCTGATATTGAAAAGATTTTAGGCCTCTTTAAAAACGACAATGTTGCAGGCTCAATGTTGTCAGGAGGACAAGGAGTTTTGATTGCTGTTGTAGCACTTTTGGTAGGCGCTGGCGCAGGCGTAGCAGTAAAGAGCGCAACTGACAAGAAGAAAAAGTAAGCAAATGAAAAGAGAGTAGGCGGATGCCTACTCTCTTGTTTTATGCACATTTGCTCTTGTCAACAAGGTCTAGCCTGTAAGCCGAGATGAGAATCTTGAGCTGAAGGCAGTAGCAGTTAAATGCTGGAAGCAAGTAGCCTATGATTGTGCCAAGGACGATGGCGAGCGGGTAGAGGTCGCCAGGAATTCCGCAGGCAGCGAAGATGATAGGCATAACGGCAAGAGCTGAGCCAGGTATAGGTGGCGCTGCAATCGCCACTATACAGCAAACTAGAACTACTTTGATTACGATAGACAAATCTATTACGATACCGGCGATGCTTGCAAGTGAGAAGCCTACAAGGCCAAGGAATACTGCACCGCAAGGCATATAGGTTACAACACAGAGTGGAAGCGCAAAGTTTGCGAAACGCTCGTCAATTCCAAAACCGTCTTTGAATGTTTTGAGGTTTTCTGGAATTGCAGCAACCTGTGAACTGGTTGTTAGAGTGATGATAAACGGATCCTTTTGCTTTTTAAACATTGTTGCAAAAGAGAGTCCTGTGATGTGCTTTGCACGTAATGTAAGCAACAGAACAAAAACAAAGCATATACCAAAGAAGAGGAGAATCATCTTGTAAACGCTGATAATCTTTGCAAGTTCGCCAGAGAGGAGCATATTGTAAATGCCAAAGAATACAAGTACTGGAAGCAACTTGCAAATTATGAGCATCATTTGGTTTACAAGGTCTGACAGCTCAAAACAAACCTTTGGAAGATACTCTAGCTTTTTACCAATCTGGAGTAATACAACACCAGCAAATATCGCTATGACAATAATTTGTAGTGCGTTGTCATCAACAAATGGTTGGACGATATTGGATGGAATAATATCGAGCACCAACTGAATGATTTGAGCAAACGGGTTATCCGTTGCGGTGCTTGAGGAAACGGTGGTCATGTAGAATATGCCACCGGCAATGCCGAGCAAAATGCTCTCAACGAGATATGACTTACCCATCTCTCCGAATATCATTTTGCCGAGCTTTCCGACCTTGCTCGTGTCACCCATGCCTCCGATGCCTGTGATTACGGCAAACAGTACAAGCCAACTTGCTACCGTTGTGATGATGGCTGTCATCTTATTAAATATCGGCTGTGTGATGCCAGTGTAGATAATCTCTTGTGTACTTTCTGGTAAGAGTCCAGTGAGGAAGAACATCAAAACAGCCAATGCAATAGCTGTTAAGATATAGATGAGCATTTTGTTTTTAAGTGGTTTTTTCTCAGCAAAGTAAGATACAACGTTGTAACCACCATTTTTTGTCAAGTATTCATACTTTGACACGATGCCCAACTTGTGAGTTAAATTTTCAATAAAGTCTACTTCATCTGGCAATGAATCCTCTGTGCTGATTGGATTCATTGCAGGTCCCTTGTTATAAATCGAGATTTTGATCTGTGCAAACTCTCGCTTTATTCTCAAGGTACAATTTCCGTCAGCGCCATAGGCATCCTGGAAGCAAAGCAAATACGCCTCGAGGATAATCTTAAAAGTTTTCTCGCTGTCAGCTCTTTTGCCTGCCAGTGCCATATATGTCGCTGCCCCTTCATCGACAGCCTCCATGATTTCTTGATTGCTAAGTGTAAATCGCTTATTAAGCTCTTCCATAACAATTACTTCCTATTTGATTAAAATACAAACTCATTATACCACTATGGAATTATTTTGTAGCCTTTTTTATGTTTCATCGTATATAATAGTGTTAGAACAAAACAGGAGGTTTTTTATATGAAACGTTTATTAGCAATTGTTTTAGCAATGCTTATTGTGCCTATGGTGGCAGTGACTGCATTCGCGTATGAAATTGGTGATGTGATACCAGAAAGTGATTATCTTACTTTTGAAAGCTTGGAAAAAGACGTAGATATTTCATTAGCTTTTCGTTCAGGTAATGTTCAGTATAAACTTAATGGTGGAAGTTGGAATTCATATGACAATAGCCGTCATGTAAATCTTAGAAAAGGTGACAAAGTATCTTTCAAAGGTTCAGGTGTTTATACTAATAATGTTAACCATTTTACAACAGACGGTGGTTTGATTGTTGCTAGCGGTACATTAAAGTCTCTTGCTCTTAATGATGAGGGAGAATACCAAGGAATCACAACTAATCAGTTTGAATCATTCTTTAAAGACACAACATCAATTATTGGTGTAGATAACTTGCTTGCAGAAGTAGAAAAAGGAGATATTATCCCTACTGGTAATAAAAAAATATTAGTTGGCTCCATGACAACAAATACTGGAGCAACTGTTGCGGTTGCAGGTATTATTGCAGCGGCTGGCATTGCAGCTAGTGTTTATTGTTTGAAAAAGAAATAAAAAGTTGAAAAGACCCCAAATGCTAGATGGCATTTGGGGTCTTGTTTTTTTATAAAAAGTTATCGATGTTATCAAGTAGGTATATAGGGATGTTGAGGAAGGAACCATCTTTTGAAAGGTTCTTCATAGAGAGACGAATGGCAAATCACATTTTTTGTAATTTTGGGGTGCTAAAAATCACGCTATTTTCAAGAATTATGTGATAAAAATCACGTTTTTTTTTAAAATTATGTGATAAAAATCACATTTTTTTTAAAAATTATGTGATAAAAATCACATTTTTTGTGATTTGCCGTTTGAATACTTCTTAAATTCTTCGATGAATAAATACAGCCCCAAGCGTCAACTTGGGGCGTTTATTTCGAGTTAATATCCGTTTAACGCAGTAGATTTTGCATTTTTTTAAGAAAATACCGTCTTAATGTTGAAATAACATCCATTTTGTGATATAGTATTGTCAGCGGAGGTCTAACTTATGAAACTGTATCATAGAGAGATTTATTTAAATAAAATACGAGGATTTTACCATGACACAGAACTTATTAAAGTGATTACAGGTGTTAGGCGTTGTGGAAAATCATGCCTTATGAAGACAATTATGGAGGAACTGCTCGATGCAGGAATATCTCCTAGCAACGTAGTGTACATTAACTTAGATAAAAGAGGATTTAAATCCATTAAGACTCCAGAACAGCTTGAAAAGACAATCGATGACCTCTGTGTGACTGATGGAATTAAATACTTATTTATTGATGAAATTCAAAATGTTGAGAATTTTGAGGAAGTTATCAATGCTTTTAGAGAAGAAGATGAATATTCAATTTTTATTACGGGATCGAATTCATATCTTCTAAGCGGTGAGCTGGTCACAAAACTAACTGGTCGATATATTGAGTTTGAAATGTATCCTCTTACTTTCGATGAATACCTAGGAATGAAGTCGTTTTTAAAGAAACCAGTTAGTGAAGATACTATTGTTGAATTTGAAAACTACATCATTGAAGGTGGTTTCCCCAAGACTCTAACAATTGATAGTTTGGCTGATAAAAAAAGCTATGTTAATGGCATAATAGATGAAATCTTCGAAAAAGACATCAAAAGGCGAGTGAAAATCCGCAATGTTTCAACATTTAACGTGGTTAAGTCATATATCATCAATAATTTTGGCGCAACCACTAGTTTGACAAATATGTTAGAAGATCTTCGCAAAGCAGGTAGTGATATAACAAGAGAAACATTGAATCACTATATTCAAATACTGTGTGACGCGAAGATACTGTATAAATGTGAACGTTTTGATTTGAAATCTCGCAAGTCAATTTCTGGAGAGCAAAAATATTATTTAGTTGATTTGGGATTTTATTTTTCAACCAACACAGATAATAGGATTAATTATGGTCCTGTTCTTGAAAACATAGTGTTTGTTTATGCAAAATCGCGAGGTTATGCTATTAGCATAGGTCGAATTGGAAAATTAGAGTGTGATTTCATTTTAAGGAATCAACAGATGCAATATTCTTATATTCAAGTGGCGATGACTATACTAGAAAATATAGATACTGAAAACCGTGAATATAAGCCACTAGAATTGATTCGAGATAATTATCCAAAATATGTAATTACGAGAAACGATTTGATTCAACAACGAAATGGAATAATACATGTAAATATAGGTCAGTTTATGAAGGATGGAAAAATGTTTTAATTAGGAGGAATAGGGATGAATTGCTTCTTACTATTTTTTGCAATAACAGTTGTGTTCTTCTTTGTTGTGATATTTCAAAAACCTAGTATGGATAAGGAGAATATCTTACTGATTCTTACCTTTGGAGCCGTTGAATTCTTTGGTTACTATATCCGTAGTGTGGCCGCCATCGGTGATATGTATATCCTTGGCACTAAACTATTCTTCTTCGCAGATTGCTTTATTTCATACGCATTCTTCTTGTACTTTATTAATTTCTGTAAAATGAAAGTCCGTAAATGGCTAAACTTTGCACTTTTTGCACTTGCTGCTGTTGTGGCAATCGGTGTATCAACCTTTGATAAGCATACTTTGATGTACAAGAGCTTTGATGTGGTAACTACAAATGGCTCTATGATTATTGACTTTGAGCCAGGAATTTTGTTTTATATCTTCTCATATTTACCAAGTGTATTTTTGATATGCTACTTTGTTATTCTCTTTATTGCGCACAAGAAAGAGTTTAGTCTCAAGCGCAAAAAACAGGTCCAGATTCTTTTCTTGATACCAACATTCTCGCTCATTGCATATTTCATTTCACTTTTTGTAGATATGGCAGTTGCGAATTATATCAATGCTACATCCCTGTTTGCGGGTATCGTAACCCTGTTCTTGCTTTCGATGTTTGGTGATATCTATGACAGCGCCAATATCGTCGAGCAGGAGGCGTACAAGGGCCTTGATTCAGCATTGATTGTTTTCACATCGGATGGAAAATACAAGGGAGCCAACCCATTTGCACGCACAATGTTCCCATCCCTTGCAAACCTTGCAACGAGTGACAAGATACCATCGGCTTGTGCCGATGTCCTGTCGTCACTCCTGTCGGGTGAGACAACGGAGTACTCTTGGGACGGTAAAACATATGAGAGCATCGTTCGTGATACAGAGGGCGGCTGTAAAGCACTTTGGCTTTACGATGTGACCTCCGCTCGTGAAAATGTTGCAATCCTTGAAAACTATCAAAAGGATTTGGAGAACGAGGTTGAAGCAAAGACCAAGCATATCAAAAATCTCCAAGAGCAAGTAATGATAAGCATGGCAGACATCATCGAAGGTCGTGACAACAATACAGGTGGACACGTCAAGCGTACAAGCGCAATTGTGAAATTGCTTGCGGATGCTATGCTTCGTGATAATTATCCTGGAGCAAACGAGCAATTGCTTCATGCCGTTATTACAACGGCGCCACTTCATGACCTTGGCAAGATAACTATCCCGGATAGCATACTCTTAAAACCAGGCAAGTTCACTGATGAGGAATTTGAGATTATGAAGTCTCACTCTGAACGCGGCGCTGATTTGGTAGTAACTGTTTTAGATGGTGTTGAAACTCCCGCTATCATCCATGTGACTGAAAGTATCGCCAGAAGCCATCACGAAAAGTGGAATGGCACTGGCTATCCAGAGAAGCTTGCTGGCGAGGATATACCACTCGCCGCAAGGATAATGGCGATAGCGGATGTTTATGACGCGCTTGTGTCCAAACGCTGCTATAAGGACGCAATGACATTTGAAAAGGCAAACAGCATTATGGAAGAGTCCTTTGGCTCACACTTCGATCCATCACTTAAGAAGTACTTTGATGAATGCTTGCCTACAATCGAATCGTTTTATTTACAATAAGAAAGAGGTGCTATTTTCATAGCACCTCTTTTACTTATTGGCGCGCCAGAAGGGACTCGAACCCCCGACCTTTTGGTTCGTAGCCAAACACTCTATCCAGCTGAGCTACTAGCGCATATGCGGTCAAACCGCTCAAATAATATAACACAATGATATTGTTATTGCAAGTATTAAATATCAGATTTTTATGTTATAATAGTTTCATATTTTAATGAGCTTTTTTGGACGGTAATAACATGACACGTAGGAATCGATTATTGAGAATTACAGCACTACTTATGGTGGTGCTTATTTTCATGTTCTGCTTTACTGGATGTAAGAAAAAAACAGTGGATATTAATAAGGGTAAGATTGGGGAGGCTGCTGACCTTTCTGGTCGTACTATTGCTGTATGCCAAGGAGCAGTGTATGACAAATTAATACTTGAAATTGTACCAGATGCAAATATCGAGTATTACGCAAATTATGCTGATATGTTAACTGCACTTGGCGCAGGCAGGGTGGATGCATTTATTGGTGATGCACCAAGTATTGCCTTTGCCACTCGCGAATCAGAAGCTGATTTTGCAATACTTCCAGAAGAACTCTTTATTCAGGATATTGGTGAGGTATTCCCACTTGAATCAGAGCTCTGTGATGAGTTCAATGAATTCTTAGAGTCGTATTCTGAGCTTGATGAACTCAAAGCAAAGTGGATTGAGGGTGAGAATCCAGAACTTGATGTTGCAATTTCGGATGTTCCGAACACCGCTGGACGTGTGATTAAATTTGCAACAGAGTCACTTAACCCTCCGTTTGCTTATATGAAGGATGGCAAGCTTGCTGGATACGAGGTTGAACTTGCTGAGAAGTTCTGCCTTGCAAAGGGATATGGAATAGAGGTATCGGATGTTACATTTGGCTCAATTATGCCAGGTGTTACTGAGGGCGTCTATGATATGGCTGGTTCGTCAATTACTATTACTGATGAGCGCCGTGAATCACTCCAGTTTTCAAATCCTGTTTACAAGTCAGGTGCATCTATTGTAGTTAGACCACAGGACTTTGCTCAGAAAGCAGAGCTTATGTACAAGAGCATTGATGACATCCATGGTAAAAAGGTTGGCGTACTTACTGGCGCTGTTACAAGCGAATATCTTGAAAAGGCTATGCCAGATGTTGAGAGGGTTGAATTTACAGCAATACCGGATCTTGCTATCGCACTTAATTCTGGTAAGATTGATGCCTATGCTGGCGACTATCCATTGCTCTATATGCTTGCTGCAGAGTTTGATAACCAAAGTGTTATTCCTGGTTTTCTTGTTGAAGAAAAGTATGGTTATATCTTGTCAAAAGGCAATGATGAATTACTCGCTTTGATGAACGAGTTTTTGGAAAAGTCCACGGAGGATGGCACATTAAAGGAAATTGAAAGCCTCTGGTTTGATGGTACTGATGAAGAGCGTGGCAAAGCGATGGATTTGTCTGCGCTTACAGCTGAAAACGGCACGATAAAAATGGCTATATCATCATCAATCGGTGCGCCAATGGGCTTTGTATTAAATGGTAAAAATGTTGGTTATGATGCTGACGTTGTATACCATTTCTGCCAAGAATATGGCTATGGTCTTGAGATTACAAACTACGATTTTCAAGGAATGCTTGCAGCAGTAGCAGCAGGTAAAGTTGATATTGCAGGTAGTTGCATTACTATAACGCCTGAGCGTCAAGAAACAATGCTTATGACTGTTCCAAACTATGTTGGAGGCACATGCTTTGTTAGTAAGACAGCCAGTGTGGCAGCTTCTGATTCAAACTTCTTTGATGGCATTGCATCAAGTTTTGAGAAGACATTTATCCGTGAAGGACGTTGGAAACTCTTCCTCTCTGGAATTGAGTCAACAATGATTATTACAGTACTTTCAATAATCTTTGGTACTGCGCTTGGATTTTTGATTTACCTTGGATATAAACGTGAGAACTTCTTGTTTAACAAGATTGTGGATTTCTTCTCATGGCTGTTACAGGGTATGCCAATAGTAGTATTTTTGATGATACTGTTTTACATAGTTTTTGCTCGCGCATCGCTTTCGGGTACAAGTGTTGCGATTGTTGGATTTAGTATGACGTTTGCAGTATCTGTACTCGGCATGCTTAATACAAGCGTTGCATCTATTGATAAAGGACAGACTGAAGCAGCACTGGCACTTGGCTATTCTCAGAGGGCTGCATTCTTTAAGATGGTGCTTCCTCAAGCAGCACAGTTCTTCCTTCCAATGCTTAAGTCAGAAATTGTATCCTTAATTAAGGGTACTGCCGTTGTAGGTTATATCGCTGTTCAGGATTTGACCAAGATGGGTGACATTGTACGTTCTCGCACATACGAGGCATTCTTCCCACTTATTGTCACAGCAATTATTTACTTTATACTTGCGGGCATTTTGACTGCGATTGTATCAAGAATAGAAATAAGCGTTGACCCTAAGCGCCGTGACGTCTCAAAGCTTATGAAGGGAGTTGACGAGGAATGATAGAACTTAAACATGTTCGCAAAGAATTCCCTGACGTCACTCCACTAAAGGACGTCAACGCGGTAATAAACGATGGCGATGTTATCGCCATTATCGGTCCATCCGGTACCGGTAAATCAACACTTCTTCGTGCACTCAACATGCTTGATCCACCAACGTCTGGTGAAATCATTTTTGATGGTGAGTGCATCACATCTCGCGACTGTAATATTAATAATGTTCGTCGCAAGATGGGAATGGTGTTCCAAAGCTTTAACCTCTTTGGCCACCTCACTGTACTTGAGAATATCATAGTACCACAGACGGACCTCCTTGGTCGTTCGTTTTCAGAGGCGCGCGAGAAGGCGCTTTCGCTTCTGGGAACAGTGGGGCTGCGTGATAAAGCGCTAGCTTATCCTGACGAACTGTCAGGTGGACAGAAGCAGCGTATCGCCATTGCGCGCACACTTGCGATGGATCCAGAGGTCATCCTTTTTGACGAGCCAACCTCTGCGCTCGACCCTACAATGGTCGGCGAGGTTGAGGCGGTTATTCGCTCGCTATCCAAAACTGGAGTAACGATGCTTATCGTTACTCACGAAATGCGTTTTGCTCGCGAGATTGCAAATCGTGTCTTTTATATGGATGACGGTGGTATCTATGAGGAAGGTACACCTGAGGAAATATTTAACAATCCAAAGGGTGACAAGACACGTCGATTTATCAAACGACTTCGTGTCTTGGAATTTGAAATAACAAGCCGTGATTTTGACTTCTTGAGCCTTGCTTCTTCACTTGAAGAGTACTGCCACAAGAGTCAAATTGACTACGCATTATCTTACAGAGTTCGCAGTGTGTTTGAGGAACTTTGTAAAACGATTATTGCACCTCAGTTGCCAACAGATGCTCTGATGAACGTAGTCTTTGAATACGACGGCATGTCAACAGTTGTTATGGAAGTCTCCTACAACGGTGAGGAGTTTAACCCACTTGAAAGTGATAACGATATTGCTCTTAAATTGATTAAGGCAAATACTTCAACTATTTCTTGTTCGGACAACAAGGTTACAGCAACTATCAAATAAAGGAGGATTCACCTTGAAGCTTACTTTTTGTGGCGCAGCACACGAGGTAACAGGAAGCTGTTACTATATCGAAGCATGCGGTAAAAAGATGCTTGTGGATTATGGCCTGGAACAGGGCGCAGATATCTATGAATCAGGCGAATTGCCTGTAGGGGCATCTGAGATTGACTATGTCTTTTTGACACATGCCCATATCGACCACTCAGGTAAATTGCCTCTTCTTGCAGCACAGGGTTTTAGTGGTACTATCTTTTCCACTCAGGCAACTTACAACTTGTGTAAGATTATGCTTCGTGACTCGGCTCACATCCAAGAGTTTGAAGCAGAGTGGAAAAATGTCAAAGCAAAGCGTGCTGGTAAGGATGAGGTTTTGCCACTTTATACAATCGATGATGCAATCGCAGCACTCGAGTGCTTTGAGTCACATTCATATGATGAACTGATAGATATCTGTGATGGAGTACAGATTCGATTTGTTGATGCGGGCCACCTCCTTGGCTCATCATCAATCGAGATGTTCTTGACTGAAAACGGTATCTCTAAAAAAATAGTTTTCTCTGGTGATATTGGTAATACGGACCAGCCTTTGATTAATAATCCAAAGTATATTGCACAGGCCGACTACGTTATTACGGAGTCGACTTATGGCGACCGTGCACACGGCAGCAAGCCTGAGTATGTAGCAGAGCTTGCCAAGGTTATTCAGCGCACGTTCGACAGAGGCGGCAATCTCGTAATACCATCATTCGCAGTCGGCCGTACTCAGGAGATGCTCTACTTTATCCGTCAGATAAAGGAGGAGGGACTTGTTACTGGTCACGGTGACTTTAGAGTATATGTAGATAGCCCTCTTGCAATTGAGGCTACCAATATTTACAGCACATGTGATAGGGAATACTTGGACCCAGAGGCACTTGAATTGCTCTCAAAGGGCATCAACCCTATTGAGGTTTCAAACCTTAAACTTGCCGTTACATCTGAGGAATCCAAGGCTGTAAACTATGACCTTGAACCAAAGGTTATTATCTCAGCTTCCGGTATGTGCGAAGCTGGTCGAATCAAGCACCACTTAAAGCACAACCTCTGGCGTCCAGAGAGCACAATCCTCTTTGTTGGTTACCAGGCAGTAGGCACACTTGGTCGTGCAATTGTCGATGGTGCAACAACAGTCAAAATCTTTGGTGAAGAGATTGAGATTAAATCAGAGATTTGCAAACTTGCAGGCGTGTCTGGACACGCCGATATTAACGGCCTCCTTCGCTGGATCAACGCTTTTGAATTCGCGCCAGGACAGGTCTTCGTCTGCCACGGCGACGATGACGTCTGTGAGGCATATACAAGGCGTTTGCGTGATGAACTCGGTCTCAATGCATATGCACCATATCCATATGCAGTAGTAGATTTGATTACAAACAAGATGATTTCCGAAGGCAATCATCAAAAGATTGAGAAGAAATCTCAAAGTTCACCTGTATTCAAGGCGAACAGCCCATATGGTAGGCTCTATCTTGCAGGCCAGAGACTCATTCAAACTATCCAGCATAATGAGGGAGGAGCTAACAAAGACCTCGCTAAATTTGCGGATCAAATTATTGCCCTTTGTGAGAAATGGGACCGATAATCTGACCGTTCGTCGTAAATTTCATACCGTTCGTAGAAAAAGCGTCCGCTTTTGTCCCATTTTGGGATATATAAGTAGGGCGCTTTTTTTGATGCCCAAATTTCCTATTGGAGGTAAGGTATGAAAATTATAGTTTTGTCAGGTCGTCTGACAGCAGATCCAGAGGTAAAAGAGGTCGGCGAGAAAGGTGTAAAGGTAGCAAACTTTACACTGGCCAATAATGACCGTGATGGCAGTGACGGAGAGTTCTTTGACGTCAGTTGTTGGGACAGAACTGCTGACTTTGTTGACGGCTATGTCAAGAAGGGCCAAAAGGTAATAGTACAGGGCTCTTTCCAGGATGATGTCTATAAGGACAAGGACGGTGTAAATCGTCACCGCTTCAGAATTACTGCTCATAATGTCGAGTTTTGAGGCTAAAAAAGGGTGGCCATTATCGCTTGTAGACTCCTGATTGAACACCCACCAAAAACCCAATCACACGTTTTTTTGTTTTGGCCACCCTTTTTATTTATTTTTGGAGGAATAGATATGGTAAAACTAAAACGCATTTTTGCGTTTTTACTTGTTTTTGCAACGCTTTTATCTTTGACAGTTATTTGTGTTTCTGCCAAGGATAATGCGAATGTTGCGTCCGGTGAGGGAGTTATCATCTCAATTGATAACTACTCACCGTATGTGTACTGGTTTCACAAAGGCCACAATGCAGAAGTGCATCCTGGCTTTGTGACATCCGATGACTATTCCCTTGGCAGCCCAAGACATGGAACTGACGGCAACACCCTGTGGGTGTACTGCCTTGAGTTCCAGGTTGATGGTATGACGGCTGCCAAGAGGTATGCGGCTCCACCTGCATCATCGACCAACGCCATTTGGAGGGGACTGTCAAGCGAGCAACAACTTGGTATTACGCTTGCAACCCTCTATGGCTATCCGATGTCGGGTGGAAATGCCGATGATGCGTTCGCCGCAACACAGTGCCTCATTTGGGAGTATCAAACTGGTGTTAGAACATCTACAAAAGTCAATTCGCGTCAGGCAGTAAATTACACCTTTACTGATGGCGGTGTGACTAAGACAATGGCGCTGGCCGAAAACTATTTTTACAACATTATGGCAACCAGAGCTAGTGGCGCTGCGGCTTACAACACGTTGGTTTCCAAAATTTATAACCACTTTAAAGAGCCATCATTTGCATCATCTAAAATCGAGCTTGCATATGACACGGCAAGTGGCAAATATATGAAAGTTTTGACGGATACCAATGGAGTGCTGTCATCATATAACGTGTCATGTGACAGCGGCGTCTCCTGTAGTGTGTCAGGAAACACTCTGACACTTACAGCGTCAAAGTATGTAAATGGTGCTAATTTAACCCTTAGCAAAAAGCCTGTTGCCACTACATCTCAGACACTGATGATTCTCGACCCAGACAGAGGACAGACAATGCTTACAGGACAGGTAAATGTACCGGTGAGCTATACTTACAAAGTCTATGCGCTCAACGGCGCAATCAAGGTTGAGAAGAAGTCGTCTGATGGCATTGTTGCCGGAATTAAATTCAAAGTTTCTGGCAATGGAATTGAAAAGGAACTTGTTACTGATTCCACCGGTGTTGCTTTGCTTTCTAATATCCCAGTTGGTACTTACACCATCACGGAAGTGATGGAGGATAGGTATGTTGCTCAGGCTCCAAAGACCGTGACGGTTGTTGGTGGTCAGACGACTGTTGCGCCATTCTCGAATGTCGTTAAAAAGGGTGATTTGAAAGTTTTGAAAATCGACTCTGAGACTGAAAAGGGCGTGCCAGGGGCACAATTTGTTGTCTATGATATGGATGACAATCTAATTGATATCCAGACCACTGGCCCGGATGGTGTTGCAGTGTTTAAGGATCTCCTTTATGGCTCATACTATGTCATGGAAAACCTCGCGCCTGCGGGATATTTACTCTCTGATGAGAGCTTGACATTTGACATCTGGGACGACGGCCAAGTAATCACTTGGAAGTGTGCAGATGAGAATTTGATGAGAAAGTTTTCAGTGTACAAAAAGGGCGAAGTTTTGACTGGATTTGAGGAGTCAGGTGGTTGCTTTAAGCCAGTGTATGAGGAGCAGTACCTTGAAGGTGCCAAGGTTGGAATTTATGCCGGTGAGGACATCTATACATCCGATGGCACAAGACGCTTTGAGAAGGATGAATTGGTTGAAACTCTTGTGACATCATCTTCTGGTCCAGTTTTCACTCGTGACCTCTTTGAGGGTGTTTACTATGCAAAGGAACTTTCCGCTCCATCGGGCTATGTATTGGGTCCGGCTGAACCTGTTGAGGTTTGCCTATTTTCCGATGATTTGTCTATTGGATTTTCTAACGAGCGTCAAAAGTGTAGCCTCACTTTTGAGAAGCGCTTTGACGACGGCAGTAAAGACTTTTCTAATGTGACATTTGGTCTTTACAATGCGTCGTCAATACTCGACTTGCCGGCGGACTCGTTGCTTGAGGTGATTCGTCCATCAGCCGACGGCACATGCACGATGACGTGCGATTTGCCTTGCGGCTATGACTACTACATCAAGGAACTTAGCACCGCGCCGGGCTATGCTATGCCGGATACACTGTATCCGTTTTCCTTTGCGCCTATGTCTGACGACAAGGCTGTGCATTTGGTCCAATTGGATCCTATTTTGAACGTCAAAATTGAAGTTTTGACCGCAGCAGGTTACACGGCGCCTGACACAGGCGACGTTAATGCTGATGCTGCGCGTTTTTATGTAATTACAGCCATTGAAGCACTGGGCCTTTTAATAGTACTTATTGTACGTAAGAAGAAGTTGACTTTATACTATTAAAGATTTATACTTTCTTTGTTTATAAAGAAAGGTAGTATCAAGTCTATGAAAGTTATCTACAATGATGGACATGTAGCTGAATGCCCAGAGGAGGAAAAGACTCACATCCTCCGTCACAGCGCAGCTCATATTTTGGCTCAAGCAATTTTACGCCTTTATCCAGAGGCTGACTTTGCATACGGCCCAGCAAATGAAAAGGGATTCTACTATGATGTAGACCTTGGTGACATCAAACTCACTGATGAGGATCTCCCAAAAATCGAGGACGAGATGAGGAAGATTTGCAAAGAGAACCTTCCTTTCAAGACCTATGAACTCCCACGCGAAGAGGCTATCAAGCATATGCAGGAGCGTGGCGAGAAGTACAAGGTAGAACATATCGCTGATTTGCCAGAGGATGCTAGAATTACATTCTTCCAGCAGGGCGAGTATGTTGACATGTGCGTTGGTCCTCATATCACATATACCAAAGCATTAAAGGCTTTCAAGCTCACCGGTATCTCTGGTGCTTATTGGAAGGCTGACAGCAACAATAAAATGCTCACACGTATCAACGGTACAGCATTCGCAACGGGGGAGGAACTTGATAACTACTTAAAGCTCCTTGAGGAGGCAGAGCGTCGTGACCACCGTAAGATCGGTAAGGAAATGCAGCTCTTTATGCTCCGCGATGAGGGCCCAGGTTTCCCATTCTTCCTTCCAAAGGGAATGGCACTCAAAAATGCTCTTATCGATTACTGGCGTGAGATTCACTACCGTGAAAATTACGTAGAGGTTTCAACTCCACTTATCATGAACAGAAAACTCTGGGAGACAAGTGGTCACTGGGATCACTACAAAGACAATATGTACTCAACAGTTATTGATGAAGAGGACTACTGCATCAAGCCAATGAACTGCCCAGGCGGTGTTATGGTTTATGCAAGCCAGCCACACTCATATAGGGAGCTCCCTATGCGTGTTGGCGAGCTTGGTCTTGTTCACCGCCATGAGCTCCGCGGCGCACTTCACGGACTCTTCCGTGTTCGCTGCTTCACTCAGGACGATGCTCATATCTTTATGACCAAGAATCAGATCACTGATGAAATCATGAACGTAGTTCACCTCATCAACGAAGTTTATTCTAAGTTCGGATTCAAGTATTTTGTTGAGCTCTCAACTCGTCCAGAGGACTCTATGGGTTCTGACGAGGACTGGGAAGCAGCAACAAACGGTCTTATCGGAGCACTTGAAAAGCTCAACATGCCTTACATCATCAACGAAGGCGATGGCGCTTTCTATGGTCCAAAGATTGACTTCCATTTGGAGGACTGCCTTGGAAGAACATGGCAGTGCGGTACAATCCAGCTCGACTTCCAAATGCCACTTAACTTCGACCTTGAATACATCGATTCAGAAGGCAAGCCACAGCGTCCAATTATGATCCACCGCGTATGCTTCGGTTCAATTGAGCGTTTCATCGGTATCCTTACAGAGCACTTCGCTGGTAAGTTCCCAGTATGGCTTGCTCCAACTCAGGTTAAAGTTATTCCTGTATCCGAGAAGACAAACGACTACTCAGAGGCAGTTTATGAAAAGATTAAGGCACTTGGCTTCCGCGTTGAGATTGACGAGCGTAACGAAAAGGTTGGTTACAAGATTCGTGAAGCTCAGCAGGTTGACCGTGTTCCATATATGCTTGTACTTGGACCACAGGAGTCAGAGGCAAACACTGTTGCAGTACGTAGTCGTGATACTGGTGAAACAGAGACTATGTCTATTGATGCATTTATTGAGAAGATTACAACTGAGGTTGCAAACAGAGAATAGGTGAATTGATGCGCAGAAATTATTTTGATTGGGTAATAATAGCTTTGTCCTTAATTGAATTTGCAGGTGGACTTATTTACTTGCTTTACAATTGGGATAATATTCCAGCATTGGTGCCAGCACTTTTCGTTGATGATGGCACAACTGGTGGATACAGTGAAAAAACTTCATTTTTCATAATCATAGTTATGGAAGCAATACTTGTTGGTACTGTATTCGCGACAACATTTATTCCAAAGTTTTGGGATAGACCGTCGCCAGACAGTGTCCCTTTTGTTACGGCAACTGTTAGGATTTCGCTTGAACTTTTAGGACTTGTCTTTGCGACATTCTTTACAGGCATGTATATTATTATGTCCCGATCAATTGCAATTCCTCCGTGGTATTTTACGGCATTCTTGTCGTCGATTGTCGGCATATCGTTTTTACCATTCCCATTTGCTGTGATTGCGAGGTTTATTAAGAAGAAATGAAGACTTTACTCAAAAACGGAACAATCCTTAATGTCTTTACAGACACACTAGAAAAATCAAATGTCTTAATTGAGGACACAAAAATTATCGGCGTAGGCGATTATGGCGATGATGAGGCTGACAAGGTCATAGATGTCACTGGTAAGGTGCTCTGTCCTGGTTTTGTAGATGGACACATTCACATCGAGAGCACAATGCTTACTCCATGGGGCCTTGCAAATGTAAGCTTGCCACATGGTACAACAACAATCTTTGCTGATCCACACGAGATAGCAAACGTATGTGGCGTACCTGGTATCAAATACATGATTGAGATGAGTGAGGGACTCCCACTCAATGTCAATATAATGCTTCCATCTTGCGTGCCTGCAACACCTTTTGATGAGGCTGGTGCAGTGCTTAGCGCAGAGGATTTGGAGCCACTTTATGACGAGGAGCGGGTATACGGACTTGCTGAAATGATGAATTACCCAGGCCTTATCGGTGGGGACCCATCGGTTGTAGCCAAGGTGGTATCAGCAAAGGCAAAGAGACGTGCCGTTGATGGTCACGCTCCAATGCTCCGTGGCAAGGAACTTGACAAGTATCTCTCATATGGCATAGGTTCAGACCATGAGTGCTCTGATGAGTCTGAAGCAAAAGAACGCATCAGCAAGGGTCAGTATATTATGGTTCGAGAGGGCACAGCAGCCAAGAATTTGGATGGATTGTTTGCACTCTTTGAGGAGCCATGGAATCACCGTGCAATACTTTGCACAGATGATAGACACCCAGCAGACTTACTCTCTGAGGGTCACATTGACAACGTTGTACGTCGTGCAATAAGCAAGGGCGTTTCACCTGCGGTTGCCATTCGTATGGCAACAATCCAGCCAGCACAGTATTTTGGTCTTATCGGCGTTGGTGCTATCGCTCCTGGATTCCGTGCAGATATCTTAGTCTTCAATGATTTAGCATCAGTTGATATCAAGGACGTTTTTGCATCTGGTGCACTTGTTGTGGAGGATAAGGCTGTTAAGCCTTTTGATGCACCTGTTGCTAGCGCAGAACTTGATAGTATCGTTCGTGCATCATTCCATATGGACAAAGTTGAACCTGGCTTCTTGAAAGTAGACGCTACTGGTGTTAAGACTTGCCGTGTAATAGATGTTGTTCCTGGACAGCTCCTCACAAATGAGGCACAGCTCCCAGTTGATTTTGATAATGGTAACAACGGTATCGATGTTGAGTCTGATATCTTGAAACTCGCTGTTATTGAACGTCACCATGGCACAGGCCATCGCGGTGTAGGCTACATCCGCGGTATCGGCCTGAGAGCCGGTGCAATTGCTGCAACCGTTTCACACGATTCGCACAACCTTATCGTTATCGGCACAAACGATGCCGATATGGAGTGTGTTGCGAATTACATCCGTGAAATCGGTGGAGGCAGCGCAATTGCACTGAATGGTGAGATTGTGGCATCAATGCCACTCCCAATCGCTGGCCTTATGACAGACAAGCCAGCTGATGTGATTGCAGAGGAGAACGAGGCACTCCGTGCCAAGGTTCGCGAGATTGGTGTAAACGACAACATTGAGCCATTTATGAATATGGCATTCGTTTCACTCCCAGTTATCCCGTCCCTCAAAATGAGTACACAGGGACTCGTTGATGTAGATCACTTTAGTCGAGTAGACTTATTTGTATAAAAAATGGCAGCCTTGCGGCTGCCATTTTTTTGTTTAGTTTAGTACGAAGCAGAGCCAGTTTTCTGACTGGTGTCGCTCCAGTATGTTGAAGCCAAATTTTTGGAATGCATCAAGGACATCCTGCTCTCTTGAGTCAATTATGCCGGATACGATGAAGATACCGTTTGGTTTCATAAACTGCCTTGCATTTTGACAGAAGAGGATAATGATGTCAGCGACGATATTTGCCACAACTACGTCGAATTGGCCGTGTACTTGCTCTGTCATATCGCCACAATATATCTGATATTGTGGTGCTGTAAAGGCATTCGCCTTGCCATTCTCGACTGCTGTCTTGGTTGCAAGCTCGTCAATGTCCACACCTACGGCGTTTTTGGCGCCAAGGAGCAGGGCTGAGAGCGCCAAAATACCAGAGCCACAGCCGAGGTCCAATACTTCCTCGCCACCGTTTATCTTTTGCTCGAGTGTTTCGAGACAGAGACGGGTGGTGTTGTGTGTGCCAGTACCAAAAGCAAGGCCTGGTTCTAGCATTAGCACCTTTCTACCCTTTGGATCATAATTCGTTTCCCAAGATGGGCAGATGGCAAGCTTTTGACCAATCTCGATTGGGTGGAAGTTGCGCTTCCAATTGTTTTGCCAGTCCTCATTTTTGATGAGACCTTGGTCTATTTCGTTTTCTATTTTTTCTGAGTTTAACCTATCGGTGAGGAAAGAGATTGCCTCGGCTGGATTCTCATCTGGTTTGATATAGATGTGAATGAATCCAATATTCCTATCTTTGTTTAAGAGTTCCTCGTCGATGAGATCGATGTGAGCTATTTCCCAGGATTCCTCTTCCAATGTGCGATAGTCCTCAATATAGATGCCGTATGGCACGGTCATGTTGGCGATGTCTGCCACACGATCGATGTCGTCGGCTTTTATTTTTATCTTGATTTCAGTCCAGTCAGCGTCTGGACCAAAGTCGATATAAGCATTGTTGTCGCTCATATTATTCCTCGATTAAATTGGCCTGAGGTTTGATTTCCTTGCGGCCGTGATTATAGATTCTTACGTTATCAAGTGCCCACTGGCGCTGTGTAAGTGCGCCTGGTTCTGCCTCTGAGGCAAACTCTGAGATTTCGTAAATCTTGGCGTCTAAATCGTCAAGCATGTTGAGAACTGATGCCTCTAAAAACATTGGGCGAACGGCTGCACCGTATTCTGGGTTGCCGTGGTGCGAGAGGAGCATGTGCTCAAGGAGTCTAATCTTTTCCTCATCAATTCCGAGTTCCTCGCCAGTCTTGCGAACGATGAACGCACCACGCACAAGATGACCTATGAGGTTGCCGTCCACTGAGTACTCACTGGCAACGCCAAGAGTTGAGGACTCAATCTCCTCGAGTTTGCCGATGTCGTGGAGTGCTGCACCTGCAACAAGGAGGTCCTTGTCAATTTGAGGATATACCTCACAAACCTTGAGTGCGGTTGTCATAATTGAGAGTGTGTGGAACAAGAGGCCACCGAGCATAGCGTGGTGGAGCCTGAGTGCTGCTGGGTAATAGAGGAGCTTTTCCTTGTTGTCCTCATATACCTTGAGACAGATCTTCTTTAAGTCCTCATCACTAAAGCGACAGATTATCTCGCAGATTTTTGCGAACATGTCCTCTGGCTTGTAGTCAGCGGACTTGACGTAGTCCGCAACATTAACGTTGTCCTGGAATGTTGCAAGGCGGATGAGCTCAATTCTCATCTGTGGCCTACCGTTGTACTCGGAGATGGTGCCGCGAACCTTTACAAGGTCGCCAGGATTGTACTCTCCATCAGTGTAGTCCCAGTATTTACCGTTAATTTCGCCGTCTTTATCTGCCAAATCTATGTCTAGGTATTTGCCACCTTTGCTTGATGTTTTCACTTCCGCTTGCTTTACGAGAGCGAAACCATCAACCTTGTCGCTACCTTCTTTAATCGGTTTGAAATTCATTAAAAACACCTCATTTAAGATTATATCAAAACTATGGTAAAGTATCAAACTTTGTGATAAAATCTTTATTATATTTTTAGGGAAGAGGAGTGTATTATGAAAAATACATTCACAACAGTAGAAGTTGCCAGTGGCGTACGTGTCTGCTCGTATGAGACAGACCGTTTTACAACTGGCAGGATATCCTTTAACATTGCGGTTCCACTTGACCCAAATAGTGTCAGCAACAACACTATGATTCCATTTATTTTGAACCGTTCAACCAAGGAATATCCATCATATCTTGAACTTAACAAAAAGCTTGCGTCCCTTTACGGTGCGACACTTACACCATCAGTTGCAAAGTATGGAGACAGCCTTGTGCTCCGCATTGCAATGTCTATGATAGGCAACAAGTTCTCATTTGATGATGAGGACATCTTGCTCTCATGCGCCAAGCTTTTGTTTGATGTAATATTCAGTCCAAACGTATCTGGCGATGCGTTTTTGGAGTCAGAGGTTGAGGCCGAGCGCAGACTTGCTATCGAGCGCCTCATAACTGAGAAAAACGACAAGCGCAGATACGCACTCAATCGTATGATTGAGGAGATGTTTGCTGGTGAGCCATATGCATCCAATGTACTTGGTACAGAGGAGGGAATTGCCTCTGTTACATGCGAGTCGCTCTATAGCGCCTACAAGGCTGCTATTACAAGCGGTCGCATCCAAGTCAATATTGCCGGCTCGGTTGACGCGACTGCTGTCGCTGATTTGCTCTCATCCTACCTTGACAGTATCGAGCGTAACCCTGTTATGCTCTTTACCTCTGTACAGTATGAGGCAGATGAGCCTCGCCGTGTTGAGGAGGAGTTGGTAGTAAATCAGGGCAAGCTCGTAATGGGATTTAGAGCGGGTATGATGGATGAGTCTGACTATCCAAAGATCAAGGTTATGTGCGACCTCTTTGGCGGTGGCACATACAGCCGTCTCTTCTCTGTAGTTCGTGAGCAGATGAGCCTTTGCTATTACTGCTCAGCTCGTGTTTTCAAAAACAAGGGCTTTATCGTAGTTCAGAGCGGTATCGAAAACGAGAACGCAGAGACAGCGATAGTTGAGATTCAAAACCAGCTGAAATATGTCGCTGAAAATGCTACAGAGGACGACCTTATGATGTCTAAGCGTTCGATTATCGATACGAGCAAGACAGTGTGCGACACACCTGAGGACATTGATGGATGGCTCTTCTCACAGATCATGGATGACGAGATTGAGACACCAGAGCAACACGCTGAGCGCATCAATGCGATAACACTTGATGAGGTCAAGGAGGCAGCAGCTGCTGTAACCCTTGATACGATATATCTTCTCATCGGAAAAGAGGAGGTAGAGTAATGGAATTACGTGAGATTAAGAATGAGTTGCTTGATAGCTCATACTTCGAGATTACACACGACACAGGACTCAAGATATTTGTCTATCCAAAGACAGGATACTCCTCTACATATGCCATTTTTGGGACTGATTATGGTTCAATAGATGCCGATGGCATCCCAAACGGCACAGCACATTTTTTGGAGCACAAACTCTTTGAATCCGATGAGGTTGATGCATTCCAGCTCTTTGCGCAGACAGGTGCAAATGCGAATGCATATACAACATTTGATAGGACATGCTACCTCTTTTCCTGCGGTGATAACTTTAAGGAAAACCTCAAGATTTTGCTCGACTTTGTTACCCATCCTTACTTCACTGAGGAGACAGTAAGGAAGGAACAGGGCATCATCGGTCAAGAGATTAGGATGTACCAGGATGAGCCATCATGGCAGGTCCTTTTCAACCTCCTTCGTGCCGCTTATCAAAAGCATCCAGTTCGCATCGATATCGCTGGTACAGTTGAGAGCATTGCGGACATCACCGCTGATATGCTCTACTCCTGCATTGATAAGTTTTACAGCCTTGGCAATATGGCACTCGCTTGTGTGGGTAACACAAGCGTAGAGGAAGTGCTCGCTGTGGTGGACGAGGTGCTCGGTACGGATAAGGCATCTGGCGCACGTGTAACTCGTCACTTTGACGAGCCATATGAGGTGGGCCAGGCCTATATCGAGGAGCACATGGCAGTTGCCATGCCACAGTTCGCACTTGGATTTAAGGAACCAACCTATGATGAGAGACCAAGTCTTCGAGAGAAACTTCTCTCAACTTTGATTCTTGATTGTGTCTTTGGTGAGACAACAGAGTTCTATAACAAACTCCTTGATGATGGATACATCTCACCAAGCTTTGGCGGTGAGTATTTCACAGGTCCTGGTTTCCGTTTGACAATGTTTACGGGCGACAGCCGTGAACCACAGTACGTTGCAGAGGAAATCAAACTTCGCATCAAAGATGTCATAGCAAATGGCATCAACGAAGATGACTTTGAACGCGTTCGTCGCTCTCATTACGGCCGTGCAATTATG
The DNA here is from genome assembly GCA_018064455.1 of Candidatus Limimonas egerieequi. Taxonomy (GTDB): domain Bacteria; phylum Bacillota; class Clostridia; order Oscillospirales; family Acutalibacteraceae; genus UBA1227. Next base: position 26,116 of record JAGHVH010000012.1, on the reverse strand, counting down.
GACTACAACGATATTGACGGCCTCGCAAATGAGCTTGTACTCTCAAGCTTTGAGGGCTTTAAACTCTTTGATGAGATTGATGTTTATAAGTCAATCACATTAGAAGAAGCAAACGAGAGACTTAAGGAACAGTTCGATGTCAACAACTGTACACTGTCAGTTGTTTTACCAAAGGAGTAATAATATGAGTGATTACACCGTTGTATATTTCAATGCGATAAAACGTGGATTTTCAATCCCATCCACACTTGTTGATTTTTCGATAGGTTCGATGGATTTTTCAATTAAGTGGTACGGCGTTTTGATTGCTACAGGATACTTGCTAGCACTTGTATTTTGTACCAAGCTTGCAAAGCGTGCCAAGATTGATGTGGACGCACTTTATGACGCAATCATCTGGGGCACAGTTGGTGGCATCATTGGTGCACGTGCTTACTACGTCCTCTTCAATCTTGACTACTATCTTGCAAATCCGTCGCACATACTAAACATTAGCGAGGGAGGCCTCGCTATATACGGAGGCGTAATTGGCGCAATCATTGCATCGGCAATAGTTTGCAAGGTTCGCAAACTTCCTGTTCTTGATTGCTTGGATTTGGCCTCCGTCGGTTTCTTAATCGGCCAAGGTATGGGCCGCTGGGGTAACTTTACAAACCAAGAGGCGTTTGGATATAACACAACACTCCCATGGGGAATGCTCAGTGATAAAACGACTGAGTATTTGATTGAGCATCAGGACTTTATGGTGGAGCACCATATGACTGTAGACCCATATGAGGGTGTGCACCCAACGTTCCTCTATGAGTCACTCTGGTGCATCATTGGCTTTGTACTTCTCTACTTCCTTTTCAGGAATCACAGGAAGTACCGCGGCCAAATCGCGCTCACATATGGCGCATGGTATGGCCTTGAGCGCGGTATCGTAGAGGGCTTCCGTACCGACAGCCTCTACTTCCCAGGAACAGATATTAGAGTTTCACAGATTTTATCTATTGCACTTTGTGTGGTATGTTTGGTAATATTAATTGTGAACTTGGTAAGACATAAGACAACTGATTTTGTCACAGAGGAGATAGATAGCGATGAGCAAGAAGAAAAAGAATGAGGAAGTTCTTGAGCTTTCTAAAAAGGAACTCAAAGCCAAGGCTAAGGCTGAAAAGCGCGAAGCTGAGAAAAAGGCAGAGGAAGAAAAGAAAAAGGCTAAGATTGCAGCAGAAGCAGCAGTAAAAGCTAAGAAAAAGGCCAAGAAAAAAGCTAAAACTCAGAAGAAAATCAAGAAGGTTCTCAAAAAGCAGTTCTTCAACAAGAAGAAGGTTAAGCAGAAGAGAAAGGCACTCGGCCGTTTATAATTTACTAAAAAGGGAGTCAAGTTTTTTCTTGACTCCTTTTATTACGCGTGTTATAATACACGTTGCCGCATATTCTGGGTGGGCCCACAAAAGCCCATAAGTAAAGCAATTTCACCCATCGTAGCGAGACTTATAAAAAGGAATGAAAACACATGTACGCAGTTGTAGAAACAGGCGGAAAACAGTACAAGGTTTCTGAAGGCGACATCATCTTCGTTGAAAAGCTCGACGTAGAAGCAGACGCTAAGGTAACACTTGACAAGGTTCTTGCTATTGGTTCTGACAAGGGCATCAAGGTTGGTACTCCTTATGTTAAGGGTGCAGCTGTTGAAGCAAAGGCTCTCAAGAACGGCAAGGCAAAGAAAGTACTTGTAATGACTTACAAGCCAAAGAAGAATGAAAAACGTAAGATGGGCCATCGTCAGCCATACACACAGCTTGAAATCGTAAAGATCGCTGAGAAGGCTGCAAAGGCACCAGCTGCTGATAAAGCTGAAGCTAAGCCAGCTGCTGAGAAGAAGGCTGCTGCTCCAAAGAAGGCTGCTGCTCCAAAGGCTGCTGCTGAGAAGAAGCCAGCTGCTGAAAAGAAGGCTGCTGCTCCAAAGAAGGCTGCTGCTCCAAAGAAGGCTGCTGCTGAAAAGAAGCCAGCTGCTGAGAAAAAGGCTCCAGCAAAGAAGACAACTAAGGCTGAATAAGAAGGGAGTGTAAGTTTCTATGGCACATAAGAAAGGTATGGGTTCTACCAGAAATGGTCGTGACTCAGAGTCAAAACGCCTCGGCGTTAAGCGTGCAGACGGTCAGTACGTTCTTGCAGGCAACATCCTTGTAAAGCAGAGAGGAACACACATCCACCCAGGCAACAACGTTGGTAAGGGTTCAGATGACACACTCTTCGCAAAGATCGACGGACGCGTTAAGTTTGAGCGTCTCGGCAAGGATCGTAAAAAGGTTTCCGTTTACGCAGTAGACGAACAGTAATTAGTTAAAAGGGCGGGCTCAACAGAGCTCGCTTTTTTTATTTGTTTTTGCAATTCATTTACTTTTTAAAGGTATTATATTATAATATTTTAGTTAATTTGCATTTTGAGGAGGGTATGTATGAATCCTTCAAGAATTTATGTCGGTGTTGACCTTGCGGCTATCTCTGACAATATTCAGAAAATCAAAGATAAGGTAGGCCCAGACGTCAAAGTACTCGCTGTAGTAAAGACTGACGGCTATGGCCATGGCGCTGTGGCAATGGCGCATGTTCTCAACGAGATCGGTGTCTATGCCTTTGCAGTTGCGACCATTGATGAGGCACGTGAACTCCGCGCCTCTGGTATACGCAACCCTATCTTGATTTTGGGCTATGTTTTCCCAAACGATTTGCAGGATGTTATTGATTACAATGTCACATCCACTGTATTCTCGCTTGAGAGTGCTCGTATGATTGCGGACTATGCAATGAAGCGTGGCAAGCCAGCCAAGATTCATATCAAGCTCGATACAGGTATGGGCCGTATTGGCTTTATTCCATCAGCCTCTGCAAAAGAGGAGATAAAGGAAATATTCTCACTTCCATTTATTGAGGTAGAGGGTATCTTTACACATTTCGCAACAGCTGATGAGTCTGACAAGACTGCAGCTTGTGGTCAGGCAGAGCTCTTTGAGAACTTTGTTGATGAGCTCGAGGCAGAAGGATATCACTTTGCGATAAGACATATCTGTAACTCGGCAGGTGTACTCGAATTCAATCGCAACTATGACAATATGGTTCGCGCAGGCATCATTATCTATGGCCTCTATCCAAGCAACGAAGTGGACAAGTCGATTGGACTTACTCCAGCACTTGAACTCGTTTCTCATGTGGCTTATGTCAAGGAAGTTGGCGCTGGCTTCAAAGTAAGCTATGGCTCAACTTACGAGACAAGTGGACCTGCTAAAATCGCCACTATCCCAGTAGGATATGGCGACGGTTATCCAAGAGCACTTTCAAATTCTGGTAGAGTGCTCATTAATGGTCACTATGCTCCAATTGTTGGACGCGTTTGTATGGACCAGTTGATGGTCGATGTGACAAGCGTGCCAGATGTTAAGCAGGGTGACGAAGTCGTATTAATCGGCAAACAGGGTGAAAATGAAATTACAGTAGATGAGATAGCAGCACTTGCTGGTACTATCAACTACGAAATCATCTGTGGAATCAACAAACGTGTTCCACGCATTTATAAGTATTAGAGGTAAGGTAAATTGAAGAAGGTATTAAGTTATCTCAAGCCCTATATTCCGATAATTATCCTCTCAATCGCTTTTCTCGTAGGTCAGGTTTATACGGAGCTTAGCCTCCCAAACCTCATGAGTGAGATAGTTGATAGGGGAATATTATCAGACAGTTCGGCAGAGGAAAAGTATGCCTGTATCAAGGAGATAGGCATTGACATGCTCCTGCTTTCAGTGCTCTCAGTAGCATGCAGTATTGGCTCGAGCTTTTTTGCAATCAGAGTTGCGACTGGTGCATCTAAAACTATACGTCGTGACCTCTTTGCAAGGGTAAATGAATTTTCAAATTCCGAGATCGACAAGTTTTCGACAGCATCACTTATCACGCGTACAACAAACGACGTAACTCAGATTCAAAACTTTATAACCATGGGACTTAAGATGATGCTCTTCGCACCATTTATGGCCATAGGTTCGGTGTTTATGGCAGTTAAACTCTGTAAGTCACTTGCTTGGGTTGCGGCGCTTGCTGTTGTAATCGTACTCGCAATACTTGGAGGCCTCCTCCTTATTGTGCTTCCAAAGTTTAAATCTCTCCAGACACTCGTCGACAAGCTCAACTTGGTATCTCGTGAGGAACTCTCGGGCATGCTCGTTATCCGTGCATTTGCCAATGAGCAGCACGAGGAGGAGCGCTTTGATGAGGCAAATGCACACCTCACACTCACAATGCGTTTTGTTCAGCGTGTACTCGTTTTGATGGCACCTGTTATGCAGATTGCAATGGTTGGACTTCAACTTGCAATTGTATGGATTGGTGGACATTATATCGATGCTGGCACACTCCAGATAGGCGATATGATGGCCTTTTTACAGTACGCACAGCACATCCTCATCTCATTCCTCTTTGTATCTGCAATCTTTGTAATGCTTCCTCGTGCTCAGGTTTCTGCAAACCGTATCGCCGAGATTTTAAATACAGAGATCTCTATCAAGGATAAGGAAGACGCAGAGTCACTCACTGATGTCAAAGGTACAGTTGAATTTGACCACGTTGATTTCCACTATGGTGATGCCAACGAGGCGGCGCTCTCTGATATCTCATTTGTCGCACGCCCAGGCGAGACGACAGCATTTATCGGTGCTACCGGTTCTGGCAAGTCAACGCTCATCAATCTTATCCCACGCTTTTACGATGTAACAAGCGGTTCAATCAAGATTGATGGCAAGGACATACGCGACGTCAAGCTTCACGACCTTCGTGAAGCGATTGGCTATGTCCCACAGAAGGCTGTACTTTTCTCGGGCACAGTTGATTCAAACGTTAAGTATGGTAACGATACCGAGGACATCAGGGAGGTCCTCGAAGTTGCGCAGGCAACTTACGTTTATGACAAGCCAGAGGGCATTGAGTCGCCTGTATCCCAAGGCGCCGCAAATGTCTCTGGTGGTCAAAAACAGCGCCTTTCAATTGCCCGCGCACTCGCAAAGAAGCCTCCAATCTATATCTTTGATGACAGCTTCTCTGCACTTGACTTTAAAACAGACGCTGCGCTTCGTCGCGCGCTCAAGGAATATACCGACGCTGACAACGCAACAATCCTTATTGTTGCACAGCGCGTATCAACCATCATGAACGCTGAGCAGATTATCGTTCTTGATGAGGGAAAAATAGTAGGCAAGGGAACTCACGACGAACTCCTTGAATCCTGCTCATACTACAGAGCAATCTGCGAATCCCAGTTATCAAAGGAGGAGCTTGCGTAATGGCTAATTCAACTGACATTAAAGCCACTGCGAGACCTCCAAAAATGGGAGGCCGCAGAGGCATAGTAATGGGCGAAAAGCCTAAGGATTTCAAGGGCTCAATGAAGAGACTCCTTAAATTTGTATCTCCATTTAAGTGGAAGATTATTTTAGTAGCAATACTCATCATCGCTGCAACTGTACTCTCTGTCATTAACCCAAGGGTTCTCGCGATGGCAACAGACACACTTGCAGATGGCGTCAAGGCAATGGCGGCCGGCACAGGCGGAATTGACTTTGACCGTATCTTGCAAATCATTTTCTATTGCATCTTGCTCTATGGTGCATCTTCGATTTTCAACTACCTTCAGGGATTTATCATCGCTGGTGTGTCGACCAAGATTGCATATAACCTTCGCCGTAGCATTATGGAGAAGATTAACCGTCTTCCAGTTGCTTATTTCAACAGGGTAAGTTACGGTGATGTACTCTCACGTATTACAAACGATGTTGATACAATCAACCAGAACTTAAACCAGGCATTGTCTCAGGCAATCAGTGCTATTATCACGCTTATTGGTGTACTCATTATGATGTTTACAATAAGCTGGCGTTTGACACTTGTTGTACTTGTGACACTCCCACTTTCAGCGGGAGTTATGGCCTTTGTAATGAAGAGGTCTCAAAAGCACTTCTTCCGCCATCAAAACGTACTTGGTGCCGTTAACGGCCAAGTAGAGGAGATGTACGGCGGACACGTTGCAGTTAAAGCATTCAATGGCGAAGAGGATGCCATTGAAGCATTTAACGTAGACAACGAAAAGCTCTATGATGCAGCTTGGAAATCCAACTTTATCTCGGGCCTTGTACATCCATTTATGACACTCATCGGTAACCTCGGTTATGTTGCAGTTGTAGTATTTGGAGCGAGCCTTACGATGAGTGGCAAGATGACTATCGGTGGTATCCAGGCATTTATCACTTATACAAGAAACTTTACACAGCCAATCTCTCAGGTGGCTCAGATTTCAAACCAGTTCCAGATGCTTGTTGCAGCATATGAGCGTGTTGATGAGTTCCTCAATGAGGATGAAATCAACGACCCAGCTCCTACTGCTATCGCAGCAGAGCTCAATATCAAGGGTGACATCAAGTTTGACCACGTTAAGTTTGGTTATGAGGACACTGACAAGATTGTTATCAAGGACTTCTCCTGTGACGTCAAGGCTGGTCAGAAGGTCGCTATCGTTGGCCCGACAGGTGCCGGCAAGACAACCCTTGTTAAGCTCCTTATGCGCTTCCATGATTTGAAGGATGGCGCTATCTATGTCGATGGACATAACATCACAGAGTTTGACCGTGGCGAGCTCCGCCGTGAGTTCGGTATGGTTTTACAGGATACTTGGCTCTACCAAGCAAGTATCAAGGACAACATCCGCTATGGCGAACTCACAGCAACGGACGAGCAGGTAATTGAGGCTGCCAAAGCAGCGCAGGTTGACCACTTCATCAGGACTCTCCCTGGCGGATATGACATGGAGATCAATGAGGAAGCAAACAACATCTCCGCTGGTCAAAAACAGCTCTTAACTATAGCTCGTGCAATCCTCTCCAATGCCAAGGTACTCATTCTCGATGAGGCAACCTCATCAGTTGATACAAGGACAGAAATTATGATTCAAGAGGCAATGGACAACCTTATGAGTGGCCGTACAAGCTTTATCATTGCCCATCGTCTTTCAACTATCAAGAACGCAGACCTCATCCTCTGCCTCAACGACGGTGATATCGTTGAGCAGGGTAATCATGAGGAACTCATGGCTAAAAACGGTTTCTATGCAAACCTCTATAACAGCCAATTCGAAGAGTAGGATTTTTTATGAAGAAGAACAATGAACTAATTGGTGTAATCTTTGTTCTGATTGCAGGCGTGCTTTGGGGAACCACAGGCATCTATGTCAGATGGTTTTCAAAGCTTGGCCTCTCATCACTACAGATTACCGTATTTAAAATGTTCATAGCAGCAACGGTTCTCATCCTTTGGTGCCTCATATTTGATCGTGAGGCACTAAAGATTAACAAGAAGGACATCTGGGTATTCTTTTGCTCAGGACTTATCAGTATGGACTTCTTTACCGTATGTTACTTTAGTACCATACAGAATGCGGACCTCTCGATTGCAGCAACACTCCTTTATGCTGCACCAATTGTTGTTCTCTTACTCTCTGTTATTCTTTTCAAAGAAAAATTCACTGCCAAGAAGGCGATAGCCTGTGTCTTGGCGTTCCTTGGATGCTTTTTAGTATCCGGCCTTATCGGCAGCGGCAGGGGCATCCCTGGCAAGGCGCTGCTGACAGGTATACTCTCAGCGATTGGATATGCGCTTTATAGTATCTTTGGCGAGATTGCAATCCGCAAAGGCTATAAATCGCTGACAATCACAACGTATACCTTCATGATAGCAGCGGTAGGCTCGCTTATCTTGCTTCGCCCAGCGCAGATAGCTGACGCTGCTGCGAAAACGACGGTGCCTATGTTTATCCTTATGCTCGTTGCGATTTCGATTAACGTTTCGCTCTTGCCGTATATCTTCTATACAAACGGCCTTTTGCGAATCGCACCTTCCAAGGCATCGATAATCGCGTCAATCGAGCCAGTAACCGCCACCGTCGTCGGTGCATTAATATTCAAAGAATATCCGGATATATATGGAATTTTCGGAATAATATTCGTTTTGGGCGCCATAGTATTATTAAATATCAAAGCAAAAGGCAAAGATATTTACGAGGAGTCGTAAAAAAGTTCTTGCATTATATGCAGGATTTTTGTATAATTATGCACGAAATTACTTTTGGAGGTAATAGTTATGAAAAAATTAATCGCACTTTTACTTGCACTTACAATGATTTTCGCATTTGCAGCTTGTGCTAAGGCACCTGCAAAGGAAGAGACAAAGACACTTACAATGGCTTGTAGTGCTGACTTCCCACCATATGAGTTCGTTAATGATGACGGTTCATACGCTGGTATCGACGTTGACATTGCACAGGCTATCTGTGACAAGCTTGGTTACAAGCTTGAGGTTAAGGACATGGACTTCGACGGCATCATCGCTGCTGTTGAATCAGGCGCTGTAAACTTTGCTATGTCTGGTCTTACAATCACTGATGAGAGAAAAGAATCAGTTAACTTCTCTGATTCATATGCTAAGGGCGTTCAGGTAATCGTTGTTAAGGAAGGCAGCAAGATCGCTACAGTTGATGACCTTGACGGCGCAAAGATCGGCGTTCAGGCTGGTACAACTGGTGACTTCTACTGCACAGATGACTATGGCCAGGAGAACGTAAGCCAGTACACAAAGTATGCTATGGCAGTTGAGGCTTTAAAGAATGGCCAGGTTGACTGCGTTGTTCTTGATAACGAGCCAGCTAAGGCATTTGTAGAAGCAAACGAAGGCCTCAAGATCCTTGACACAGCTTATGCTGATGAGGACTATGCAGCAGCATTCAACAAGAATGATACAGAGCTCCTTGAGCAGTTCAACAAGGCTCTCGGCGAACTCAAGGCTGATGGTACACTCGACAAGATCGTTGAGACATACATCAACGCTAAATAATTTTAGTTTTTGAAGTATACTAAATGGAGCGATGGCGACATCGCTCCAATTTGTCTATTTAGAAAGTAGGAAGACCTATGTCTGTATTAACTTTTTCGGGTTGGATTGAATCGGCTCCCGCTTGGATAATCAAGCTTCCTGAGGGGCTTCAAACTTTCATATTCCAACTTTATCAGACCTTTGTCTATGCTAACCGTTGGACGTTCTTTGCAGAGGGACTTAAGATTACTTTTATCGTTACAATCTGTGCCCTTGCAATTGGTATTATTATCGGTGTTATCATAGCAATGGTTCGTACTTTGTACGAGAGCTATACAGTAAATAAACCACCTGTGATTTTGAGAGCCTTCAACAAGATTGCAGAACTCTACCTCACAATCATCCGTGGTACACCTATGATGGTTCAGCTCCTTATTATGGGATTTGTTGTTATGCAACCTAAGACAGAAACAGGTTCAATTATCTGCGGTGTTATAACACTTGGTATTAACTCTGGTGCATATGTTGCAGAGATTGTCCGCTCTGGTCTTATGTCAATTCCAAAGGGTCAGACAGAGGCTGGTCGTAGCCTTGGATTTAACTACATCCAGACAATGTGGTACATCGTTATTCCACAGGCTATCAAGAATATCCTTCCAGCACTCGGCAACGAGATGATTACTCTTTTGAAGGATACATCCCTTGTATCTGTAATCGCTCTTCGTGATGTTACAAAGCAGGCTCAAAATATCGTAAGTAAGACATATTCGGCTATGGTGCCATATATCTCTCTTGCGCTTATTTACCTCGTTATCGTAATTGTTATTACGAAGCTTTTAGACAGATTGGAAAAGAGGTTGAGAAAGAGTGAACACTGAGAAAACTGCTGTAATCAAAGTTGAAAACTTGGAAAAGGCTTTCGGTAAAAAGGAAGTTTTAAAGGGTATCAATGCAGAGATTGACAAGGGCGAAGTTATAGTAATTATCGGTGCTTCAGGTTCTGGTAAATCAACTTTCCTTCGTTGTCTCAATTGTCTTGAGGACCCAACTGGTGGTAACATCTTTTTTGATGGCGTTGACATTGCTGACCCATCAGTAGATATCAATATTCACAGACAAAAGATGGGAATGGTTTTCCAACAGTTTAATCTTTTCCCACACAAGACTGTGCTCGAGAATATGACTCTTGCTCCAATCAAGCTCAAGGGAATGAAAAAGGAAGATGCTGATGCACTTGCAATGAAACTCCTTGAGAGGGTTGGACTTGCTGACAGAGCAGATTCATATCCATCTCAGTTGTCAGGCGGACAGCAGCAGCGTGTAGCGATAGTTCGCGCGCTCGCTATGGAGCCTGACGTAATGCTCTTCGACGAGCCAACATCAGCACTCGACCCAGAGATGGTAGGCGAGGTGCTTGATGTTATGAAGTCACTTGCTGATGAAGGTATGACAATGGTTGTCGTAACTCACGAGATGGGCTTTGCCCGTGAAGTTGGAGACCGTGTCCTATTCATGGATGGTGGCGTAATCGGAGAAGAGGGAACTCCAGAAGAAGTATTCGGAAATCCAAAGTCAGAAAGACTTCAATCTTTCCTTGCAAAAGTGCTATAAACATATCGAAAGAACGGACATTTATGTTCGTTCTTTTTTCTTGACATTTAATAAGTATATGATATATAGTTAAGTCGTATACACTTTACTTCTCGTATAGGAGGAAAACATAATGACTCTTGCTGAATTACTTAAAGTTGCAGAAGATAGTAAGGCTTCTGACGTGCATATTACCGTAGGTGTTCCACCACTTATGCGTGTACACGGCAAAATGATGCCAATACCAAACGAGCCTCGCCTTATGGCAGAGGACGTTGAGGCTCTTGTAAAGGGAATCATGGGTGAGTTCCAGAAGAGAGCTTTCGCTGAGCGTGGTGAGATCGACTTCTCATTCGGTCTTGCTGGAATGGGACGTTATCGTGTTAACGTATTCCGTCAGCGTGGTACAACTGCTGCTGTATTCCGTCTTGTAGGTTCCAAGATTCCTAATCCACATGACCTCGGCGTACCACAGCCAGTTATCGACCTTTATGAAATGAAGAGTGGTCTTATACTTGTAACAGGTCCTACAGGTTCTGGTAAGTCAACAACATTGGCTTCCCTCCTTGGTCTTATCAACGAGAACTTAAACGACCACATTATCACTTTGGAGGACCCTATCGAGTATCTCCACAGACATAATAAGTCAATCGTTAACCAGAGAGAAATCGGCGTTGATACACGTTCTTATGCAGCAGCTCTTCGTGCTGCTCTTCGTGAGGACCCTGATGTTATCCTCGTAGGTGAGATGCGTGACCTTGAGACTATTTCAACAGCTGTAACTGCTGCTGAGACAGGCCACTTGGTATTCTCAACACTTCATACAATCGGATGCGCAGAGACAATCGACCGTATCATCGACGTATTCCCAACTGACCAGCAGGAGCAGATCCGTGTTCAGCTTTCAATGGTACTTGAGGCTGTTATTTCACAGCGTCTTATCCCAACACTTGATGGCAACGGCCGTGTAGCTGCTTTCGAAGTAATGCTTGCTGACTCTGCTATTCGTAACCTTATTCGTGAAGGTAAGAACTATCAGATTCCATCTGCTATGCAGTCAGCTAAAAAGCGTGGTAACCAGACAATGGATGATTGCCTTGTTGATCTCTATACAGCTGGTCGTATCGCTCGTAAGGATGCAATGCTTTATGCATCTGACCCAGATGAAATGGCAAAGAGACTTATGTAATTATAGAAAATTGGCTCAGTTTGTGTCTTTGCAAACTGAGCCTTTTATTTTTGAAGGACGAATATGAGTATTAAACGTAGTTCCGGCATACTTATGCCGATATCATCATTGCCGTCGCCGTACGGCATTGGCACACTGGGACGTGCCGCATACGACTTTGTCGACTTCCTTTCAGAGTCGAACCAGTCGTGGTGGCAAATCCTTCCAGTGGGCCCAACAAGTTACGGCGACTCGCCTTACCAAAGTTTTTCAACCTTTGCAGGTAACCCTTATTTCATCGACCTCGATATGCTAATCGAGGACGGTCTCTTGGATGAGGGCGACCTTGTTGGCATAGACTTTGGTGATAATCCACGCTATGTGGACTATGAAAAAATATATAACGAGCGTTTTAAAGTTTTGCGTAAGGCTGTAAATAACAGCAAAGGACGTGAGGATGAGGAATTCAAAAAGTTCTTCTCAGAAAACCAACGCTGGCTTACTGAGTACGCGCTTTACATGGCAGTGAAAGCGCACTTTGGTATGAAGTCTTGGATAGAGTGGGAGGATGAGGACATCCGCCTACACAAGGCTGATGCCGTTGCAAAGTACAGCGAAGAACTTGAGGATGACGTACTCTTCTATGAGTACCTTCAGTTCCTCTTTTACAAACAGTGGGACGCACTTCGCGGGTACGCCAAGGAAAATGGTGTTGGCATCATTGGCGACATACCAATCTATGTTGCCCTTGATTCTGCTGACGTATGGTCAGACCCAAAGGAGTTCCTTCTTGATGAGAAGAACTGTCCAAAGGCAGTTGCAGGTGTTCCACCTGATTACTTCTCAGAGGATGGACAGCTCTGGGGCAACCCACTCTATAACTGGGATTTAATGAAATCCGATGGATATGGTTGGTGGATTCGCCGTATAGAGGGTGCGCAGAAACTTTATGACATAATCCGTATTGATCACTTTAGGGGATTTGAAAGTTTCTGGGCTGTGCCATATGGCGAAGACACGGCCAAGAAAGGTGAGTGGGTAAAGGGACCAGGAATCGACTTCGTCAATGTACTCAAGAACTGGTTCTGGAACATTCAGTTCATCGCAGAGGACCTTGGCATCCTCACCGATGATGTTCGCACACTCCTCAAGGATTCAACTTTCCCTGGTATGAAGGTTTTGGAATTTGCTTTTGATTCAAAAGAGCCTTCAGACTATTTGCCACATATGTATGACAAGAATTGTGTGTGCTACGCTGGCACACACGATAATGATACACTCGTCGGCTGGCTCGAGACAGCAGATGAGGACGACATCGCGTTCGCGATGTCATATCTCGCTGTCGATGACAAAGCCGACCTCGTGGGCGCAATCCTTCGCGCCGGTATGGCCTCCACTGCCGACCTTTTTGTTGCCCAAATCCAGGACTTCTTGGCACTTGACTCAAGTGCCAGAATCAACGTACCTGGTACACTTGGTGGCAACTGGCAGTGGCGCCTTGTCGATGACGACATCGACGACTGGCTAAGCCTTGGAATAGCCGAAATGACAAAAATATATGGTAGGGTAAAGTGAAATACCTTTACAGTATAAAGATCGGCAGTAAAATGCCGGTCTTTTTATTATTTGACAATTTGAACAAATTGTCATGCGAATACTAATAATGATTGTACATTTAAAATCTTTATTATTTATACGCGTAATGATAATATAGTACGGTATTTTGAGAGATATTATTCAAAATAGAGGAGATTACGTTATGAGAAAAAGAATTCTTGCAGTTCTTTTACTCGTTGTAATGGTAGTTACAATGGTGCCTGGACTCACCATTGCTGCTTTCGCTGAGGAAGACACTACCGTTATTGCAACAGAGGAAAAGGAAACATTCAAATTGTTCGACGGAGCTCGAGCAATCAAAGCTATCCAGAATACTGGCATTGTTTTAAAGAACGAAGATGCTGGTCTTGATGGAGACGTTAAACTTTCTTTTGACATCACTGGTACAAAGGCAACAATCTATTTACCAGGTGGAGTTGATGAGTCAAAACTCACACTCTCTTGGGATGGCAATATCAAAGTTTTCGTAAATAACGAAAAATACGCAAGCGGTGAGGCTCCAATACCAGCAGCAGGCAAGAGTGTCATTTACCGTGTAAAGAAGGGTCTCTCTTCTGCTTACATCACATTCAAGACTATGAAGGGCTCAGAGGGCGTTAAGGCAATGTTCTTAAACCTTGATGAGAGCATGGGCACAATTGCTGACATGAATGCTGATGAGGCACACGAGACATCTTGCTATGGTAAGGTAGCGTACGGCAAGGTTGATGAGTATATCAGCATCAAGGGCCGTGGCAACTCAACATGGAGACGTGACAAGAAGCCATACAACATCACCTTCTATAAGAAGGATGATTTTGATAGCAAGAAAAAGGTTGAACTCATTGATGGCGTAAAGTCTAAGAAATGGTCACTCCTTGCAAACTTCATGGACAATGCACTTCTCAGAAACAAGGTAGGCCTTGACCTTGCAAATGATCTTGGCATTGGTCTTGAGACAGAGTTCGTTGACCTCTACATGAACGGCGAATACCTTGGCAACTACCTTCTTACTCCAAAGAATGACTACCAGGCTCCAGATGGTGGTTATGCACTTGAAAATGACAACTACGTTGAAGGTGAGGGCGGAGACCCACAGTTCAATCTTGACGGAATGGTTGAACTTGGTGAGATACTTAATGTTACCAAGACACTTACAATATTTGATGGTTACTATAACCGTATGACAGTTAAGAACATCGGTGACGATGCGGCAGATGCTGGCGTAACAACTGATGAGATTGAGACTTATGTAAGCAAAGCTTGGTCAGCTGTTCTCGATAGAAACAGCGAGGATTATCAGAAGTACTTTGATATAGATTCATGGGGCAAGATGTACTTGATGTACGAGTTTTGCAAGACATATGATGCACTTGCTGGTTCAATCCTCATGCACCGTGATGGACTCACAGATTCAGACAAGCTCATCGCTGGTCCAGTTTGGGACCTTGATACTTGCATGGGTCGTGTAATGTACAAGTTCTTTGTTGGCTCAACACTTCCATCTCAGATTACTGCTGAGGGTTGGTATGTTGATTCAATCGGTCTCGAGCTTGTTGACAAGCCATGCAGCATCCTTCAGGAGCTTGGCCGACACCAGAGTTTTAGAGATAACTTAAAGAAGATCTATGCAGAGAACATCGATGCATTCAACAACGTTGTTCCAAACATCAAAGCACAGAGTGAGAAGAATCATGCTTCAGCACTTATGGACTTTGACAAGTGGGGTCTTCTTCACTTGAGCGTATACATCGTTCCAATTCCACTTACAATTGGAACTGGCAAGTATCAGCTCCACTATGAGCCAACATTCTCTTATGATCCATTCGTAAATAACATGATTGAATACGCTGAGAAGCGTGTAATGTGGCTCACAGATAACCTCCTCACAGATGAACCTATTGTATTCACAGAAGAGGAGACAACAGCACCTGTTGTTGAGGAACCAACAATTGAGGAAGCTACAACACCAGAAGTTGCTCCTACAGAGCCAACAATACAGGCTCCTGTTGCAGAAACTCCAGCAGCACCAGTTACTCCTTCTGTAATAGAGGGAACTGAGGTTGAGGAAGCACCAGTAGCAGAGGAGAGCAAGACAGTAACAATTTCTGTTGGCGACATCCTTGGTGCAGTTGGCGGACTTATCAGTTCAATACTTTCTAAATAAGATTTAAGGCTTGCTTGATTACTCAAGCAAGCCTTTGTTATTGCCAGTTTCGCTTTAACACTTCGCTTTTAAGTAAGAGCGTAGTTTTTTCTGAAACTTTTATTGGATGTAATTTGTTTGATTTTACAAGTTCATTTATATATTGCCTTGAACAATTAAGTATTGTCGCAGCTTCCGCTGCTGTGATGACACGGTTTGACGCAAATGCGATAAAGTCATCTGCTGTCAGCGGAATGACTTCGCCACATTCATAGAGTTCCTTATCAGGAATTCTAAGGTTGTCATCCCATCGTATACCATATCCACCTGGTTCGATATCAACCTTGTTGAAATATGCAGAGTTTTGTGCTATAGCGTCAAACTGTGGGTTGTTTTTGAAAATATCTAGAAGGTTACATTTTTTGACATTTCCATCGCTAAAAAAGACAATTAAGTTCGTGTCGGATATTGGAATGACATCTTCGATTCGATATTTAAATCGCTCTAAAACTTCATCGGGCAAGCTGGTAATTTGAACAAGGTAATAGTCATCTTGTTCACACCGACCGGATGTGAGCTTTAGTAATTCATATTCATCGTATTCGCGAATTTTGTTTGCTTTGAGTATTTGAGCAATATTTTGCCTGTCGGTTGGTACAATTCTCTGCCTAACCCAAATACCACTCCAGTATGAATTTACGGTATATTGACCCCTTTTGATGAAACTAGACAAAATCAGTGGTGCCTCCCATTCATCTACTGAGTAAGGGAGTTCGATGTAAAACTTTTTCTCTGTTTCATAATAGATAAGATAGGCCAAATCTTTGTTTTCGTTGTTGTCGTCACGTATTGCAAAAATCTTCATAATAGCACCAACGTTTCCAAATCATTTCCCAAATTTTTTCCAGCATTTTTGTTGGGACAATTTCATCTAAACCTTGTAATATGAATTCTTTATCAGATTCTCTTATTGGGTTAAGCTTTGGCATTTTATTTTTTGGAATCAAATTTAGGTTGTCTTTTGCTGACCTTGAACCTACAAAACATTGGACGGGTAGGTCGGCGAGTACATCAAAGTTTTCAATATCTTTATCAGAATAGCAATTAAAAAGAAGTGAAAGGCCATGGTCAAAAAGTGGAGCGAGCCTCAAAGTCTTTTTCTTTTTGTCACGTAGTATTTCTATGTTGGCTCCATGCCTGTCTCTGTTAAGAATTAAAAAATCAATGACTAACATTGTATATATATACTCTTCAAAACCTAAACGAGCGCAGAACTGAAGTGGAGTCTCTGATTCTAGTTTTTCATTTTGGTAATATACATCTAGTGCCTGCTTGTCTTCGTACTTGGTTCTAAAATTTTCTGATGCGCATAAATATGTTACGATTGTTTTTTCATCGATTACTATTTCGGCATTGATAAGTTGATAACTTAAATGTTCAACTCCAAGTAGGGTCAAAAGTCTATCTACAATAATTTCGTTAATACACTCATAGCCTATTACACCATTTATAGTGTCATAGTTTGATAATTTATAGTAAGTTTTAATACCACTCAGTTCTGAATATGATTTTAAAAATGATCCAGCTGTTCCCGAGGACTTGCGCAGTTTGTCCCAGGATAAATATTTGAGATCTTGCTTTTCAAATATTATTTTATTTTCCATCTAGATCACCTCTGGGGAAATTATAAAGGATTACTTGACGTACGTCAAGTAATCCTTTTATGTTTATAGGTCTGGGAATTTTTCAAGGAATTCTTTGTCGAACTTGCGGTTTTTGAAGTAGTACTGCTTGTCGTCATCGGTGATTTCGCGAAGGACGTGGCAAGGGTTGCCAACGGCAACGACATTTGCCGGGATGTCCTTTGTGACAACGGAACCGCCGCCGATGACGGTGTTGTCACCGATTGTGACGCCAGGAAGGACGAGAACGTTCGCGCCGATCCATACGTTGTTACCGATGGTAACAGGGATGCCGTACTCGAAGCGAGTGTTACGTGCCTTGTAGTGAACAGGGTGACCTGCTGTGCAGATGCATACGTTAGGTCCAATGAAAACGTCATCACCGATTGTAATGGCACCTTCATCTTCAAGGAGAAGGTTTACATTGCTATAGAGTCTGTCTCCGATAGTTGTGTTTTTACCGATGGCACATCTGAATGGAGTTTCAATGATGCAACCTTTACCAGTTTTAACACCGATGATTTTGAGTATCAGTGAAATCTTTGGCATGTTGAAAGGAATGGATTTGTTTATTTGCTTAATCCAAAATTTGCACCAGAAAAATTGAAGGGCTGGTCTTATTGACTGTGAGTAATAAGGAAGGCCCTGGTCGCGTCTTTTAATATCGTTCATTAGTCTTCTCCTTTTACTAAATTTATTTTAACTACTTCTGTAGGATTGCCCCAACGAGGGACGATGTAGCCTGTGTTGGAAAGACCTGTTCCAACAAGAAGGCGGTCATCGTAAATGCCCTTGGTGTATTTTGGGAAGAGCCATTGATCAGGGCAGAATATGCCCTGATTTTTTATGCGAATCTGTCCACCATGGGCATGACCTGAAAGGATAAGGTCTATCTCTGGATGCTTATCCTTGAGGTACTGCTTGTAGTGCTCTGGGTGATGGTCAAGGAGGATGGTAAAACCATCACTGTCCTCAAAGTCACGGAGCCAATCGGTATCAGCTGTTGGCTTTTGACCACCGATATATATGTCATCATCAAAGATATCCCAAGAGTTGCTGAGCATATGGGCACCAGTGGACGCTATGTCGAGTTCATTGTATACAGGATACTTAATCTCGTGATTGCCAAATGCGAAGAATGTTGGGGCGATAGCCACACAGTCACGCAGGAATGGCAATGCCTCAACATGTGTCTTGCGATGACGGTCGACAAGGTCGCCGACAATAAGGATGGCATCCGGCTGTGTCAATTGTGTATAGAGCAACGCATCCTGTGCTGCCTTATGCCTGTCGTGCAAGTCAGAGAGCATTGCAAATGTGTAGTTTCTCTTGATTTTGTTGGTCTTGATAGTGTATTCAGTTATTACCATATCTTACTCCACTATATATTTTTTTAGTTTGTTTACGACGATGATGCTGCAAAGGGCATCTATCTTGAGACCATCGTCGATATACTCTTCAGAGAAGACGTTGCCGTCCTCGTGTACTAAGGCCGCAGGCTTTAAGTCGCTGTATGGGAAGAGGTAAGTGTGGCGCTCACGGTCCTTTGGCAAAGCCTCTTCGATTGCCTCAAGAAGCTTGTCCATACCGTTGCCACGAAGGGCGCTAATGTATACCGTGTTGCCAATTGTAGGTACGCCACTTAGGTCATAGATCATATCGCACTTGTTCATGACGTTTACAAGTGGCTTGCCGGCGGCGCCGAGTTCTGAGAGGAGTTCGTTTGTGACGCGAAGGTGCTCGATAGAGCACGGATCGTGTGCGTCACAGACGTTGAGGATTACATCGGCTGACGCCGCTTCCTCAAGCGTTGACTTGAACGCCTCAACAAGGTTGTGAGGAAGTCTCCTTACAAGTCCTACTGTGTCGATGAGCATTACCTCACGACCGGATGGCAAAGTCAGAGCGCGAGCAGTTGGGTCAAGCGTTGCAAAGAGTTTGTTCTCCGCAAGTACACCGGCCTCTGTTAAACGGTTCATCAAAGTTGATTTGCCAGCATTGGTATATCCGACAATTACAACAGTCTGGACACCGTCCTTCTTACGCCTTGAGCGCATTTGATTACGACGCTTTTCGACTTCTTTCAGCTCGCCTTTAATTGCATCAATACGGCGTCTGATGTGACGTCTGTCGGATTCGAGTTTGCTCTCACCAGGACCACGTGTACCGATACCACCGCCGAGCCTTGAGAGGGCTGTGCCTTGGCCGCCAAGGCGTGGAAGCATGTACTGGAGCTGAGCAAGTTCAACTTGCAGTTTGCCTTCCTTGGAGCGGGCACGCTGGGCAAAGATATCGAGTATGAGTGTTGTCCTGTCTATTACTTTTTTGTTTGTGTATTTTTCTATGTTGCGCTGTTGGGAAGGGGAGAGCTCATCATCAAAGATTATGACATCAATATCGTCAAAGAGATATGATTCTTTAATCTCATCGAGTTTTCCTGTACCAAGGAAGAGCGCAGCATCTGGTGCAGGGCGTGGTTGGATAATCTTAGCCAACACTTCTGCACCGGCCGTGTTGGCGAGCTCCTCAAGCTCATCGATTGACACCTCGGCGTCAAAATCGCCAGTGTCAACCGAGCAGAGTATTGCTCGCTCAGGCCTTACTTTTTCTTCTAAATCTATCATAGCTTAAATACAATGCCGAGTACGGCAGCAATTAAAATAAATACTATTGGATGTACGTTTTTGAGCTTTGGAATCTGGAGTGCACCCAAGAATAAAAGGAAGAGTGCGAGACAGATTAAACTGAATGATCCAGTGCCATATACCGCATTTACAATAACTGTAAAGCAAGCGGATGATATGAGCCCAAGGCCCGCTGGACGAAGGGCAGAGAACACACGCTGAACCTTGTCGTTTTCCTTGTACTTCTTCCAAAAGCCATGGATAATCAAGACGCAGAGGAAGGATGGTAGTACAAAAAAGATTGTTGCGATAATAGCGCCAACAAGTCCATTTGATGAGAATCCAGCATAGGTTGCAACATTGACACCAATAGGACCTGGTGTTGATTCCGCAACAGCTATCATATTGGCAAGGTCCTCAATTGTGTACCAATCAGGATGATTTTCTGCGATGCGAGAGAGGAATGGTATGGTGGCAAGTCCGCCACCAACAGCAAAGAGACCCGCTTTGAAAAACTCAAAGCACATTAAAAGGAGTTTACTCATTGGCCTTTTCCTCCTTTGCTCTAGCATCAAAGAGGAGGAATCCAAGCACGCCTGCTACAACAATTACGATGATAGGGGAAACCTTTAAAAATGCAACTGTTATAAAGGATGCAAGGAGTATTCCAATTTGGATAGGGTTGTTTATTGATTTTTTCTTAATCATCCCTATTACAAAGTGAACCATAAGCGCTGCAACCGCACAGCGGATGCCAGCAAAGGCATGGATCACATAAGGGTTGTCGGAAAATGATGTGAAAAAGGCCGCTATAATCGAGATGATTACAAGGCTTGGAGTGATAACTCCAAGTGTGCCGGCGATGGCGCCGAGCACGCCTTTTTCCTGTTTTCCGATAAAGGTTGCCGTGTTAACGGCAATAACGCCAGGTGTACACTGGCTGAGTGTGTATATATCGAGCATCTCCTCACGGGTAACCCACTTGTGGTTGTCAACCGCCTCGCGCTCCATCAGTGGGAGCATAGCATATCCACCACCTATGGTGAAAAGACCTATTTTGAAGAATGCCCAATAGAGCTGAAAGAGTTTTTTCATTTTATCTACCTAACAATTCGTCTACTGATACATCAAGTGTGTTTGCGATAGCGAGGAGCTCATAGTCGTTGATGCCACGGTGCTGGCCCTCAATTTTGGATAGGCCAGAACTTGTCATCTCGACACCTTGGAGTGCAAGAGATTCTATCATATCAACTTGTTTGATCCCACGCTCCTTGCGTTTAGCTTCTATTAGTGCTCCACTGATGTTTTTAGTTCCGCGGATTTGTTCTCGGATTCTCATTTTTATCACCCACTAATTTTCCAATATGACAAAAAGATTATATTCCAAATTGGAAAATAAATCAACGTTTCTTGAATATATAATTGTATAGTGATATAATACGTACACTATTTTTAAAGTTGAGGGATAACTATGAAAAAAATCTATGATAGTGAAATGAACCTAACTTTACTTACGGACTTCTATGAGCTCACCATGGCAAATGGCTATTTCAAGAATGGCTTTAAGGACACAATCGGTTACTTCGATATGTTCTATAGAACCATTCCTGACTGCGGCGGCTATGTTATCATGTGTGGCGTTGAGCAGGTAATTAACTACCTCAATAATCTTAAATTCACTGACGAGGATATTGAATATCTTCGCACGCGTGGTTTCTGTGAGGAGTTCCTTGATTACCTTAGGAACTTTGATTTCGTATGTGATGTTTGGGCTATTCCAGAGGGCACACCTGTATTCCCAGGCGAGCCTATTATCAAAGTGCGTGGTCCAATGATTCAGGCACAGTTCTTGGAGACAATGATTCTCCTTATAATCAACCACCAGAGCCTTATCGCAACCAAGGCTAATCGTGTTGTACGCGCAGCTGATGGACGCGCTGTAATGGAATTCGGCTCACGTCGTGCACAGTCTGCACAGGCTGCAATCCTCGGCGCACGCGCAGCGTACATCGGTGGATGCGTAGGCACAGCTTGCACACTTGATGGCCGTGACTTTGGCATTCCAGCGCTTGGCACAATGGCTCACAGCTGGGTACAGCTCTTTGACAGCGAGTACGAGGCATTCAAGGCATATGCAAAGGAGTATCCTGACTCTTGCACATTGCTTGTTGATACATACAACGTACTCAAGTCTGGTGTACCAAATGCAATCAAAGTATTTAACGAAGTACTTGTACCACAGGGCAAGCGTCCAAAGGGTATCCGTATAGACAGTGGTGATATCACTTACCTTTCAAAGAAGGCAAGAAAGATGCTCGATGATGCTGGATTCCCAGATTGTACTATCTGTGCATCCAACTCACTTGATGAGAACATCATTCGTGATATGCTTCTTCAGGGTGCCAAGATTGATTCATTTGGCGTTGGTGAGCGTCTTATTACCTCATCATCACATCCAGTACTTGACGGTGTTTACAAGCTCGTTGCAATAGAGGACGAGAATGGCAACATCATTCCAAAGATTAAAATCTCTGAGAACGTTGCCAAGATTACAACACCTTGCAACAAGGAAGTATATCGTTTCTATGACAAGGAGACAGGCAAGGCTGAGGCCGATGTTTTGACACTTGTTGGTGAAAAGATTGACGAGTCGAAGCCATATCTTCTCTTTGATCCTAACTACACATGGAAGCAAAAGGTTATCGAGAACTTTGTTGCAAAGCCACTTCTTGTCAAGATCTTTGATCACGGTAAACAGATTGTTGAAATCAAGACAGCAGAGGAGTGCAAGAAGTACTGTGAAGAGCAGATAGCAACACTTTGGGATGAGTGCCTTCGTTTTGAGCACCCTCACAAGTATTGGGTTGACTATTCACGTGACCTCTTCGATGAGAAGTACAAATTGTTAAAGGAGTTTAGCTCCAAAGTAAATGAAAACGTATAACACAGTTATTTGGGACCTTGATGGTACACTTCTTGACACACTTGTAGACCTTATGAATTCCGTAAACTATTCTATGGAGCAGCTTGGATATCCACCTTGCACGATGGAACAGATTAGGACGTTCGTTGGTAACGGAGTCAAGAAACTTGTGGAACTTGCGATACCGGATGGTATCGATAATCCAGATTATAAAAGGGCATATGACATTTTCTGCGAGCATTACGCGCAGCATAACCTTGATAACACACGCCCGTATGACGGCGTGTTAGAGGTTATAAATGCGCTACGCGAGCGTGGCGTCAAGCAAGCCATCGTATCCAACAAAGTTGACGATGGCGTTAAAAAGCTCAACGACGCATTCTTTGGCGTCGATGTCGCATTGGGCGTCACCGACGACTTGCCTCGCAAGCCTGCACCAGACATGGTGCATCATGCGATGTCCCTCCTTGGTGCGGATGCTGCGAGCACCGTCTACATCGGTGACTCGGAGGTCGATATGCAAACGGCCAAGAACTCTGGCCTGCCTTGCATATCTGTGCTTTGGGGATTTCGCTCCCGCGCAGAACTCGCACCACTAAGTCCCGAGTGTATGATTGAGCACCCAAGTGAAATACTAAATCTTATATAACAAAAAGCTGGAACGAAAAATTCGTTCCAGCTTCTTTTTTACTTATCGAGTTCTACAGGTGTGAAATCAACTGTCTTATCATTCAGCTTGATTGTAATTTCCTCATCACCATATGAACCACTCATATTCATCTTTTCGCCAAGGCTGTCGAAGAATGAGAGCTTCTTGCCTTTGAACTTGTATGTGCCATCGGCGATAGTTTTGAACTCATAGCCGTTGATGGCAAAAACATAGGCATCAACGCTTGTATAGTTTTTGTCCTCTGCGGATTTCATAAGAAGTTTTACTGCGAGATCATCCACTGTGCTAACGCCGCTCTGACTCATAAGAGTATTGAGCTCCTCGGCGGATTTTTCGTTTAAAACTGCTTTATATTTTTCGATATAAGAGTTGATTAAAGTCCTACGAGATTTTTCACTTGCTGTCTGCGAGATTGCAAATGAGCCGTCATCGTTGAGTGTCATTATATAGGTTCCAGTAACAGCAGTGTCTGCTACTTTCATGTCGAATGTTGCATTCCAACGGCCTGCGATTTTTGTGTTTTTGTTGCAACCAGTAAGCGTGATTAACAAGAGGCATGCAACAAGCACAAGACCTATTCTTCTTTTAAACATGTTTTGCAGCCTCCATTACAGCTTTTGCAAGTTGGTCAGAGCAAGATGTTGGCTTAAAGCCACATGTGATACCGTGGAAGAGGTCATATATCTCATCTGCTGTCTTGCCATCCACAGCAACCGCGATTGCCTTGAGGTTACCATTGCAACCGCCATAGAAAGAGATGTCTGTGACAACTTTATTTTCGTCTATGTCAAAGCTAATCTCCTGTGAGCATGTGCCTTGAGTTCTGTATGTATATCTCATTTGATTGCCTCCAAGAGTTCGTCAACCTTGTTTGTCTGCTCGAATGATACGCCAAGGTCTTCACGTCCCATGTGGCCAAGTGCTGCAAGGTTCTTGTACTTGATGTCTTTGAGTCCAAGTGTATCGATGATAGCTGCAGGTCTTAGGTCAAATACTTTATTAACAGCCTTAACTATCTTGGCGTTGTCTACTGTTCCAGTGCCAAATGTTTCAACCATTATTGAAACAGGGTGTGCAACACCGATTGCGTATGAAAGCTGAATCTCACACTTCTTTGCGAGACCTGCTGCGACGATGTTTTTAGCAACCCAGCGTGCAGCGTATGTTGCGCTTCTGTCAACCTTTGTTGGGTCCTTGCCAGAGAACGCACCGCCACCATGGCGAGCATATCCGCCGTATGTGTCTACGATAATCTTGCGTCCTGTAAGGCCAGAGTCGCCTGCAGGTCCGCCGATAACAAATCGACCTGTTGGGTTGATGTAGTACTTTGTTTTGTCATCGAGGAGTTCTACTGGAACTACTCGCTCAACTACTTTTGCAATGATGTCCTTGCGAATCTGCTCAAGAGAAACGCGGTCGTCGTGCTGAGTTGAAACAACAATTGCCTCAACACGCATTGGGTTGCCCTCGTTGTCGTACTGAACAGTAACCTGTGTCTTGCCATCTGGGCGAAGGTATGAAAGTGTGCCATCTTCGCGTACTTCCTGAAGTCTCTTGGCAAGACGGTGAGCAAGTGAAATTGGGAGTGGCATAAGCTCTGGTGTCTCGTCACAAGCGAAACCAAACATAATACCCTGGTCGCCGGCGCCGTTTAAGTTGTATGCGTCGTCGTCACCGTCCTTGATTTCAAGTGACTTGTCAACGCCCATAGCGATATCTGGTGATTGCTTGTCGATTGAAAGAATCATCTTGCAGTTATCACCATTGAAACCAAGTTCGTCGCTGTCGTAGCCAATTTCTTTTATTGTGTCACGGGCAATTTTTTCGATATCAACATCGGCTGATGTTGTAATCTCGCCCATAATCATTACCTGATTAGTTGTTGCTGTTGTCTCACAAGCAACACGAGCATTCTTGTCCTGTGCTAAAATCTCGTCAAGAATTGCATCGCTTATCTGGTCACATACTTTATCTGGATGACCTTTTGTTACGGATTCTGAAGTAAAGAAATACATGTTTGCCTCCTGAAAATTTAAAGCCCCTCGGACGCAACCGAAGGGCTTTTAAAAACCTTATCTTTCGGTTTGCACCGCAGGATTTAGCACCTTAGCTTTCGCCAGGTTGCTGGACGTCAATGGGCCTGTCCCTTACGTCTCTCTTGATAAGAAAATATTCAAATTACCGTACGTTATTTTATATGTATTACACCTTAAAGTCAATAGTTATTTCTTAACTATTGGTGAAATGCGCTTGTAAAGAAGGAATGTTAGGATTCCATTTACTGCAGCTTTTCCAAGGTTGAAAAGAAGAATAAATGGCATTAAATCAAGAACGGCTCCAACGGTTCCTTTGTTGACTGCCCCCATCATAAAATATGGTGTTACAACAAGGTTGGCACCAAACATAACTGCTGTCATGGCGATAGTGCCACATGCTATGGCAAGGATTGCGCCAGACTTAGTTTTTTTGTGCTTATAAATAAGTGAAGCAGTAAGTACATATACACCAGTTGCAAGAATATGCATTATTATTCCGTATATGCCGCTTCCAGCGCTGACTGTAAGGCCTTGGATGAGAGCGGCAATAATTGTAACAAGAATACCTGCAAGAGGTCCAAAAGCGAAACCTGCAATAAGAATAGGGACATCTGCTGGATCATACTCAAGGAAAGTAATAGGAGCCGGCATAGGAATGTGTACGATTGCAACTAATACTACAGAGAGCGCAATCATTACTGCCATTGATGTTAGTTTTCGTGTGTTCGTTTTAGCCAATTCTAAAATCTTCTTTCAATAATTATTTCTTCAAAGTAAAAAGCCCTGTGG
>JAGHVH010000026.1 GCA_018064455.1 Candidatus Limimonas egerieequi | reverse complement strand
TCCTTGAGCTGTATCAACAGCCTCACAAACAATAAATTGGTCGTCACGGAATGCCATCTTTTGAACAATGTTTGTAACCGAATGATCAGAGAAAACAAGGAGCATTCGTCTTGGCGGATACAATTTATTATTAAGAAATGTGCATATCAAAGCCCAAATGATAATAACTAAAAGTTGAACAACAAACATTGTTCCAAACGGTGCAAATGGCAAAAGTTTACGTGCAACAAGTGATGTGACTACGTACATAAGGACATCAACAATTACTGTTGTTAAAGCTTGAGAATATACTATATCCCATGCTTTATAAAATCCGATTTGGAATGCGCCGTAGACTCTTGACAAAATGTACTGGAGTACAAAGTAGAGGGCAACAATCAAATAGTTACCACGAACATCAAATGCCCAAATATCGACAAGGTTTCTGTTAATCCAAAACCAAATATAAGCAAAAACAGCAGTAAGCGCTACCAAAATTGATAGCGTTACTGCAAATTTAGAAAGTTTGTTAAATTCGTCGTTGTTTCGTTTTCTAGGGCTCATTTGCTTATCCATTAAGAAACAACTCCTTCACCACAAAATGTTCGATTATTATAACATATAATTACTATATATGCAAATTTTATGCATTATCTAGCAAACAATCCCAGAAGGCTTTCTGGGTTGGGGTGAGGTTTTTGTTCTTGTGGTGAACAAGGAAAAAATGACGGTGGAAAGAGTTAGGCGGAGTGTGGACGATGCGAAGGCCCGCATCACGAGCGAAACGCTCCGCCGTACCGCTGGAAAGCACAGCAAAACCGTTACCGAGTTTTGCGAGTTGAACGAGCGCAAGTGTACTGTTAGCTTCGGCCTTTACGATAGGGTTTACACCAGCATGTAAAAGGCCGTATTCAACGCACTTACGCGAGTTCATGCCCCTTTCCTGGAGGTAAAGGGGATGCTTTCCAAGTTCCTTCAAAGTGATCTCATCATTGTCATAAAAATCAGGATTACAAACCACCAACATATCATCTTCATAGAGCTTTGCTGTCACAAATTGTTTTGGATTTTCAATTACATCCAAAATAGCCATATCAAGTTTGTTTTCCATGAGCATTCCCTCAAGCTT
Organism: Candidatus Limimonas egerieequi; assembly: GCA_018064455.1. Lineage (GTDB taxonomy): Bacteria > Bacillota > Clostridia > Oscillospirales > Acutalibacteraceae > UBA1227. Next base: position 3,643 of record JAGHVH010000026.1, on the reverse strand, counting down.
TATAGCAGGTCCAACCTTGAGTGAATATTCAATATCCAAATCAGTTTGTCTAACCTTTTTGATAAGATTTGAAAATTCAGTTTCTGCCGTAGCTGCGTTGATTCCAAGAGAAACTCTGTTAAATCTGGAATTGTCGTTTAGCATAACTCTTGTATGCTCATATTGGTTAATAATTTGTTTTGCTTCAAGGAATAAAGCCTCGCCCTGCTCGGTTAAATATATAGTTCGATTAGCTCGAATAAAGAGTGGAACTCCATAGTATGATTCCAATTCTTTGATGGCTATACTAACCGCAGGTTGGGACATATAGAGCCTATCTGCGGCATGTGTAACGCTCTTGCATTCGCAAACAGCAATGAATACTTCAAGGTGTCTAAGGGTCATTTTTACCCCTCCTTTACATAAGTATTTACTTATCGGCATCATATTAACATATTAATTGATTAATGTAAATAAAAAATTATAATGAAGGTGTAAGGGGACGGATTTCGAAAGGAAAATCCAAAATGAAAGACAAATATTTGAACACTAAAACTGGCAAAAATTTGGAGACTGCATTCGCAGGCGAATCAATGGCCAGGAACAAGTACACCTACTTCGCAAGTAAGGCTAGAAAAGACGGTTTTGAACAGATAGCTGCTCTTTTCGAGGAAACAGCACAAAATGAAAAGGAACATGCGAAGCTCTGGTACAAGGAACTTTACGGCATCGGCGAAACAGCCGAGAATCTCACAATTGCTGCCGATGGTGAGCAATATGAATGGTCAGATATGTACGCTGGTTTCGCAAAGGATGCCGAAGAAGAAGGTTTCCACGAACTTGCTCAAAAGTTCCATCAAGTAGCAATGATTGAAAGACGTCATGAGGACAGATACAGAAAGCTACTTGAAAACGTTCGCGGTAACAAAGTATACAAACGTGGCGAGATTGTCATCTGGGAGTGCAGAAACTGTGGCCACATAGTCATCTCGGCGGAAGCGCCGGATGAGTGCCCAGTGTGTCATCATCCACGTGCATACTTTGAGATACATAAAGAAAACATCTAGGAAGGAGGAATAAACTATGACACCAAGATTTTTCTATTGTGAATACTGCGGAAAGCTCATTACAATTTGTGACGATAGCATAACAACAGACACCGTTTGCTGCGGTGAAACCATGAAGGAGCTTATCCCAAATACAACAGACGGCGCCCGTGAAAAGCACGTACCTATGGTACAATTTGATGGATACCACGTTACAATTCACGTTGGCGCAACAGATCACCCAATGGGTGATGATCATTACATTGTATGGATCAAACTTGTGACAAATGAAGGTATCTATACTAAATACCTAATTCCAAACACAAGACCAGTGGCAAGTTTCGTCCTCCAACCTGGAGAGACTCCAGTTAGGGCTTATGCCTACTGTAACATTCATGGACTTTGGTCCACATAATAATTACCCCCAAGAAATAAAAAGAAGGGTAAGGCGCAAGCCTTACCCTTCATCCATTTTTATTTCCAACGTCCCATTACCTTTTTAGGACGATGAGGTTCCAACACATCAATTTCGTAATTATCAAATACATCCACACAACTCTGTTTAATGTATTTAGCCATATCTGGTCTTAAGTGGCCATAGGCCTCTTTTAATAAAACAGGACGTTTCTTAGGTGAATGAGCATCTGATGCTATGATTTGTACAAGTCCCCATTCAACAAGGTTTTTAACCATTCTGTCGCCTTGGCAAATTGTTTTAGCATTTACTTGTATTACATATCCAGCAGTAACCCAATGATAGATTTGAGTAGGATCCGATAATATATAAGGATACCTCTCAACATGTGCGATTATAGGTGTAATACCCTTACTTGAAATATCATAGAGCACATCTGATAAAAATGTTGGCTTTATTGCATTAACAAATGGTAATTCAATTAAAATATATGATGTGCCACTAATACAAAGTGGTGCCAAATCAATGCTGCTCAGTGTTGGTGAGAAATACACCTCCGCACCCAGCTTGAACTCCATATTGTTTTTTATCCTAGATGGTAACGCTGCCATCAATTTATCATATGCCTTTTGGCGACGTCTTAAGAACTCCTCGAGTGGCATCTCATCACAGTTGAAATGTGGCGTAAACACCACCTTGTCTACACCCTGTTCCATCTCCATTTTAAGCAGCGCAACAGATGCCTCCACATCCTGTGCTCCGTCATCAATACCTGGTAAAATGTGACAATGCAAATCTGTCATATTACTTACCCCTTAAAGTTAATATGACAGATATTATATCATATTTGTATTATATTTTTAAATACTATTATACAAATTTATCAAATTTATAGATTTTCGAACAAGACAATGATATTCGCCTATTTCCACATGCCCAATACCTGCCTTGGATAATGTGGTTCGCCCACATCTATCTCATAGTTGTCAAATATATCATCACCATTTGCCAACAAGGTGTCTGACTGCAATTTAGCAAATGCTGAGTCCATCATAGGAGGTCTTCTGTGCAAGCTATGTGCATCAGATGATACCACTTGTACAAGGCCCCAAGAGATAAGCTTTTTAATCATCTTGTCGCCTTCTACAACAGTCTTAGCATTAATTTGAACCAAATATCCAGCCATAACCCAATCATAGATTTTAGTAGGATCGGATAATATGTAAGGATACCGTTCAACATGTGCAATTATAGGAGTTATTCCCTCAGATGAAATATCATAAAGTATGTCATCCAAAAATGCTGGCCTTACACCACTTGTGAATGGCAATTCAACCAACATATATGATGTATCAGTAAAGCACAGTTTGCTAAAATCCACCCTACTTAGCGTTGGTGAAAAATACACCTCTGCCCCCAATTTAAAATCAAACGATGATTTTAAGTCCGATGGCAACGAATTCATAAGCAAATCAAAAGCCGCATCACGCGCCTCCAAGAACTCGTCTAAACCAATATCATCACATCTGAAATGTGGCGTGAATACTATTTTATCCACGCCCTGTTCTTTTTCCATCGAAAGCAGAGCAATGGCCGTCTCCACGTCCCTTGCTCCATCATCTATTCCTGGCAATATGTGACAATGTAAATCTGTCATATCCCCAAATAACCCCTTTTAACCAAACAAAATACAACCTAATTATACCAAAAAAAGAGCGGATAACAAATAGTTATCCGCTCAATAGTATATATTTATTCTACCAATTCAAATGAGTCTGCACTATGTTTGCACGTTGGGCAAATATAGTCATCAGGTAAGTCATCGCCTTCATAGACATAGCCGCATATCCTGCACACATAATGGGATTTAGTCCTAAGCATTGGCTTGATGTGTTTCTGGTAATAATCATAAGTTAAGCTCGAGGTATTAGAAACAACCACAGCATCGCTCACAGAACATACAAACATACCGTGTGTGCCAAAATCGATATACTCTTCAACACTCAATGAAATATACGCATTGATGTAATCCTTGAGTACAGCAAGTCCGTTTGAAGATCTATAAAACTCAACACCATCAAACTTATCAGCATCCCTACCGCTTCTAAATCCAAAGTCTTTGAAGACGCTGAAAGGTGTATCAACCGTAAGACAATTAACATTTAATTTACCACCACTTAAAACCAAGTCATGAGTATAGTTT
>JAGHVH010000009.1 GCA_018064455.1 Candidatus Limimonas egerieequi | reverse complement strand
AAAAGAGAAAGAGCTTCTGACTCTTTCGAGTCAAAAGCTCTATTTCCTAGTTCAATTTCACTTTATCGGAGTCTCGACCCCAACAATTGACAGAGAACCATTTTTTATTGCTTATGGAGCATCAGTTGCAGCGATTCCAACATTTGAATTACTCTTTGAACCAACATCGTGATTTACTGTTGTTACTCTGTGCTTATCAGTTACAACATTGTTTACCTTTGTTACACGATAGTTTTCACGAATCTCATGAGTTCTAACTGTTGGGTCTGGAGCTATATATTCAGCTCTTTCCTTCTCCTCATAAACGCCGTCCCAGCCGTTCTTTAAGAAGTCGATCATACCATCAATTGCTGCACTACAACCTGAAAAACTAAGTGCCATAACAGCAGCGAGCAATACAGCGATTACACGTGATTTAACGTTCTTCATATTGAAACCTCCATATATTTCTTTAAATACAGTAAGATTCTATCACAAAGTAACTCAAAAGTCGAGTATTTTTGGCACGCCTGGCCGGAGTCGAACCGGCGACAACCTAGCGTCGGAGGCTAGTGCTCTATCCACTGAGCTACAGGCGCACATTTACGAGCGATAGTATATCATAAAACAAGGCCCACGGCAAATGCCGTGGGCCACAATAATTATAGCAAATTATTAGTCTTCTCTTTTCTTAGCTGTTGTAACGAAAGCAGCTGCAGCAATCATTGCTACTGTGCCACATACTACAAGACCAGCATCGCCTGTGTTAGCGATTGTCTCTGCAGCAGCGTCAGTGTTTGCAAGAGCGCCAAGAGGTGTTGAATCAGCAACAGTTACATTGCCCTCTGGATCAGCATCACCCATAGGAGTTACATCCTGAGCAACTGTCTCTTCGATTTCCTTAGCTGCATCCTCAATTGGATCAGTATCATCTGTTGGATCAACTGGTGTTGATGGATCATTCTTGTCACAGCCCTTGCAGAGCTTAGCAAGGAGGTCCTTGATAAGAGCGCAGAGGTCGCACTGTGGAAGGTTGATGTTAAGAGCACCAAGTAATGCTGCGAAATCAGGAAGTGTGATTGTCTTACCAGCCTTGATGAAGTCAAGGATACCATTCAAGATGTTACAATCAAATGATGGAAGACCAATCATACCGAAGATGAGCTCAAGGTCAGGAAGAGCGATTGTGCCAGCCTTAATCTTGCCAAGGAGGTCAAGAAGGAAGCAGTCATCAAGCTTGCAACCTGGAAGAAGCTTTGCGAAGAGTGCCTTAAGACCAGCAAGGTCAAGACTCTTGCATCCAAGACCATTGAGAAGGTTCAAGAGAGCTGAGATGTCAAGTGATGGAAGTGAGATTGATGGAATAACGATATCAGCGCCACCCTTGAGCATATCAAGAAGACCCTTGATAAGAGCGCAGTCGATACCAGCGATACCGCAACCAGCAAGAAGGTTCTTGATGAAGTCACAGTCAATCTTACCAGCCTTGATTGTTGGAAGAAGTGAGCTGAGGAAACCAAGGTCGATTGGGCAACCTGCTGGAAGAAGAGCTGCTACGAGAGCCTTAAGACCATCGAGTGTAAGTGATGGATTTAAGAGACCCTTGATAAGGTTTGTAAGTGCAGCACAATCAAGTGCACCAAAATCAATAGCGATTGGAAGGATTGCAGCGCCGCCACCGATTACTGCTGGAATAGCAATACCGAACTTAGCGAACAAGCTTGCAAGATCCATTGAACCATCAACAAGGCCAAGTACAACCTTCATGAGGCCAAGGAAGTCAGCTGCGTTGCAGCACTTGCAAAGGTCACAGTCATCGAAGATTGTGTTTACTACCTTGAGAAGGTCAGCTGCGCAAAGACCAGAACCAGCGAATCCCTTGAGCATAGCGATAAGAGCATCGCGGTTGATTGCTGCAGGAACCTTAGCTGCCTTGATGAGAGCGTCAGCGATATCACAGATAGCTGGAGCATCGCAAACCTTAAGGTCTGTGATGAGGTGGATAGCGTCAACGAAATCGTCAATGCCGATACCAGCCTTAGCGAGACACTTGATACCATCGATAGCAAGGTCTACTTCACAGCCGAGCAATTTGCCAGCACCCTTTAAAGCTGCCTTTGTGAGGCCGCCGCCAATTGGGCCATCTGTTACTTTTAAGTCTGTCATAATGTGTACAACGTCAACGATAGCTGCGATTGCTGAGTAAGCAGAAGCAGTTGAAGCAAACATGCTGATTGACATTGTAAGAACAAGTACGAGAGCAATGATCTTTGTAACCATCTTTTTCATCGTGTGTTCCTCCCCTAATAATTTGATAAATTTTTAGAACGAAGTAAGTATAAAAGGAACTTGTTACTAAATTGTGAACAACTTCATAATTTGAGAAACTTTGTAGGATTGCATATTATTCGTAAAAACGATTTCATTTTTTGTGCAATTTAACAACAAAACGCCGTCAGATATCATACTGACGGCGTAATTTACTATACTATTTTATAATATTACTTCACAAATTTCTTGCGAGAGAATACAAATGTGATACCAGAAATAGCAGTAATTGTTGCGAAAATACCGAATGAATCGTCTCCAGTGTTCATAATTACTTCATTTTCTGTTTCATTTTTTAATTAATTATATCCTTTTCCCTTTATTGCGTTCCAGCGAGTTTCCTTTGAACGCTTATTAGCTTTTGGTCCGTAATAAAGAATAAACAGTTTTTTTGAATTAGAACTTCTAAGCTTAATTGGCTTATGAAAATCATTACCATAACAAACAGCAAGGTAAAGTTCTGACTTAAACTCGCTTGCATAAGCATAATCAAGTGCACGTGGGAAGTAAGAGCAATATACCTTCTTGTCCTCTAGTGACTTGAGAAGTTCCTCAAGAGTCGAGATATACTCATTAAGTGGAAGCGCGGTAGGTAGGAGTTCAATGCCAAGAGGAGTAACAACATCGCCTACTATGGCGAGTTTGTTGCTCTCGTCAATAAAACAGATACTACCGTGCGTATGTGATGGGGTAGCCATCACTTTGATTGTGCGGCCACCTAGGTCGAAACCTTTTTCTAGTTCCGCTTTTGTCAAAGCTGTAAACTTTGGCTCCCCTTCCGTGTCGTGTCCCGCACGTCCAGTAAGTTTTACAAGATATCTTGAAATCTTGTTGAATGTCTTCGCAAGTTTCAAATCATCTTTTGCTATCTTAACCTCATCAAACTGACCCGCTCCGCCAACAACACCAGGATGTCCATGTGTGCAAACAACAGTCAGTGGTTTATCAGTCAGTTCCTTTACCTTATCAATAAGGCTACCTATACCTGTACCTGTATCAACAAGTAGTGCCTTATTCTTTCCAATAAATAGATATGATTGGAATACATAGTCGGCGGATAACCTATAAGTGTTATCCGCTATCTTATATGATGTTCCAAATTCAGTTAACTTATCGCGAAGTTTCTTTGAAGTAGCTATTTTTTTAGCGCCAGTCTTCAAAGCGTTAACTGCGGTATTCCTTACATCAGTTTTAAGTTTTGATTTTCCATCTGTGTACCACTTTGGTGGCGCAGGCCAATCGGCCTCCGCCCATGAGCGATCAAAATCTATTTCTGGAAACTTCATAACTCACCTTAATCTTTGTATCCAATAATTCTTCTGTAATTGTTTAAGTATTCTCCGCTTACGATATCCTTCCACCACTTTTGATTTTCAAGATACCATTTTACCGTCTCCTCTATTCCCTTATCAAAGGAAGTCTCTGGAGTCCAACCAAGTTCACGCTCAATCTTGCTTGCATCAATCGCATAGCGAAGGTCGTGACCCGGTCTATCAGTTACATATTCAATCAAGTCCTCAGACTTGCCAAGGGCTCTCAGCACTGTCTTTACAACATCGATATTGGCACGCTCATTGTGGCCACCGATGTTATACACCTCACCTACTTGGCCCTTGTGGATAATCAAATCAATTGCCTTGCAGTGATCAAGAACATGGAGCCAGTCACGTACATTGAGACCCTCACCATATACTGGAACCTTCTCATCATTCATTGCTTTTGAAATCATGAGAGGGATGAGCTTCTCTGGATACTGGAAGCGGCCATAGTTGTTTGAACAACGTGAAATAGTAACAGGCACGCCATAAGTACGGTAGTACGCAAGGCAGAGCAAATCAGCAGATGCCTTGGAAGTTGAATAAGGTGACGATGTATGGATAGGTGTGTCCTCTGTAAAGAAGAGGTCAGGCCTATCAAGTGGAAGATCACCATATACTTCATCAGTTGAAACCTGGTGGAAACGCTTGCCATCACCAAACTTGCGGAAAGCATCAAGCAATACGCTTGTGCCAATAAAGTTTGTAGTCAAAAACTCCTCAGGTGAATCTATTGACCTGTCAACATGAGACTCTGCTGCAAAGTTTACAACTATGTCTATGTCCTCATTATCGAAGAGTCTATACATCATTGACCTATCTCTGATGTCTGCTTTAAAGAATCTAAAGCGAGGATTTGAAATGAGTGGTTCAAGTGTTGCAAGATTTCCTGCATATGAAAGAGAATCAACACAGAGAATCTCAACATCCTTGTGAGCATCAAGCATATAGTAAATAAAGTTACTACCGATGAAACCTGCGCCACCAGTAACAAGTATTTTTTCCATAATTAAAACTCCTCATTTATTGGCATTGTTGCGCGAGCATTAAGGTCCAATGATGCTCTGCGTCCTGCCATGAACTCGTAGTATCCCTGCGCGCCAACCATAGCGGCATTATCTCCACAAAGTTTTAGCTCTGGCATAAAGAGTTCAAAGCCATTTCTCTTGCAACAATCGTCCATCCTTGCGCGAAGTACCGAATTGGCTGAAACACCACCAGCTAAAACTATTTTTTTATAACCAAATTCTTTTGCAGCCTTTTCTGTATTTTCAACGAGACAGGTTACAACAGCATTTATTACAGATGCACCCATATCAGCGACATCCACAGTCTCACCCTTTTGCTCACAGTTATGAACTGTGTTAATTACAAAAGTTTTAAGTCCTGAAAAACTAAAGTCATATGGTGCACCCTCAACATGAGGATGAGGCATCTTGTACGCCTGTGGGTTGCCGTCCTTTGCCTCTCTATCAAGGTTGAGTCCTCCTGGATATGGGAGGCCCAATGTGCGAGCAGATTTGTCCATACATTCTCCCGCTGCATCATCCCTTGTACAACCGATAATGTTGTAATCAGTATATGACTTTACTTCTACCAAATGTGTGTGACCACCAGAGACAACAAGTGCTAAAAATGGTGGTTCCAAATCGAGAGAGGTCAAATAGTTTGATGCAATATGAGAGCGAAGGTGATGAACTGGTACAAGTGGCTTGTCGTACTTAAGGGCAAGGCCCTTAGCAAAGTTTACACCGACAAGCAACGCACCGATAAGGCCTGGTGCTGCTGTAACAGCTATTGCATCAATGTCATCCATTGTACAGCCAGCGTCCAAGAGCGCCTGTGCTGTAATTTTAGATATAGCTTCAGCATGCCTGCGAGATGCTATCTCGGGCACTACTCCACCATATAGTTTGTGTTCCTCCACCTGTGACGCAATAACAGATGACAGTACTACTCTGCCATCCTCAACGACAGCTGTCGCTGTCTCGTCACAAGAACTCTCGATTGCTAAAACCTTCATTTAAAACCTCTTAGTCATGATGAGTGCATCCTCATCAGGATCCCTATAGAATTTTGGCCTTACCCCATCGGATTCAAAGCCGAATTTTTTGTAGATATTAATAGCTTCCACATTTGAAAGCCTTACCTCAAGTGTAATAAAAGATGCCCCATTTGCCTGTGCACTAGATACCGCTTGCTTTACAAGCGCACTGCCTACGCCCTGCTTGCGGCAGGATGGCAATACTGCGACGTTCGTCACAAAGCACTCATCGCGCACCATATACGTGCCGATGTATCCGATGACCTTGTCAGCGTCATCGAGTGCAACAAAAAAATATGCATCTGGGTTGTTGAAGTTTGACTCGATGCCCTCCCTATTCCAAGGATGTGCAAAACAAGCCTCTTCAACCTCTACCACTGAGTCGATATGAATTGATGACAATGATAATATCTTCATTAGCCTTTTGCCTCATACCAAGATTTTCCAATATGCGCATCTGAAAGCAACTTTACCTTGAGTGCGCATGCATTTTCCATCTCTTCCTTTACGATATCGCATACCTTGTCCGCAATATCATCACGTGCTTCAACGATGAGTTCATCGTGAACCTGCATGATGAGTTTTGCATCAAGGTCCTCAACGAGTAAGCGATTATAAACCTTAATCATCGCAATCTTGATGATATCAGCTGCTGTGCCTTGGATTGGAGCGTTTCTTGCAACACGCTCACCAAAGGCACGGAGCATATGGTTAGAAGATGTAAGCTCTGGCAAGTAGCGACGGCGCTCATAGAGTGTCTTAACAAAGCCATTTGCCTTTGCTTCCTCAATTACGTTCTTCATGTAGTTATCTACACCCGAGAAGTTCTCAAGGTAGCCAGCAATATATTCCTGTGCCTCTGCCCTTGTTACACCAATATCTTTTGCAAGAGAGAAGGCACCGATACCATAGACAATACCAAAGTTTACAGCCTTAGACCTGCTTCTCATAACAGGTGTAACCTCAGAGAGTGGTACCTTGAATACTTGAGACGCAGTAACCCTGTGGATATCCTCGCCACTTTCAAATGCCTTAATCATATTGACATCATCTGCCATATGAGCAAGTACACGAAGCTCAATCTGTGAGTAGTCGGCATCGATAAGTGTATATCCCTCCTTGGCTACAAAGAACTTGCGAAGTTCTGAGCCAAGTGGTTTTCTAACAGGAATATTTTGAAGGTTTGGCTCAGTCGAAGATATACGACCTGTCCTTGTCTCCTTTTGGTTAAGTGTGGAATGAATCCTTCCATCCTCTGCAATACAAGCAACAAGACCATCACAATAAGTTGACTTGAGTTTTTGAACCATGCGGTATTCAAGGATGTCAGCAACTACTGGATATTCAACTGCAAGTTCCTCCAAGACATCAGCAGATGTGGAATAACCGCTCTTGGTCTTTTTCTTTGCTGGGATACCCATCTTTTCAAAGAGGGCCTCACCAAGTTGCTTTGGTGAATTAAGGTTAAACTCGAATCCACAGGCGTCATATATCTTGCGTGTCATCTCATCGACACGTGCACCGATTACCTCACCATATTCAAGAAGTCCTGCTTTGTCAACATAGAAACCTACATATTCCATTGAAGCCAAAACTTCTGCAAGAGAAATCTCAAGTGCCAACAAATCAGCTTGATTGTTGTTATCTATCTGTGCCATCAATTTCTCGATGAGCACATCATATGAACCACACGCATATTCCTCAAGCAAACGATCCACGCTGTAGTCGTTCGCAGAAGGATTCAAAATATATGCAGCAAGAGAGGCATCAAATACTATGCCTAAAACAGAGAATCCATTTTTAAATCCATAAGCATAAATGGACTTGGAATCTGCTACATATTTCTTTATTCTACTATCTTTGAGGGCATCAACAACCTCATCATAAACAGCGAAAGAATCAGATGAAATGTACAAATCGCCCTTATCTGTAAAGTAATATTCCTTTACATCCGTTGGTTTTGCTTCGGTTTTTTCTACATTTTCAGCACGCAAGCCCAACGCATCTATCATCTTAAACATTTCAAGAGATGCCAAAAGACGCGTAGCTGCGTCCTTATCGCCCTCACCAATCAGATACGATGACAAATTTGTGTCGATTGGAGTTTCAAGGCAAATTGTGCCAAGTGTTCGCGACAAATATGCATTATCTTTATCAGCCGCAAGTTTTTGCTTAACACCTGGTTTGATATCAAGTTCTTCCAAATTTGCATAGATGTTATCTATGCTTTCAAAACGGGCGATGAGGTCCTGCGCCGTTTTCTCTCCCACGCCAGCAACGCCTGGGATACAGTCAGAGGCGTCACCTTGCAACGCCTTGATATCTATCATCTGCAAAGGTGTGACGCCATATGTATCCTTGATATACTCTGGCGTGCAACGCGTAACTGTTGTCTTGCCCATCTTGGTGGATGGCAACAGTACAGTTACGTTATCACGAACGAGTTGGAAACTATCCCTATCGCCCGTCGCAATAAAGCACTCATCATCAGCTCCACAAGCAGCTGACAATGTGCCCAAGATATCATCGGCCTCATATCCCTCAAGCTCAACACATTTATAACCTAGAAGCTTTAAAAGTTCCTTAAGTGTTGGCATCTGTTCTGCAAGTTCTGGAGGCATACCATGTCTATTTGCCTTGTATCCCTCATACATCTTATGGCGGAATGTTGGAGCACGTAAATCAAAAGCAATGGCGACTGCATCTGGAGAAGTCTCTGCCTTAACTTTTTCAAGTATAGACAAGAATCCATAGATACCATTAGTAAACCTACCATCTTTCGTGGTAAGTAATTTGATACCGTAAAATGCACGGTTAACTATGCTATTGCCATCAATAACTAAAAGCTTCATAATTCGCCTCCAAATATAACACTTTATTTTAACATATATTATTAATTATTAAAAGCAATAATTAAAGCCAGGAGCAACCCGCTCCTGGCTCTAATTTTACATTATATCTTTACTATCAAGCACTATGGTGAATGGACCGTCGTTGAGCAAATCAACTTTCATATCCGCACCAAAGCTACCGGTTTCAACAATTGGCACAGATCTTTTGCATTCACTGATTATGTACTCATACATCTCATTTGCAAAATCGGGAGCACCTGCTTCGATAAACGAAGGACGGAATCCCTTCTTGCAGTTGGCATAGAGTGTAAACTGTGATACCAAGAGGAGTGAACCACCAACCTGATCAAGTGACAAGTTAGTCTTGCCATTTTCATCATCAAAGATGCGAAGGCCTACCATTTTGTGAATCATCTTGTCAGCAATCTCGCGAGTGTCGCTATCCGCAACACCAATAAGTACCAAGAAGCCCTTACCTATTTCACCAATTACTTTTTCATCTACTGTAACACTTGCATGTGTTACCCTTTGAATTACAAATTTCATTTGATCTCCTTTATCAACTGAAGATATTTGCTAAAAGTATAGCTTGAAACAACTGCTTTTTCAAGCGCCCAAACGTGTTTGACTATATCACTATACCGTGATATAATGATTTTGGTATTGATTAGGAGGTGAAAAGGTATACCTGAAATAAGAAAAACGGAACAGGTAACCGCCCGCTATGTTCCACAGACTTAGAGCTGTATATCCACTACCGGATTTAAAATTATGTGCTGTTTTCAGAGAAGGCGTCACAAAAATTTATGATGTTAAGCCACTTCTAGAAAAATGGGAAGTTTTTAAAGAATTAAAAGATGAGGATTTATTTGACAGTGTATATGTCGATCTTGGAGGATATGGAATTATTTGGAATGATCGAATAGATTTATCTAGTGACTCAATATGGGAAAAAGGAGAAACTGTCAATACTCCTTTTGATAATTTAATGTCCTTTAGTGACGCAACTACACTTTGGGGCTTACATGAAAGTACCCTCAGAAAAGCAGTAGTGTATGGTAAGCTTGTAGGTGGCGTCGATGTTTGCAAATTTGGTAAGCAATGGGTTGTAACAACTGAAGCCATGTACAGGGAGTATGGAGAGCCACTTAAAGATTCAATGGTTGTAAAACTAAAAAGTGATCTTTAAAATACAGCAAAGTAAAAGCCAGGAGTCGCACCGCTCCTGGCTTAATTTTTTATAGTTTAAAAGTATTTAGATATTTTTTCTGCTCGTCAGTTATGCGATAACTCTCACGAGCTTTTTGTATAGTCTTGTTGTGTGTCCACTTATCAAGTCTTTGCTTTTCAATATAAGGAACTGTAGCATCCCACTGCTTTGTGAGTGAGGTAGCAAAGAACCAAGCAATCATCATGTTAACATAGTATTCTTCGCTTCTAACAACTGCTGGGATTTCGAGATACTCTGCTTTAAAATCATCATCGAGGAAATGTGTTTGAAGCATCTCAATGCCAAAACGGCAAGTATAAGTATCGCTTGATTTAGCCCACCGTTTTATTTCCACAAGTAGCTCATCTTTATGCTTTTTAAATACCTTTGGTGACATTATGTCACACACTGCCCAGTTATCTACGTATGGTAAAAACAAATCAAGCTTTTTGATTACTTCATCGTAGTCCTTCATCTCTGAAATTAGCAAACCATGAAGCATATTCTCATCATAGTACTCATGAGGAAGTGTATTTAAAAATTCCTCACAGTATGGGTCTTTTATAAGCTCTTTTGCCAGTTTTCGAACTAGAGGGACTCTCACACCTATAAAGCTTTCTCTTGGTACGGTTGGAGTAAGCTTTGCTTGAAAATCAGCATATTCTTTATCTTGAAGTTCAAATAGTCTTTCCTGAAAACTTGTCATACTAAATCCTCTATATCCAAAACTTTGAATCCTTCTTCAATCAGGCGAGTAGCAAACACGCCATGTCCTTTTATCTTGATCCCAGAAAAGGTGCCATCGTAGATTTGATTGACGCCGCAAGATGGACTACGAGATTGAAGTATAGCAAGATCAATATGATTTGCTTTTGCTATATCTAAAGCCTTTTCTGCGCCACTGCGATATTCAAAATCTACTGAAGTTCCATCGGCATTCCTAACAACACCGTCAACGATTTCACCTGGATTCCTAGGAATGTCAAGTCCTCCTAAAACTTCAGGGCAAACTGAAATGACCTCTTTATCTTTTAAGAAGTCCATTAGTTTTTCATTCAAATTATTGCCACCGTTGTATTTACAGTTTTCACCGATAAGGCAGGCACTAACTAGTACTTTCATAGCCGGTCTCCTTTAATTGATGTAATCATTATAACATTTTATTGACATTTAAAAATTATTTTTTTACCATCTTATGAGGAAGTGATTTATTATGAATCTCGAATTATATGATATGATTTTCAAAAGAAAGTCATTCCATAAATTTCCTGAAGAAATAGGAAAGATTTCAGATGGTGAACTTAAAGAAATAGAAGATTTCTTCAAAACAATAGAGCCACTCTATCCTGATATCAAAGTTAAGATGAGAATAGTACCAGAGAAAGAAGTAACTGGTGGTAGAGGCGCTGAGTTTTGCCTACTTCTCTATAGCGAGAAAAAGGATAATTACCTTCAAAACATAGGATATATTGGTGAGCAGCTTGACCTTTATCTTGTTTCTAAAAACATTGGTACGCTGTGGTTTGGTATAGGCAAGCCAGATAGTCCAACCTATGAAGGACTATCTCACGTTATAATGATTGAACTTGCCAAAGTTGATGAAAGCAAATTCCGCAAGGATATGTTTAAATCAAAGCGTAAAGAACTTGATGAGATTTGGATTGGTGAGGAACTAGCATTTGCAAACATTGTTCGCTTTGCTCCTAGTGCTTGTAACAGCCAGCCTTGGATTGTTGAAAACAATGGTGAAACCATTGATATATACAGATACAAGGCACCAGGCAAGCGTGGCATAATGCCAGTAAATATGGTGCGTTACTTCAACCAAATCGATATTGGTATCTTCCTTTACTTCTTTGACCTTTGCCTTGCCAAAGAAAGATTAAACTTCGATAGGCAGTTATTTGTTGATGATAAAGATGAAGAGAGAATTCTTTTTGCTAGATATACAAGATAATTTAAGCCAGGAGCGGGTTGCTCCTGGCTTTGCTTTTGTTATGCGGTATAGATGTCGATAGCGGCTTTGGCAAAAGCTGCTGTACCCTCTCCACCGGCATTATCTATATTAGTTTTGAAACGTTCATCTTCTACGTACATAAGGCCTAAGGATTTGAATACCTCCTTAGAACAAGTGTAGTAGTGGTCTGTGATGAAAGTTCTGATTGCTGCTACTTTGTTTTGAACTTCATCTGATGCTGGGTCTTGGTCTTTGAGTGCGCCAAGCTCTGCAAAGAGTTTAAGGAAGTCAGCACCATATTGGTTCATCTCTTCTTCAGTTGTGTTCTTGGAGCGTTCCTCGAATTCCTTATATTCGTTGGTATTGCCCCATTTTTCTTTTACTTCTAACATAAACTTATTTAACCCATGCTTATTACAATAGCTATAGAGTATTCCTCTCTTTCTAAATTTAAAGCGAGCCTCAGCCGGACCCTCTGGATAGAGTTTCTTCATCTCAAAGTTATCGCCGTTGACATAAGCAATAAATGAGATGTAGTGATCCTTGGACATTGGATGATTGATAGTTACATACATCTCATCCTCTATGTGCTCAACACTAAAGGCATGAGCTTCATCCGCCTCCTCCGGCTCAAGTACTGGAAGGTTGATTCCACAGCAAGAAACCATTATGTTTCCTGTGCTATGAATTACATTGCCACAAATTGGGCAAACGTAAATCTTAGAGCGAAGCATATTGCCACTGATATTAGTATTCTTTATCTCTTGGCCAGAGAGAAGTTCTGCGACTGTGATACCCAGTGCTTCACTTAGTGGCTCAATCAAAGTGATGTCTGGAAGTCCTCTACCTGTCTCCCACTTTGATATAGTCTTGTCCGATACACCAACCATATTGCCAAGTTCTAGTTGAGTCAGTGCGCGTTCTTCGCGAAGTCGTTTAATTGTGGCGCCTGTTACATATTGATTCAAAGGAATCGCCTCCCATGTGCTAATACTAGCATTTTGGGAGGCATTTTTTCAACCTACGTTTAGTAGAGTTAGTTTTCAATCAGTTCGAAGCGATACTTCTGTTCTACATCTGGATACTTGTCGTGATCAACCTCAGAAAGGAACATATCAAGCGGACGAACCCAAAGCGAACCATCACCATAGAGTTTGCGGTACACAACTATTGTCTCCTCTGTCTCGGAGTCCTTTGCAAGTTCCTCTACTAAGTAGTAGTTACCTTTGAAATGTCTGTATATACCATGTACTTTAATCTCTCGCATTGATAAGCCCTTCTTTTTGTTTAATGAATATGGTAATATATTAGCATATCTTTGATACTTTAGGTAGAAAATTATGTTTATTGGAAATGTGGAAATTAAAGACAAAGCGTTCCTCGCTCCAATGGCGGGAGTCGCCGACAGAGCGTTTAGAGAGCTTTGTCTGTCATATGGCGCTGCTGGCGTAACATCTGAAATGGTATCAGCCAAAGGCTTTACTATGGGTGACCGCAAATCTCGTGAACTCCTTAAACTTTCAGATGTAGAGCATCCAGCAGCAGTGCAGATTTTTGGTGACAACCCAGAAATACTAGCGCGTGCAGCGCGTAACGCGCTTGAGTTCGCGCCAGATTGGATTGATATCAACATGGGTTGTCCTGCACCAAAAATCGCCGGCAACGGTGGTGGCGCATCGCTGATGAAGGACCCTGTCCTTGCGCAAGATATCGCGCGCGCCGTTGTAAGTGCAGTAGATATTCCAGTAACCGTTAAGTTTAGGACTGGATGGGATGCCAAGCACATCAATTGTGTTGAGTTTGCAAAACGCATGGAAGATGTCGGTGTTGCCGCAGTAACAGTACACGGCCGCACCAAGGAGCAGATGTATGCTCCTGGTATCAACTATGATGCCATCGCAGCTGTTAAACAGGCCGTATCCATACCTGTAATCGGCAACGGTGACATTGTTGATGGCCCAACGGCTGCCGCCATGATTGAGCGCACGGGTTGCGACGCTGTCGCAGTAGGCCGTGGTGCGCAAGGCAGGCCTTGGGTTTTCCACCAAATCAATTCATACCTTTCCCCTGAGCTTCGAATTGTACCAGAACCACCAATGGCTGAAATCATGCGTGTTATGATTAAGCACGTTGAAACAATCTGTGAGTACAAGGGTGAAAAGGTTGGAATGAAAGAGGCTCGCAAGCACGCCGCTTGGTATATCAAGGGCGTACGCGGTGCAGCATCGTTTAGAAAAGAAATAGGAATGCTCTCATCAATGGAAGAACTTGAGAGACTTGCAATCAGGGTTATTGAAACGGAGATGGCAAATGGATAAAGATTTCATAAAACTTTATGTTGCAAACGTAAGCGTTTTCGAGGATGAGTCACTTTTTAATGAATCACTGAGCAACGTTTCTTTATTACGTCGCCAAAAAATAAAAGACCTGCGCTTTAGAAGAGACAAGCGTCTCTCGCTTGGCGTAGAGTGTCTTTTAAGAATTGCGCTCTCAAATGAGGGTTGCACTGATTTCGAATACCAGTATGACTCAAATGGCAAACCTTATATCAAAGGAAATTTATTTGTAAATTTGTCTCACTCGGGCGAGATGGCAATTTGTGCCATATCAAATCAGCCGGTCGGTTGTGATGTAGAAATCATTAAACCGGCAAAATTAAATCTTGCGAAAAAGTACTTTACTGAAAACGAGAACAAATTGCTTGAAAACGACGCAGATACAATGTTTTGTCGCATATGGTCTGCAAAGGAAAGCTTTATAAAATTCACAGGACTTGGCTTTCGTCAACATCTAAAAACCTTTGAAGTTGATTTGTGTAAAGATGAAATACTTTACAGTGATAGGATTTACCACCTAAACGAGTTCAATTTGGACGACAAATACAGGTGCTGCGTATGCTCCTTAAGCGACGTACCTACTGAACTTATAGAAGTTGATTTAAGTAAAAAATAATGCCGAGGAAATCCTCGGCATTTTTCATTTTATATTGAAAAGTGTCTTTGCATTTTGATTTGTGATATCACACACTTCCTGTGGCGTAAGATTCTTAATCTCGCCCACCTTTTCGGCAACAAATGAAATGAGGCTGGAATCGTTGCGCTCACCACGGTGCGGTGTAGGCGCCATATAAGGACAATCCGTTTCAAGAAGAATTTTCTCGATTGGCAATGCCTCTACCACTTCTACGGCCTTCCTAGCGTTTTTAAAGGTAACTACACCGCCAACGCCAATGTACATTCCAAATTTGACATACTCAAGTGCCATTTCCTTAGAACCTGAGAAGCAATGAATAACACCACGTGGTCTAAGTTCTTTTATAATGTTGAACGTATCCTCATGTGCATCCCTATCATGAACTATGACCGGAAGGTCAAGCTCATTTGCTATTTCAATCTGGCGACGGAAGAGATCAATCTGATCCTCTTTTGGAGCACCGTCCTCATAGTGATAATCAAGGCCTATCTCGCCCACAGCAACCGCTTTAGGTTCGCTGACGAGAAGGTCTTTTATTACATCTAAATCGCCCTTGCGCTCCTCGCCTATGTCCTCTGGGTGAAATCCCAAAGCCGCATAGATAAAATCATATTGTTGCGCAAGCTTTAAACTGCGGTACGAAGACATGAGGTCCGTACCACAGGTGATTACATGACTTACACCCTTAGTTGTAAGAAGACCGAGAACTTCCTCTCGGTCTTCCAAAAAGGCTTCGTCATCATAATGTGCATGAGTGTCGAAGATATTATTCATTAGCGGAATTTTGCTCCTGTTTCAAAGTCATCTACAAAGAGTACCTTAGCACCACCATCTGCTGTATCAGCAGCGATAATCATACCTTGGCTCTCAACACCGCAGAGTGTTGCAGGCTTTAAGTTTGCAACTACAACTACCTTGTGACCAATAAGATCCTCTGGTGTATACCACTGAGCAATTCCTGATGCTACTGTGCGCTCACCTTCACCATCATCCAAAGTGAGCTTCAAAAGCTTCTTTGCACGTGGGATTGGCTCGCAAGCCTTAACTTCTGCTACGCGAAGTTCTACCTTGGCAAAATCATCAATTGCTATCTGAGGAAGGCCAACAATACCAACTTTTTCATTGTTTGCCTTCTCAGCTGCTGCGGCCTTTGCCTGGCGCTCTGCAACAGTCTTCATCATCTCTTCCTTGTCAACACGAGCAAAGAGAGGTGTTGGCTCATTAACCTTGATACCAGCATTTAATGTGCCCCAAGTGTTAAGAGTTGCATAGTCATTGCCATTAGCATTTGTCTGCTCAAAAATCTTGTCAGATGTATCTGGCATAAATGGCTTAATCATAATACCAAGGAAACGGATAGCCTCAATGAGGTTATAGAGTACTGTGCCAAGGCGAGCCTTTTGTGACTCATCCTTTGCAAGTGCCCAAGGTGCTGTCTCATCGATATATTTGTTAGCGCGCTTTGCAATACCAAGAATTGTATCAAGGGAATCAGCAATGCGATATTCCTTGAGCAAGTCCTCAACACGAAGTACTGCCTCAATACATGTCTTCTTAAGGTCCTCGTCAAACTCGCCAGGACATGATGGCTCTTGGATAACGCCATCAAAGTACTTGTTAGTCATAGCGATTGTGCGGTTAACAAGGTTGCCGATTGTATTTGCAAGGTCTGAGTTATAACGCTCAATCATTGTGTCATATGTGATAGAGCCATCAGACGCATATGGCATCTCTGAAAGCAAGTAGTAACGAACAGCATCTACACCGAAGAGATCAACAAGGTCATCTGCATAGATAATATTACCTCTAGACTTACTCATCTTGTCCTCACCAAAGAGGAGCCATGGGTGACCAAATACCTGCTTAGGTAATGGCTCGCCAAGTGCCATAAGCATAATTGGCCAGTAAATTGTATGGAATCTTACGATGTCCTTACCAATGATATGTACATTTGCAGGCCAAAGCTTCTTATAGAGATCAGATGAACCATCTGGATCATAACCAATTGCTGTGATGTAGTTTGAAAGTGCATCAATCCAAACATAGATAACGTGCTTGTCATCAAATGTTACTGGGATACCCCACTTAAATGAAGTACGTGAAACGCAAAGGTCCTGAAGACCTGGCTTAATAAAGTTATTAAGCATCTCCTTCTTACGTGCCTCTGGATAGATGAACTTGTCATTATTCTCGATATATTCCTCAAGCTGCTTTTGATACTTTGAAAGCTTTAAGAAATATGCCTCTTCCTTTGCAGGCTTTACTTCGCGTCCACAGTCAGGGCACTTACCATCAACGAGCTGAGACTCAGTCCAAAATGACTCACAAGGAGTGCAATAGAGGCCCTCGTACTCACTCTTATAAATATCGCCCTGATCATAAAGCTTCTTGAAAATCTTCTGTACAACACGCTCATGATCAGCATCAGTTGTACGGATAAATTTATCATAAGTTGTATTGAGAAGATCGCAGATTTCTCTGATTTCACCTGCTACCTTGTCAACGTACTCCTTTGGAGATACGCCAGCAGCATTTGCATATTCCTCGATCTTCTGTCCGTGCTCATCAGTTCCTGTAAGGAAGAATACATCGAAGCCTTGCATTCGCTTATACCTCGCAAGTGCGTCGGTCATAACGATTTCATAGGTGTTACCTATGTGTGGCTTACGGCTTGTGTAAGCTATGGCTGTGGTAATATAGTATTTCTCTTTATCTGCCACGTC
Organism: Candidatus Limimonas egerieequi; assembly: GCA_018064455.1. Lineage (GTDB taxonomy): Bacteria > Bacillota > Clostridia > Oscillospirales > Acutalibacteraceae > UBA1227. The sequence continues at coordinate 34,448 of JAGHVH010000009.1, read as the reverse complement.
CATTCCTCCTTTTAATATAATAACGTTAGATATTTTAACACAAAAAAAATAAACTGCCAATATAAATTGACAGTTTAAATCAAAAATAAGTACTAGCCCATCTGAGCAACAAAAACATCAGCGAGACCATCGCCATTTTCCTTAGCAGCGGTTCCATCAACCATATCATTCATGCTAAAGGAAATCTCAAGTTCACGAAGATACTGTTCACGAGAATCCTTTTCCTTTTTGGCAAAAGATTCCCATTGCTTCTTCATTTTTTTAAGTTCTTTGTCCTCGCTGATTGCTTCGCTTTCAGCGAAAGAAAGCTTTCCACGTTCGTCCATAAATGATTCACTCCCAACATTAAGACGCCCTTATGCAAATATTAACATTTTAATAATATATAGTCAAGCAATTTACATCTGTCCGTTAAATGGGTATAATTGTACATGTATTAAAAAACGTAAGGAGACTGATTTTATGGCAAACAAATACCCAACCATATTACTCCATGGCTTCATGGGATTCGGTGAGGGCGACTGGATTCATGATTATATGCTTGAATACTGGGGTTTCAAGTTCTTCTGGAACAAGAAACATAACGTAATCCCTTACCTTACAAAAAAAGGTTATGAAATCTATAACCCACCTCTTGGTCCATGGAACTCAGCATGGGACCGTTGCTGCCTCCTCTATGCTTACTTGATGGGCGGCAGAGTTGACTATGGTAAGGCACACTCAGAAAAGTATGGCCACGCTCGTTATGGTCGTACATACCCAGGCGTACTTAAGGATTGGGGCAAACCAGGCAATCATGCCAAGATTAACATCGTTGGCCACAGCCTTGGTGGTTCATTCGTAATTGCATTCTCTGATATGCTTATGAACGGTTCAGCAGAAGAGCGTGCTTGCACACCAGAAGACGAACTTTCACCACTCTTCAAGGGTGGCCAGGGCGACCTTCTCCACACTGTTACAACACTCGCTGGTGTTAACAACGGTACAACAATGGCTTCAAAGCTTATGGAAGGCAACGGCTATCAGAAGATTATGAAGGGCGTATGCTACGGCGTTGGTACTATCGGTCGCATGGGCTTTATGACTCATTTCTGGGATCAGAGACTTGATCAGTGGAACATTACAGCAAACCCAGAAGACAAGCCAAAGTTTGCCCACATTGCAAAGCCAGATGAGTATCGTGATGGCGCTATTGCTTACTCAAACTGCAAGCAGGACAACGTTGGTTGGGAGATGACTCTTGAATTCCAAGCAGAAGCTAACAAGGACAGAAAGCCAAATCCTAACACATATTACTTCGCTTATGTTGGTGAAGCATCAGAGCCAAAGGCAAACGGCAACCACAAGCCAGTTTGGGACGCTATGAACTTTGTACCTTGGGGTGCAGGTTGGCTCACAGGTAGTGCTTGGTCAGATGAGATGGCTAAGGTATATCCAGAGCATTCAAACAAAGAAGAATGGCTTTCAAACGATGGTTTCGTTAACGTACTTGGCCAGCGTGCTCCATTCAATGCTCCTCAGGAAGAATTCGAAAAGGGCAAAGAACTCAAGCCAGGTATCTGGTACAATATGCCAACACAGCATCAGTGCCACCTTTCTTGGAACGGCGCTCATATTTCAAAGGAAAAGTTCTTTGATTACATGGATGACATGTTCGAGCGCAACGCTAACCTTCCTGGTTAACAGCAAAACAAAAGAGGTTCGGTTTAAAACCGAACCTCTTATTTTTTTACTTAAACAAGCCAACGATTACATCAACAAGTCCATATGAGAGTGCTGCAACAATGATACCAGCGATTGCAACACCAACAGCGATTACCTTAAATGCCTTTTTGTTATCCATGTTAAGGAATGCTGCGACAAGTGAGCCTGTCCAACCACCTGTGCCTGGAAGTGGGATTGCAACAAATGCCATAAGTCCCCACTCTTTCCACTTGGACTCCTTCTGTTTCATCTCATCAGCCTTTTTCTGTCCACGATTTTCAAGCCAATCAATAAAGCCTTTGAAAATCTTGAAGTTGCCAAGCCAATGAAGAAGCTTCTTTACAAACATCAAAAGGAAAGGAATTGGAAGCATGTTACCAATGTAGCAAACTATCATTGCTGGGATAAGTGGCAAATGAAGAATGTATGCTGCAATGAGACCTCCACGAAGTTCCAAAATTGGAAGACATGAAATAAAGAAAACGATTAAATAATTTACAAACGTACCACCATCGGTACCAAAAAAGTTAACCAGGGTGCTAGCAAGTGATTCTGCCATAACTACTCCTCTTACTCAACAAGTCCCTTTGAAATAAGGAAATCGCGAGCATCTGTTAATATCTTCTTGTCATTTTCAAACTTAAGTCGCTTTTGAATTGATTCGTAGTTGAGCCAAGAATAATCCTCTATCTCTGACTCTTGAATCCTAGTATTAGTATCAGTTGTACTTGCAACATAGATATTTACGGTCTTTTCTACCCTACCTTGGATAAGGTATTCAGAAGTTGCCATAAAGCCATCGATGATATCGATGTGAAGTCCAGTTTCCTCTAATACTTCGCGACGCGCAGTGTCCTCGTCAGTTTCGCCGAGCTCGACATGTCCCTTTGGGAAGCTCCAGTGGGCGCTGCGTTTGTTTTTAATAACAAGGTACCTGTATTCATCATTTATCTTACGGTAAACGATAGCGCCACAGGAGCGCTCATAAAGACATGTAATGCTCGATGGGCTGAAGAATTCGAGCGCCGCATTAATGTCATGAATGATGAACCTCTTGCTCTTTGGAGCAACAAGGTAATAAGTTTCGCCGTTTTTTTCGCAAGTCGCATTAACTCTACCATCAAAGATGGCAACGGGATGATTAATGCCAAGGACAAACGCTTTAAGCGTTTTGCGTCCGCTTGAGGTCACGAGATCAATCTCACCATAATTCAGTTTATAAACAAGTCCATTATCATCTACTGAATTAATTGGGATTGTTACTCGAACCCTGACAAATTTGCCAAGCATAACAATACCCTCCGATAGCGCGTACGCGCTGTAGACAATTTGGAATTATTATACTCTTAATATAGTGACCATACAAGGATTATTTTTTGCGTTGTTCAAGATATTCAATAAAGCCCAAAATAAGCTCTTTTCCTTCATCATCGATGAAATCAATTTTGCTAAGTCTATCCTTAGCTCTCGCATAATGGAACTCCATCTTATCATGTGCAAACTTAAAGGCGCCAGTCCTGTTAAAGATATCCTGAACTGCCTTGACGCCATCGGCGTCAATCTTGTTGTCGCCGTAGAACTTGTTAAGTTCTTCGAGTGCAGACTCGTCATTTGCCTTGACAAAGGCATAGAGGAAAGTCTGCTTATACTCGGCAACATCGGCGCCAACGTCCTTACCAAGGACATCCTGGTCGGCATAAATGCCGAGCAAATCGTCCTGGATTTGGAACGCAAGACCGGTGTCGAGCATAACATCAGACACAGCCTGTGTCTGCTCCTCTGTCGCACCAGCAAGTATCATACCAAGTACAATTGGTCCCATAGTTGTATAGTAAGCAGTCTTGAGTGTTGCAAGATTCTCAATTACAACAAATGGGTCTGTATGCAATGGGCTCTGAACTGGGATTTGATCCTTATATCTCTCAGAGAATGGAACAACAACATCCATTATTCCGCCTTCAACAGTCTTGATAACCATCTGGTTATACTCCTTTAAAAGACGGTAAATATTTGGATTGGCCGAATAAGCATTAAGGAGCTTATTGTAGGCCTCATAGAGTCCTACATAACCAAGGGCAACAGACACGCCGTTTACAAGGTCCTTCATAACATCTGGGCTGTCCTCAAGAACCTTGGCATTAGTAATGTTAAATTCATTGAAAATCCTAACATGGGTAGTCTCCTTGCCACGGCGTGTGTTGCCATGATCAAGAAGGTCATCATGAATTAGGATTGATGACTGAAAGATTTCAAGTGACATAGCAAGGTCATCTGAATACTCAATGCCCTGCTCGCCCTTTGAGATGAAATATCCCATATTGGCAAGAACACCACGAAGCATCTTGCCACCTGAGTTGATATGGGTGAAATACGACATCGACCTTGTAAATCCTTCAGGTGCTTCCTGGAGCATAGTCTTATTGAAAAAATCTATCTTTGAATCAAGTCGCGGATAGTTTTCATCAAGGAAACTCTTAAAGGTATCAATTGCACTCATACTAACCTACTCTCACACCTCTAACGGTGATTTTACCAATCATTGGGACATTTACTTCGCCTGTGCAGTGCATTCCTTCAAAGCTTATCTTACCCTCAACATTACCAAGATTGAGCATTGGCACTTGCGCAGTTACCTTCAAAGTATTGCCCTCTTCTACTGTGTTGACGAGATTAATAGCTGGAGTTATACCAAAGCCACTTGCGTCAACTGTAAATTCGTATTTCCCGTTATTGTCAGCAATAGTCAAAATTGGTTGAACTTTAAGCATCGGAACTGAGACATCTAATTGCCATTTTCCAAGTCCTATCATCTTACTTCCTCCTTATCATTTAACCAAACAAACTCATTTGGCTGCTCTCTGGAATTCCCTGTAATGATCCCATTTCTTTGAGTGCTGTAACAACAGCAGATGAGATACCTGAACGTCTTTGGAGGTCATCGATTGAGAGGTAAGCACCCTCTCCGTCATCTTTTGCCTTCTCAAGTGAGGTGGCAGCGGATGCGCCGAGACCTTTTATTGATGTAAATGCAAGGCGTATCTTGTTATCCTCAATTGTGTAAACTGTCGCCTTGGATTTATAGAGATCAACTGGCAAGAATTCAATACCACGGGCAATCATCTCAAGCAGAACCTGAAGACAAGCATATTCATCTTCATCCTTCTTGTTGCGCTCTGCGCCCTTTGCCATAATGGCGTTCATCTTACCTTTGATAAACTCTGTACCTGACAGAATCGCTGTGGCATCAATATCGCCACCACGAACTGTAAGGTATGTTGCATAATACTCAATTGGTTTATAAAGCTTATACCAAGCAAGGCGGAGTGCTGCCGATACATATGCTGCAGCATGAGCCTTTGGGAACATGTACTTAATCTTGTAGCAGGAGTCAATGTACCAATCCGGAACATTATTCTCCTTCATTGCTTTTACATGGTCCTCTGTCAAAAGTTTGGTCGCTTTACCCTTACGAACAATTTCCATAATCTTGAATGCCATATCTGGCTCAAGACCATAGTGCATAAGACCTACCATAATATTATCACGAGTACCGATAACTTCTGAAATTGTGCAGGTGCCATTATGAATGAGTTCCTGCGCATTTCCAAGCCATACATCAGTGCCGTGTGAAAGACCAGAAATCTGGAGAAGATCAGAGAAGTTCTTTGGCTTACACTCCATGAGCATGCCACGAACAAAACTTGTACCCATCTCTGGAATTGAGAGTGTACCTGTTTCACACTCTATATCCTCTGCCGTAACGCCAAGTGGCTCTGGACTCGTAAAGAGTTCGTAGAGCTTTGGATCACAGATATCAACATCCATTACTGGGATGCCCGTCGCATCCTCAAGATACTTATACATCGTCGGAACATCGTGTCCGAGGTTATCGAGTTTAAGTATTGTATCGTGAAGGAAATGGAAGTCGAAGTGTGTCGTCATCATTCCCTTGTCCGCATCATCAGCAGGATATTGAACAGCTGTGAAGTCATAGACATCATAGTCATTTGGTACAACAACCATACCGCCCGGATGCTGACCAGTTGTACGCTTAACGCCAGTACAACCGTCTGTGAGACGTTGAACCTCGGCCGAGTTGGCCATTATGCCCTTTTCCTCAAGATACTTTCGAGCATAGCCGAAAGCTGTCTTATCGGCAACGGTGGCAACCGTGCCGGCTTTGAACACGTGATCCTCGCCAAAGAGTTCGATTGTATAGCGGTGCGCACGTGATTGGTACTCGCCAGAGAAGTTTAAGTCGATATCAGGCGACTTGTCGCCCTTGAAACCTAGGAAGGTTTCAAATGGGATATCGTGTCCGTCTCGTACCATCGGTGTGCCACACTCTGGACAATCCTTTGGCGGAAGGTCATAACCAGAACCGACTTCACCGTTTAAGAAAAACTCAGTGTGTTTACAGTCCTTGTTAGGACATCTATAGTGAGGAGCCAGTGGGTTTACCTCTGAGATACCAGAGGCATTGGCAACGAATGATGAGCCAACAGATCCACGGGAGCCAACATGGTATCCATGCTCCTCTGAGTTATATACAAGTTTCTGCGCAATCATATAGAGTACGGCGAAACCATTTTTGATAATTGAATCAAGTTCCTTTGATAGTCTTGCAGAAACATATTCTGGAACTGGGTCACCATAAAGTTCTCGCGCCTTGTTCCAGCAGAGGTCCTGAAGTTCCTGCTCTGCGCCATCAATAGATGGTGGGAAGTTGCCTGCAGGTACAGGACGTATTGTCTCAACCATATCTGCAATTTTGTTTGGATACTCAATAACAACCCTACGAGCCATATCTTCTCCAAGATATGAGAATTCTTCAAGCATCTCAGTTGTTGTCTTGAAGTAAAGAGGCGCTTGCATATCAGCGTCACGATAGCCTTGACCAGCCTGCAAAATAGCACGGTATTTTGCATCCTCTGGGTCAAGGAAATGAACGTCGCCTGTTGCAACGCACATCTTTCCAGCATCAATTGAAAGAGCAAGAATACGCCTGTTGACATCCTCAAGCTCACGCATTGAGTTGTACCTTGGAGGAACCTGTACCTCTTGCTTGGTTGCCTTATCCTTTTCATAGGTCGGACGAAGCTTAAATGCGTTGTTACCAAGAGGCTGGATTTCCATGTAATCATAGAAATCAACAAGTTCTTTTATTCTCTCCTCTGACTCGCCGTCCTCTATCGCGCGATAGAGCTCACCCGCCTCACAGGCAGAGCCTATAAGGAGGCCCTCACGGTGAGCAATAAGGTCAGACTTGAGTGTTATTGGTCTATAGTGGAAATGCTCTGTATGAGCGTTTGACACGAGTTTATAGAGGTTCTTAAGGCCAGTGTTATTTAAAACCAAAATAATCTGGTGATATGTGTGAGTCTGGTGGTCTTTGATGCTTTTAACTATGTCATCCCACTCATGTGGTGCGCCCTCTCTTACATCGTCATAGATGTATGACTCAACACCATAGATAACCTTAATACCATTGTCCTGACCAGCTTGGAATGCTGCAGGATATCCCTGCAAAACACCGTGGTCAGTGATTGCGACAGCCTTGTGACCCCACTGGGCAGCACGCTCAACAAGCTTGCCCGCATCAGTCATCGCATCCATCATTGACATATTACTATGCATGTGGAGTTCAACACGTTTTTCCTCGCTGTCATCTGTTCTAACAATCTTTTTTACCTTGGCAATTGCCTTGGCTTCAAGGATATATTCCTTCTTGTAATTATCATAAATAACATCACCAAGGATAATTACAGTCATACCATTTTTCAGGTTGGCACAGAGGTCCTTAACATCAGCCACTGGTTGGAAAATCTTGACTGGATAAGCACCTGTTTCATCCTTGATATTGAAATTAATAATCTTTTTACGCTTGTCACGAGTCTCACGAATTTCAAGGCCAAATACGTCGCCCCATACTGCGACACGGCCATCATCAAAGTGAACATCGCTAATCTTTTTTGGCATCTTGCCAATCTTTTGACCATAGATAAGTTTGGCTGTCTCAAGGTAAAGAGGAATGCCAGGCTCGACATGATGAGGCTTTGCCTCCTCCTCTTCTTCTATGGCCTTTTTCTTTTCAACTTTGTTCTGCTCATCAACCTCCGCTTGCATCTTGCGAAGTGTCTCCATAGGATCCTCAGCCGGTGCTTCTTCCTTTTCTGGAACGCTTAGATTGATGACTACTTTTTCAAGTCCCAAAGCCGATTTTACTACTTCCTCAAAACTGTCACATATTGTATCTGCCTTATCAAAATTTGCAGCACAAACCGCAGACAAGCGAAGTTCCCTTGTCTGCTTATTTATTTTCATATCAGTAATTTCGGCATACTTAAAACTTTCAGGATAATTTGAATTTAGCAAACTGCCAAAAACATCCGCTATCCTTTTTGCGTTCAAATTAGACACTTTATAACCTCTCAATTTCCATAAAGAGTTCGTCTATCAAATCCTCTTCTGGAACCTTCTTTATTATTTCACCCTTCTTGAAGATAAGGCCACAGCCCTTTCCTCCAGCAATGCCTATGTCGGCATTCTTTGCTTCACCTGGTCCATTAACTGGGCATCCCATAACTGCAACACGGATCGGCTTATGAACATTACGAAGTCTATCCTCGACTTCTTTTGCAATTGAGATTAAGTCAATCTGGGTTCTGCCACAAGTTGGGCAAGAGATGAGTTGTGCCTCATTGTCAATGAGGTCAAGGCACATCAATATGTCATGGGCAGCCTTAATCTCCTCAACTGGGTCAGCAGTGAGTGATACACGGATTGTATCGCCGATACCATCAGCGAGAAGTGAGCCAATACCAATAGATGACTTGATTAGTCCGTTATAAGCAGTACCTGCTTCTGTAACACCCAAGTGAAGTGGATAGTCGCATTCTTTTGCAACAATCCTATATGCATTAATTGTATTTCTAACATCTGATGATTTGATTGAAATTACTGTGTCATAAAAGTCACAGTCCTCCAAAATCTTGGCATGATTCAGCGCACTCTGTGCCATAGCCTCTGGTGTTGGACCACCATACTTCTCAAGTAAATCTTTCTCAACAGAGCCAGAGTTTACGCCTATACGAATAGGTACTCCATGACGCTTACACGCATCAACTACTGCCTCAACATTTTCACGAGCACCGATGTGGCCTGGATTAATTCTAACCTTATCTATGCCAGCATCAATTGAAGCAAGCGCAATCTTGTAATCGAAATGAATATCGGCAACAAGAGGTGCTTTTACAGCCTCTTTGAGTGCGTAGATTAAATCTATATCAGCCATTGATGAGATAGCAATTCTAATAATTTGACAACCTGCTGCCTCAAGAGCTTTTGCCTGTTTAATATTTCCCTCAATATCTGATGAGAGTACATTAAGCATTGACTGAACAACAATTGGAGCGCCACCGCCGATTTTAATTCCACCGACATCTATCTGACGACATTCTCTTCTAGGTCTTAAAAATTCCATACTGCTACTCCTTAAAAGAATTTCGAAATGTCATTTACGGTAACAACAACCATAAGTGCCATAAGCAACATAAAGCCAACGTTGTTAATTGCCGTCTCCACGTTTGTAGGTATCTTTTTACCTGTCGCACCTTCAAATAAAATCAAGAGGAAACGACCACCATCCAATGCTGGGAATGGTATAAGGTTAAACACACCTATGTTAATAGCAATCAGTGCCATAATTGTCAAAAGTCTTGAAAAGTCCATTGTTGATACTGCTTCTGACGTTGTATCAGCAATAATATCAACTGTACCAATAGGACCAGAAAGGTCATTCATATCAAAGTTTAATGTGGCTATATCAAAGAGACTCGTCCAAACGATTCGTGCTATTGAGAACGAATCAAGAAAAGCATACTTTGCGACATGCCCCACAGTAGGCTCAACGCCTACAATGGCAAAGTCATAAACAACAGTTGTTTGACCATCCTTTTCAACAGTGTCAAACTTAACCGACTTTACCCATTCCTCTTCGCCGTTGCGCTCAACAAGGAAGTCCATTACAGCATCCTTGTCTCGCATCATATAGAACGACAAATCATACTCTGTGTGTATCCTGTCTGAACCAATTGCGACAATCCTATCGCCAACCCTAAGTCCGCTGTGCTCACTTGCCGCATTGTCAGCAAACTTTACGATTTGCGGTGTACCAATAAGGTCAGATGTGCCAAGGATAATTGCCATAATTATGATGCCACATATTAAATTAACTGTTGCACCAGCAATAATAATTATTGCTCTCTGCCAACACGGCTTGTTGTTAAAAGCACCTTCGTCTGAACTATCCTCTTCCTCGCCCTCCATGGCACAATAGCCACCGATAGGCAAAAGACGTAATGAGTAATCGGTATCACCACGGCGCTTTTTAAAAATCGCCGGCCCCATACCGATGGAGAACTCATTTACTTTTACCTTGAATATACGAGCAAATGCAAAGTGTCCAAGCTCGTGAGACATAATAATTATGCCAAAGAACAATATGGCAGCAAGAATTGGCCACACTGTATTCCACACGTTTGCTATCACTTAGATTGATCCTTTCCTTTCGGCAACTTTGCGTGATACAAACTCGCGTGCGAGTCTGTCTGTTGCCATAACATCCATAAGATTGAAATCGTACTTGTTTTCACAAGCTTCCATAGCCTCTCCAACGAGTTCACCAATCTCTAAGAATCCGATACGGCCATTCCTAAAGAGGAAGTTAGCCTGCTCGTTTGCAGAGTTGGCTGCGCAAGGATAGAGGCCACCACGACGAATTGCCTCTTTGCAGATTGAGAGACAATCGAATGTCTCGTAATCTGGCTCAGCAAAAGTGAGTGTGCCAAGAGTTGCGAGATCCAACTCGTCAGTTGGTGATGGATATCTATTTGGATATGTAAGAGCATACTGAATTGGAATCTTCATATCAGGAAGTCCAAGTTGAGCGATGACAGCATTGTCATCAAATTCAACCGCACTGTGAATAATGCTCTCTCTGTGAACTACTACTTTAATCTGGTCCTCATGAACTCCGAAGAGCCAGCATGCCTCAATAACTTCAAGACCCTTGTTCATCATAGTTGCAGAGTCGATGGTTATTTTAGCGCCCATCTCCCAGTTAGGATGCTTTAAAGCCTGAGCGGCCGTTACATCGGCAAGTTCTTCGCGAGTCTTGCCAAAGAATGGTCCACCAGAAGCCGTAAGGATGATGCGCTTAAGTGCGCGTTCACGTGGCGCACCACGAAGGCACTGGAATATTGCAGAGTGTTCACTGTCGACAGGATAGATGTTTACGCCCTTGTTGCGCGCAGCATCCATTACAAGCTGACCACCTGCTACCAACGTCTCCTTGTTGGCAAGGGCCAAGTTTTTGCCCTCATCAATTGCATCGAGAGTAGGCACAAGACCGGCCATGCCAACGATTGAGTTGAGCACTGTGTCAGCGCTCTCCTCGCGTGCGCACTCGCATATGCCGCCGATACCAGAAAGAACCTTGATATCGGTATCGGCAAGACGCACGCGCAAATCGCTTGCTGCCTTTTCATCGAGGAGCGCAACCATGCGAGGATTAAACTCTCTCGCTTGCTCCTCGAGTAAATCCACACGTGAATTTGCGGTAAGTGCTGTAATCTTGATACCAAGCTTACGAGCAACATCTAAAGCTTGGGTTCCGATAGAACCCGTAGAGCCAAGTATGATAAGTCTATCTGTCATTTAAGCCACAACCGATCCGTAAATTGAAATAAATGCGTAGAACATTGGAAGTACCATAATTACGCTATCAAAGCGGTCCATGATTCCACCATGTCCTGGAATTAACTTTGAATAATCCTTGATGTCATAGTTTCTCTTGATAAGAGAAGCGATAAGATCGCCAAACATAGAAGCGATTGACATAAATGGTGACATAAGGCAATAGAACCAAAGTGGAAGTCCAAAAGGCTGAGTCGCAAAGAACTTAACATAGAGGAAGTACCAAAGGAGGTTGAGGAAGAATACTACTACAACTCCACCGATGCAACCCTCCCATGTCTTCTTTGGAGAAAGGTTTGGTGTTACCTTATGTTTGCCAAAAGCCATACCTGAAAGTTGTGCAAACACATCTGTAAAGAGTGCTGATGCAACAACATACCAGATAAAGAATTTGCATTCCATCCTATCAAGGAAAGTAAATGTCTTGTAAAGATCTGCAATGATTGGAGACATTGCAAATGCTGTTGGAATAACTATTGATGCATAGACAGTACCTGCCAAATGCTCAAATGTGATATCTGGATAATTTGTTACTGTCATAAGCGCAAGGAATATGACATAGAGCACTGCAACTGCGCTGAGTGGACATACTGATGGATAGACAAGTCCCATAGCCCAAACAAATGAGAATACTATTGCTACTCCCTGCATAAATTTATTCTTGAGCCCAATGCATCTTGTAAGTTCAAAACAAGCCGCTGCGCCTAAAGCTGAGAAAAAGATATCAAAGACAATTGTATTGATAAAGAAGAACCATACTCCTATCAATACAACAGCTATAACAATTCCTGAAATAACTCTCTCTTTCATTTTGCTACCTCTTATACTCCGCCGAAGCGACGGTTGCGCTTCGCGTAATCCATAATGGCCTTATCAAGGTCATCAGTAGTAAAGTCAGGCCATAATACATCCGAGAACCAAAGCTCAGAATAGGCCGACTGCCAAGTAAGGAAATTCGAAAGCCTGAGCTCACCACTTGGTCTGATAATAAGGTCTGGCTCTGGCATTCCCGCCGTATAGAGCCCTGCGGCGATGTCGTCCTCTGTTATCTTGGACGCCTTGAGCTCACCGCGCTCAACCTTTTCTGCTATCTGTTTTACAGAGTGGAGTATCTCCTGGCGGCCACCATAGTTGAGTGCAATATTTACTATTGTTGTATCGAGAGCCGTTGCATCAAGCTGAGTGCTTGATACAAGTTTTTGAAGTTCCTTTGGAATAGCAGATGTATCGCCAAGGAAGCGAAGGATGTATCCGCCCTTTTGGCGGTCATACTTAATCTCATCAGCCTCGGTCAAATACTCTTTGAAAAGTTTCATCAAAGCTGCGACCTCAGCTGGTGGACGCTTCCAGTTCTCTGTCGAGAACGCATAAAACGTTACCACTTCTATTCCTATCTCATGACAATAGTCACTTATTGTCCTAAACACTTTGGCGCCTGCCACGTGTCCGTCTGAGCGTGGGAGTCCGCGCTCCTTTGCCCAACGGCCATTACCATCCATGATTATGCCTATGTGTTTTGGCATAAATTCCTTTGGAGGCAAATTACTCATATACTCACCTTCTAAAATTAAAGGTGCAAAAGTCTCCTCCTGCACCCAAAATTTATTAGCTGCGATTAAACAGACATTACTTCCTTTTCTTTTGCTGATGAGATTTCGTCAACCTCTTTTATCTTCTTGTCAGTAATCTTCTGAATTTGCTCCTCGCCATCCTTCTGGTCATCCTCTGTGATGGTGTTATCTTTCTTGAGCTTCTTGATGTCTTCCATTCCATCGCGGCGGATATTACGGATAGCAACTTTTGCTTCCTCTGCGCGCTTTGAAATATCCTTAGCTATTTCACGTCTTCTGTCCTCTGTAAGTGCTGGGAACATAAGGCGGATAACGTTACCATCGTTCTGAGGATTAATACCTATGTCAGATGCCTGAATAGCCTTTTCAATTGGCTGAATCATTGATTTATCCCATGGCTGAATAACGAGAATACGTGCTTCAGCAATTGATACAGCAGCAACCTGCTGAATTGGTGTTGGCACACCATAATAGTCGATTTGAATCTTGTCTAAAACGCCTGGGTTTGCACGGCCTGCTCTAATCTGTGCATAGTCGTGGTTTAATGAGTCAATAGCCTTGCCCATTCTTTCTTCTGTCTTAGCGATAATTGTATCCATAATTTCACCTCTATAAAAATGTTGTTATTTACTACTTACGAGTGTTCCTATATTTTCACCGTTTACAGCACGAACAATGTTTTGTGGGTCTGTAAGGTTAAAAACGAATATATCAATACCGTTGTCACGGCAAAGAGAAGCAGCTGCTGCATCCATTACTGAGAGTCCCTTATTGAGAAGGTCTGTCTGAGTTAAATTGTCAAACTTAACTGCATCCGAGAACTTGTTAGGATCCTTGTCATAAACGCCATCAACGTTGGTTGCCTTAAAGATAACCTCTGCTTCTATCTCAGCTGCACGAAGTGCTGCTGTTGTATCTGTTGAGAAAAATGGGCTTCCTGTGCCACCACCAAAAATTGTTACCTTTTTAGCAGCGAGGTTGTCCCTTGCATCATGAGCATCAAAGTGCTTTGCGATTGGTTGCATGTTAGTTGCTGTATAAACAACTGTCTTACAACCGAGTTGCTCGAGTGTATCTGAAAGTGCGATAGAGTTCATCACTGTACCAAGCATGCCAATTTTATCAGCACGAACGCGGTCCATTGATCCGCTTGAGCGACCTCTCCAGAAGTTGCCGCCACCAATTACAACGCCAACTTCTACACCAGCATCTGATATTGTTTTGATTGCCTTACAAATCTCTGTAATTACATCAAAATCAAAACCATGTCCCTGGTCACCAGCGAGAACTTCGCCACTTAACTTAAGTAAGATTCTGTTAAACTTAGGTGCCATAAAACTACCCCTTTTACAACATATAAATATACAAGATATATTTTACCTTATTGGGAGGAATGTGTAAAGACAAGATTGAATTTTAAAACGTAAAATGGTATCTTAAAAATGTAGCAACTTTTAACAAACGGAGATGAACACCGTGAGCAACTATAAAGTCAAAACTAGGATAGTTTCTTTGCTTCTCTCGCTTTTAATGTGCCTTTGCCTTACGGCTTGTGGTGACAAGGAAAAAGATGAGCCGACACTAGAACAAACAACTGCCGAATCATCCGAATCCTCAGAGACTACCAAAGCTAAAGAAAGCAAAGAGGACAAATCAGACAAGGCCGAAAAAAAGGATGCGAAAGAATCCAAAGATGAAAAGGCCGATAAAAAGCAAAGTGATACTGGCAAAAAAGCAGAGAACACAACTGCCAAAGCAATCGCCCCTACTCCTCCTGCCAAGTCCCCACAGGGAACTAGTTCCCTAAAGCCAGTTGTTGGAACAACCAAAGCACCAACACCTAAGGATTCAGGACTTGCAAACAATCCAACTGTTGTTGAAAATGCATCAACCGTCGAACAGATTGCTGATGTCGCACCAGAAAAAGCTGCTCAAAGTTCATATGACACAGAAGTTGAAGTAAAACAAGTCGAGACAAAGCCTACGCAGACAGAAGAATATCCACTCCTTGCTTCAAGCCAATTTGAAAGTCACATCAAATCCGTTTGGTCAAGTTTCCAAACTGTTGATAAAGTAAAAATTGCAACAAACGATTTAAATGAGTATTTAAACTACGTTTGTTTACCACTTAAAAACTCATTCGCAGAAATAAACTGTAACGGCTATTCATGCAGATATGCATACGACCAGAGTCGTCAGTACATCTTCCTAGAAGTTAACTGGAGTTACTACATAAATGCATCACAGTATGCAACTTGTAAACAAAAAGCACAGTCCATTGTAAACAGTACGGCATCGTACGGTAGCACCATCAACCGTATCCGTGCTATTCACGATATAATTTGTAAGAACACTGTTTACCAAGAAAACGTTGATGGTGCGTACAACTGCCTCGTCAATGGACGTTGTGACTGCGACGGATACACCGCTGCATTCCAGCTTTGCATGGACATTCTCGGCGTCCCTTGCAAAGCATATGCGACATCGAACCACATCTTTAACCTTGTTCAAATGAGTGGTAACTGGTATGTTACCGATGTAACTTGGGATGATCAGGAATCCTACGGTCTCACAATTGCCAATTACTTCTTTGTTGGCAAAGCAATGTATTCAAATTATTCATTACTAAACAGCATGCTCGCATCAACCGATTACCCTTGCAGCCGCAAGGCAACAATTGTAGATGAAGCAAAACTTATGAGTATCCTTGCAAACAGTGGTCTTCCAAGCACAGCAAAAGTAACCTGCAACGAGGACGGAACATTTACAGCAGTAGATGGTCGTACATACTACACCTTCTCACTCGATGTTGGTGCAGCTTAAAAACAAAATAAAAGTGGTGAGTGTTTAAACACTCACCACTTATTTTTTAACCAATTTAGTAGTAAGAAATTGAACTGTAATTAAATGCCAAAATCTTGCCGTTTTCATCTAAATCAATGCTTCTAAAGCTGTAATCATCAAATTCGTTGATTGCAAAATCCATAAGCACAGAATTGGCATCTTTAAAGTCTGGAGACATCTCAAAATAGCACGTACCTATGTTGATTAAGTAGTATTCTCCGCTCTCATATTCCTCAACAGTAAAGTCTTTTGCCTTTACAGACGATGATTTTATGCTATTTAAAGCCCTGTTTGCATCGGATTCACTAGTAAAAACCAACGTAGTTTCGGCGCTTATCGACATTTCACCATCGGCGATTTTATATACCTTATGCTTACCAAGAAGTATATCTACGCTGTTTAAATTATATGCATTAATTCCAGCTTTTTTTATGCTTAAATCGTCACTTGAAAGTTCTGGAATTTTACCAAATACAACTATTTCATCATATTGATAATCAAGCTTTTTTGTATCAGCATTATAGTCTGCTTGATACCTGTGAAGGTCACCATTTTCATCCCAATATGATGCGGAACTGATAAAGTAATAATTATCAATTATTGTGTACACATATGACTCTCCGCCTTTGGAAACGCCAACTTCAATACGCTGTGCACCGTTTCCAAAATCAGTGCCTAAATTGTTATAAGTCGCACTG
The DNA here is from genome assembly GCA_018064455.1 of Candidatus Limimonas egerieequi. GTDB lineage: Bacteria > Bacillota > Clostridia > Oscillospirales > Acutalibacteraceae > UBA1227. Next base: position 17,875 of record JAGHVH010000009.1, on the reverse strand, counting down.
TATTTATATCCTTTTGATTCATCAGATTCAATTGAAACGGATGATATATCACCTTCACTCCAATATGAAGCAGTGATTGGAACATTTGACTTTGAAGTTGTAAAGAACTTCCAAAGACTCTCGCCGTATCCGTTATAAACCGCGTAGATACGTACTTTATTGCGATAGTAATAATCAATTGATGTGGAACTTGCTTCATCAGTTTCTGTCTCTTTATCAAGGCCAGAAACATTCATTTCCTGCTTTAGGTCAACAACACTTATTTCATCAAGAATGTTTTCAAGAGTTGTGATGGAATCAAATTTATTTTTAAACTTGCGATCACCGACATATTTAAGTGATGTCAAATTATTTGATGGCGCATTTGTGGGCTTAGAACAACTTGCCAAAACAAGTAGTGACAGCACCATCAGCAACGCTAAAACAACACTTAAATATTTCTTCATGAGTGCGATTCCCTCCATACTATATTTAGTAGTCCAAGAATCATTCTAGCACAATTTTTAGTATGTACAACTGCTAAATCCAAGTTGTAACACACTTGTATCCACTTTGTAATAAAAAGAAAAAGAGCGCTGCAAAATGCAGCGCTCATTTAATTTAATTCTGGTATGTAGAATTATTCGTTGATAGCGATAACAACGCCTGAACCTACTGTACGGCCACCTTCACGAATAGCGAAACGAAGGCCTTCTTCAATAGCGATAGGAGTGATAAGTTCAACGTCCATCTCTACGTTATCACCAGGCATGCACATCTCTGTGCCAGCTGGAAGAGTGATAACACCAGTAACGTCTGTTGTTCTGAAGTAGAACTGTGGACGATAGTTGTTGAAGAAAGGAGTATGACGACCGCCTTCATCCTTGCTTAATACGTAAACCTGTCCACGGAACTTTGTGTATGGGTGAATTGAACCTGGCTTAGCAAGAACCTGTCCACGCTCAATACCTGTACGCTCGATACCACGAAGGAGACAACCGATGTTGTCACCAGCCTCTGCATAGTCGAGGATCTTTCTGAACATCTCGATACCTGTGCAAACTGTCTTCTTCTTTTCTTCTGTAAGACCAACGATTTCGATTTCTTCGCCTGTCTTGAGCTGTCCACGCTCTACTCTACCTGTAGCAACTGTACCACGACCTGTGATTGTGAATACGTCCTCTACTGGCATAAGGAATGGAAGGTCAGCCTTACGATCAGGTGTAGGAATGTATGAGTCTACTGCATCCATGAGTTCCCAAATAGGAGCGATTTCTGCAGCTTCCATGTCGCCACCATCATACTCAAGAGCCTTAAGAGCAGAACCCTTGATGATTGGGCACTCATCGTCGAATTCATATTCAGCGAGAGTTTCACGGATTTCCATTTCAACGAGTTCAAGGAGCTCAGGGTCATCAACCTGGTCAACCTTGTTCATGAATACGATGATTGCTGGAACGCCAACCTGACGAGCAAGGAGAAGGTGTTCCTTTGTCTGTGCCATAGGACCATCTGTTGAAGCGATAACAAGGATAGCACCGTCCATCTGAGCAGCACCAGTGATCATGTTCTTGATATAGTCAGCATGGCCTGGGCAGTCAACGTGAGCATAGTGACGAGAATCTGTCTCATACTCAACGTGAGCTGTGTTAATTGTGATACCACGTTCTCTCTCTTCTGGAGCCTTATCGATAGCTGAGTAATCCTCAAACTTAGCATAGCCCTTCATAGCGAGAGTCTTTGTGATAGCTGCTGTAAGAGTTGTCTTACCGTGGTCAACGTGACCGATTGTACCAATGTTTACGTGTGGCTTAGTACGGTTAAAATGTTCTTTTGCCATGGGGAATTTCCTCCTTTTATTTAACTAAGTGAATAAAATTCTTCAATATTTTAACAAAATAATACTTTTTATGCAAGCATTATTAAATACGGATGATTAGTCCTTCTTGCTTCTATCACTAATGATAGTTTCAGCAATAGACTTTGGAACTTCTGTGTAGTGGCTTGGCTCCATAACGTATGATGCACGACCCTGTGTCTTAGAACGAAGGTCTGTTGCATAACCAAACATGTTAGCAAGAGGTACATCGGCGTTAACCATTGTTGCACCATTTCTTGGTTCCATGCCCTTCATGAGACCACGACGTGAGTTGATGTCACCGATAACGTCACCAAGGTAATCGTCAGGAGTTGTAACAGCAACCTTCATCATAGGTTCCATAAGTACTGGAGCTGCCTTCTTCATAGCGTTCTTAAATGCCATAGATCCGCAGATCTTGAAGGCCATTTCTGATGAGTCTACCTCGTGGTAAGAACCATCATAGAGAGTAACCTTAACGTCTTCTACGTTGTAGCCAGCAAGTACACCTGAAAGCATAGCGCCCTTGATACCTGCTTCTGCTGCTGGAATGTATTCCTTAGGAACAGAACCACCAACGATAGCGTTAACGAACTCATAACCCTTAGCTGGGTTAGGCTCAATCTTAATCTTGATATGAGCATACTGACCAGAACCACCAGACTGACGCTTGTATTTGCAATCCTCGTCTGCCTCAGCAGTAATTGTCTCACGGTAAGCAACCTGTGGCTTACCAACGTTTGCTTCAATCTTGAACTCACGAAGAAGTCTGTCTACGATAATTTCAAGGTGAAGCTCACCCATACCAGCGATGATTGTCTGACCTGTCTCTTCATCAGTGTAGCACTTGAATGTTGGGTCTTCCTCAGCAAGCTTTGCAAGAGCAATGCCCATCTTTTCCTGACCAGCCTTGGTCTTTGGCTCAATTGCTACGCGAATAACAGGATCAGGGAAGTTCATTGACTCAAGGATAATTGGATGTTTAGGATCACAGAGTGTATCACCTGTTGTTGTATTCTTAACACCAACACAAGCAGCGATGTCACCAGCATAAACTGTGTCAAGGTCCTGTCTGTGGTTTGCGTGCATCTGAAGAATACGTCCCATACGCTCGTTCTTATCCTTAACTGAGTTAAGAACTGTTGCGCCAGCATCTACTGTACCAGAGTAAACACGGAAGAAGCAGAGCTTACCAACAAATGGGTCAGTTGCAATCTTAAATGCAAGAGCAGCAAATGGCTCGTTGTCAGAAGAATGTCTTTCCTCTTCTGCGTCGTTCTTAGGGTTAACACCCTTGATAGCAGCAACGTCTGTTGGAGCTGGCATATAGTCAACAATAGCATCGAGGAGTGGCTGAACACCCTTGTTACGATAAGATGTACCGCAACAAACTGGTACCATCTCGTTTGTTATTGTTGCCTTGCGAATAGCCTTTTTAATCTCTGGGATTGTAAGCTCTTCGCCTTCTAAGTATTTTTCCATGAGATCCTCATCGAGTGTTGCCACTGCTTCGAGAAGCTCATCACGATACTTCTGAGCAAGTTCCTTCATATCATCAGGGATATCTTCATCACGAACGTCCTTACCCATGTCGTCGTAATAAACTTCGGCACGCATATTAACGAGGTCGATGATTCCTCTGAATGTAGCTTCCACACCGATTGGAAGCTGGATTGGAACTGCGTTGCACTTGAAACGTTCTTTAATCATATCAAGTACGTTGTAGAAATCTGCACCCATGATGTCCATCTTATTAACGTAAATCATACGTGGTACAGAATACTCATCAGCCTGACGCCATACGGTCTCTGACTGAGGTTCAACACCGCCCTTAGCACAGAGAACTGTTACAGAGCCGTCAAGTACACGAAGTGAACGCTGTACTTCAACTGTAAAGTCTACGTGACCCGGGGTGTCGATAATATTTACACGATGATCTTTCCAGAAACATGTTGTAGCAGCAGATGTGATTGTGATACCACGCTCTTGCTCTTGCTCCATCCAGTCCATTGTTGCAGCACCGTCATGTGTTTCACCAATCTTGTGGTTAACACCTGTGTAGTAAAGAATACGCTCTGTTGTCGTAGTCTTACCAGCATCGATGTGCGCCATGATACCGATGTTTCTGGTCATTTCTAGCGATACCTGTCTAGGCATATATACCTCCCACTAATTGCAAATAAGAAATACAGATTAATATCTGAAATGTGCAAAAGCCTTGTTTGCCTCTGCCATTCTGTGCATTTCTTCTTTTCTCTTGAATGCGCCACCAGCCTGGTTAACTGCATCAAGGATTTCATTTGCAAGTCTCTCCTTCATTGTTCTTTCAGAACGCTGACGTGAGAAGAGAGTAATCCAACGAAGACCGAGTGTCTGTCTTCTCTCTGGACGTACCTCAATTGGTACCTGGTAAGTAGCACCACCTATACGGCGAGCCTTTACCTCAAGTAATGGCATTACATTTTCCATAGCCTCCTCGAAAACTTCGAGTGGCTCTCTGCCAGTTTTTTCTCTGATGATATCAAAAGCGTCGTAAACAATTTTCTGAGCAACACCCTTTTTACCATCAAGCATAACATTGTTTATTAAACGTGTTACGAGTTTTGAATTGTAAAGCGGATCTGGCAAAACATCACGTTTTGCTATTTGGCCTCTTCTTGGCACTTCGCTTCCCTCCTTCATATTAATGATATCTTAGGTACTCGAGTGACAAAATTCCCGTGGCGCCAATGAAAGAGGCATATATTATATATACACTCTCACATTGGTTGCGTAATTTACGCAGCCTGCAAGAAGATTTGTCCTTTAACGAATTTAGGCTTTCTTAGCCTTTGGTCTTTTAGCACCGTACTTTGATCTAGCCTGCATACGGTCAGTAACACCCTGTGTATCGAGTGTACCACGGATAATGTGGTAACGTACACCAGGAAGGTCCTTAACACGGCCGCCTCTGATAAGTACAACGCTATGTTCCTGAAGGTTGTGACCTACACCTGGGATGTAAGCTGATACTTCAATACCGTTTGTAAGACGAACTCTGGCGATCTTACGAAGAGCTGAGTTAGGCTTCTTAGGTGTTGCAGTTTTAACAGCTGTGCAAACGCCTCTCTTCTGAGGAGAATTTGTATCAGTCATGATATTCTTCTTTGAGTTGAGACCCTTACCAAGTGCTGGTGCAGTAGACTTCTTTACAGATGTCTGTCTACCCTGACGAACAAGTTGGTTAAATGTTGGCAATACTTTCACCTCCAATAATAATATAACCTATTATATTTATAGAAAAATATGCGTAGGCAAGATAGTATTTTACCCTATTGGCAAGGAGATGTCAATAGGGTAAATTTACTTATTTTATGTAGGTTTCAAAGGTTATTCTGCTGTGTCCTCAGCTGTTTCGTCAACGCTGTCTACGTCAACGTCAAGGAACAAATCAGCATCGATTGTGTTAAACTCTGAACCCTTTTTCTTGACGTCTACTTCACTGTAGCACTTCATACCTGTACCAGATGGTAAGAGCTTACCGATGATAACGTTCTCCTTAAGACCCTGGAGTGTATCAACTTTGCCCTTGATAGCTGCATCTGTGAGTACTCTTGTTGTCTCCTGGAAGGAAGCAGCTGAGAGGAATGAATCAGTAGCAAGTGAAGCCTTTGTGATACCGAGAAGCATTGGGATACCTGTTGCAAGAGCAGGCTCACGGCCCTCTGCCTTTGCGAGTTTTTTAACTCTGCGGTTCTCAGCATAGAAGTCAGACTTATCAATTACAGCGCCTGAGAGAAGCTCTGTCTCACCAACTTCATCAACCTTAATCTTCTTCATCATCTGGCGAATGATAACTTCGATATGCTTATCGTTGATATCAACACCCTGTGTACGGTATGCAGATTGTACTTCACGAATGAGGTAATCATAAACTGCATCAACACCCATGATGTCGAGAAGGTCATGAGGATTGAGAGAACCTTCTGTCAAGGCATCACCCTTTGCAATCTCTGCACCATCAACAATTGACTGGCGAAGACGAAGGCCATAAGGGATAAGGTACTGCTTTTCAAGTCCTTCTTTTTCGTTTGTAACCATTACGTACTTGCTCTTCTTAACTTCCTGAATTGAAACAACACCATCAATCTCAGAAAGGATAGCAAGTGTCTTTGGCTTACGTGCCTCGAAGAGTTCTTCAACTCTTGGAAGACCCTGTGTGATATCTGCTGCAGATGCAACACCACCGGTATGGAAAGTACGCATTGTAAGCTGTGTACCAGGCTCACCGATTGACTGAGCAGCGATGATACCTACTGCCTCACCAACTGTAACAGGACCACCTGTTGCAAGGTTACGGCCGTAGCAGTGCATACATACACCATGCTGTGACTGACAAGTAAGGAGTGAGCGGATCATGATTTCAGCACGCTCGCCATCCTTTGTGTGCGCCTTGACATAATTTGCAACCTTTGCTGCATCGTCCTTGCGCATCATCTTGCTTGCTGACTGGATGAGTTCACCGCTCTTCTCATCAACAAGATCATCGAGAAGATAACGACCTTCGAGACGCTCTGAGAGTTCCTCGATTACACGACCGTCAGCTTCGATGTCGTAAACTTTGATACCGTCATGGCATCCGCAATCCTCTTCACGAACAATGATTTCCTGTGATACGTCAACAAGTCGACGTGTAAGGTAACCAGAGTCAGCTGTACGAAGAGCTGTATCTGCAAGGCCCTTACGAGCACCACGAGATGAGATGAAGTACTCGAGAATGTTAAGGCCTTCACGGTAGTTAGCACGAATAGGAATTTCGATTGTCTTACCTGATGTGTTGGCAATAAGACCACGCATACCAGCGAGCTGGTTAAGCTGTGAGTCAGAACCACGGGCACCAGAGTCAATCATCATGAATATTGGGTTATATTTACCAAGGTTATCCTTAAGACCAGCAGATACCTGCTTTGTGCAGACATCCCATGCACCGAGCTTTAAGCGAGATGCCTCTGCAGCAGAAAGCATACCACGTCTATAAAGCTTATCGATTTTGTCGATATGTGCCTCTGTCTCAGCGATGTAATCACGCTTTGATTCTGGGATCTTAGCATCGCAAACAGCAACTGTGATACCAGAAAGTGTTGAATACTTGTAACCTTGAGCCTTGATAGCATCAAGAACTACTGATGTTTTTGCAGTTCCATGAACTTCAATACAACGATCAATAATCTTACCAAGTGACTTCTTGCTGATTGGCTTCTTTCTAAAGAGATCGTCACAATCGCATTCAAGAAGTAACTCGTTGCCAGGGATAGTTCTATCAATGAAACCTAAGTCCTGAGGAATTGGGTTGTTGAAGATAATCTTACCAAGAGTTGTATCGATAAGGCCAGAAACGAGCTTGCCGTTTACTTCCTTTTCCATACGAATCTTGATCTTTGAGTGAAGTGTAATATCTCCCTCGTCAAAGGCCATCTGAGCCTCATCAACGTCACGGAATACCTTACCTTCACCTGGCTCGCCATCTTTGTCGAGTGTCAAGTAGTATGAACCAAGTACCATGTCCTGTGTAGGAACAGTTACAGGACGGCCGTCTGATGGCTTGAGCAAGTTGTTTGCTGCAAGCATCAAGAATCTTGCCTCTGCCTGTGCCTCTGCAGAAAGAGGTACGTGAACAGCCATCTGGTCACCATCGAAGTCGGCGTTGAAAGCTGTACAAGCAAGTGGATGAAGCTTGATAGCACGTCCATCAACAAGTACAGGCTCAAATGCCTGGATACCAAGTCTGTGAAGTGTAGGAGCACGGTTAAGCATTACTGGGTGATCCTTGATAACAACTTCAAGTGCATCCCAAACCTCGTCCTTTGAACGCTCTACCATCTTACGAGCTGACTTGATGTTACCAGCAACGCCAGTTTCAACAAGACGCTTCATAACGAATGGCTTAAAGAGTTCAAGTGCCATTTCCTTAGGAAGACCGCACTGATACATCTTAAGTTCTGGACCTACAACGATAACAGAACGTCCTGAGTAGTCAACACGCTTACCAAGAAGGTTCTGACGGAAACGTCCCTGCTTACCCTTGAGCATGTCTGAAAGTGACTTAAGAGGTCTGTTGTTAGGACCAGTAACTGGACGTCCACGACGACCGTTATCGATGAGAGCATCTACTGCTTCCTGGAGCATTCTCTTCTCGTTGCGGATGATGATATCAGGAGCACCGAGTTCGAGGAGTCTCTTAAGACGGTTGTTACGGTTGATAACTCGACGATAGAGGTCGTTGAGGTCAGATGTTGCAAAACGGCCACCATCAAGCTGAACCATAGGACGGATGTCAGGTGGAATTACAGGAATAACATCGAGAATCATCCACTCTGGCTTGTTATTAGAATTGTTGAATGCATCAACAACTTCAAGGCGCTTTAAGAGTCTTGCCTTCTTCTGGCCGCTAGCACCCTTGAGTTCCTCACGGAGCTGCTCAGCAAGTGCTGGAACGTCGATTTCAGCAAGAAGCTTCTTGATAGCTTCTGCACCCATTCCTGCTTCGAACTCGTCCTCATACTTCTCTCGCATATCCTCATACTCTTTTTCTGAGAGTACCTGATACTTTTCAAGTGGAGTAGCACCTGGATCTGTTACGATGTAGAGTGCAAAATAGAGTACCTTTTCAAGGTTTCTTGGAGATATGTCAAGCATAAGACCCATACGTGATGGAATACCCTTGAAATACCAAATGTGTGATACAGGAGCTGCAAGTTCTACGTGACCCATACGCTCACGACGAACCTTTGCCTTTGTAATCTCAACGCCGCAGCGTTCGCACACTTTGCCCTTATAGCGGATTCTCTTGTACTTACCGCAGTAGCATTCCCAGTCCTTTGTAGGTCCGAAAATACGCTCACAGTAAAGACCATCGCGCTCAGGCTTTAATGTTCTATAGTTAATTGTCTCTGGCTTTTTAACTTCGCCATATGACCAAGATCTGATTGCGTCCGGAGAAGCTAAACCGATCTTGATAGATTCAAATTCAATTTCATTTGTAGTAATTGGCTGAATATCTGTCATGTTAGCTCCCCTCCTTATTCTTCAATGCCCATCTCAAAGTCTGTTGGACCTTCGATGTCATCTAAGTCATTAGAAAATTCTGCTTCTTCATCGAACTCTTCTTCGATAACTTCACCGTTCTCGTCAAGAGTTGTAGCGAAACCTTCTGCACCCTCTGCATCATTTACATACTGAGGTTTGAAGTTCTCGTTTTCAACAAGACGGAAGTTAACGTCATCAGTATCAAAGTTCTGCTTTAAGTCGATTTCATTATCGTCCTTATCAAGAACCTTAACATCAAGACCGAGTGACTGGAGTTCCTTGATGAGTACCTTGAATGACTCTGGAACGCCTGACTTTGGAACGCTCTGTCCCTTAACGATAGCTTCGTATGTCTTAACACGACCTACGATATCGTCAGACTTGATTGTAAGGATTTCCTGAAGAGTATAAGCAGCACCATAAGCCTCAAGTGCCCAAACTTCCATTTCACCGAAACGCTGGCCACCGAACTGAGCTTTACCACCGAGTGGCTGCTGAGTAACAAGGCTGTAAGGACCTGTTGAACGTGCGTGAATCTTATCATCAACAAGGTGATGAAGCTTGAGGTAATACATAACACCAACTGTAACTGGGTTATCGAATGGCTTACCTGTACGACCATCAATAAGCTTTGTCTTACCAAAGCGGTATTCGTAAGCTGCATCAATAAATGCGTGCTCTTCTTCTGTCTTTGTATTTGCCTTTAAGAACTCGATGAGGTCAACAAGGTTGTAACCTGTTTTAGCATTCATATCCTCATACTTGAGTACGAGTTCGCGAATCTTATCATTGCCCTCTGAGAGGAGCTTTGACTCTGACAAGAAGTACTGAACATCTTCCTCATGAGCACCATCGAATACAGGTGTCATGATCTTCCAGCCCTTAAGACGAGCTGCCATACCGATGTTAACTTCAAGAACCTGACCGATGTTCATACGAGATGGAACACCGAGTGGGTTAAGTACGATGTCAAGTGGAGTACCATCAGGAAGGAATGGCATATCCTCCTGAGGAAGGATGCGTGATACAACACCCTTGTTACCATGACGGCCGGCCATCTTATCGCCGACTTGAATCTTTCTCTTCTGAGCGATGTAGCAACGTACAACCTTGTTTACACCAGGAGAAAGTTCATCAGAATTCTCTCTTGTGAATACTTCTACGTTAACTACGATACCGTACTCACCGTGAGGTACACGGAGAGATGTATCACGTACTTCACGTGCCTTCTCACCAAAGATTGCACGAAGAAGACGCTCTTCTGCTGTGAGCTCTGTCTCGCCCTTTGGTGTTACCTTACCAACAAGGATGTCACCTGAGTGAACCTCTGCACCGATACGGATAATACCGAATTCGTCAAGGTCAGCGAGAGCATCGTCACCAACGTTTGGAATATCACGAGTAATCTCTTCTGGTCCAAGCTTTGTATCACGAGCTTCGAGTTCATATTCCTCAATGTGAATTGAAGTATAAACATCGTCGCGAACAATCTTTTCGTTAAGAAGAACAGCATCCTCGTAGTTGTAACCTTCCCAAGTCATGAAGCCGATAAGGGCATTCTTACCAAGGGAGATTTCACCGTGTGATGTTGCAGGACCATCAGCGATAACTTCTTTTGCTACTACCTTTTGACCAAGGGAAACGATTGGACGCTGGTTTACACATGTGCCCTGGTTTGAACGCATGAACTTGATAAGCTCATAAGAATCAATCTCGCCCTTGTCTGTCTCAATCTCAATTGAGTCTGCATCAACGTGGATAACCTTACCAGCACGCTTTGCAAGAACTACAACACCTGAGTCAACAGCAGCCTTGTGCTCCATACCAGTACCAACGAATGGTGCCTGAGTCTTCATAAGAGGAACAGCCTGACGCTGCATGTTTGAACCCATGAGTGCACGGTTCGCGTCATCGTTCTCAAGGAATGGGATCATTGCTGTAGCAACTGATACAAGCATTCTTGGAGATACGTCCATGTAATCAGGGATTGAACGGTCAACTTCATCGAAACCATCACGGTAACGGATAGTTACCTTTTCACGCATGAAATGGCCTTCCTCATCAAGAGGTTCGTTAGCCTGTGCTACTCTGTAGTTATCCTCGACGTCAGCTGTCATATAAACAACTTCGTCAAGAACGCGGCCTGTCTCCTTATCAATCTTGCGGAAAGGAGCCTCGATAAAGCCGTACTTATTGATACGAGCAAATGTTGCGAGGTAAGAGATAAGACCGATGTTAGGACCTTCTGGAGTCTCGATAGGACACATACGACCATAGTGGCTGTAGTGAACGTCACGAACTTCGAATCCGGCACGGTCACGTGAAAGACCGCCAGGACCGAGGGCTGACAAACGACGCTTGTGAGTAAGCTCAGCAAGAGGGTTTGTCTGGTCCATAAACTGTGAAAGTGGTGAAGAACCGAAGAATTCCTTAACTGCAGCCACTACAGGTCTGATGTTAATAAGAGCCTGTGGAGTTGCCTTCTCTGGTTCCTGAGCTTGGAGAGACATACGCTCACGTACAACTCTCTCCATACGTGTAAAGCCAATTCTAAACTGATTCTGGAGTAATTCGCCGACTGAACGGATACGGCGGTTGCCAAGGTGGTCGATATCATCAATTGTACCGATATTTGCTGCAAGGCAGTTCATATAGTTAATTGATGCAAAGATATCGTCAATGATAATGTGCTTTGGAATAAGGTCATCACAACGAACTGCGAGTGCTTCCAAAACATCTTTTTTCTTCTTGCTTGTTGCAAGTACTTCCATGAGGATGCTATAGCGAACCTTTTCGTTGATAGCGATTTCCTCAAGTTCGTCCTCTGTAATCTTGAGACCCTTGAGGTATGGAAGGGCGTCAACCATGCCGTTTGAAACGACTTTGATTTCCTTGCCATCTACGTCAACGAATGCCTGCATAACGCCAGCCTGCTCAATCTCATATGCCTTATCAGCTGTGATGATTTCGCCTGCGTCTGCAAGGAGTTCGCCTGTTGCCTCATTGATGATAGGCTGTGCAAGCTTGTTGCCAACAAGACGCTGAGAAATAGCGAGCTTCTTGTTGTATTTATAACGGCCTACGCGAGAGAGGTCATAACGATGAGCGTCAAAGAAGAGACCATCAAGGTGAGCCTGAGCTGTTTCAAGCGTTGGTGGCTCGCCTGGACGAAGTTTCTTGTAAACTTCGAGTAATGCTTCCTCAGCGTTCTTAGTTGTATCACGCTCGAGCGTAGCCATGATTCTTTCGTCTGCGCCGAAGAAATCAAGGATCTCTTGGTTAGTACCAAGACCAAGTGCGCGGATGAAAGTTGTAATGTAAAGTTTTCTGTTCTTGTCGATACGAACATAGAAGATATCGTTCTGGTCTGATTCGTATTCGAGCCATGCACCACGGTTAGGAATAACAGTAGAAGTATAGAGCTCCTTACCTGTCTTATCGTGAGTCATGTCAAAGTATACGCCTGGAGAACGTACGAGCTGGGAAACGATAGCACGCTCTGCACCATTGATTACGAATGTACCGCTCTCTGTCATAAGAGGGAAGTCACCCATATAGACGTCAGATTCCTTAACCTCACCTGTCTCCTTGTTATAGAGTCTTGCTGTAACGCGAAGAGGTGCTGCATAAGTTGCGTCTCTTTCCTTACACTCTTTTACTGTGTACTTTGGATGGTCATCCATTTTGTAATCGATGAACTCAAGTACCAAGTTTCCAGTGTAGTCAGTGATCTCGGAGATGTCACGGAAGACTTCTTTAAGTCCGACATCTAAAAACCACTGGTAAGAATTCTTCTGCACTTCAATGAGGTTTGGCATTTCCATAACTTCATTGATTTTGGCGAAGTTCATTCTTGTGGTATTGCCGAGATTGGTCGGTTTAACATTTACCATAGACTGTTTTCACTCCGTTCATTAGTTTAGAAAATTAGTTTAGAATCATCGCAAAATCCCTTTATATATAAATAAATATAAAAGAAAAAAAGCGAAAGTGGTCGAATTATATCGAAAAAAAAGCCCTGAGTCAACACCTTTTTAATAAGTTTCTAATACACCCACCCGGGCGTTTTGTATTTTGCCTATTTTTTGTATTCAAAATACCCCCTTTAAAAGTGTCAGTTTTTTTGTTAAAATAGTGATGTTAATCCAATTAAAAGGAGTTAAATTTATGGAAAGAACATACATCATGCTCAAGCCTGACTGCGTTAAACGTGGCCTTATGGGCGAAGTAATTTCTCGAATCGAAAATAAGGGCTTCAAAATCGTAAGAATGGAAATGAAGAACCTTGATGAGGCTATCCTCCGCGAGCACTATGCACACGTTGCTGACAAGCCTTTCTTCCCTGGTATGCTTGAATATATGACATCTGGCCCAGTAGTTGCTATGATTGTTGAGGGCGAAAACGTCATCTCTGGTATGCGTGGCCTTATGGGTGCTACAAAGTACGAAGATGCTCTCGCTGGTACAATCCGTGGCGACTATGCAACATCTACAACTTACAACATCATCCATGGTTCTGACGGCCCAGATACAGCTGAAATTGAAATCAAGCGTTTCTTTGGTCCAGAGGCATAAGAGGACAAAAAATAAAAGCTAAGTTCCGGTTGGAACTTAGCTTATTTTTTTGCTATAAATTAAGACCTCGATCATCAAAGACAACGATGTAAAGTTTCATATCATGTGACTCTAAAAACTTGTTACACTCCTCTTTTGCTATGTCAAAAGCATCCTGCTTTGGATAACCATAGACGCCGGCAGAAATCAGTGGGAAAGCAACGCTTTCACAATCATGTGTAAATGCAAGTTCAAGGGAGTTTTTATAGCAGGAGCGAAGGAGGTTTTCCTCACCATTTGAGCCTCCACCCCACACTGGTCCTACCGTGTGAATAATGTACTTACAAGGCATGTTATAGCCCATTGTAATCTTGGCCTCACCCGTCTTGCAACCGCCTAGTGTACGGCACTCAGCAAGGAGCTCTGGGCCCGCTGCACAATGTATCGCGCCATCCACTCCTCCACCGCCAAGAAGGCTTGAATTTGCGGCATTAACAACAGCATCAACAGAGAGTTTTGTGATGTCACCTTTTACTACTTCTACAGGCATAATGTCACCTCATATTTCCTTGTGTTCAAAGGTTAGCGCGCCGGTTTTGTCGTCTATGGTGATAACACCATATTGACCCTTTAAAACGGCGCCAGGATTAAAGAGTGTGACACCGTCACGCTCTTCGAGAAGGGCCTTGTGAGTGTGTCCAAAAAGGGCCACATCAAGGCCGTTATTGCGCGCGTCAACATAGAGTGCGTCACGGCCAGCAGCGGACTTGACACCCTGCTGGTATCCGTGTGTTACATAAAACCTGTGACCGCCTATGTTTTCAAATGTAGTCACTGCCTCATTTGAAAACATGTCACAGTTACCGCGAACCTTATAAATTCGCGCAGCATTCAAGTGACGCACATCAGCCACATCGCGCGCAGCCTCATCAACGTCAGTGACGCCATCACCCAAGTGGATGATAGCGTCAGCGTCAGCATTTTCATAAATTATATCAAAAGTATTTTGATACTTACCGTGTGAATCGGACAGTACTAATATCTTCATAAAATGCCTTCCTATTTAAATTTTGGAATCACAAAAGGTGCGATTGAACCAATAGCTAAAATAACAATAAATACTATAATTACCGCAGATTTTAATGCTATTAGTTTAGCCATAGTATAGAGGAGATATCCAAGGAACAGCGCAAGAAGAAGTGCCATGCTTTCAAGCATATATTTAACAGCAATATATGTCTCTGGATTGTTCTTTGCTTTACCAGGAACATTCCAGCTCTTTGGAAAAGCAGCACATAAAAGCAAAGTTCCAGACACAAACACATCCATTAAAAATGCAAAAATTATGTTGTCCTTTCCACCATACGACGTCACATTTCCAGAGAAGTCAAAATTAGTTGGGATCTTGTCTGGTATACTGCCCCAAGCAATAATTAGATATACTCCGGTAGCAACAAGTACAACTATTGATAGTGCAATAAGTATCCAATCAGCTATTGTTCTTCGCATAAAATCACCTTATAAGTCATTCCAACGTTCTACACCCTTTGTATTGATCCACTTCTGAATGAAGCCTGCACAAACAACAAAGAATACAAATACATATATAGCATAATCCATTGGATTTGTTAATACATCTTTGAGAACTTTAATATAAAGTGCGCCAAGGCCAACAATGATTGCGAAACTACCAAATATCACTATTAAAACTGGTGTGCTTTGTTTTACTGGAACCGTCTCGTCCTTCCATGTGAGGTTTGGCATAAGGAGGTTGAGCGCCAAACCAGCATTGGCATTAAGGAGTGTATAAGCTATGCCAACAAGGATTGAGAGGGCTATATCGCCCATTTCCATCTTTAGAACATAGCCAAAGGCAAGTCCCATAATCACAACAGCTGGAATACCAACCAAGAGGTGAAATCTCCTCTTCTGATCAAGTATCTTAATAGGGTCAATTGGGAGTGACTTGAGTATCCAAATACTCTGTCCCTCAAGTGAAACTGCTGGTGCAGTAATCACTATCATACTTCCTACAAAAAGCATCATTGCAACGCATAGGAGTGGGATATATCCCTTTACATCAAGACCCGGGAACATCGCCGTCATCAGAGTGACATATTTATCCATCATTTCCCTTATTGCATCCGCTTTTATAATCATAGCGATTGCTAAAACTGGAACAAGCAATGCACCAATACCCGAGTTCATCAAATACACTGCACTCTTGGTAAAGCGTTTCCACTCCTTCATGAGAAGGGCCTTGTTGATGCCACGAGATTTAATAGATTTCTCAGCAACATATTCCGCCTTTTTAGCACCTCTATTGGTTGTCATGAGTTTGAGATAGTTGCTCGATAGGACAAAGAATACCACAGCAAATAAAGCTACTACTATTAAAGTCCAAATAAGGAATGCTGGAATATCGCCAATAAATGATTCACCAAACTTGCGGAAAAGGTATGCTTTTCCTTCAAGCTTTTGAGCGAAAATCACACCATTTCCAGCAATCGTCTCAATGCTTCCCATGAGTTTGAAATATCCCCAGTAATAGAGGACAAGAAAGCCCATTGTTACAATTACTGTGATATATGACTTGCCAGCAAAACGAGATGACAAAAGTGCAACAAAATATCCTATTATGCACACAAGCGCCATCGACGCAATATTGAATACAACGAACTGTAAAAGTGAGCAAACAACACTTGCTACTGTCTGAGTCACATGTGTGTAATAGTAGATAAGAGTTGGAATATAGAAAAGTGCCGAGAAAATACAGCCTAAAAGATAGGTCGTTGTAAGCCTTGCTATAAGGATCTTTTTTGTATCAATTGGCAACGACAACAAAGCCTCATTATCCTTGGCTTTGTAGAGAGTCGCATATGTGCTAAACACACTGCCAAATATACCAACACAGATGGCAACAAGACCCATAAGTGCAAAGAAGAACCAATCAAGTCCAATGTCAAAAAATACAGAGCCAAACAGGTCACAGAGTCCAAAGGCAGCGGCGCCGAGGCTACCAAATACTAATAGCCATAGAAATATAAATCCTGTCGTCTTACCTTTTGACTGACGCTTTCCGGTCTTGCGATCCCTTATGTAAAAGTAAGCAACCTCGCGGAGTTGCTTTTTTATAAGTATCCTTGTCATGCGTTCTCACCTGCTGTCTCATCAACAAGCTCAAGGAATACTTCCTCAAGTGATTCATCACCACGTACTTCTTCCATAGTGCCACATTTGACAAGCTTGCCATCCTTGATGATAGCAATCTTGTCACAGAGTTTTTCAGCAACATCGAGTACGTGTGTTGAGAAGAAAATTGCGCCGCCATTGTCGCAAATTTCACGCATATATTCCTTTACAATATGCGCAGCTTTTGGATCAAGGCCTACAAAAGGCTCGTCCATAATCATATATTTTGGTTCATGAATGAGAGCTGAAATGATAGCAAGTTTCTGCTTCATACCATGTGAATAAGCTGAAATCATTTCAGCGAGGTCTCCCTCAATTTCGAATGCTGATGCATATTTGTGGATACGCTCCTCACGAGCTGCCTGTGGCACTTCAAATACATCTGCAATAAAGTTTAAATACTGAACACCAGACATATAGTCGTAAAGGTCTGGGTTATCTGGAATATAAGCAAATATCTTCTTGCAAGCAATAGGCTGGTCCTTGATTGACATGTCATCAATCAAAATCTCACCCTCATCAAACTTGAGGATACCTACAAGAGACTTTAAAGTAGTTGTTTTACCGGCGCCATTGTGACCGATAAAGCCATAGATTTCTCCAGCATTAATGGTGAGACTTAAATCATCTACTGCTTTTTTATCACCATATATTTTGGTCAAATTTTTAATTACAATCATTGTTTATTCCTCTGCTTTTGTGTCATTAATTATAATATCAAGCGGTGCGTCAATGTCTTGACCTACATACTTGCCATCCTTTTTGCGCTGCTTGACACACTCGGTCAGAAGGTACTCTATTTGACCATTTACTGATCTAAAGTCATCTTCTGCCCAAGCTGCAAGCGCGTTATAAAGTTTTGGCGAAAGGCGCAGTGGCACCTGCTTTTTCTCGTCAGCCATTAGTTCACCTTTTTCCTAATTAATAGAGGCTTCCAGAATTTACGATTGGCTGTGCATCCTTGTTACCACAAAGGACAACAAGAAGGTTTGATACCATAGCAGCCTTACGCTCATCATCAAGTTTTACTGTGTTGCCAGACTCAAGACGATCAAGAGCCATCTCAACCATACCAACAGCGCCATCAACGATCATCTTACGTGCGTCGATGATAGCAGAAGCCTGCTGACGCTGAAGCATTACAGATGCGATTTCTGGAGCGTAAGCCAAGTGTGTGATGCGAGCCTCTACGATTTCGATACCAGCCTCATCAACCTTGGATTGAAT